>CAYZZW010000059.1:0-21814 GCA_964482955.1 uncultured Treponemataceae bacterium | reverse complement strand
CTTCCGTGCCAGGAGCGTGGCTTTATACCTTCGTTCGCTTCGCTTTGTCAAGCGGACCGAACGGAAAGTTCAGCGTTTTTTTCGCGTCCTTTCGTCCGCGGCGTCCGGCACGTCGTCTCCGTCGTTCCAGCGCTCGGTGAGATTACCGATACGGCGTTTCAGTGTCAAGCGGACATCTTTCGATTTTTACGATTTTTTCCGATTTTTCCGGCCGCGGATTATCGGGAAAAAGCGACCCCGGGCTCGCGCCCGGGGTCTTCGCACGGTAAGGAGGAAGAACCGACGGTCGTCACCGCCGTTCCCTACACCCTAACACCGGCGACCGTCGCGGGGTTACGCCCGAATCGATGTTTCCCGACCGCGTCAACTGGGCAATTTGGTCAAAAGCTCCTGCAATTTGGCCTTGGGAAAGAGCTCCACGGCGCGGTTTTCGGCGAATTCGAGCGCGGTCCGGTTGAAATTCACGTTGGTGAGGATGGCGCCGCGGATGATGTTGAGCTTTTTCATCTTTTCGATGAGCGAACGGATGATGGCGTCGTCGAGCGTGTCCGACACGCGCACGAAGCGGAGCAGCATCGGCATCTTCTTGACGCCCATCCATTTTTCGGAATCGTTCTCCACCGTGATGAAGTCCACGCCGTTCGGCTGTTCCAGCTCGTCCCGCACGGCGTAGCTCAGGCCGTACATGGCGATGTTCCGGCAGAGTTCGACGAAGCGGTCTTTCGGCGTGGTCAGGAAGTCCTTCATGCGGTCGTCGGTGCGGTATTCCTGGTACTGGGTCAGCTTGTCGGCCACGTCCTTGAAATTCGGTTTCCTCGTGTAGATGGCTTCCCATTGCTCGATGGCCCGGTCGAGGTTCCTGCTCTTTTCGTAGCCGGCGGCGAGGAAATAGCGCCCGTAGAGGGCGTCGTTCGAGCTTTCGTCCTTGATGAGCTTCACGGCGCGCTCGAGCTCGACGATGGCCTTGTCGTAGGCGCCCATGGCCATGTAGCAGCCGCCCCGCTCGATCAGGGCCTTCTGCCGGAAGGCGGCGCTCTTCTGGGCTTTCTCGAAACACAGTAACGCCGCGTTGTTGTCGCTGTTTTCCTTGTGGATCTTGCCGAGGTAATAGAAGGCGTCGGAGATGCCCGGGTCGTAGCGGAGGGCGGCCTCGAATTCGTCGCGGGCTTCGAGGATGTGCTTGGAACGGTAGAGGATCGTGCCGAGGAGGAAGTGGGCCTGGGCGTTCATCGGCTCGAGCTCGAGCGCCTTGCGGAGGTACTTGTCGGCGACCTCGATGTTGCCGCGCTCGTCGAAGATGCGGGCGGCGCTGAAATAGTGCTCGGACTGGTTCGGCTCGAGCTTGGTGAGCATGATGTATTCCTTGAGCGCCTCGTCCCACTGCTCGAATTTCTCGAACAGGGCGGCGATGCGCTTGCGGAAATCTCGCTCGGGAAGCTCGTGGTCGAACTGGCCGATCTGGTTCACCGCCTTGAACTCCATGAGCGCGAGTTCCGGCTTGTTCTCGGCCATGTAGATGAGCCCGAGGTAGTAGCGGGCGGGTCCGTTCCGCTGGTCCTTGGCGATGATGGCGCGGGCGGCGCGCTCCGCCGGCTGGTAGCGGCCCTGCTTGATGAGCTCGGCGACGGCGGACAGGCGCCTCGGCGCGATGATGAGCCTGACGAGGAAGAAGGCAATGACTCCGACGCCAACGCCGCTGACGACGGTAAGGATGATCATGATCGACATCGCGACTCCGGTAGGCTTCGGCCTCATATGCGATGCGGCCGAAATGTGCTATTGTAGTATTGTACCACACGCGGGATTCTTTCCATACCCCGCGGGCCGGCGGGCGACGACGCGAGGAGGGTTGCACGGCATGAAAGCTTTCGCGAAACGGCTGCTGCCGCTCCTGTTCGTCCTGGGCGCGACGGCGGCATGGGCCGCCGACCTGTTCGCCGAGGGGGAACGCCTCTTCATGGAGAACAAGCCGCGCGACGCGGCCGCCCTGCTCGAGCAGGCGGTCAAGGCGCCGGGCGCCGACGAAAAGGCGTGGCTCTATCTCGGGATCGCCTACCAGCAGATCGGGCGCCTCGACGACGCGGTCGCGGTCCTCCGGAAGGGCGTGGCCGTCGCCGTCCGGTACCGGCATCTCTTTTACTACAACATGGGCAACTGCTACGCCGCGCAGGGCAAGAACAGCTTCGCGGAGGAAACCTACGGGCAGTCCATCGTCGAACGCGCCGATTACGCCCCGTCCTACCTGAACCGCGCGAACGTGCGCCTCAAGCTCGGGCGCGTCCGGGACGCGGCGGGCGATTACCGAGCCTATCTCGCGCTCGAACCGGCGTCGCCGCAGGCCGAGACCATCAGGCGGCTGCTCGCCCTCCTGGACGGCGACATCGCCGCGGAAGAACAGTCCGCCGCCGAAGCCGAAGCCCGGCGGGTGGCGGAAGAGGCCGCGAAGCAGGCCGTCCTCGACGCGCTGAGCCAGTCGCTCAAGGAATCGTCCGGCGACACCACGAACATGACGGGCGGCACCGACGGCACGCAGGGCTACGGCGAAGGCCTCGAACTGGAAGACTGACGCGGGCTGGCCCCGACACATCGAAATCACGCGAGGAAACGCATCATGAGGGAAAAGACGAAACGCAGGTTGATCGGTGTCGGCATCGCGGTGGGGGCGCTGCTCGTCCTCGCGGGGCTCGGGTTCGGGCTGTCCGCCGCGTTCGGCGGCGGCGCCGCCCGCCAGCGCGACAACACCCTGAAACTCGCGCGCTCATATATGGAAGACGGCGAATACGACCGGGCGCTCGGCCTCGTCGACCAGCTCCTCATCAAGGACGCCGACGACGAAGAAGCCTCCGACCTCCGCGACGAGATCCTCGAGCGGAAGAAAGCCGAGGAAGACCGGGTCGCGCGCGAGCGCGCTGAAGCCGAACGGAGCGGCCAGGACGCCCTCAAGGAATCGCTCGACAAGTTCGGCAACAAGCTGGACAAGTCGACGTCCCAGTCGTCATCGAGTTCCGCCCCGCAGACGGCGAACGCCGCCGACGCCGCGGCGCGGGCCGCCGCGGATGCCGCCGCGCGGGCCAAGGCCGACGAAGCGGCCCGGGCGAAAGCCGAAGAGGACGCCCGCAAGAAAGCCGAAGCCGAAGCCGCCGCCGCCCGCAAGAAGGCGGCCGAGGAGGAGATGGCCCGGAAGAGCCGCGAAACCCAGGAAAGCATGCGAGCCGCCCAGAAGCTCATCGAAGAGGGTCGGGCCGCGATGCAGCGGGGCGACTACGAAGGCGGACGCAAGAAGTTCGCCGACGCGCGCGAGCGCTTCCCGCCGAACGAGGACGAGTTCGCGTCGAAATCGCTTTCCGAAATGGCGGAAGGCTATTACGACGGCTACAAGCGCGCGCCGCAGAGCCCCGACGGCGTCCAGAGCGCGAAGGACGCGCAAAAAGCCGCCCAGGAGGCGATCGCGAAGGATCCGACCGAGGCGGCGCCCCACTACACCCTCTCGAAGATCTACGCCGATTCCGGGCTTTCCAAGGAAGCCATCGAGGAACTCGAGAAGGCGGTCAAGCTCGATCCCCAGAACTACCTCTACACCTACGAGCTCGGGAAGCTCTATTTCCGGTTGAAACGCTACGAAGACGCCAAGGGCGCCTTCCAGGCCACGGTCAAGCTCAACCCGAAATTCGAGCCCGCATGGCTCAACCTCGGCGTCACGCAGCGCGCCCTCAAGGACGACGACGGCGCGCTCGCGTCGTTCCGCAAGGCGCTCGCCGTGAAGCCCGACTACGCGCGCGCCCAGGTGGAGATCGGCAAGGTGCTGGCGGACAAGAACGACCTTTCGGGCTCGATCGACGCGTACAAGAAAGCCCTGGCGATCGAGCCGAACAACCTGACCGCCCTGCGCGACCTCGGGCTCGTCTACGTCCGGGCGGGGAAGCTCGCCGACGCGGAGGCCGCCTTCGAGCGCGCCCTGGCCGTGGAGCCGGACGCCCGCACGAACTACAACCTCGCCAAGGTGAAGCTCGATCTCGGAAAGAACGACGAAGCCCTGCGCTACGCCGAGGCCGCCGTGCGGCTCGCGCCGAACGACGCCGTGTACCAATACACCCTCGGGCTCGTCCGCGACCGCAAGGGCGATACGGACGGCGCGATCACGGCGTACACGAAAGCCTGCGAGCTGTCGAAGGGCTACGCCCTGCCCCGCCTCAACCTCGGGAAGATCTACCTCGAGTCCGGCTTCACCGACAAGGCGCTCCCCTTCCTCGAGGAGGCGTACAAGCTCGACCCCTCGTCGCTCGAGGTCAACAACAACCTGGGCAACGCCTACGGCAAGAAGGGGATGTTCGACAAGAGCATCTTCCACTACGAAAAGGCGCTCGCGCTGGCCCCGCGCGACTCGAGCGTGCGCATGAACCTCGGGAAGGCCTACGTCGCCGCCGACAAGCTCGAAAAGGCGCGCGACACCTTCGCCGAACTCGTCCGCATCGATCCGAACGCGTGGGAGGCGTATCACGAACTCGGGAAGGTGTACGTGGCGCTCAAGGACAACGCCCAGGCGAAGAAAATCCTCACCGAGCTGCTTTCGAAGAATCCGTCCTACCCGAAGCGGGCGGACGTGGAACGCATCCTCGCGAGCCTCTGATCCGATTCCGCGGCAGTCCCCGATACACCGAGTGCCGGAACGCGGAACGCGGCACGGAACGTGGTATCGGCCTATTTGCGAAAGCCCCGGTATTCCGGGGCTTTTTTACGCCTTGCGCGTCGGGATCCGGTCGAAGGCGCGGAAAAGCTCGTCCCTGCGGTAGCGTACGAAGACGGGGCGACCGTGGGGGCAGCGCGGTTCCGGCAGCTCGAGCGCGGCGGCGATCAAGTCGATCGCGGCCGCGTCGTCCAGGCGGTCGCCGTCCTTGACCGCCGAACGGCAGGCCATGCGCGCGGCGACGGCCTTCGCGCGCGCGTCGGGATCCGATCGCGTCGTGACCAAGCCGACGAGTTCGCCGGCGTCGTCGTCCGAAAGCGGCGCCGGCACCGAGACGAGTTCCCACGAGCGCCCCGTCCTCTCGAGCCCGAAGCCGAGGGCGCCGAGCTCCGCGACGCGCGACTCCAGATCCGCGTCGGCTTCGTCGGATTCGGACCGGAAGGCGACGGGGACGAGCAGGTCCTGCGACGGCGGCCGCGCGGCGCGGAGACGGTCGAAGATGATCCGCTCGTGCGCCGCGTGCTGGTCGAGCAGCCAGAGCGCGTCGTCCGTCTCGAAGACCAGGAACACCCCGAGCGCCTGTCCGAGATAGCGGAAGCGCCGCCCGTGGATCCCTGACAGCCCACCGGGCGAGCCGTCCGGATCGAGCGATCGGACCGCGCGCGGCGAACCATCTTCGGGTAGGGCAAGGGGACGCTGCGCATCGGCCGCGCGCCCGGCCGGTCGCAAGTCGCCCAGGTCCCGGATGCGATCGAACGATGGAGGCCCGGAGCCCGCCGCTTCCGCCGCCCACCCGCCGTCGGCATCGAATCCAGGCTGCCGCGGCGCGTCAACGTCGCGCGAGCGCGGTTCGATGACGCCGTGCCGCGCGGCGAGCCCGCCCCGGAGCGAGTCGACGATGGCGCGGCGCAGTTCGGCGAGGCGCTTGATCCGCACTTCCCGCTTGGCGGGGTGGATGTTGAAGTCCGCGAGCGCCGGATCGACGTCGACGAACAGGTACGCTTCGGGATGAAGGCCGCCGGCCAGGTAGCCGTCGAAACCGTCGTCGAGGGCGCTCATGAGGGCGTACTCCTGCACGCGGCGCCGGTTGACGAACACCTGCATGGCGCGCCGGTCGGAACGCGCGAAGGCGGCGTCCGCAGCGACGACGCGGCCGGAAAAGAAGTCGCCGGAAAATTCCGTGACGAAAAACGCCTCGGGCGGCCGCTCGCCGCCGTCCGCGTCCACGACGCGCGACACCTGGTCGGCGGCGGGCAGGAACGCGGAGAGCGAACCGTCGACGAGCAGCCGGAACGCGACGTCCGGGTGCGCGCGCGCCTTGTCGAGGAAGACCTGGCGGCAGGACGAGGTTTCGTTGCCGGGGCGCGACAGGAAGAGGCGCCGGGCCGGCAGTTCCGCGAACAGACTCTCCACCGTGACGCTCGTGCCGCGGCGTCCGCGCCAGGGTTCGACCAAGGGCGGCTTCGACGGCAGGCTCACGAGGCGATGGGCGTCGCCGTCTTCGGTCGCGGACACGATCTCGAGGCGCGCGACCGCCGCGATGGACGGGAGGGCTTCGCCCCGGAAACCGAGGGTATGGAGCGCGAGGAGGTCGTCGATGTAGGAAATCTTGGAAGTGGCGTGGTCCGCGACGCAGAGTTCGAGGTCGTCTGGCAACATGCCCGAGCCGTCGTCGACGACGCGCACGAGGTCGATGCCGCCGCCTTCGAGCTCGACGACGACGGAGCGGGCGCCCGAGTCGATGGCGTTGTCGAGGAGCTCGCGGACCACGGCGTTCGGCTTGTCGATGACCTCGCCCGCCGCGATCTTGCGCGCCGTGTCGGGCGGCAACACCCGGATCCTGTTCCCGCCCTTCATGCCACCCCCCGTCGGACTCGAATCGTCCTATTCTATAGAAGAAACGGCGCGCCTCGGCAAGACGTCGCGCGCGACGCGGCCGGATGGCGCGCGCCGCATCGCGCCCGAGATCTTCGTCGCTCCACGAAAAAAAAGGCGCCGCCCCGAAGGACGGCGCCCGGTAGCGGCGGAAAACCCGATCAGAAGGACAGGCGCGTCTCGAGCGAGATGACCGGCACGATTTCCGGCTTCCCGCTCTTGTAGATCACGTCGCCCGTGGCCGGATCGCGGCGGACCGCGGTGGCGAAGATGACGGCCAAGTCGAGGCCGGGAGCCTTGGGCACCGGCACGACGACTTCGCCCTTGAAGACGGTGTTTTCGTCGAAGAGCTCGGCGTCCCCATCCAAGCCCGCGATCGTGCGGTACAGGTTGCGCCGTTCGTACGAGATGGAACCGTGGATGTCCACGACGGGGATGAGCCCCTTCTTGATCTCGAGGCGCGACACGAACTGGTCGGAGCTCTGGACCAGTTCCTTCTGGAGATCCGAGAGGCCGGTTTCGAAGGTCCACGGCCAGAAGTAGCCGAGCGTGAGGGTGATCTTGTCGCCGAAGAGCTTGCCCTCCCCTTCGCCGTAGATGCCCATGATGTCGGGCAACGCGTCGACGGTGACGATGTCCTTGAGGTATTCGGCGTACGCCTGGGCGTGCTGGCCGCGAAGGCGGTCGTAGCCCGCGTCGAAGAAGCCCTGGCGGAAGAGGCCCGTGTCGTAGCGGAACTCGAGGCGCCAGTCGATGAAGAGCACGTTGCCGAGGAAACCGGTCGCGAGACCCCAGTTCTTCATCTTCTTCGAGTCCGGATCGAAGATGAGGTCCCAGCGGAGACCGGTGTCGCTCAAGCCGGTCGCTTCCTTCCGGATATAGGGCACGATGGCTCCGACGTCCGTGAAGAAGCGGAGGCCGAGGAAGTCGCTCCGCTTGATGACCGGCACGTCGACGTCGAGGGCGGCGCCGATGAACGCCGGATCGCCCAGGGCGTCGGAAGCGTCGGGAGTCGCTTCGGTATCGAGCATGTTCGCCGGTCCGAGGTCGGTCACGGCGGACACGCCGAACGCCAGCGGGAAGTCCTGGCCGAGGGGCTTCACGTAGAAGCGACCACCGAAGATTTCCGGCAGGAGCGCGTCGTTGACCATGGCTTCGAAGCCCCAGCCGCCGAGGTCCATGCCGAGGTTGATGCCGAGCCGGCGGATGGCCGGGAAGTCCGAATCGTTCGCGTAGCCGTCCATGAGGAGGCCGTGTCCCACGCGGAAGCTGTTCAGGTTGCCGAGCTTCACGAAGAACGGATCGTCGAGCTGACGGCCGTACTCGATGTAGCGGAATTTGAGGATGACGTCGCGCAGCGCGTCCACGAAGGCGTCGAGCGTGTGATCGCCCCAGCCCTTGTCCGTACCGAAGCTCCACTCGTCGTTGCCCGCGGGATGGTACCAGTCGTCCGGGTCGAAGAGGTTGCTCTGGTAGATGATGGGCAGGTAGAGCGACATCTTGAGCTTGCCGAGCGTGAAGGTCGGCTGGAGCACGGCCTTGGCGTAGGTGACGTTGTCGATGGTGAGCGCGCCGATCTCCATGCCGAGCACGTCGGTGAGCCAGGTCATGAACGCGCTCTTCGCGGCGGCCTCCGGCTCGGGTTTGTCGGGCTCGGCCGTTTCGGCGGTCCCGGTGACGTCCGCCGCCGGGGTCGAATCGACGGGCTTCTTTTCGGGCTCGGCCTGGGTCACTTCGTCGGGATTCAGGCGGTCGAAGCCGACGTCGCCGAACTCGGCCTGGTACTGGTCGGGGGTGAAGTCCGCCGGTTTCCACGCGCTCCCGAAGAAATCCGCGAACTGGCCGGCTCCGACGCTGATGGTCTCGGCCACCTTGCCGTCGGACAGGAGCTTGCCGAAGTCGACGCGGCCCTTCCCGACCATGAGCTTGTTCGCGACGCCTTCGACGAAGCTGTAGGTGAAATCGGTGCCGCGCACGCCGCAGACCGTGGTCGTCGAGCGGATCTCGTAGTTGCCGCCGAGGGCGGCGACCGCCCTGATCTTGCCCGTCACGAGGCCGAAGGCGTTCTTGCCCTTCGCGTCCTGAGCCAGCGCGTCGACCCGGAAGACGGTGGACGGCGCCAGCTTGATGATGGTGCCGTTCGGCACGAGCTTGAGCTCGGCGCTGGTGGACGCGCCGGTCTTCACGAAGGAGCCGACGGGCAGGGAATCGCCTTCGAACACGCCGAGGCCGTATTCCTTGACCGTCTGGTTCTGGTCGGTGACCGTGAACTCGTCGCCCGACACGAATTCGACCACGAGCTTAAGGCCCTTGGCCTGGGCGAAACCGTTCGCCGCGATGAGCAACGCCGCCGCGATGGCGGCCGCAAGTTTCTTCATTGTTCCCTCCCCCCGTCAGAACTGGACGGTGCTCTGGATGCTCGAGGTCACGTCGAATCCGTTCGGCGCGTCCGGATTGTATTTCAGGTTGTACACGAGCGAGATGACGGCCGCGCCCACGTGATAGTTGACCGTGGCGCTGATGACCGCGTCCTCGGCCGACAGGAGATCCCGGAAGAATCCCTTGTCCGCCCCGAGGAAGTACTTGTCGTAGGCGGCCTCGAAGGAGAAGCCCCCGATCACGTCCTTGGCGAGCGTGGCCGCGCCGCGGAGATGCGGGTACTCGGCGGAGTTGGCGCTCGGCGCGTCCGGGATCGCGGCGAAGGGGCCGTCCAGCGTGATGCCGAAGGTCACGGCGTCGTTTTCGAGGACGGCGAGCCCGAGGTGCGCCGCCCAGCCGGCGACCGCGTCGCCCGAGGGTTCGACCTGCATCGCCTCGTACTTGACCGCCCGGAAAAGGTCGTAGTTCGCGTCGAAATAGGACGGGATGAACCCGGCGCCGAGGACGCGCACCTGCGCGCCGTAGGTCACGATGCCGACGAGACGTCCCGCGCCGCCGGCCATCCAACCCCAGCGGTTCTTGGGCTGCATGGCGAAATCCGTGAAGACGTTGAGCGGGAAGAGGTCGCCCTTGATGACCGGCAGGAAGAGGTCGATGCCGTAGACTACGACGGGATCGGCGTTCTCGGCGGGATTCACGTCGTTGTAGAGATCGGGATCGGTGTCCGCGACGAAGGTGAGGCCGGTCTGCAGCTCGTCGAGCAGGGGCAGCTCGACGCCGGAGAGCGGACGCAGGAAGAACCGGCCGCCTAGGACGTCGAGCCGGGCCAGGTTGCCCGTGAGGACGTCGAGCCCGAAGATCGGGAGGTCGAAAGCCGCGCCGTCGACGCCGGTCTGGAGCCCGAACAGGCGCAGGTCCGGCAGGAAGCGCGAGTTGTCGTACCCGCCCATGATGAAGCCGTCGCCGAGCGTCAGGTCCCTGATGGATCCGAGCTTCACGTAGAAGGGATCGCCCTTCATGCCGTAGCGGACGTACATGAATTTCGCGAGGTAGAGGTCCAGGAAGGAGCGGCCGGAGCCCTCGTAATCGGGCACCCAGTCGCCCGGGTAGAATTCGACGGCGGTGTCCGGGTCGGGGTACAGCTTGAAGCGCATGGAAAGGTCGAGGCCGATGCCGAACTTTCCGAAGGAGATGTCCGGCTGGAAGCCGAGCTTGTTCCAGGTTTCCACGGCGCCGGGCGTTCCGGGCACGGGGATGGCGTCTGCCCCCAGGCTGACGGCGGCGCTGAAGCCGAAACCGCCTTCCTGGTCGGACTCGCCCTCCGCGGACGCGAGCGCGGCGCACAGGACCGCGAGACAGCACAGTATGATCAAACGGCGCATCGTGTTTCCTCCTCGGTACGGGTCGCGACGATCGGTACGGCGCGGGCGGTCGTCGCGATCGCCGCCCGGGCCCATACCCACAGTGTACCACATCGCGCCCGTGAAACAAAACGCGCGCCGAACGAATCGCGACGCGCATCCCTCGTTGCGCGCGGACGCGCGGTGCGTTACCTTTCGGAAAAGCGCGGGCCAGGCGGGCTCGCGGGCGCGGAAAAGGAGCGGAACATGGAAAACATCAAGGAACGGATCCAGGAAATCGAGGCGGTGAGGCGCATCATCACCTTCCGCTTCATGAGCGACGGGGAGATACTCGACCTCCTCGAGATCGGCGAGCTGCTCCGGTGCGGCGAGGGCGAAGTGCTGATAGAGGAAGGCGAGATCAGCCCGCACTTCTACGGCATCGTGGAGGGGAACCTGAGCGTCAGCGTCCGGGAAGCGGAGGGAAAGAACGTCTACGTGAACTCCCTCGGCCCGGGCGACGTCTTCGGCGAGGCGGGCATCTTCATGAAAGTGAGGCGCACCGCCACCATCACCGCCCTCGGCGCCTGCGTCGTCATCCGCTTCAACCGCGGCGACCTCATCTCCTTCATCAAGAAGCACTCGGAGGCCGGCAACAAGATCCTGCTCGTGATCATCTACAGCCTGCTCCGCAAGCTGAACATGGTGAACCAGGAGCTGGCCTTCGAGCGCAAGAGCGACATGGGCCAGGACGAGATCGACTCGATGGTCGAAAACCTCTTTTCGGACAAGTAGCGCCCGGAAGCGCCCCCAGCGAAGGACCCGTCAGTCCGCCGGACGGATGAGCCAGGCGCGGTGCGGGCGGCCGCGGAAGTCGGGCGGAGTCGTCGAATCGCTCAGGTCCTCGCACCGCGCCCCGGGCACGGCGTCGGGTTCGAAGGCGAAGCGACGGGCGTTCGTCGAGAAGTAGAGCCGTCCGTCCGGCTCCAGCACGTCCAGCGCGAGCGTCACGAGCTCTTCCCAGTCGCGGCGCACGTCGAAATCGGACGGGGCGCGCTTGGAGTTGGAAAAGGTCGGGGGGTCGATCACGACGACGCCGTAGCGCCGGCCTTCATCCGCCGCCCGTTTCATGAACAATCGGGCGTCGAGCCGGACCTGCCGGAACCGATCGCCCTTGAAACCGTTCAATTCAAGGTTGCGGCGCGTCCAATCGAGGTACGTGGTCGACAGGTCCACCGAATCGACCTCCGTCGCGCCTCCCGAAGCGGCATAGACTGAAAAACTGCCCGTATAACAGAAGAGATTGAGGACGCGACGCCCCGCCGACGCGTTCCGGACGAGGCCGCGGGTCGGCCGGTGGTCGAGGAACAGTCCCGTGTCCAGGTAATCGTCCAGGTTGACGAGGAAGCGGAGCCCGCACTCGCGGACGGCGAACTCGGCGCCCGAAGCCCCTTCCCGTTCGTACTGCGCGTCGCCGCGCTGGCGCTTCCGCGTCTTGATCCGCACCGCGGCCGGATCGACGCCGAGGGCTTTCGCGGCGGTCTCCGTCATGAGCGAAAGCCAGCGCCGCTCCTCGTCCTCCGGCTTGTCGTAGGGGCGTTCGTACAGCGCGAGGAGGAGCGCGTCGCCGTAGCGGTCCACCGCCAGCGGGATCTCCGGAATGTCGCGGTCGTAGACGCGGTACGCGTCGATCCCCTCGCGCTTGGCCCACTTCCGGAGGTGCTTGTCGCGCTTTTCGAGTCGGTTGGCGAGGAATTCGGCTTGCCGTCTTTCGTCTCCGGCCCGGTCCGCGTCGCCCATCAGCGCCACAGCCGGGACATGACGGACAGGAGGGCGTAGCCCGACGAGAGGTCTTCCCGGTGCACGACGACCTCGCGGGGCAGGTTGAGCTTGCAGTTCGTGAAGTTCCAGACCGCGCGGATGCCGCCCTCGACCAGCCGGTCCGCGGCGGCCTGGGCGGAATCGGCCGGCACGGTGAGTATGGCCGTTTCCACCTCGTTGGAGCGGACGAACGAGGCGATCGCGTCCATGGGAAGGACGGGCACTCCGTGCACGGTCGAGCCGATCTTGTCCGGATTGTTGTCGAAGGCCGCGACGACTTCGAGCCCGTTCACCTTGAAACCGCGATACCCGGACAGCGCGGAGCCGAGGTTGCCGGCGCCCACCACGACCGCCTTGTGGGCGCGGTTCCAGCCGAGATAGCGCTCGATGGACTCGATCAGCTCGGCGACCAGGTAGCCCTTTTTCGGCCTGCCGGAGATTCCAGTGAGCGCCAGGTCCTTGCGGACCTGGATGGGTTCGAGGTCGAGCTCCTGGGCGATGGTCGTGCCGGATATGAAGGCGAGGCCGTTGTCCCGGGCTTGCCGGACGATGACGAGGTAGGACGGCAGGCGCCGAATTGACGGCGTATAGGACAGTTTGGGCTTGTGCATGATCGTCTGGTGAAAACGATATAAATCAATCGATAAAAAAGTCAAGATATAAACAGCGATGATTCAAACTTTTTTTATCGTATTGAAAAGCGCCCCGGGGCAAAAGGAGGTGTAAAAACCCCGGGGCAAGAGGGCGATGATGGCGGAATAAATATACGATATATCCGCATTTTTTTGCAAGCGAAAAGGAGTCGCGCGCGTCGGTACCCCGCGAACGCGTCACCGCCCGGGAAGCGCGTCCGACGCTCCGCGCCAGAGGGCGACCTGACCGGCTATCTCCCGGCGGGCGCGTTCGAGACAGGCCAACTGGCCCTGCTTGTCCGCGGGCGTCTCGGCCACCGAGAGGAGCTTGACCCGGAAGACGACCCCGCGGAATCCGTGTCGGATGGCGCCGAGCGTGGCCGTGTTCCAGAGTCCGTCGATGGCCACCGTGACCACCGGTACGGGATCGAGTTCGAGGATCTTCCGGAACCCCGCCGAATGGAACGCGTGGACGTCGCCGTCCTTCGAGCGGGTACCCTCGGGAAAGAGGACCGGGCTGGCGCCGTCGCGCCGCGTGATCCGGGCGAACGCCTCCAATTCCCGCATGACGCCGCGCGCCGATCCGTCGCGGCCGATGAGGGCGTGCCGCTGGTACCGCAGGGCTTGCGAGACGAAGGGGATGAAGCGCCCGAGTTCGCGCTTGGCGACGAAGCGCAGGACCGCGGCGTCGCCGAAGAACGCGAGTAGGACCGGGATGTCGAAGAGGCTCTGGTGGTTGCAGACGACGAGGAAGCGCGGCGGCAAGGCGCGCCGGTCGAGCCCCTCGAAGTCCATCCGCAAACCGGTATACGCCTTCAGGATCGAAAAGATGCGTCGGGCGGTCGGCACCATGAACGAGCCCGACAACCCGCGGGCGGCGCGAAAGGAAAACAGCGCGACGAAGCGGACGAGACCGTCCAGCGCGATGACCAGGCCGAATACGGCGAAAGCGGAGATCCACACACCCATGCGGGCATCATAGAGGGTATGGCGACCCGCGGCAACCCGCGACCGCGAAATCCGGAAACTCAAGCTGGGGTATGTCCGCGGACACATGACCCGCCGCCGTCCGAGGTCGGCAACCTTGACAGCGCGCGGGCGCGGAATGATGATGGTCGCAGCGGCGCGACGGCGAAAGCGGCCGATCCGTCCGCGACAACGCAAGGAGGCTTTGATGAAACGACTGTTCGTGGCCGCGATCCTGGTTTGCCTGGCCGTCACGGCGTTCGCCGACCCGGCGGAGGGCTTCTGGAAGAGTTTCGACGAAAAGGACGGCACGGTGAACGCCTATTGGAAGGTGTGGATCCAGGACGGGTTGCTCCGGGGCACCATCGTCAAGCTGCCGAAATCCCCCGATACCGAACCCTTCTCCGACTACATTCCCAAACTCAAGAAGGAATACGACAAGTCGCCGTCGGCGCCCATCACCGCGGATACGCCCATCATCGGCACGATCTGGATGTTCGGCTTGAAGCCCACGAAGACCCCCGGCCTCTGGCAGGACGGCACCGTCATCCACTCGGGCACCGGCAAGGTCTACAGCGCCATGTGCACCTATAAGACGAAGAACGGCGTCGAATACCTCGACTTCCGCGGGTACATCGGCATCAAGGCCCTCGGCGCCACCTCGGTGTGGGAACGCGTCCAGACGGCCGAACTCGCGTCGATCGGCATCGCCCAGTAAACCGCCTCGAGCGCGCCGCCCGGATCCGCCCGACGGCGGCCGGCGGCGCGGCTCAGATTTTCCGGGCTTCGAAGCGGCGGCGCGGGTACGCCAGCTCTTCCTGCGACTGGATGAGCCTGAGCTCGCGGCCGCCATCAGCGTAGGTGCGCTCGAGCACGGCGAACACCCCATCCGCGGTGAATTCGAGCGCGTCGCGCGCGCTGCCCGTCTTGAGGTAATGCGCCAGGAAGAGCGCCGAGGCCAGGTCGCCGGCGCCGTTCGGCGCCACGGTGAAGGGCAGTTCCGGCGTCTCCACGACAAGGCAGTCGCTTCCGTCGCTCATGAAGAGCGCCGTCTTCCCCTTTTCGATGCGGCGCGAGCGGTAGCTCGTCACGAGCACGACGCGCGGCCCCAGCCCGTGCAACACGCGGACGGCGCGGAGCGCGTCCTCGTCCTCGAGTATGGCCACCGAGCTGAGCGCCTCCGCCTCGAACTGGTTCGGCGTGATGAGGTCGGCCTCCCTTAGCGCCGCGTCCCGCATGAATCCCGGTATGCCCTCGCGCACGAAGTAGCCGCGGCCGTAGTCGCCCATCACCGGATCGCAGCAGTACACGGCGCGCGGATTGGCCTTCTTCACCGCGCGCACCGCCTCCAGGATGGCGTTCCCCGTTCCCAGGTCGCCCATGTAGCCGGAAAGCACCGCCTGGCAATTCCCGAGCGCGCCCCGTTCCGCTATTCCCTCGAACACGTTGCCGATGTGGGCGGCCGAAAAGACGTCGCCCTTCCAGGTCTCGTAACCGGTGTGGTTCGAGAACTGCACGGTGTTGATGATCCACACGTCGAAGCCGAGGCGTTCGAGGGGAAAGGCCGCGGCGCGGTTGCCGACGTAGCCGTAGGCGACGTGGGACTGGATCGAAAGTATGGACACGGGGTTTCCTCCGGATCGGTCGTGGACGGCGGCGGGACCCTCACTCGGCGTCCGCGCCGGGCGGCCAGACGAGGTCGAGTTCGCCGAGGCAATCACACAGGAATACGTTGAGAAGATCAAGCCCCGCAGGGGTCGGCGCGAAGCCGTTCGCCGTCCGCCGGACCAAGTCGGGGTGGCGGGCGATGGAACCCGCGAACAGTTCCGCCGGATTCCGGCCGAAACGGGCGGCGAAGGCGGCCGAGTCGACGCCGACCGCGGTCCGCATCCCCATCATGACGGCTTCGAAGGCCGCCGTGCGCGTCGGCACGAATTCGATGGTGGCGCTTCCGGCCGGATCCGCCAGGTAATGCCCGAGATCCGGGGCGCAGGCGCGGCGCTCGATGCCGCCGTCCGCGAGCGGCATGGACCCCGAAGCCGACGGCCCGACGCCGAGCCAGGCGCCCAAGCGCCAGTAATTCAGGTTGTGGAGGGATTCCTCCCCGGGAACCGCGTGATTCGACACTTCGTAGCGCGCGAAACCGCGCCGCCCGATGGTCGCGTCGACGGCGGCGCGCAGTTCGGCGTCGAGCGCTTCGTCGGGCAACTCGACGGCGCCCGATCGCGCGGCCCGTTCGAGGGCGGTACCCCGCTCGAGGGTGAGGTCGTACACGGACAGGTGGCGCGCGCCCGCGTCCGCCGCGAGGCACAGGCCGCGCGAGAGACCGTCGGGCGTCTGCCCCGGCAGTCCGCGGATGAAATCCGCCGAAAAGCGGCCCCGCCATGCCGAAGCGACGAGCCCGAACGCCCGCAGGATGTCGCGCGACGTCGTCGAGGTCCGGCCCGAGCGCGCGAGCACCGCGTCGTCGGGATCCTGGACGCCGAGGCTGAGCCGGTCGACGCCGGAATCCGCCAGGATCGACAGGGTGTCCGCCGTCAGGCTTTCCGGATTCGCCTCCACCGTCCATTCCCGGACGCCGCGCGCATGAGCTTCGATACCCGCGAGCAGGAGTCGCAAGCTCGCGGCCGGCAGGATGGTCGGGGTGCCGCCGCCCACGTACGCCGTGTCGAAGGTTTCTACGGAGAATTCGTCGACCAGGAGCTCGAGGTGGCCGAGCGCCGCGTCCACGTAGGCGTCGGCGGTTTCCCGCCCGAGGCGCGCGCCGACGGGGACCGAGACGAAATCGCAATAGGCGCACTTGGAGCGGCAAAAGGGGACGTGGACGTACAGGGACCAGGGCCCGCCGCGCGCGGGCGGCGGCCCGAATCCGGTCATCGCACCGGGCCGAGCCGCCCGAGGGGCCAGGTCCGGAGCACGACGCGGGAGAGGATCGCCTGGGAGGACACCGGGCCGTAGAGCCGGGAATCGCTCGCCCCCGAGCGGCGGTCGCCCGCCACGAAGTATTCGTCGATCCCGAGGAGGATCTCGCCGTGCTCGCCGGACAGCGGGAAGGCGGCGGGCCAGCCCTCCGGATTTCCGCCCGTGTCGATGTCGTACGCGTTTCCGGTGAGTTCGAACTCGGTGAGGAAATGCGCTTGGCCCGCGGGCTTCACGTAGTACACGAAATCCTTCTGGTAGAGGCGGTCGCCGGGGACGCCGATGACGCGCTTCACCGCGCGGTCCGCGGTGTTCGTCCCGTCGGGCAGGCCGAGCCGCTGGAAGGTCACGAAGCGGACGACCGAGTCGGCTATCCGCCAGTACCACGGGCGCGCGACGCGGAACGGCGCGTCCATGACGACGATGTCTCCGTGCTTCGGCTTCGCGAAGGCGGGGAGCCTGAATCCGAACAGCTCGAATTTCGGGCCGTAGAGGAGCGGCGTCGCCAGCACCACGTCGCCCCGCTCGACGGTCGGGGCCATGGACCGGGATTCGACGCCGTAGGAGCGGAGGAACGCGACCGACACGAACGCGTAGGCCAGGAAGAGGGTCAGGACCACGCGGAAGCGCGAGGCGAAGACGCGCCGGTATTCCATCTGGTCCGAATAGGAAACGCGGTGCCGGGGCGCTCTCGGCCTCATTTGATCGGTCCGATCCGCCAGGGCGGCCAATAGATGAAGCGGGCCTTTCCGAGCACCTTGCGCTCGGCGACGAGGCCGAAGTACCGCGCGTCGCGGGAGTTGTCGCGGTTGTCGCCCATGGGGAAGACGCGGCCGTCGGGGACGTACCAGCCCGTCGCGCGCTTGTGGAATTCGTTCGAGACGGTCGTCTCGTGGGGGGCCATGGCGTGGCGCGCCTCGAGCATGGACCGCTCGAAATGGAGCGGATCGTCGGCGCGGAATCGCGTTCCGGCCGCTGGAGCGGGAACCGCGAGGCCCGCCTGGCGGTAGGCCGCCAGACGCCCCGACTCGGTGATGTCCGGGTAGGCGTCGGAGGCGACCAGGCGCTGGAGGACGTAGCGTTCGCCGAGGGCTTTCATGCGGTCGCGCTCGGCGACCCATTCGGAGGTACCGGGGAATTTATAGAAGACTTCGCCGCGGATCACGCGGATCCGGTCGCCCCCGACGCCGATGGCGCGCTTGATGAGGTAGTGGACGCGGGGCGATCCGTCCGGCTCGCGCTCGATGTCGACGAAGGTGAGGGTGAGCATGTAGATGAACTGCTGGGCGATGGAAAACAGCGGGCCGCGCGACAGGTACTCGGGCGTCTCGAAGATGACCACCTGCCCGCGTTTCGGCCGCTCGAGCCCGGGCACCTTGCCGACGCCGGGGAGCAGCTCCGGGCCGAAGACGAACTTGTTGACGAAGATCATGTCGCCCGTGAGCAGGGTCTTGTCCATCGAGGGCGACGGGATGCGGTACATCTGGAAGACGTACTGGTTGACGACGAGGACGACGCAGACCGCCCAGAGGATGGCTTCCGCCCAATCGACGACCGGATGCATCGCCTGCTGCCTGCGTTTCTGCCTGAGCTGCTTCTTCCTGCGCCGCGTGAGCCAGCTTTCCGTCCAGCGGACGAGCAGGTCTCCGAAATCTACGTGTTTCGTCATGCTTTCGCGAAAATAGCACGGCTCGTCGCGCGTTGGCAAGGGAAGACCGCGCGAGCGGAGCCTCGGACCGGGCGCCGCCCGAAGCGCGGAAACGCGTCCACTTGCCCGCGACGGCCCGGACTCGGTATGCTATGTGCCGAACAACCGGTGCGCCAGGGCGCCGCCGGAGCAAGGCGGTCGTACGGTCATGGCTCAGGAAAAACGCATCACCCAGGAAGACATCGACAACGCGGAAGTGCGCCTTTCGCCGATCTTCGGACAGAAACCGCGCGATTACCTGCGCTTCGTTTTCTTCCTCGGACTGGCGGTCCTCGCCTTCCTCTTCGGCGTCCTGCCGGGCATCCTCCATTACGGCACCGTCGTGACCTTCCGGAGCGATCCGCCCGGCGCCGCCGTCTCGGTGGACGGCACGTACCGCGCGTCGACCCCCTGCGAAATCTTCGTGCCCGCCGGACTCCGCTCGATCCTCATCGAATATCCCGGCTTCGCGCCAGCGGAACGGAATACGAACTTTGGGGGACGTCTGTTCCTCAGCCTCTTCATGCCCGCGCGCGCGCGCATCGACCCCGTGCTGACCCTGAACGACGCGAACGCGCTGCTCGCCGGGGCGCAGGCCGAGTTCGCCGCGTGGAACCTCGTCGGGAAGCCGGCCGACTCCTACCAGTTGCCGATGACGCTCTCAGACGCCGCTGCCGCGCGCTTCGCCGACCCGACAGCGGGCGTCCCGGACGCGGCCGAACGCGTCTCGTTCGCGCTGGCGGCCGCGCGCAACGCCGCGTACGCGGAAACCGTCCGCGACGCGACGCGCGCCGTAGCCCTGCTGAACACCGGGGGAGCCGCCGCGTCGCCCGTGTCGGCCCTGGCCGTCGCCGAATCCTGCCTTCAAACGATTTCCCTTGATCCGACGGTCCTGTCCGCGCTCGAACGCGCCCTGCCCGCCGACAAGGCCGAAAAACTCCGCTCGACCAAGGCGTTCGCCAACGCGAAACCGTCCGCCGTTCCCCGGAAAGAGGCCGGCCCCGCCCTGCCCGGCGCCACGTTGGCCGACGTCCGCTTCGTTTCCTTGCCCGGCGGCACCCACGAATACTCGCCAGAAGGATCACCGGCGGCGAGCCTCCGCCTGGAAAGCTTCCTCCTTTCACGCACCGAGATCACCCGCGCCCAGTACGCGCGCTTCATCGCGGCCAAGCCCGAATGGGCGCCCGAACGCCGCGACGAGCTCGTGTCGCGCGGCCTCGTCGACGAACACTACCTCGAGAACTGGTCCGACGGCGCCTCGTCCGAACTGCCGGTGACCGGCGTCTCCCGCCACGCGGCCCTGGCGTATTGCGACTGGCTTTCGTCCTTCGCGCCGACCGGCTGGCGCGTCGCGCTCCCCACCGAAATCCAGTGGGAATACGCGGCCGCGCGCAATTCGGGCGCGCAAGGCGTGTTCGCCTTCGACGGCGCCTCGGGCCCCGCTCCCGTCGGCTCCAAGGGAACGGGCGCGGCCGGCCTCGCCGACCTCCTCGGCAACGTGTGGGAACTCTGCTCCGACAGCTACGTGCCCTTCCCGACCGTCGGCATGCGGGCGGCCGAGCGCTACCCGGGGCCGGAATACTCCGTCCGGGGCGGATCGTGGGCCAACCCGCGCGAATCCGTGGACCTGGAGTCGCGGGGCTCCTTCCCGCCCGACTTCTCGTCGCCCTTCCTGGGCTTCAGGCCGGCGCTCGTCCGGACCGGGAACTGACCGCGCATGGACCAAGGCGGCGTCAAGATCATCGCGCTCAACCGCAAGGCGCGTTTCAACTACGAGATCGATGAAACCTTCGAGTGCGGCATCGAGCTGACCGGCTCGGAGGTGAAATCGTTCCGCCTCGGGAAGATCAGCTTCCCGGACGCCTTCGCCGTCATCGAGAACGGCGAAGTGTGGCTCCGCCAGCTGCACGTGTCCGAGTACGTCTTCTCGTCCATCTTCAACCACGAGCCCGACCGCGCCCGGCGCCTCCTCCTCCACAAGCAGGAGATCAAGCGGCTCAAGCGCAAGGTGGACGAAAAGGGCTTCACCCTCGTCCCCCTCTCGTTCTACTTCAAGAACCGCCGCGTGAAGGTCGAGCTGGCCTTGGCCAAGGGCAAGAAGCTCTACGACAAGCGGGCCAGCATCAAGGACCGCGACCAGGACCGCGACATGCGCCGCGAACTCCGCGAGAGGAACGACTAGGGTGCGCGTGACCGGAGGCACCCTCCGCGGGCGGATCGTGGACTGCCCGAAGGGCGGGCTCGAGATCAGGCCCGCGATGGACCGCATGCGCGAGTCCGTCTTCGCCATCCTCGGGGACCTCGCGGGTTCCTCGTTCCTCGACCTCTTCTCCGGCTCGGGGATCATCGGGCTCGAGGCGGCCAGCCGCGGGGCGGACCCGGTCGTCTGCGTGGAAAAGGACCGGGCGAAGTTTCCCCTGCTCCTCAAGAACGTCTCCATCGCGCCGAAACGCATCGAGTGCAAGAGTCAGTCGGCGGAGCTCTTCGTCCGACGCTGCAAGCAGCGCTTCGACATCGTCTTCCTGGATCCGCCCTTCCCCTACGGCTTCCGCCGCGACCTGCTCGCGTCCATCGACGAAGGCGGCATGGTCGCCGACGGCGGGCTCGTCCTCGTGCACTACCCCGCCGAAGACCCGCTGCCCGAGACGATCGGCTCGCTCGCGCGCGTCGACTCCCGGACCTACGGCCGCTCCGTCGTCGATTTCTACCGGTTTGCCCGCGCGAATCCGGATTGAACGGGCGAATACCACCGGGAAAGGGCGAGCCATCCGCTTCTCATTGATTATTTCGACGAAATCCTGTACATTGTCCTGAGATTTCAACCAGGAATGCCAATATGGACAGCGGCGTCTTCGAAAAGTTCGAATCTGAAGGCTTCATCAAGGAAACTGACGCGCCCGTCGGGGATTTGAATCCGGAACAGAAGTCGAGGATGAACCGGCGCGGCAACGAACTGTTCAACTCGGGCGATACGGAAACCGCGCGCCGCGTGTTCCAGACCACCGGCTATTCCGACGGCCTCATCCGCGTGGGAGACCGCTACCTGGAGAGCCGCCGCTACGTCGAAGCCCTCAAGATGTTCAAGCTGGCCCACGACACCGACAAGAGCGAGGCGCTCGTCGCCAAGATCGCTTCGATAATACAAAACCTGCTCGCCGAAGAGGAAACGACATGAGCGACAACATCAATCAGGAAATCCCGCCCCAGGACGGCGACGCCGGTTCCGGCCAGAATCCCGAGATCGTCGAGATCGCGGACCTTTCCAAGAAAGGCTACCAGTACCTCAAGGAAAACCGCATGGCCGAAGCGGAAACCTGCTTCCGCAAGATCCTCGAGCGCGACGGCGAGAACAACTACGCCCTCGTCGGCCTCGGCGACGCCGCCCGCAAGCGCGGCGCCTTCCGCGACGCCGTGGACTTCTACAAGAAGTGCCTCGTCTACCATCCGGGCAACAACTACGCCCTCTTCGGCCTGGCCGACTGCTACAAGGCCCTGAACCAGTACCAGAAGG
>CAYZZW010000058.1:0-22674 GCA_964482955.1 uncultured Treponemataceae bacterium | reverse complement strand
GCTGGGCGGGGAACGGGGGACGCGGGATCGGGCGGCCCGACTTGCCCTCGGCGCACGCGAGGAGCGCGGTCTCCTCGCCGCACACTAAGGCGCCGGCGCCCTGCACGAGCGAGAGGTCGAAATCGAAGCCTGAGCCGAAGATGTCCTTTCCGAGGAAGCCCGCGGCCTTCGCGTCGTCGACGGCCTTCTGGAGGCGCTCCACGGCCAGCGGATACTCGGCGCGCACGTACACGAAGCCCTCGGTGGCGCCCATCGCGTACGCGCCGATGACCATGCCCTCGACGAGCATGTGCGGATCGCTCTCGATCTCGTTGCGGTTCATGTACGCGCCCGGATCGCCCTCGTCCGCGTTGCAGATCACGTATTTCTGCGCGCCCGCGTTCTTCCGCATCAAATCCCACTTGCGCCCGGTGGGGAAGCCCGCGCCGCCGCGGCCGCGCAGCACCGCGTCGCTCACTTCGGAGATCACCTTCTCCGGCTTCATCGAGGTCAGCACCGCGCGGAGCGTTTCGTAACCGCCCACGCCGACGTATTCCTCGAGGCTCTCCGGGTCGATGAATCCGGCGTCGCGGAGCACCACCTTCGCCTGGCCCTTGAAGAAGGGAATCTCGTTCCACGCGGGCAGTTCCGGGTAACCGCGGCCGAACTCGACCTGCGACGTGATGAAGTCCCACGCCTCGATCTTGGCCGTCGCCTTTTTCGCGGCCTTGTCGAACGTCTCGTCCGACTCGAGCCAGCCGGCCAGCTTCGCCGCGTCCTTCGGGACCACGTCCGTGAAGAAGAGCACCGGTTTTCCGGGACGGTAGAGCATCACCGCGGGCTCGGCCGCGCAGAAGCCGAAACAGCCCACGCGCCGCACGGGCGCCTTGATCTTGCGGAACGCCTCGTAGACTTCGGCGGCGCCGTTTCCCATACCGCAGGTGCCCAGTCCCACGGACACCCAGGGCTTCGTCGACTTGATGGCGGCGCGACCCTTGTCGCGCAGGGCCGCCAGCTGGTCTTTGTCGCTTATCTTCATTTGTCCACCGCCTTTCCGGCCTTCTCGATGATGCCGACGAGCTTGTTGACGGTCATGTGCGAGTAGATGACCTCGTCGATGGCCACGACGGGCGCCAACGCGCACTGCCCGAAGCAGGCCACCGTGCGCACCGTGAAGCGCTTGTCCGGCGTGGTGAACGAAGCTTCCTCGTCCTCGCGGAAACCCTCCGCGCCGAGCCGGATGGCGGCTTCCTCGAGGAGCTGGATCGAGCCGCGGGTGTGGCATGCGGTGCCGCGGCACACGACGATCGTATGCTTTCCCTGGGGCTTCAGGTTGAAGTAGGAATAGAAGGTGGCCACCGAATAGACGGCGGACAGGGGCGTACCCGTGCGCTCGGCGACGAAGCGCATCGTCGCCTCGCTCAGGTACTTGTGCTCGTTGGTCGCCTGGGCTTCCTCGAGGATCCCGAGAAGGGCCCCCGGCTTGCCCTCGAAGCGCTTGCAGATCGCCTCGAGCGACTGCGTTGTTCCCGCTTTCCGCTCCATGATACCTCCCGGCGTCGCGGCGGCGGCGGAGCTCCGGCCCTCCGGAGCCGGCTTGCCGCGTGGTCGTACGCTGCGCCCGTGTCGTTCCCGCCGTTCGCCCCGGAGCGGTACCCCGGGGCGGGAGGGCGATGAACGCCCGACGGTTCTGAGAATTCGTCCGGACTATCGAGCCCGGATGGAACGTCCCTACGACAGATGACTGACGAGCGGGCCTGACCGATGCACGACACGGTGGTATCAGGGATGTCGAAAAAAGCGTAGGACAGGTCGCCGGAAAAATCAAGAAAAAAATATCTATAAAAAGAACTCGTAAACGCCGACCGGCAGGGTCGGCGTCGAAAAGACCTATTCGGTTTTCAGACCGGTCGCGAGGGCGGCCTGGGTCATGCCCGGAAGTCTCCAGGTATCCTTGCTGAAATCCCAGTCGGCGAAATTCGGGGCGTTCTTGTATCGGTTGATGATCCGTTCCAGTGCTACCTGGCTGGTGCCTTCCCACTCCCAGTTCATGTAGTCCTCGCCGTCCTTCTCATACGTGATGTACTTGAACTGGTACCTGAGGACAGTGATCTTGCTCGCTTCGAGCGTGAACGGAATGTCGAGTTTGCGCTTGCCCCATGCCTTGCCGCCGTCATAAAGGAAAGCGGATTCGGATATCTTGTACGACCCCGGCTTGAAGGACGCGAGGGTCAAATCGGTCGTGCTGCTCTTGATGCTGTGAAAGACGGTGATTCCGGTCGCCGTGTTCGTGATGCCGAGCCGCACGCTTCCGAACACGCGGGAAGAGTCCCTTTTCTCGAAATCGACCGGAAGGATGAATATGGCGACATCCTCCGATTTCTCGGGCAGCGTGGTTTCGACGGCTTTGGTCTGAACAGAGGTGCAGGCGGAGAGAGCGGCCAAAACAACGAAGAGGGCGGGAAAGCTCGAAAAGGTGCGTTTCTGGTTCATGACATGCCTCGTTTCCAGTGATTTCGTGTTTCGCAGCGTACGGCGCCCCCGAAGCGCCCGGCTCGGGGGCTTTTCACGTCACTCGGCCGCCGCCAGGCCGGTTTCCCGCATGGCCGCCTTCATCGCTTCCATGGCCAGCGTATTGTCGTGGAACGACCAGTCCTCGAATCCGGGGGCGTCCTTGTAGCGCAGGATGACGTCCTTGAGCAGCTCCGCGGTCAGGGCGATCCATTCGCCCCGCATGTATTGCTCCCCGTCCTCCTCGAAGGAGCTGTACCGGAAGCCTTTCGAGAGGATGGTGATCTTGCCTTCGTCGAGTGTGAACGTGTGTTTGGTCTCGACTTTCGTCCCCGCCTTGCCGCTGTCGTAGATGAAGGTCCGTTCCACGATGAGGTACCGGCCGGGCTTGAGCGCCGACAGGGTGACCTGTTTCGTCGAAGGCGAAATGTAAAAGAAGGTTTCGGCGTTCGTCTCGAGGTTCCGCACGCGGAACCGGTATTTCCCGAACAGGGGATCCTGGACGCTTCTGACTACTTCGACGGGGATCACGAACAGGCATTGGGCTTTCGAGCGGTCGGGCAGCACCGCGACCGTCGCGCAGGCGGACAGGGCGAGACACAGGGCGGCGCACGCGAGCGGGCGGAAGACGGGTTTGGACATGACGATTCCTCCAGATTGCGGATTGGTCGGCGATTTTAGACCGGTTTCCGCGGGGCGGCAAGCGGAAAGGAGTTGAAAACGCCGATACTTCCTGCTACACCTAAACAGAGCGCCGCAGACACGACGGCGCGACGATAAACCGTACGGTTTTCGAAAAGTACGACGGCCCGCGCCAAGGCGGGCGGCAAGGAGTCTGGCATGGCTACCAAGTCCAGCGGCATGTCATCGGGAGCGGTCATGCGGATCGCGTTCGGCGCGTTTTTCATCGTCCTCGGCATCACCGGCATCATCCCCCAGGCGGGCGAAGGCATCTTCAGCCTGAGCAAGGGCCAGACCCCGCTCGAAATCGTGTTCGGCATCGTGGAGCTGGCCTGCGGCCTCTTCCTCCTCCTCGACGCCTTCCGCCGCATGCCCGGCAACATCTCGAAGATGTTCCTCCTCGTCATCCTGCTCTTCTGGCTGGCGCGCATCGTGGTGACGGACTTCGTGCAGGCCATCGACCTCACGAACCGCGGCATCATCTTCAAGCCGACCTTCTGGTCGTGGCTCCTCACGCTCACCACGGAAGTCGCCCTCGCTTCCGGTCTGTGGGCGCTGTACAAGTCGGAATAGTCGCGGGCGGCGATTCGTGAGACTGTGTACCATCGTGAGGCTTTCCGGGTAGGTGCGGCAAATTTATAGGAACCGAATATGTCGGGTCCTGTCGCTGAAAAAAGCATGGTATCATTCGGCGTACCTCACGATACCATGCTTTTTTCACGCCACCCGACCCGGCACATACGGTTCAATAAGTTGGCGCCGCCTTACCCCAGTAACGCCGCACGGCGGCTATAACGCCGAACGAATCGCGGCGGGCTTTATTCGCTAAGGACCGGCTGGAAGGATCTGCGGCCGGCGGTTGCGTTCAGTGCGTCATCGGACGCCGGATGGCCCCAGTAGCGCCGCACGACGGTAATCACACCACGACGTTGTGGCGACTCATCGCGACGAGTGGTCGCTTTCTATGACGCGATCCGAAACTTCATACGCTTAAGCCACCGTCCCTCTTCACCGCGCTCAACGCTCGAGTACTCGCCAAGCTTCGCTCCTTGGCTGCCTTTCCGCGGGACGCCCGGGAGCGGAAACCGTGTCGGCCCGCGGTCGTCGTCCGACGCGTGGCGAGCCTTGAAAGCGCGCTCGTTTCGGTTACAATAATGTGCTTGTGCCGTTTCGATCGGCAGCGCGTGGAGGAACGTGACCATGAGGAACATGCTGGCCGTTATGTCGATTGCCGTCGCCGTGTGCGCGGTTTCATGGGCCGAGACCGGCGAGGATCTCTACATGGCGGTCAACGAAGGGAACCGCGGACTCGTCGAAAAGATTCTGAAATCGGGCGTCGACGTGAATTACTCGCGGGGCAACGGGTGGCGGCCCGTCAATCAAGCCTGCCTGAACGGCGACCTGCCCATGGTCGAGCTGCTCGTGTCGAAAGGCGCGTCACTTTCCATGACGAACAAGGGCGCGTGGTTCCCGCTTCTCGCGGCCGTATCCTCGGGGAACCGCGATCTCGTCGAATACCTGTGTTCGCGTCCGGAATGCGAAGTGCAGGCGGGTTCCGTCGGCCACAACGGCTGGACCCCGTACACCCTGGCCGCCTCGATGGGCCGCGTGGATATCCTGCAAGTGATGGACGCCCGGTTTTCCGTGACGGTGCCCCTGCACCCCCTCGAGGAAGCCGCGATCGGCGGGGACGTCGCGACCATCCGTTACCTGCTCGAGCGCGAAATCTGGGGCTATTCGAGGGTTTCCCGCGTCGACACCGCCGCCATCCTCGCGGCGCGCCACGCGAACGCGGACGCCCTCGACACGCTCGTCATGGCCGGCGCCAAACTGAACGTCCGCGACACCGAAGGGAAGACCGCGCTCCTCGTCGCGGTGACCTACCGCGACACCAACGGTGACGGCGCCGACGACCGCGATCCGACGCGACTGCTCCAGACGATACGCGTCCTCCTCACCTCCAACGCCGATCCGAACGCCGTCGATTCGAAAGGCGAAAGCGTCCTGGCGCACGCGCGCCAGCTCAACGACAAGGAAATCATCGCGTTGCTTCAGAAAGCGGGAGCCAGATGAAAACACGCGAGGCGTCGGCACGGGAAGGCGCTCGCGCCTTCCCGCTCGTAACGCTCCTCCTCCTGATCCTGCCATCGGCTTTGACGCGAGCCCAGGATTCTTCCGCGATTCCGCCCGGCATGGTCCGCGTGCCCGGTGGATCGTTCATGATGGGCAGCCCCGCTTCCGAAATCGGCAGGAAGCCGGACGAAGGACCGCCCGTTCCGGTCGTATTGGTCTATCCGAATCGAGGTTTGCTGTTCGCCGCCCGGGAAACGAGTCAAGCCGAATGGAAACGCGTCATGGGATCGAATCCGTCCCGGACCACCGGCGATTCGCTGCCGGTGGAGAACGTCAGCTGGTACGATGCCGTCATCTACTGCAACCGCATGTCGCTCGAGTCGGGACGGACTCCGTGCTACTCCCTCGGCGGACTGACGGATCCGGACGGCTGGGGTTCGGCTCCCGCCTCCGACTCTCCGCGCTGGTCCGGCATGGTTTGCGATTTTTCCGCCGACGGTTTCCGTCTTCCGACGGAAGCCGAATGGGAATACGCGTGCCGGGCCGGCACGACTACGGCGACGGCGTTCGGCAACGGTCTTTCCGCGGCGCAGGCGAACATCAACGGAGCGGGTCCGTACGGCGGCGCTCCCGCCATGCCCTTCATCGAGCGGACGGTTCCCGTGGGCGGCTACGCGCCGAACGCGTGGGGTCTGTACGACATGCACGGCAACGTCCTCGAATGGTGCTGGGATCATTATGGAGATTACGCGTCCCTCGACCATACCAATCCTACCGGCGCTCGGAACGGCGAATACCGCATCGCCCGCGGCGGTTCCTGGATCGGGGCGGGGGTGAACGCCCGGTCGGCCTTTCGCGGACGATTCCCGCCGACCGAGCGCTCGTACACGATCGGGTTCAGGATCGTCTGCCTGGAATAGTCGCGAGCCGCGATTCGTGAGACTGTGTACCATCGTGAGGCTTTCCGGGTAGGTGCGGCGGACGATGACGAACCGGATTGACCGGGCCGGGGCATACACATACCCATGGCGAATAGGCGAGGGTACTCGCAATATTCGCCATGGGTATGTGTATGCCCCACCCAGCGGCCGTATCCGGTGCGTCAGCGGTCACCGGGTGTCCCCAGTAACGCCGCACGGCGGCTATTCCGCCGAACGAATCGCGGCGGGCTTTATTTGCTAATAACCGGTTTAAACCATCCTCTCTGAAAACCCTCTTCTCCGTGACTTCCGACTTTCTCTGTGCCTCTGTGGTCCTTCCGATGCGGGACGCCCGAGAGCCGAAGCCGTGAAGGCGGCCGCTTATGCCGGGCGCCACACGAGCCAGAGGGCGAAGGCGGTGATGGCGGTGGTCAGCAGCGTGAACGGCAGGCCGATGCCGACAAAGCGGCCGAATTTGACCGGGTCGCCGTGCTTCTTGGCCATGCCGACGGCGACGATGTTGGCGGAGGCGCCGAAGGGCGTCACGTTGCCGCCGAGGCAGGCGCCGACGAGGAGACCGAAGTAGACAACCATCGGGTCGTAGCCGCCCGTGCGCGCCATCTGGCCGATGATGGGCAGCATGAGCGCGATGTACGGCACGTTGTCGACGAAGCCCGAGATGAGCACCGAGATGGCGACGACGGCGACGAAGATGCCGAGCACGTTCGAGCCGAAGCTGGCCGAGATGCCGCGGGCGACGATCTCGACTGCGCCGGAGCGCGTGAGCGCGCCGAGCATGATGAAGATGCCGACGAGGAAGAACATCGTCTCCCAGTCGAGTTCCTTGACGATCCTGACCGCCTCGGACACCTTTTCCTTCCTTACGAGGATGTACCACAGCTGGCCCGCCAGCGCGCAGCCGAGGCAGATGAGCCCCGCGCGCATGCCGACGCCCGCCTCCGACAGCGAGTTCCACGCGAGGCCCGCCACCATGACGACGAGCAGGACGAGCGGCACCCACGACTCGATCTTGCTCTCCCGCACGACGTCTTCCTTGCGCGAAAAGCGCTTCAGGTACAGCCAGCAGAACGCGAAGGCGACGAGCGCGCCGAGCTGCACGAAGAAGAAGATCGACGGCTTGCCGTGGTAGAAGAAGAAGTCGTTGAAGCCGAAGCCCACCGCGCCGGCGAAGAGCATGGACGGGGGATCGCCGACTAACGTGGCGGTGCCCTGCAGGTTCGCGTTGATCGCGAGCATGACGAGCACGGTGCCGACCGGCATTTTCATCTTCTTCGACAGCTCGATGGCGATGGGCGCGATGACGAGCACCGTCGCGACGTTTTCGACGAAGGCGGACACGAGGCCCGTGAAGAGACAGATGAGGGCGATGGCCATGCCCGTGGACGGCGCCACGTCCGCGATCATCTCCGCGAGCGCCGCCGGGACGCGCGAGTAGATGAACAGTTCGGCGAGGATGAGGCTGCCGACGTAGATGGCCAGGACGTTCCAGTTCACGTCTTCGAGCAACGCTCCCCTGAGGGGCGTCACCCCGAGGATGATGAGGAGTACGGCGGCGCCGAGGCTCACGAAGAGCTTCTTTTCCGAAAAAGCCACGATTAATATGTAGGCGACGATCGTGACGGCGATCGCGATGACGGCTTGCGTGTTCATATCGATAGTATCGATTGAACCTTGATCGCTTTCAATGCGGATCGAGCCTCGCCGTTTCTACCGATCACTACGATCCTCGGGTCGGCCAGCCATCCTGATTTTTCTTGACAACCCGAAACACTTGACCCATCATCGTTGCGCTATATACGGAGTCATCCATGCAACGAATACCGCATCACCCGGTCCTGGACGTACCGGCCGGCCGCCTCGAGGTGGAGTTCACCTTCGACGGCGTCACGCTCAAAGGCTACGAAGGCGAAGCCCTCAGTTCCGCGCTGTTCGCCGCGGGCCACACACGGTTTTCCGAGCACCGGAAGGACGGCGCTCCGCAGGGTATCTTCTGCGCCAACGGCCAGTGCTCCCAGTGCACGGTCGTCATCGACGGGCTCGCGCGGAAATCCTGCGTCACGCCGCTGGCCGCCGGCATGGACGTCCGCACCCTCCGCGGCATCCCCGTCCTCCCCGCCGACGACACGCCCCGCGGCGCGGTCCGCAAGCGGGAACTGTCTACGGACATCCTCGTGATCGGCGGCGGCCCCTCCGGGCTCGCGGCCGCCATGGAACTGGCCGGCATGGGCTTCAAGGTCGTCCTCGCGGACGACAAGGAGACCCTCGGCGGCAAGCTGGTCCTCCAGACGCACAAGTTCTTCGGCTCGGAAGAGGACTGCTACGCGGGCACGCGCGGGGTCGACATCGCCCGGAAACTCGAGGCGGACGTGCGCGCCCTGCCGAACGTGACGGTGCTCGCCAATTCGCCGGTGGTCGGGATTTACAAGGACCGCAAGGCCGGGATTTTCGAAAACAACGCGACGTACCTTCTCGTCGACTTCAAGGCGCTCGTCGTGGCCGCGGGCGCTCGCGAAAAGTCGCTCGTGTTCCCCGGCAACGACTTGCCGGGCGTCTACGGCGCCGGGGCCTTCCAGACCCTCGTCAACCGCGACCTCGTGAAGGCCGCCGAGCGCGTCCTCATCATCGGATCGGGCAACGTAGGGCTCATCGGCGCTTACCACGCCCTGCAGGCCGGCATCTCCGTCGCCGCGATCGTGGAGATCCTCCCGAACATCAACGGCTACAAGGTCCACGCCGACAAGATCATCCGCACCGGCGTGCCAGTCCACCTCAATACGACGGTCCTGTCCGTGGAGGGGAACGGCAAGGTTGAGCGGGCGACGATCGCGAAGGTCGACGACAAGTGGCAACCCCTCCTCGAGACCGCGAAGACCTTCGAGGTCGACACCGTGCTCGTCGCGGCGGGCCTTTCGTCGTGCGACGAGTTCTACGAGCAGGCGAAGGCCTTCGGCTTCCCGGCGGTGAAGGCCGGCGACGCCGAGGAGATCGCGGAAGCCTCGAGCGCCATGTTCGGCGGCCGCATCGCCGCCCTCTCGCTCGCCAAGGTGCTCGGGAAGAACGTGACGATCGACGAGACGTGGATAAAGAAGCGCGAAGTGCTCAAGTCCCGCCCCGGAGAGATCAGCTGCCGCGACGAGGAGAATGCCGCTGCCTCGTGGAAGCCCGTCTTCTTCTGCACGCAGGAGATTCCCTGCAACCCGTGCACGACAGTCTGCCCGACGAAGTCCATCAAGCTCCGGCAAAAGCACGGCACGATCATGGACCTTCCCTACTTCGAGGGCTCGGACTGCAAGGGCTGCATGGCCTGCGTCGCGGCCTGCCCGGGACTCGCCATGTCGCTCATCCGCCGCATCGACGACGCGTGGACCGAGGTGGTCCTCCCCTTCGAGTTCGATCCCTGGTTCGAGGCCGGGGCGAAGATCGCGGTGCTCGCCCAGGACGGCTCCTTCCTCGAGGACGCCGAGCTGATCGGAAAGCGCCACCACAAGAAGCACAAGACCTGGCTCCTCACGCTCAAGGTGAGCTCGGCCAACGCGCCGAAGGCGGCGGGCGTCCGCGTTCAGGACCCGAAGGCGACCGAGCCGCTCCCGAAGGCGCGGTTCGACTACCTGCCCGACGGCGCGATCGTCTGCCGCTGCGAGCGCGTGACGGTCGGCGAACTCGTCGAGTTCATCAAGGCGAACCGCGTGACCGACGTGAACCAGCTCAAGACGGTGCGCGCCGGCATGGGCGCCTGCGGCTCGAAGACCTGCTCCGCGCTCTACCCGCAGGTGTTCCGCAAGGCCGGGGTCGATCCCAAGACCGTGACGGCCGGCACGGTCAGGCCGCTGGCCGTCGAGGTGCCGATGGGCGACCTCGTCAACGAAGGAGGACGGCCGTGAGGAAGTACGACGTCGTCATCGCGGGCGCCGGTTCCATCGGCGTCCCCCTCGCCTACTACCTGGCCAAGAAGGGCGTGAAGACCGCCTGCGTCGACCGCGAGGCGTCGTGGGGCCGCGGCCAGAACCGCGCGGCCATCGGCGGCGTGCGCGCCACGCACTCCGAAGCCGGCAAGATCCGCATCTCGAACGAGTCGATCGCCATCCTGAGCCGCTTCCACGAAGAGCACGGCATCGACATCGAGTGGCGCCAAGGCGGCTACCTCTTCCTCGCCTACGACGAAACGCGCGAAAAGGCTTTCCGCGAACTCCTCGTCAAGCAGAAGGCGGCCGGCCTCGGCATCGACTGGATCTCGCCGGACCGCGTCCTCGAGCTGTCGCCCGGCTTGAAGCGCGACGGCCTCCGCGGCGGCACCTTCAGCCCCGGCGACGGCTCCGCCTCCCCGATGATGACCTCGACGGCCTTCCACAAGCTGGCCATCGACGCGGGCGCGGAGTTCTTCTTCGGCGAAACCGTGACCGGCTTCGAGCTGGCCGGCGACCGCATGACGCGCATGAAGACCGACAAGGACGTCTACGAGGCGCCCCTCTTCGTGAACGCGGCGGGCGCCTTCGCCTCCGACGTCGCGAACCTGGCCGGCATCGAGCTCCCGGTGCACCCGGACTGCCACGAAGCCGGCGTCACCGAGCCGGTGGAGCGCTTCATGGAGCCGATGCTCGTGGACATCATCCCGGACGACGAATCCGGCAACTACTATTTCTACCAGGGCAACACCGGGCAGATCGTCTTCTGCATCACCCCGAAGCCGCAGATCTGGGGCACGGACACGGACAACACGTCCGGCTTCCTGCCGCTCGTCATCAGGCGCATGCTCGACATCTACCCCCGCCTGCGCAACCTCCGCGTGCGGCGCACGTGGCGCGGCATGTACCCGATGACGCCGGACGGCCTCCCCATCGTCGGGTACTGCCGCGAGGCGACGAACTTCCTCCAGCTCATCGGCATGTGCGGACAGGGCTTCATGCTCGGCCCCGGCCTCGGCAAGATCGTCGCCGAGCTCGTGGCTTCCGGCGCGACGGACGCCGCGTCGTCGGCGAAATCGGACTACGGTTTCATCTTCGACGAGTTCGCGCCGTACCGGAAGTTCGAGGGCATGGAACTGCTCAAGTAGGAAAGCCGCGTTGGGCGATCGCGCCGTCATCTACGAGTTGACGACGGACGAGCTCCGTCCGGACCGCTGGCCGGAACTCGTCGCCGACCTCGACCACGACCTCTACTGGCACGGCGATTTCGACCCTGATTTCTATCGGGCGCAGGCGCGCGCCGGCTGCATAGCCATAACGCTGGAACACGGCGACCGCGTCTTCCTGACGCCCGAGCTCCAGAAGGCGTACGCGGTCCTCGACTGGGAAAACCTGCACGCGCCGAAAAGCCTGGCGCGCTTTCTCCGATCGGAAAAGTTCGAGGCGATGAAGCCGCGCCTCGTCGTCAATCCGGACCCGCGTCCCGTCCTCGACGCGCTCGACGGTCGCTGGGGCGAGTACAGCTGGCTCAGGCCGCCCTACCGCGAGCTCATGCTGAAGCTCGCCGCCGACCCGCGCGACGGCTTCGTGCTGCACGGCGTCGAACTCCGCGTCGGAGACGGGAACGAGCTCGCCGCCGGCGAACTCGGCTATTCCACGGGCGCCGTCTACACGAGCCTCACGGGTTTCTTCAAGCGGGACCGGAAGGAATGGAGCGGCCTCGGCACCGTCCAGCTCCACCTGCTCGCGCGGAGGCTCCGCGACGCGGGCTACGCCTTCTGGAACCTCGGGCATCCCTACATGCGATACAAGCTGGCGCTCGGCGCCCGCGTCCTCCCGCGCGCCGACTTCCTGTCGCGCTGGGTACCGGCCGTCGCCCTCCCGTATCCCGGCCTCGCGTGATCGCCCCTCAGTAGCTGAAGACGTAGCCGATCTCGATCGGCGGCACGAGCGACAGGAAGTCCTCCACCGTCGTCTGCGGCCGTCCGCCCCGCATGAGCCAGGTCGAGTACAGGAGCGTGAAATCGATGAGCGTGTGCAGGGCCACCGAATGCTCGAGCCCGCCGGCGTCGTACGCCAGGTCGAGGAGGAAGGTGCTGCCTGCCCGCGCCGCGAAATTCGAGGCGATCGCCATGCCTTCGTAGCCGAAGCGCAGTTCCTGCGGCACGTGGATCGCCGGGAAGTAGAGGCAATCGAACACCTTCGCGTACATCCCGCCCCAGCGCCGTCCGGCTTCCTCGTACAGCACGCCCCTGAAGTGGGATTCTTCCGCGACGCCGACGAGCGAGCTTTCGACGTAGAACAGCGCCGCCATGAGGGGCACCCCCACGAAGGGATTGAGCTCCCATCCGCCCACGTAGGCGGTGCCGCGCGCGAAGACGGAATCTTCCCACGGATTGGTCAGGACGGGTTTCGCGAAGCCGATGGCCGCGATTTCCCAGAGGACGGGATCCGCCCAGTTGTCGGGGTCGAGCGGCGCGAAAAAGAGTTCGCCGAACGACGACGGGCGCCAGTCGCGCGCGAGCCGGTCGTCGAAGCCGACCATTCCGGTCCAAGCCGAGAAGAGTTTCCGCCCGAGGGTGCCGTTCCTCCACGCGTCGTCGAACAGCCCGTCGGCGGCCCTGACGCGGAGCCCGCGGTACGTCGCGTAACTCGCGTACATCGACCCCTGCAGGACGCCCGTGTAGGCGAAATCCGCGAACGCTGCGCCTTCGGGCGAATCGCGCAGCGCGCCGGAGCCCGCGTAGAATCCGGCGGACGCCCCGACGACGACGAGTCCTTCGACCGGACTCGTCACGACGAGCGGCGCCTGGGCGAGCGCGTTCGCCCCGAGGTAGAACCACGGCTCCCCGCCGAACTCGAAAAACGAACCCACGAAGAGCGCCGCGATCGCCCCGGCGGAGACGGCCGTCGGCAGCATGACCTGCGCTTCCGTGAGCCCGTTCTCCGACGGAGTCGGGTCGAGCGCGGGGGACTGCGCCATGACGGACGAGGCGAGCGCGACTGACAGGAGCGCGATGCCGATTTTTTTCATCGATGTATCCTCCACGGATCCCGGCTTGCGGAGTACCCGCGTTCAAGTCTACGCGACCCGTCCCCGGCGAACAAGACGCGCGACATGAGAGCCGGAATCCGACGGCTCCCGCGGCGTTCCACCGTAGCAACGCGCGGGCGCGATGTCATATACTTCGTCCATGGACCTCTCCGCGTACGCGAACAAGCTCACGGCGTTCAAGTTCGACGGCGCCGACATCCGGCTCGAGCTGTCGCACGGGCTCTTCAGCTCCTTCGACGTCGACCAGGGCACGCGCCTCCTCCTCAAGATCCTCGGCGCGAGCCGCTTCCACCGCGACGCGCGAACCGTGCTGGACGCGGGCTGCGGCACGGGCGTCATCGGCATCGCCGTGAAGGCGTCGCGCCCGGAAGCCGCCGTGACCCTGCAGGACCGGGACGCGCTCGCGGTCGCGTTTTCGCTCCGCAACGCGAAGCTCAACAAGACGGACGTGGAATGCTTCCGCGCGCCGCTTCTCGAAGGCCTCGACGGGCGGCGCTTCGACCTCATCCTCTCGAACCTTCCGGCCAAGGCGGGGGCGCCCGTGCTCGACGATTTCTTCTTCCGATCCGCGCGCATGCTCGAAGACGGCGGCCGCTGTTTCGTCGTCATCGTCAACCCGCTCGCGGAGGCCGCGGCGAAGGCCATCGAGGCGGCCGGATCCACGGTGCTCGAAAAGCGAAAAGGCCCCAACCACACGGTCTACGTCTACGGCCGGGCCGCGACGGACGAAAGCGCGCCGGACGGATCGACGGAACCGGAACCGCCGCTCTACGTCCGCACCACGCGCGAATTCAAGCTCGGCGACGAACGGTACAAGGCGTCGGGCTTCTGGGGTCTCGAGGAATTCGACACGCTGTCGTACGCCACGGCGCTGGCCGCGGACGTCTGCCTCCGCGCGGCGACCGGACGACTGTTCCGCTCCGCTTGCGTCCTCGATCCGGGAGTCGGACACCTGGCCGTGTGGCTCGCGAAAAAGTTCAAATGCGCGGAACTCGCGGCCGCGTCCCGCGACGTCCTCCAGATCAAGGCGATGTCGCACAACCTCTCCATCCAACCGAAGATCGCGGCGGCGTTCCGCGAACTCGATCCGCTCGAGCCGTCGAAGGACGCGGAGCGGGCGTTCGACCTCGTGGCGGCCTTCCCCGAACCGGTGCCCGGCGTCGATTGGGGCGCGGATCTCTGGCGCGAAGCCCTGGCGCTCTGCAAGGACGGCGCCGCCTTCGTGGCGACGATGCGCCCGACCGAAGCCGTCCGCTTCGACCAGGCCAAGCCGGCCGGCTTCCGCCGCCTCGCGGATAAAAAGCGCAAGGGCTTCGCCTCCCTCGCCTACGAACGGGTTTCCTGAGAGCTTGTCGGACGTTTCCGGCAAGCTCCCGGACCGCGACTCCCCTTGTCTCCGATCCGCGGCGCGGCTAGTATGCACGCATGACGATCGACGAATGGCGCGAGAGGCTCGCCGTGATCCACGCCGGCGCGGGCCTTCCCGGACTCGAGCGCGTGATCCACAGGCTTCCCGGACTCGCCCTGCCTGACGAAACCTTCACCGACGCGCATTGGGGCCGCCTGGCCGGTCCCGCGTACCGCGCATCGGGGCTCCTCCTCAAATCGGCGAGGCACCTCGTGTTCGCGCCGCCCGAACCCGAACAGCTCAGGGTCTGGACCGTCTCCGGCCTCAAGGACGCCGCGATCGACGGACCGCTTTCGAACGCCGCCTCCTGGAAGGCCCTCGGAGACGCCTGGAGCTTCGAGCCGTCCGAACCGGAAGCGCTTCCCGCGAAACCCGCGAGCGTGCCGTTCGCGACGCCCAAGCCCCCGGCAGGATCGTCGCGCGGCGGCTGCCGCCCCGCCCTCGTGTCGAGCGCCAAGCGCTTCATCGAGACGGTCGTCCGCGACATGAAGCTCCTGTTGCCGGACGCCTGGGGCGTCGCGGCCGCCTGCTACGACCGCGCCGGCTTCGACGACGACGACCGCCGCGTCTTCGCGTCGCTCAGTTTCCTGCCGTTCCTGTCGACGGGCACGGGCATCGATGCCATGAAGCGCTTTTTCCGCTCCGACTGGCTCGACGAGGACGAGCGACGCGAACTCGCCAACCACGCGGCCGACGTCGAGCGGCAGCTCGCGGGCAAGCGCCTCGCGCCGTGGGGCGCCGGGCTCGCCCGGCTCAAGGAGTTCGACGCGCGCGAAGGCACCGCGGGCTTCCACCGCGCGGCCGAAGCCTTCATGCAGTGGGCCGACGTGTTCATGACCTGCGGCGGCGACCCCGCGCGACACGCCGACTTCCTCGCGTCGCTCAACCACCGTATCCTGAATCCCGGCTCGGACGCGCCGCCCCCGGGTCGCGCACCCGCCGAAGGCGATCCGTCCGGCATCGGCGCGTTGGCCGGCCGCTCCCCCTTCGAGGCGGCCGCCCGGAACGGCGCGCCGTCGAAGGACGCCGGCACGCAGAAACCGGACAACGCGGCGGGCGCGAACGCCGCCTTGTCGCCCGAAGAAGCGGAAAAGCGCCTGAAAGCGGCGCTCGAAAAGCTCGACGCCCTCACCGGGATGGAGCCGATCAAGGAACAGGTGCACACCCTGTCGAACCTCATGAAGGTGCACCAAAAGCGCGCGAGCCTCGGCCTCAAGATAGCGCCCGTGGCGCTCCACTCCGTGTTCACGGGGCGTCCCGGCACCGGCAAGACCACCGTCGCGCGGCTCCTCGGCGAGATCTTCGCCGCGCAGGGCTTCCTGCGCCGGGGCCAGCTCGTCGAGACGGATCGCGCAACGCTCGTCGCCGGCTTCGTCGGCCAGACCGCCATGAAGACCGACGAAGCCATCGCTCGCGCCCTCGACGGCGTGCTCTTCATCGACGAGGCGTACACCCTCATGCCCGACGAGGGCGGCAACGACTTCGGCCGCGAAGCCGTCGAGACGCTCTTGAAGCGCATGGAGGACTACCGCGACCGGCTCGTCGTCGTCGTCGCGGGTTACCCGGACGAAATGGCGAGCTTCCTCGACTCGAACCCGGGCCTCGCGAGCCGCTTCTCCCGCCGCTTCGTCTTCGAAGACTTCGATCCGCCCGAGCTCGAGCAGATCTTCCTCCGCTTCATGAACGACACGGGGATGAAACTCTCGGACGTCGCGCTCGAACGCCTGCGTGCGATCCTGAAAACCCGCTGGGAAACGCGCGATCGCAGCTTCGGGAACGCGCGCATGGTCCGCAACCTCTTCGAGTCCTGCCTCGAGCTTCAGGCCAACCGGCTGGCGAAACTGCCTGACCTGACCCCCGAGTTGCTCTCCCTGATCGAGGCCGACGACCTGCCCGCGGAGTGATTCGCGTCCATCAACCTTCTTCGGAGCGATTCGGGAAGGTGCGGAGGACGGGTGTCGAACCGGATCGACCGGGGGGTGGGGCATACAAGTAGCCACGACGAATAGGCGAGAGTACTCGCAATATTCGTCGTGGCTACTTGTATGCCCCACCCGGCTGGTTCATTCGGTTCGTCATCGAGCGCCGCATGTCCCCAGTCGCGCCGCATGATGGCTGACGGCTACAACCCATTCTGAGCGCGGACCGACGAGTCAGGGAGGTCTTTCGCTAGCTAAGACCCGCACGATGCCTCCTAATCTTAAAACCCTCTTCCCCCTCTTCTCCGTGACGACGCGGGCGGTCAGGGGCTGGGCTCAAAGGCGTGATCGGCGGCGTCGAGCAGGGCGGTGTCGCCGGGGCGGAGGTCGCGAGAATCGAAGAACAGGAAGTCCGTGCCGAGCGACGCGCGTTCGCCGGGGGCGAGCCAGGCTTCGCGGACGGTGTCGACGCGGAAGAGGTCCTCGTTCGTGACCGCCCCCCGCATCCAGAGATCGCCCGGGTCGCAGGCGTGCAGGTAGAGGCGCTCTTCGAGACCGTCACGCCCGATCGAGAGAAGCCGCTCCCGCGTCTGGATTCGCATGGCCTCGGGCGAACCCGCTCGGAGCCACTCGTCTCCGTAGCGAAGGCGCGCGCCTTCGAACGAACCCGGGCGCGCGTACAGGATCTTCATGAACACGACCGGGAGGCACTCGCCGCGGAGGTTTTCGAGCGACGTGTCGTGGCGGAGGAGCGCGAGCCCCGGCAGGCACGAAAAGCGCTGCCTGATGACGAGGCCGCGCTGGCGCTCGTCGCGTTCCACGCGTATCGTCGACTCGATGCCACGCCAGACGCGCCCTCCCGCGTCGCGCGCCTCGAAGAAACGAGCCTCGTTCGGTTCCGTTACGACGCCGTGGCTCATGAGCGAGGTCGTGTATCCGTGCAAGCCGCCCGTCCATTCCGACCACCACGACTTGCTCCCGCGCGCCGGGTAGTCCGAATGCAGCCACTCGAGATCACCGCGGACGAGGCTGTGCAGCCCCGAGGAAAAGGAGGGATCGAGCGCGAACGCGATTTCCCCGTTGTTCACCCGGAAGACCTTGCCGTCCCGCGCCGAGTCGACCGCGCCGTCCGAGGGCCTGAACACGAGACGCCGCTCGCGCCTGCCCGATGACACCGTGTCGAGTTCGAGCTCGAGTAGTTCGCTCGCGGCGCCTCCTTCGTTCCCCGCCGTTTCGCGCTCGCCCGTGATTGGCGACCAGGTTTCGCGGTACGCGCCGCCCCTGTCGCCGCGCCCCTCGAGCGTCACGGGCGACCGCGTGGACGCGAGCGTGGCCGCGATGCCGAAGCGGTCGCCGGGGCGCGCGAAAGCGCCCGAGCCCGTCCGTACCGCGCGGAGGCCGCGCACGGTCCCGCGTCTTCCCGTCGCGCCCAGGACCGCGCGCCTGAACTCGTCGACCGTGTCGAAGGTGCCGAGATGGAGCCGGATCTCGCCCGACGTTCCCGACGCGTCGCGCGCGAGGGCTTCCAGGTCCCATTCGAAACCGATCCGCCATCCCATGATCTCGAAGCGGCAGCCTGGTCCCCAGCTCACGCAGACCAAGGCGCCCTTGTCGTCGCGGAACGCGAGCCACCGCTCGTCGATCAGCTCGTTCTTCCAGGGCACGTCGTCGTCCACGCTTCCGATCACGATCGCGCCGTCGTAGGGGACGTGGTACTCGGACGCGCCGGAGTAGAAATCGGTCCCGAGGCGCGTCGCGATTCCCGGACCGCGGTCCAGGATCGCGTGGCGAAACGAGATGGTCCCGTCGGCGCACACCTCGAAGTCCCGCGCGAAACGGGTTCCTTTTTCACCGGACGAGTATTCGAGCCTGAGGGAGGCGATGCCGCCCGCGGCCCGGTCCTCGATCCGCGCGGGAAGCGCGGAGCTGAATTCCTGCGAATACGGCATGCCGATCCGGGGGGCGTCGAACTCGCCGAGCGGGATTCCGGCGACGAGCCCGAAGCGCGCCGCGTTGAGTTCGACGCCGAGTTCGACCTTGACGAACGCCTTGCCCGCGCCGATCACGCGCGCGTCGTCGAGGCTGCCCGAATACGCCCCGCCGGGGGCGGGCAACGCGACGCCGAGGGCGCGCTTCCAGGTTCCCGTCGCGCCGCCGCACGAGTGGCGGACGTCCGCCCCCGCGGACCAGAATCCCCCGCGGACCAGGGTCGCGGGAATCTTGACCGAGCCGCGCTCGCCGGGATCGAGCTCGATCGAAAGCGGTTCCGGCGCGATGGAAAGGCAGTCTGACGCAGAAAGCGCGAAGTCGAACCGCGCCCGCCCGTCGAGGTTGTTCCGCGCCGAGAGATGGATGCCCGGATCGATCCCCGGCGACGCGAGAAACGGCGGACGCGACAGCGCGAGGGTGGCGGGGAACGATACCCGCCGGCCGAGGCCGAACACGATCGCCTCGCCGTCGATCTTCACGCGCAGGGCCAGCCTCGGGCAGGCGCGCGCGGAATCCTGTTCCCGCTCGATCGCGGCGACCTCGTATTCGCCCGGTATCGTCCGCGCGCCCGTCACGTCGCCCGAAAAGGAAAACGCGGTCGAAACCAGGCCCTCGACGAGTCCCTCGGCCTCGATCCGCAGCGACGAACCGCGCTTCGTCTCGACAGACAGCGCGAACGGATGCCGGATGCCGAACACAGTCCTGCCGTAGGCGGCTTCGAGCGCGACGCGCCAGTTTTCCGTCTCGAGCGCCACGAGGCCGCGGCCGTAATGTTCGTAGCGAGCCTTCACGACGCGCCCGTCCTTTTCCCACGAATACTCGTACAGGAGCGCGTCGCTCCCCTTGCGGCAGTCGGGCTCGACCGCGATAGCCCGCGTCGAGTCCGCGTACCAGTCGATGCCGTCCAGCAGCTTCGCGCCGAGCCCGCTTTGAAGGAGGCCGGGCAGGAAATTCATGAGATGGGTGTGGCGCGTCTCGTTGTCCCAGAAGAACCCGCAGCGCTTGTAGAGGGGCACGGCTTTCGTGTTGCCGGCCCAGGTGAACAGGTCGAGGCGAGGAACGCCGCGAGCGAGCGTCTCGCGCACGCAGCGCAGCACGAGTTCCTTGCCGATGCCCCGTCCGTGCCACGCCGGGTGGACGTTCAGGAGGTGGATGAACATGGTATCCCGGTCGTAGGGATAGGTTTCCAGCTTGCAGTACCCGATCACCTCGCCGTCGCCCTCGGCCGCGCGCGCGACCGCGAGCCACAGCTTGAGGTGCGGGGACGTCGCCTCGGTCGCGCGCACGGTCTCATCGGTTTCGTTCGAGATCGAGCCGTTCCAGCCTTCGCCGCTTTCGCGCCACATCTTCGCGACCCGTGCCGCGTAGCTATCGTCGTACTCGACGTATTCGACGGCCGCGTTCCTGTCGTCCATGCGCATCCTCCGGCTTTATTCGATATGGAGCGGAAATCCAGCGAATCCGGCGATCCCCGGAGCCACTACAGTATCGCGCCGCATTCGCACGATTCCATACCTTGACAAGGTTATTCGTCACTTATAAGCTTTTGCGCATATGGTGATTTTAGAAGACGAAGAAACCTTCATCGAAGGGAACGTCCGCTTCCTCAAGGCGCTGGCGGACGCGAACCGCCTGCGGCTCCTGTGGCTGCTTTCAGCCTACGGGGAGGAACGGCTCTGCGTCGGCGAGCTCTCGCTGCGGCTCGGGATCTCGCAGCCGGCCGTGTCGCAGCACCTCGCGGTCCTCAAGGCCGCCGGGCTCACGGTCGCGCGCAGGGATGGCCCTCGCGTCCATTACCAGCTCGCCGCGGAGCGGGTCGCCGAAGACCGCGAACGTCTCGACCGGCTCTTCGCGTACGCGGGCGTACGCTGCGACGAGCCTTGCGAAAAAGCCAAGGGCACGAGCCCGAAAGGCGGCGCCGCGAAAAGGAGCAAAGCGTGAAAGCGTTGCGTATCTGGTACTTCAGCGGCACGGGGAACTCCCTCGCGGCGGCGCGGAAGATCGCGGAGGGATACAAGGCTCATGTCCCGGGAGCGAACGTATCGATCGAATCGATGGCCGCCGCGCTCGCGCGGGACGCGGCGCCGCCCGACGCCGACACTCTCGTCGGCTTCGTATTCCCCATGTACTTCTACGGCTGCCCCGGCCTCGTCCTCGACTTCGCGCGTTCGCGTTCGTGGGCTTCGGCGGGCGCCCGCTTCGCGGTCGTCACCTTCGGCGGACCGCTCACGGGATCGCTCGTCCAGCTGGACAGGGCGCTTCGCCGCGGGTCGGCCGTGCTCGACGCGGGCTGGTACCTGACCATGCCCAACAATTATCCGCTCGGCTCATTGGACCTGGACCCGCCAGACAAGAGCGCCGCCATCCTCGCTGCCGCCGGAGACAAGCTCGACCGCATCGTCGGGGCGCTCGTCGCGGGCACGGGCGCGAACGGGGAACGCTTCGGACGCCGAAAGGCGATCGAACGAGGCTGGGCGGATCACCTGCAGGCTCCCGTCTCCGCCGCCTTCCTCGCCGGCGTCGGGAAGAACGCGTCGCGCTTTTCGGTTACCGACGCCTGCTCGGGCTGCGGACTCTGCGCCGCGATCTGCCCTTCGAAAACGATAGTCATGGAAGGGAAACACCCCGTGTGGAAGACGTTTCCCGGACGGAGGAGCGCCGAGACGCCGGGTTGCCAGCTCTGCCTCGCCTGCTACAACGCCTGCCCGAAGCATGCGGTCGCGCACGCCAAAATCGCCTCCGCCAAGGGGCAGTATTTCCATCCCGCGATCAAGCCCTCGGAACTCGGCCTCGCGGGACGCGATTCGGAGAACCGCGACCGTCCTTGAGGCGATGCGGAAAGGTGCGGCGGACGGGTGTCGGACTGGATCCACCGGAGCCTGGGGCGTAGAGCTATCCGCGCCGAATAGGCGAGAGTACTCGCAATATTCGTCGTGGATAGCTCTGCGCCCCACCCGGCGGTCGCATCCGGTTCGTCATCGGGCGTCGGATGTCCCCAGTAACGCCGCACGACGATTCGCAGACCTCGCCACGGAACGTGGCGACGAATCGTGGTGGGCGGCCGAAGCTTCAGCTTGTTCCGACGATTTCGGCATCCTTCAAAAACCCGTTGGCGGCTCCGCTCGAATGGTACCAGCCAGGTTCGATGGTTTCGCCGAGCAAGGCATTGGGCCACAGACGAAGCGCCGTGAAGGATGTCGCCACGTCGACCATGATGCCCCTGACCAACCCGTGCTCCGCGCGCACATGGACCCGCAGGTCGGAAAGATCGCCCTTGACCGACATCAACGCGACGGACTTCCGCGTTTCGGAACAGACGAACGATGCGAAATACAAGCGGTCATTGACGATGACCGGATGCGAAACCTGGTCTATGGTACAGCGCGGATCGCCCGCGACCGACAGGATACGCTCCATCTCCGCGGCCTGACTCGACCTCGACCGCCCGATCAGGGACTTGGTCGATCGAATCAGCGCGCTTTTCCGGTCGTCGTCGATATCGAGTCTGAATATCGATCCCCGGTGATCGAAAACCGTGGACTCCGGGCCGTCGAAGGAATAGGAATAGCAGCTGTGCTTCGACTTGCGTACCGTCCCGGTTTTCGCGTCGACGAACGTCTGCTTGAGATGATCGCCCTCCCGACGCAAAAACGCGACGATGTCCTTGCCGGGCCCGGTCCTGAAAGCCAGCGGCCCGTACGGTATCCGGCCATACCTGCAGATTTCCCGCCGGTCGTTTCCGTCGGCTCCAATCAGCATGACCGACGTTCCCGAGCTGACGATCAAGGTGTCATCGTCAAACCACGCTGCGTCATAGTACTGTCCCGGCAACTCGCGAACGGGATGGCGGGTGCCGATGTCGTGGATCGCCAGCTTTCCGCTTCCGCGATCGTCCCACAAGACGATGGCGATACGGCCGTTCCGGTTCGCGGCTACCGCAAGGGCGGTGAAGCCGGGATATTCCGCCAGTCCAACCTCGGACATTCCGGACACCAGGCTGATTCGTCCGCCATCCGTTCTATACAGCATGTTCATATGCTACCTGAATTTCTTTTTCTGCGACAACTCGTTGGACGCGCACCGCGATTCGCGGGCTTTGACCTTCATTGAGGCTTTTCCGAAGGTGCGGCGGACGGGTGTCGGACTGGATTGACCGGGGCCTGGGGCATGCAAGTACCCATGACGAATAGGCGAGAGTACTCGCAATATTCGTCAT
>CAYZZW010000057.1:0-22918 GCA_964482955.1 uncultured Treponemataceae bacterium | reverse complement strand
CCAAGAAAAAGCAGCCCGCCTTGCGGCGAGCTGCTTTTTTCTGGAGGTGGGGGGAGTTGAACCCCCGTCCCCGGGTGCTGGGCGATGGCGTCTACGGGTTTATCCGTCCTATCGAGTTGTCGGGGCCGGGGTGGCGAAACGGCGCGCTTTCCGGACCGTATCCCGGTTGTTGTCCCCTTGCCGTTCGGGCCCGGCTTCGGGCTAGCCTCGGTCGGTGTCGGATCCATCCGGTCGCTCGAGGCGGCGCTACCGGGGATCCGTCGCTCATGACTGCTTACGCAGCGAGGGCGAGAGTGCCGTTGTTGTTGGCACTTGAGAGTTTGCCTAAATCAGGAGCTAGGCGTCTCCACCTGCGACCATCGTCCGAGACCAACCGGATCGAAACCGGAACACCCCCGGACGTTCCAGCGCCCCAGCGGCGCCTGAACTGTCGGTCGGAGTCAATGTACCGCTCCCGGTCGGCGACGTCAAGGATTCGCCGGTTAAGCCGGGCGGCGCGCGCGCCGAAAATCAAGCAAGATGCGCAGAACCGTCGTCTTGTTGGTTTTCGTCGCCGTACTCGTGTGCGGCGCGGTCGCGGGCCAGGCCATACACGTGGTCAAGCCCGGGGATACGGTGTATTCCATCGCACGGGCGTACAATGTCCCGCCCGACGCGGTCCTCGCCGCCAACGGCATCCGCGACGCGAAGAACATCCGCCCGGGGCAGAAACTCGTCATCCCCTCCGTCCACCGCGTCCAGAAAGGCGAGACGATCTACGGCATCGCCCGCCAGTACGGCGTCACGGCGGACGCCATCCTCAAGGCCAACGGGATGAAAGCCGGCGATACCCTCAAGGCGGGCGCCCTGATCTACATCCCCGGCGGCGAAGCCCCGAAAACCGCGTCGAATCCCGCGAACGGGTCCGATCCGGCGACGAAACCCGCCGGTACCCCGCCCGGTCACGTCGACGCCCCGGCGACGCCCACGAAAGCCGACGTGCCGGGGCCCTGGCCCGCGGCCGGATCGCTGTCCTACCTCGAAGGAAAACTGTTCGGCGTGATGATCGAAGCCGCGCTCGGATCCCCCATCCGCTCGGTCCGCACCGGTTCCGTCGTGTCGGCGGGTCCCTTCCGCGGTTACGGTCTCGTCTGCTTCGTGCAGAGCTCCGACGGTCTCGTCTACGTGTACGGCGGCGCTTCCCGGCTCGACGTCAAGGCGGGCGACAAGCTCGCTCCCGGCGCGCAGGTCGGCGTGGTCGGCGCGGACATGGAGACCGGAAAGCCCATCGCCTACTTTTTCGTGTTCCGGAACGGAAAAGCGACGGATCCGGCGAGCGCGCCGCGTGAAATCCGCTGATTCTGCCGATAATCGCGATACGCGCGCCACGCATCGCGCCTTGAAAAAACCGTCCGGACACTTTTTCGCGCGGGGCATCCGCGCCGATGGACCGGCCGGGAAAATTCGTTCGAAAAACGCGGTTTTTTGTTGAAAACGGCGGGGCGGGGCGCTATATTTTCGCTTCGCTTCATTTCGGGATAAAGTCGGGCGTTGCGATACGCGGCCGCCGCAGTGCGGATCGGAAGCCGCTCACGTCAGTAGACGTTACGAACCCATCGACCGTTCCGAAACAGGCTTCTCAGTGGATGATCCGGAATTTCCGGATTCGATCGCACCGGACGGGCGCAGACGCGGCCGTTCCGGCTCAGTGCTTCGCTTCCGGGCCCCGTCGGGCACGGTATCCGAGGCGTGAAGGGAGCCCACATGACGCATGGCGCCGTCCCGCAACCGGCGGTCTCGAAGAAGAAAAAGACCCGAATCGTGCTTCCGCTCAACGCGAAAAAGCCCAAAGGCCATCCCGAATCCGATCCGCTCGCCCTGTACCTCAAGCAGATAGCCCGCTATCAGCTGCTGACGGGCGAGGAGGAACTCAAACTCGGCGAGTGCATCCAAAAATCCCGCCAGAAGCTCGAAGCCTTCGACAACGCCAAGCCGGTCGAAAACGCCACCGAGCGCGAGCTTTCCAAGGCGCGGTCCTCCCTCGAAAGCGAACTCATCGGCTTCAAGAACCGCATGATCTCCTCCAACCTGCGGCTCGTCGTGGCCATCGCCAAGAATTACCAGCACCGAGGCCTGTCCCTGCTCGACCTCATCGACGAGGGGAACATCGGGCTCATCGAGGCGGTGGACCGCTTCGACTACACGCGCGGCTGCCGTTTTTCCACCTACGGCACGTGGTGGATCCGCCAGGCGATCATCAAGAGCCTCGCGGACAAGGGGCGCGTCATCCGCATCCCCATCCACATGCTCAACACCATCAAGAAATGCTACTTCGTCGCCAAGCAGCTCACGCAGGAACTCGGGCGCGACCCGAATCCGGACGAGCTGGCGGAAAAGCTCGGCATGGACTCGCGCAAGGTCCAGGAGATCATGAGCCTGTCGCAGGAGACGGCGAGCCTCGACACCACCGTGGACGACGACAACGTCACGCACCTGGCCGACCTCATCAAGGACGAGACCGCGGCGGAACCCTTCGAGGAAGTCTTCTCGATGACCCTTCAGGACACGCTCGGGGCGGTGCTCCAGACGCTCAACCAGCGCGAAAAGACCATCATCACCCTGCGTTACGGCCTCAACGGCGAAGGTCCCCGCACGCTCGAGGAAACCGGGCGCCTGCTCGGCATCACGCGCGAACGCGTGCGCCAGATCCAGGAAAAGGCCATCCAGAAGCTGAAGGAACTCGAACAGCTCTCCGAACTCCAGTCCAACCCGCAAGCGTAAGCCGTATCGGTCTTTCACCACCAAGACCACGAGGTTAGGGACACGAAGGGCACGAAGGAAAGAAGAAGGGTCACGATAATCCATGGAAGGGCGATCGGGGAACCGGTCGCCTTTTTCTTCTCTCCAATACACCCTGTTTCTCCTTCGTGCCCTTCGTGTTTTCCCCTTCTTGCCCTTAGTGGTAAATTGTTTTCGCTGTACGATTTCAAGGGAGGCAAACGATGAACGTGGGATTCGCGATACCGGTCAACGCGCATTGGAAACAGGTCATCGCCGACCTGGCGAACCGTCGGCATGGCGATCGCTTTTTCGTGGGGATGGACGACTCCCTCGCGAACATCGACTCCCTCGACGCGATGGTGGCGAATCCGCTTCCCCGGGACGCCTTCGAGCGCGCCGTTCGACTCCGCGCGGTGTTCGTGCCCTTCGTCGGCGTCAACCACCTGCCCGCGGACCTCCTTATCTCGCGCGGGATCGAGGCGTTCAACTGCCACGGCAACGCCGAGAGCGTCGCCGAGCGGGCGCTCGCCCTCGCGCTGGCCGGCTTCGGCCGGGTCGTCGAATACCACAACGACCTCAAGGCCGGGAAGTGGCACGGCTTCTGGGTCGGCCACGGCCTCGAGGACTACTGGCACTCCATCTGGGGCAAGCGTTGCGCGATCCTCGGCTCCGGCGCCATCGGCGTGCGCCTGGCGCGGCTCCTCAAGGCGTTCGACTGCCAGGTCGTCGGCTTCCGCCGCCGTGCGGACGGACCGCGTCCCGACCACTTCGACGCGGTGACGACGGACCTCCGCGAAGCCGTCGCGGGCGCCGAACTCGTGTTCGCCGTGCTGCCGCTCACCGAAGCCACGAAGGGCATCGTATCGCGCGACATCCTCATGTCGATGAAAGGCGCCTTCCTCGTGAACGTCGGCCGCGGCGAGACGGTCGACGAGGAAGGCCTCTACCTCGCCCTGCGCGACGGCATCCTGTCCGGCGCCGGCATCGACACATGGTACACGTATCCCGAAAAGGGCTCCGACAAAGGCGCCCCGTCGCGCTTTCCCATCCACGAACTCCCGAACGTGATCCTCTCGCCACACGTCGGCGGCTCCACCCACGAAGCCGTCGACAAGAACATCGACGAGACGCTCTCCAACCTGGAAGCCTGGCTCAAGACCGGCACGAGCCCCTCCCGCGTCGACCTCGCGCAACTCTACTGAGCGGCGCGGACGGCTGGCACGGCTTCGACACGAAGAGGGTTAAAGATAGGAATAGTCGGGGCAGTACATAGCCGAATCATTCCCCGCACTTCGCCGACTGACTAGCCATCGTCCGGCGTCACTGGGGACATCCTGCGCGCGATGACGCACCGGATGCGACCGCCGGGTTGGACTTTTTTTGAAGGTTCTTAGCCGAATAGAGCTCGTTGCGATTCGTTGGCTGTCGAACCATTGTGCGGCCTTACGGGCGCAAGGTGCTACCAGCTTGTTTGAACCGTATGCGCCGGGTCGGGTGGCGTGAAAAACATGGTATCGTGAGGTATTCCGAATGATACCATGTTTTTCAGCGACAGGACCCGACCTGTACGGTCCTAATAAAATTGCCGCACCTTTGCGTGTAGCCTCACGAGGGCCCACTGTTCCACAAATTGCGGCCCGCGACGTTGTTTTGCGAGTACTCTCGCCTATTCGGCGTGGATAGCTATATCCCCCGCCTTCCGTCGGTCCGGTTCTGTCATAGTTCGCCGCACTTTTCCATATCGCCCCGCGACAGCTTGACTGTAGGGGCGAAGCGCGGGGATACTGACCCCATGGGAGACAGGTCCGCCCGCACCCCGGCCGTCGTGCTGCGCGCTCGGGAGAGCCCCGGCGGCGACCGCATCGTCACCTTCCTTTCGCCGGAGGAGGGTCTCGTCGACGCCTTCGCCTTCGGCGGCCCCAAGAGCAAGCTCCGCTCCCTCGCCGCGCCCTACCACGCGGGCATCGCCTGGATCTACCGAGATCCCGTGCGCGGCTTCACGAAGCTGACCGATTTCGACGCCGAGCGCGATTTTTCCGGCATCCGGGAAGACCTCGCGCGGCTGTGGGCCGCCGGCTTTTTCGCCGAAGCCCTCGTGGCGACGCACGCGGGCGGCGGAGAGCTCGCCGCGGTGTTCGCTCTGACGCTCGACGCGCTCGCCACGCTCGACGCGGCGGACGCCCCGCGCGTCGATCTCTGCGTCGTGCAGTTCGTCCAAAGGCTCGCGTCGTGCTCCGGCATCGCCCCCGAGTACGGGGTGTGCGCCTCGTGCGGGGAAGGCGGGGACGATCGCGGGATCTACGCGTGGTCGTCGCGCGAGCCGGCGTTCCTCTGCCGGGAATGCGCCGCCGAGACGACCGACTCGATCCCCATGCCCGCGGGGGCCGTGCGTTACCTGGAACGGACCGCCGCGTTGTCGTGGGCGGACGCCGCGCGCGTCGGGGCTGACGATTCGACGCGTGCCGCGCTCCGCGCCTGGGCGCTGTCGTTCATGAACCGCGCGTGCGACGGCCGCCTCCGGACGCTCGCGGAAGGGGCGTTCACCGCATGAGATGCTTCATCGCCCTGCCGCTTCCGGCGGAAGCGCGCGAGCGCCTCGCCGACTTCTGCCGCCGCGCGCGCAAGATCGAGCCCGAATGGCGTTGGGTCGATCCCGGATCCCTCCACCTCACGCTGGCGTTTTTGGGCGATATCGAAGGCGCCGCGCTGGAGTGCGCGACGCTCGCCGCGGAAGCCGCCGCCGGCATGGGGGTTTTCGACCTGACGCCGGTCCGCATGACGGGCTTCCCCTCCGGCTCGCGACCCCGCGTGATCGCCCTGGAATTGAAAGGCTCGGAGCGGGACGGGGAGGACGCGTGCGCGTCGCTGTGGCTCCGCGTCAACCGCCGGCTCGCGCAGGAGTGCGGCCGCGCCGGCATCGGGAACCCGAACCGCGACTGGGACGGAGGCAGACTGTTCCGCCCGCACGTCACGGTGGCCCGCGCGAAGACCGGCGCGCTCCGGCCCGACTGCGCGGAGCTGTGGCGGGTTTTTTCGGAGTCGGGCAATGCGCCGATCCGCATCGGCGAGTGTATACTGTACGGCAGCGAACTGAAGCCCTCCGGGGCGGTGCACACGGAATTGACGCGAGCCGCGCTCGGGACCACCGACACGAGCGGCCGCGGGGAGCGATAGCATGAGAGCGACCGACATCATCATGAAGAAGCGCGACGGCGGGGAGCTGTCGCGCGAGGAACTGGCCTTCCTGATCGGGGGTTACGTCGACGGGAGCATCCCCGAATACCAGGTGTCCTCCTGGCTCATGGCCGTGTACTGGCGCGGGATGAACTTCCGCGAAACCGCGGACCTCACGGAGCTCATGCTGCGCTCCGGAAAGACGATGGACCTGTCCGGCATCCAAGGGCCCTTCGTCGACAAGCACTCGACGGGCGGCGTCGGCGACAAGGTGTCGCTCGTGCTGGCCCCGGTGGCGGCGGCGTGCGGCGTGCGCGTGCCGATGATGTCGGGGCGCGCCCTCGGGCACACGGGCGGCACGCTCGACAAGCTCGAGTCCATCCCCGGGTACAAGACCGGCCTCGACGAGGCGCGCTTCCGCGAGTTCATCCAGGCGGACGGCTTCGCGATGACCGGGCAGACGAAGGAGATCGTACCCGCGGACAAGAAGCTGTACGCGCTTCGCGACGTCACCGCCACGGTGGAGTCCGTGCCCCTCATCACCGCCAGCATCCTCTCGAAGAAAGTGGCCGAAGGCTCCGAGTCCCTCGTGTTCGACGTGAAGTCGGGCCCCGGCGCCTTCATGAAGACCGAGGCGGACGCAGAGCGCCTCGCGAACAGCCTCGTGAAGACGGGAGCGGCGATGGGCAAGCGCGTCGTCGGCGTCATCACCGACATGAGCGAACCCCTCGGCCGCATGGTCGGCAACTTTTTCGAGGTGGAAGAGTCCATCGACTGCCTGCGCGGGAAGGGGCCGGCCGACCTCATGGAAGTGACCCTGCGCCTGACCGCGTGGATGCTCGTCGCGGGCGGCAAGGCGCGGACCGTCGAGGAAGGCATCGAGCTCTGCGACAAGGCGATAGCCTCCGGGGCGGCGCTCAAGCTGTTCGAGGCGAACGTCGCCCGGCAGGGCGGCGACGTGAAAAAGATGCACGATCTGTATGGAAGCTATCGATCGAAAACCATGTACGAGGTGAAGGCGCCGCGCGACGCCATCGTCGGCGCCGTCGACGCCTACAAGATCGGGCTCGCGGGCGTGTACCTCGGCGTGGGACGCAACAGGACGGAAGACCCCGTGTACCCGGACGTCGGCTTCGTCTTCGCGAAGAAGAAGGGCGACAGGGTGGCGAAGGGCGAGACGGTCTGCGCCGTGTACGGAAAGGACCAAGCCAGCCTCGACGCCGCGCGTTCCCTCGTCGACTCGGCCTTCGTCTGGGTCGACTACGCGCCGACCGCGCGCGATCTCGTCATCAAGGAAATCACCGCGTTATGAGGTGGCTCAAGAAGGAGGTCGCGCCCGCGGCCGTCAAGGACCTCTCGAACCGCTACGGCGTGGACCTGCTCACCGCGAGCGTGCTGGCGCGGCGCGGCATCACCGCCGCGGACGAACTCCGTTTCTTCCTCGAGGACGATCCGCGCTGGCTCCACAATCCCTTCCTGTTCCACGCGATGGAGGACGCCGTCGACCGCGTGCTCATGGCCCGAGACGAGGGCGAAAAGGTGCTCGTCTTCGGCGACCGCGACACGGACGGCGTGACGAGCACGACGCTCCTCGTGGAGGCGCTCGAAGCCTTCGGGATCGACGTGGGCTACCGCCTTCCGATGGAAGACGAGCGCTACGGATTGTCGGCCAGGGCGGTGGAGGAGTTCGCCGCCGAATCCGGCACGCTCATCGTCACCGTGGACTGCGGCATCTCCAACGCCGCGGAGATAGCGCGCGCGCGGGAGCTCGGCGTCGACGTCGTCGTCCTCGACCACCACCTCGGGCGGGAAGGGGAGACTCCGGACGCCGTGGCCGTGGTCGATCCCAAGCTGGACGACTCCGGCTATCCCTTCCGCCACCTCGCGGGCTGCGGCGTCGCGTACAAGTTCTCCCGCGCGCTCGCCTTCGCGGAAACCGAGTTCTACAAGCAGGAGCTGGCCCTGCTCAACGTGCGGCCGCTCAACGATTCCTTTGTCGTCGAGGCGGTGCGCCTGTCGAACCTCGCCGAGACCGGCCGCCTCTCCGAGACCATCGTCCCCGGCATGATCGAGCTCGAAAAGACGCGTCTCGTGCCCTTCCTGTCGGGTCGCCAGATCCTCGTGTGGGACGGCGAACTCCAGAAACGCCTCCTCGAAAAGGCGCTCGGCCGCGGCGCGGAGGTGCAGTTCCACGACATCGCGAAGGACGTCGCGGCGGCCATCCCGCAAACCTCGGGGCAGAGCCTCCTTCGCCTGCGCGAGCAGTCGCGCGCGGCCCGCTACTCCGACGAGCCCTTGGGCGAGCTCGACGTCTTCAAGAGCGTGTTCACGTCGTTCGCGTACAAGCGCATGCGCTACTTCGGCGAGCGCGATCTCGAGGCGCTCCAGCTCGTGGCGATCGGCACGGTGGCTGACCAGATGCCGCTCCGCGACGAGAACCGCATCCTCGTCCGCACGGGACTCGAGGCGATGAACCGGAAGCCCCGGCCCGGCGTCGCGGAGCTGCTCGCGCGCTCGAACCTCGTGGGCAAGAAGATCGGCGCGCACGAGATCGCCTTCCAGATCGCGCCCGTCATCAACGCCGCGGGTCGGCTCGGGAAACCCGGCGTCGCCGCGGAGCTGTTCATGTCCAAGGACGCGCAGCGCCGCCTCGAGCTGTCGGAGCTGCTCGACGGCATGAACCTGGAGCGGCGGCGGCTCGGCGCCGCAGGCTGGGACATGGTGCTCCCGGACGCGCGCGAAAGCCTCGAGAAGCACGAGGGGAAGCTCGTCCTCGTCTCCGGCGACAAGATCAACCGCGGCATCACCGGCACGCTCGCCGCGCGGCTCCTCAACCTGTTCAACGTGCCCGTCATCGTCGCCGCGTTCCTGGCGGACGACACTGCGGTCGGCTCGATCCGCTCGACGCGCGGTTTCGACGTGACGGGTCTCCGCGAATCGTGCAAGGATCTCTTCATCGATTCGGGCGGACACGACGTCGCGGCGGGCTTCTCCATGCGGCGCGAGTTCTGGACCGAGTTCGAGCGGCGCGTGTCCGAGTTCTGCATGGCCGTCACCCTCGACGACGAGTCGGACTGCATCGACGTGGACGCGGAACTCCCGCACGCCTACATGAAGCCAGACATCCTGGCGCTGTCGGAACGCTTCGAGCCCTTCGGCGAGGCCAACGAAAAGCTCGTCTTCTTGACCCGCGACGTGCCCATCGCCTCGGTCGACATCGTGGGCAAGTCCGATCCGGCGCACCTCAAGCTGACCCTCGACTACGGCGCCCACAAATGGCCCGCCCTCTACTGGCAGGCCGCCGACAAGCTGGACCGGGAATTCTCCAAGAACGACCGCATCGACCTCGTCTTCAACCTCTCGCGCAACTACTGGAACGGCATGGAACAAAGCCAACTCATCGTCCTCGATGTCAAAAAGACCGGCGCGCCCGAGTAAAGCCATTCGCCGATGAAACCGACCCACCGTTGAAAGGCAACCACGAAGGACACGAAGGAAGAGGAAGAGAAGGTTTAAGAAAGGCGAAGTAGGGTTTTAGAGAATATAGGAAGCTCCGTTGGATCGATGCGCGGTGATTCCTGAAAGTCGTTGTGCGGCCCCACTAGGTCAGGATGGCGGCCGATGCGCCACCGAATGCGACCGCCGGGTGGGGTGTGCGCCTATGCGCGACAAAGCTTGCGCTTACTTGCGCGTCTTTGGCGCGCGTAGGTGCGCACCCCGCCCGGGCTCTCCGGTTCGTTGAGCGTTGTCACACCAAGCTTTTCGTTGTGGGGGGTATGCGAACGCGATTCGGAATTACCGCCCGAACAGCTCCAGCGGCGCTTCCACGATGAGGTCCGAGAAGTCCCGGTACGCCGTCATCACGCGGTAGAGCAGGTCGAAGGGCGTGCGGTCGCGGTCGAGGATCATGAACGGCACCGATTCGAGGAGCTTGGCGAAGGCGCGCTCCTGCACCGGGGCGGAGGGGTCGAGCACGAACGCCGTCTCGAGGTCCTGCGCTTTCGAAAGCGATTCGATGGCGAGCTGCGCCGATTTCGTCGAAAAGAAGACGCGCGTCTGGAACGAGCGCTGTGGATCGAGCGACAGGATGCGCGACAGCTCGTAGTAGTGGTCCGGCTGGATGAAGGCCGACTGGAGCCGGGCGACGAGTCCCTCGGGCGGTATGCCGGTGTCCGAGTGGAGCACGAGCTGGTACATCGTGAAGGGATTTTCGCGCCGGAGGTCGGCGGCCGCCCGGGCGACGCGGGCGCAGCGCTCCGGATCGTCGGGAGAGAGGAGCAGCGTGACGGAGTCGCCAAGGCGTTCCGGCCGCATGAGGAGCCGGTCGACGGCGCCGTCTTCGCGGAGGTCCGCGAAGGCCGTAAAGCCCTTGTAATCTGCCTGGAAGCGCGGGGCGATCGGTTCGGTCCACGCGACGTCGAAGCTCTCCTCGAAGGCGGCGATGGCGTCGGCCAGGTCGGACTCGGCGAGCTGGTCGGTTTCCATGACGTGGTAGGGCGGCTTTTGGAGCGCTTCCTTGACGCCGAGTTCGTCCGTCCGGTCCCAGAGCTCCGTGCCGGGGCGAACCGCGAGCGGATCGACGCGGGCATCCTGCCCGAGGCCGGTCATGCCGAGGAAGTCGAAGGTGTCGATGACGGTTTCGTAGGTGTCGCCGGGAAGGCCGACGAGGACCTTCGGGCGGACGCGGACGCCGAGCGCGCCGAGGGTCTGGGCTCCCGACTCGAAGGCCGCCTGGTCGAAGGAGCCGCGGCAGAGCTCGAGGGCGAGCGGAGACGTCGTGTGGAGCGGCGCGTCGACGCTCGCGCAGGCAGCGTCGAGCATGTACCGGGCCGTCTCGTCGTCCACCGCCTCGGGGCTCAGGGTGACGCCGATCGGCAGCCCCAGGTCGTTCGCGCCGGCGATCGAGCGCCAGAACGCGGCCTGGTCCGGAAGCCCGCCCAGGTCTCGGTCGACGAAGCGCAGGTCGACGCCGTTCGCCTTGTTCGCGAGGCGCACCACCATGGGCGCCGTCTCGGGACTTCGCGCGCGGAACGGGCCGCACTGGCGTTCGTAGACGCGGGTGCGGCGCCTGCCGCGGGACGCCTCGACGAAGACGGTGCGGTCGGGGCGGACGGCCAGCGTGCCCGCGAGATAGGGGTCGGGAGCGGTCGAAAGGTCTATCGGCTCGGAGCGGTAGCGGGGTTTGTGCGAGACGTGGGCAAGGTCGCCGAGGAATTCGGCGAAGCCGCCCTCGCTTTCGCCCTCGATGACGCTGTCGAAGGGCGAGGCGCGGAAGAGGGGACTCGTCGCGATGGCGTCCGGGCCGTGCGCCGCGAAGACGGTCTTCGGCAGGAGCTGACGGAGCTTCCGGGCGATCCAGGAACAGCGTTCCACCGTGGGACCGTCGCAGTCGAAGAGGACGGCATCGGGTTCAGCCTTCGCGATCGCGGCCACGACCGCGGAGTCGCCGCCCGCGAGCGCGGTGTCGTCGTCGAGGAAAGCCCAGTCCCCGCGCGACAGGAGCCCGCGCGATTCGGTCCACGCCGCGGCGGAAGCGGCGCGGTACGGCACGAATTCGGCGGCGGCGAGTTTGTCGGGATCGGGGTGCGGCAACTTGACGAACAACAGCTTCATGCGGACCTTTCGCGTTCGGATTTGATGGAAACCCCAGTATACCGCGAACGCGCCGCCTCGGAAAGGGAGTGTCGGGGACGGAGCGCTTCGACGCGGCCGAGCCGCCTCGCCGCGGCGCCGGCGTCGGGCGGATCATGGCTGGAAAATACAAGTCAGCGCCGCGCTTTTCGGCGTCCGGACGGCCCCGCGCCGTTGACTGCGGGGGTCTTGTTAATATCCTTGTATGCTGTCCCCCCCAGGATCCGTCAGGTCCGAGTCGGGGGATATCGGCCAAGAAGGAGAAAATATGACTAAAAGACAGGCGACGACGTCGATGGTGCCCGTGATCGACGTCGACCGGGACAAGTGCGTCAATTGCCACATGTGCATCGCCGTCTGCCCCGTGAAATACTGCATCGACGGATCCGGGGACAAGGTGGCGATCGACCACGACCTGTGCATCGGATGCGGCAGCTGCGTCCAGGCGTGCACGCAGAAGGCTCGGGGCGTCCGGGACGATCTCTCCGGATTTCGCGACGCGCTGGCGGCCGGAACGCCCATGATCGCGATCGCGGCGCCGGCCCTCGTCTCCTGCTTCCCCGGCCTTCACCGCAATTTCCTCGGCTGGCTCAAGCGCGCGGGCGTCGACGCCTGCTTCGACGTGGGGTTCGGGGCGGAACTTACGGTCAAGTCCTACGTCGACCACCTCAGGCGGAACGACCCGCCGCTCGTGATCGCCCAGCCCTGCCCGGCCATCGTCAGCTACGTCGAGGTCTACCGCCCCGACTTGCTCAAGCACCTCGCCCCCGCCGACAGCCCCATGCTCCACACGGTCAAGATGGTGCGGACGTACTATCCGCGCTACCGCGACCACAAGGTCCTCGTCCTGTCGCCCTGCGCCGCCAAGCGCCGGGAATTCGAGGAAACCGGCATAGGCGACTACAACGTGACGTTCAAGTCCTTCGCCGCGCTCCTCGAGACGCTCGGGGTCGACCTGTCGCGCGAGGCGGCGGCCGATTTCGACAATCCCCCGGCGGAGCGCGCCGTCGTCTTCTCGACGCCCGGCGGCCTCATGCGCACCGCCATGCGCGAGCTCCCCGGGATCGAGAGCCGTACGCGCAAGATCGAAGGCCCGGATCTCGTCTACCGCTACCTGGACACGCTCTCCGAAGCCATCGAGCGCCGCACGAATCCCCTGCTCGTCGACTGCCTCAACTGCGAATTCGGCTGCAACGCGGGCCCCGGCACCATCAACCTGGGAAAATCGCCCGACGACATCGAACGGCCGGTGGAGCTCAGGCGGGAGGAAGGCGAGCGCGCCAACAAGACGGTCCATGTCGCCCCCGCCGCCGCGCGGAAACGGATCGACAAGGTCCTGTCGCGTTTCTGGCGGCCGGGACTGTACTCGCGGGACTACGTGGACCGTTCGGCGAACTATCGCCTGAAAACCCCGTCCGCGAACCAGTTCGACGAGATCTACAAGTCGATGCTGAAGGAATGCCAGGACGACCACCTCAACTGCGCGGCGTGCGGCTACAAGTCGTGCGAAGGCATGGCCATCGCCATCTGGAACGGCCTCAACAAGAAGGAAAACTGCCACCTCTACAGCCTGCGCGTCATCGAAAAGGAACAGGAGATCGTCGACGCCTCGACCACGCGGCTCCACGGCGAGATCGCGAGCGCCACGGCGATGATCGACGGCGTCCGGAGCGCGATCGAGCGCCTGCAGGGCGAGAGCGCCACCCAGTTCCGGGCGCTCGAGGCCTCGGCCTCGGCCGTGGAATCGATGATCGCCAGGCTGTCGGAGGCCGCCGGCATGGCGTCCGGCAAGCGCGAGCAGATCGAGCGGCTCGCGTCGGTGAGCGGCGACGGCGAACGGGATATGGTGTCCACGGTCGGCGCCATCAGGAAGGTTTCGGACGGCGTGTCCGGCATCGGGGAGCTCCGGGCGCTGTCGGCCGGGGTGCGGGAGCGCTACGCCGCCATGGCGTCGGAGGTGGGCTCGGTCCTGGGGAAGATCAACGTGATCGCGACCATTTCCGAGGAGACGCGGCGCACCGTGGCGGCGACGTCCGAAGGCTGAGCGGCGCTCCGCCCCCGCGCGCGGAAAAGTTCAAGATCCCTGCCGCCGGACGACGACGCGTTCCCACGACGTCGAGGACGGGTAGTCCGGAAAGCGATCCGCCCAGCTTCCGAGGAGCGTGTCGCGCGTCAGGTTCTTCGCGAGCAGCTTCAGGTATTCGGTCCGCGGGATGTCCTTGCCGCCGAGGCTCTCCACGTGGTCCGTGCGCACCTGGCTGTCGACGAGCGCGATCCCCTCGTCGACGAGGCGCCACACGAGGGCGATGAAGGCCGCCTTGGACGCGTTGTCCGCCTTCGCGAACATCGACTCGCCGAAAAAGATTCCCCCGAGCGACACGCCGTAACAACCCCCGACGAGCTCGCCGCCCTGGCGCGCTTCCGCCGAGTGCGCGTAGCCGAGCCTATGGAGCTCGACGTAGGCGTCGACCATGTCCGAGGTGATCCAAGTACCGTTCTGGCCGGGGCGCGGCGAGCGCGAGCAGTTTTCGATGACCGAACGGAAATCGCGGTCCACCGCCAGCTCGAATTTTCCCTTGCGGAGGACCTTCCGCATCGACTCGGAGACGTGGAGGTCGGACGGGAACAGGACGAAGCGGGGATCGGGGCTCCACCAGAGGATGGGATCCTCGTCGTTGAACCAGGGGAAGAGACCCTGCGAATACGCGGAGAGGAGCAGCCCCGGCGACAGGTTGCCGCCGGAGCAGACGATGCCGTGCCGGTCGGCGCCGGCCGGATCGGGAAAGTCGAAGCGCGCCTCGGGGGGAAGCAGGGGAAAACCGGGATCGACCCTCCGGGACGCGCGCATCAGCCCTTGACCGAAATGGCGACCTCGCCGTCCTTGACGTCCGCGACCGCGGTGCCGCCGGAGGTCAGCGCGCCGAAGAGCACCTGGTCGACGAACCAGGTCTTGATCTTCTCCTCGACGAGGCGCGTGATGTTGCGCGCGCCGAACTCGCGGGAGTAGCCCTTTTCGGCGAGGAGCGCCACGCAGGCCGGCGTCACCTCGAGGGTCACCTTCTTTTCGTTCAGCTGGACGCGGAAGTCGTCGATCGCCTTTTCGACGATCTTCTCGATGATCGGCATGGGAAGGTGCCCGAAGCGCACGACCGCGTCGAGGCGGTTGCGGAACTCCGGCGTGAAGGCCTTCTGCACGGCGTCGTCGATGGCGGCCTCGGTCACCTCGCGCTCGCCGAAGCCGATGAGGGGCTTCCCGATGTCGCGCGCGCCGGCGTTGCTCGTCATGATGAGGATGACGTTGCGGAAGTCCGCTTTGCGGCCCTGGTTGTCGGTGAGGGTCGCGTAGTCCATGATCTGTAGCAGGATGTTGAAGACGTCCGGGTGCGCCTTCTCGATCTCGTCGAGCAGCACGACCGCGTGCGGCGTCTTGCGGATGGCGTCCGTGAGGAGGCCGCCCTCCTCGTAGCCCACGTAGCCGGGGGGCGAGCCGATGAGGCGCGACACCGTGTGCTTTTCCTGGTACTCCGACATGTCGAAGCGGTGGAGGGGGACGTCGAGGCGCGACGCGAGTCGCCGGGCCAGCTCGGTCTTGCCGACGCCGGTGGGGCCCACGAAGAGGAAGTTCGCGACCGGCTTGTCGGCGGCGCGGAAGCCGGCGCGGCTCCGCTTGACGGCCGCGACGACGGCGCGCACGGCGGGATCCTGGCCGAAGATGTCCGCGAGGAGGTCGGTCTCGAGCGACGCCAGCTTGTCGCGCTCGCTCGTGGTGACGCTCTTTTCGGGGATGCGCGCTATCTTGGCGACGACGGTCTCGATCTCGCGCGAGCCGATCTCGAGGACGCCGTCGGACTCGTCGTTCCGCTTGTACGCGGCGATGCGCGCCCACGCGCCGGCTTCATCCACCACGTCGATGGCCTTGTCCGGGAGGCGCCGCTCGGTGATGTAGAGCGACGCGAGCCTGACGGCCTCCTCGATGGCCTGGTCCGAGTACGTCACCTTGTGGTAGTCCTCGTACTTGGGCTTGAGCCCCTTGAGGATCTCGACCGCCTCGGCCACGGTGGGCTCGACGATGTCGATCTTCTGGAAGCGGCGCGACAGCGCGCGGTCCTTGTCGAAGAACTTGTTGTATTCCTCGAAGGTCGTCGAGCCGATGCAGCGCAAGCGACCGCTCGTGAGGGCGGGTTTCAGGAGGTTCGAGGCGTCGAGCGATCCGCCCGACACCGCGCCCGCGCCGACGATGGTGTGGATCTCGTCGATGAAGAGGATGACCTTGTCCTTCTTGAGGAGCTCGTCGACCACGCGCTTCACGCGGTCCTCGAAGTCGCCGCGGAACTTGGTGCCCGCGACGAGGGCGCCCATGTCCAGGCTGTAGATCGTGAACTCGCGGAGCTTCGGCGGGACTTTGCCCTCGACGATGCGCTGGGCCAGCCCCTCCGTGATGGCGGTCTTCCCGACGCCGGCGTCGCCGACGTGGATGGGGTTGTTCTTGAGGCGGCGGCACAGCACCTGCACGGTGCGCTCGATCTCGGACTCGCGCCCGATGACCGGCTCGAGCTTGCCCTCGCGGGCCAGCTTCGTGAGGTCGGAGGTGAAGCGCTCGAGGGCGCCTGGTCGGGCGCTCGTGCGGGGGCGGGCGCCGGGGGCGGCTTCCTCGTCCTCTTCGTCCTCGGGGGCCGCTTCCTGCGCGCCCTGGCCGTCGGCCTGGCCCTCGGCGGCGTCGAAGCCGTTGCCGCCCTCGGCGGCTTCGTCGCGGGCCACGTCTTCCTCGGAGCCGTGCGAGATCACCTCGAGCAGCTGGAGGCGCTTCACGCCGGACTTGCGGAGGTAGTAGGCGGAGTAGTTGCGCTCCTCGTCGTACAGCGAGACGAGGATGTCGGGCACGCGCACCTCGCGCTTGCCGGCGGACTGCGATTGGAGCACGGCTCGCTCGATGACGCTCTGGAATCCCGCCGTCTGGATGGGCTCCTGGTTCTTGACCACCGGCACCTTCTGCTCGAAATAGGTTTCCATGCCGCGCTTGAGCTGGTCGATGTCGGCTTCGCACGACTCGAGGATGGAGTGCACCTGCTCGAACGAGAGGGACGCGTACAGGATGTGCTCCGGCGTCAGGTACTCGTGGTTCCTGAGCTTGGCTTCGTTGTACGCGGCATTGAATATCGCCTGGACTTCCTGGCTTACGTTCATACGGTCCTTCGCGCGGAAAGGCTTCCCCTCCCGGGCGCCTTTTCTACGCTTTCTCGACGGCGCAGCGGAGGGGAAAGCCATTGGCCTTCGCCAGCGCGTGCACCTGGTCGGTTTTCGTCACCGCGATATCGAAGGGAAAGATCCCGACGAGCCCGCGGCCCTTCCGGTGGACGTCCATCATGATGCGCTCGGAGTCCGCCCGGTTCTTGTGGAACACGGTCATGAGCACGGCTACGACGAAATCCATCGTGGTGTAGTCGTCGTTGAGCAGGAGGACGACGTAATTCTCGGGCTCCCGAACCTGGTCTTCGGGAAGTACGAGTACGTCGCTGTCGCCCTGCACGTCGATGGCCATGACACTTGCCATAAAATACACGCAAAAGCCCTCCGAAAACAAGTGAGGACGGATGCGGGCATCCGGTCCGCGCCGGCCATCCCGCCGCGCCGGCCGCTTGACGATCCGGACGCGCCGCGGTACGATGGCCGCGATATGAGAGACCGGATCATGCTTTTCAAGCGCAGTCCCCAGGGCGATTTTTCCCTCGACGGGAGAGGTCTGCCCGGAGGTCGAGATGGAGGCGCTTGAAACCTTCCATTGAGATCATGCACGCAGGCCGCCTGACAGCGACCTGCGTTTTTTTTTGCCGCCGTCGGCGGCATCGCGGGCGCGTCGGCCTGCCTTACTAGGAGCACGATATGCCGCTCGTCGAATTCGTCGGGGTGAGCAAGGATTTCGCGGGAACGCCGGTATTCGCCGGCGCCTCGTTCAAGGTGGAGCCGGGAGAGAGTCTCGGCATCGTCGGGCCGAACGGTTCGGGAAAGTCGACGCTGGTCCGCATCCTGATCGGGCAGGACGACGACTTCAAGGGATCCGTCGTCCGCGCGCCGAAGCTCAAGCTCGGCTACGCCCCGCAGTACCCGGAATTCCCCGCCGGCGCCACCTGCCTCGAGGTAGCGTGCGGCGAAGCACTGGCGATCCGGACGCGGCTCCGCGCGCTCGAACACCGCATGGGCGAGGCGACGGGGCGCGAACTGGACGCCGTGCTGGCGGAATACGCGGGCTTGGGCGAACGCTACGAGGAGGTCGGCGGCGACGAAGCCGAGGACCGCGCCGCGCGGAAGCTCGCGCAGGCGGGGCTCGGGGGGCGGGAGGACACGGCGGTCGACCGGCTGTCGGGGGGCGAGCAGAACGTCCTGGCCCTCGTGCGCGCCCTCGAGTCGGACCCGGCGCTCCTCGTCCTCGACGAGCCGGGGAACCACCTCGATTTCAGGGGACTCGCGTGGCTCGAAACCTTCCTCCAGAATCTGCGCTGCGCCCTCGTCGTCGTGTCCCACGACCGCGTCCTCCTCGACCGCTGCGTCACGCGCGTGCTCGAGGTCCAGGGCGGCGCGGTGACGGCCTGGGCGGGCAACTATTCGCGCTACCGCCTCGAAAAGGGCCGGGCGCTCGCCGCGCAGGGAGCCGACTGGCAAGCCGACCGCAAGCGCATCGAGCGGCTCGAAGCCCTCGTCGTCCGCTTCCGCGAGATCGCCTCGGCCCGCCCGGATCCGTCGTGGGGCAAGCGCCTCCGCGCGCGGGTGAGCCAGCTGGCCCGGGAAAAGGCCCAGGCCACCGAGCGGCCCGACACGGGAAGCGCGCGCATCTCGGTGAGCTTCGCCAAGACCGACTCGAAGTCCGACATCGCCCTCGACGTGCGCGGCTACGCGAAGCGCTTCGGCGAGCGGACGCTCTTCGAGGACGCGCGCTTCGACCTCCTCGTCGGCGAACGCGTCGCCCTCGTCGGGCCGAACGGCTCGGGCAAGACGACCCTCGTCCGCGAACTCGTCGAGCGCGGCTCGTGGGACGACGAAGTCCTCCGCGTGGGGCCGTCGCAGCGGATCGGCTACTGCGCGCAGTCGCAGGAAGTCTTCGTTCCGGGGCGGACCATCCTGTCGGAGTTCGAGAAACTCGGCGCGCACGAGCGCGACGTCCGGCCGCTCCTCGGCAAGTTCGGCTTCGCGTACGCCGATCTCCAGAAGGACGTGGGCTCGCTGTCCGGCGGCGAGCTCAACCGGCTGCAGATCGCGCGGGCGGTCTTCCTCAAGGCCAACCTGCTCATCCTGGACGAGCCGACGAACCACCTCGACATCCCCTCGCGCGAGGCGGTGGAGGAGGGGCTCGAGGACTTCGACGGCACGCTCTTCGTGATCTCGCACGACCGCTGGTTCCTCGAGCGCGTGACCGAGCGCGTGCTCTACATCGAAGACCGCCGCATCCTGCCCTACGAAGGTTCGGTGGCCGAGTTCCTCCGCGACCGCGCGTCGCTCTTCCTCCGGGGCGACGCGAAATCGATCTCGTCGCGAAGCCGGAGCGCGAACGGCAAACGGTCGGTCGAAACGGGCGCGGCCGACGTCGAAGCCCGCATCCTCGCGCTGGAAAAGGAAAAGTCCGACCTGGAGCGGACCATCCGCACGGCGCTCGACGGCCGCGACTTCGCGCTCGCCTCGAAGAAGTCCACGGTCCTCGCCGATCTCAACGCCCGCATCGAAAAGCTGTACGCGGAGTGGACGTGACGGAGGGCGGTGGCCCAAAGATCGCGTTTCTGGTATTCTAGCCATCAACAGGGAGACGAATATGGCTTCAAAAACTAGCGCTCCGCGAGGGCAGGGCTCCGCGGATTGGTTCGAACAGAGCATGGCCGCGGTGGGGCGGCTCCAACCCGGGCAGCCGGTCGACACCGTCATCGTCGCGATGAGCGGCGACAGCGTGTTCCTGGAACTCGGGGGCAAGAGCGAAGGCGTCCTCGACCGCGCGGAACTCGTCGGCAAGGACGGCGAACTCACCCGCCAGGTGGGCGACGCCATCAAGGTGTACTTTCTCGATTCCAAGTCGGGCGAAATGCGCTTCACCACCAGGCTCGCCGGCGAGAACGCCGGCACCGCGATGCTGGAGAGCGCCTGGCAAAACCATATCCCGGTGGAGGGCGTCGTCGAAAAGGAGATCAAGGGCGGCTTCGAGGTGAAGATCGGCTCGACCCGGGCGTTCTGCCCCCATTCGCAGATGGGACGGAAGCGGGGCGAAGCCGACGCGTCCTGGATCGGCAAGCATTGCACCTTCCTCATCCAGGAATACAAGGACCGCGGCAGGTCCATCGTCGTCTCCAACCGCGCCGTGGAGGAACTGGCCCACCAGGAACGGCTCGAAAGCCTCAAGCAAACCCTCCAGGAAGGGCAGACCGTGCACGGCACCGTCGTCCGAGTCGAGGACTACGGCGCCTTCGTTGAGTTCGACGGCGTCCAGGCGCTCCTTCCGGTTTCGGAAGTTTCGCGCGAGCGGGTGGCCGACATCCGCACGCGGGTTTCGCTCGGGCAGGAGCTCGACGCGTGCGTCATCAAGCTGGACTGGAAGAACGAGCGGATCACCTTGAGCCTCAAGGTCCTGGAAGCCGATCCGTGGCTGAACGCCAGGGAGCGCTATCCGGAGGGTTCGCGCCACGCGGGCACCGTGGTGCGCACGGCGGATTACGGCGTCTTCGTCCAGCTCGAGCCGGGGCTCGACGGCCTTCTGCACGTCTCCGAACTCTCGGACGGGGGCAACCGCAACGACGCGCGCAAGCTGGCCAAGGTCGGCGACCGTATCGACGTGCGGGTGCTCGGCGTGGACGCGGGCCAACGGCGCATTTCCCTCGGGAAAGCCCTCTCGGCCGAGGACGAATCGCTCAAGAACCGCTACGTCGACCAGGGCGGCGAAACCGAAGGTTACAATCCCTTCGCTGCCCTTCTCAAGAAATGACTCCCCGGCCGTCGCCTCGCGGCGACGGCTTCGGTTTTGAAATCTCGTGAAAAGAGGACTACAATCCAGATAGGGTTCATGCCGTCCGATCGAGAGGTGTGCCATGTCCCGAAAAAGAACGTTCGCGCCCTTCGTCCCGTGCTTCATCCTGGCGGTCGGCCTTTCGGCGCAGGCCGCGGTCGAGGACATCGGCTCGCTGCTCTGGATAACGGAGGAATACGAACCCTACAACTTCACGAGGAACGGCGCGGTGTCCGGCATCTTCGTGGACACCCTCAAGCTCATGTGGGCCGAGCTCGGGATTGACGAACGCCCGATACAGGTGCTGCCCTGGGCGAGGGGCTACCAGATGCTCGAATCGCGGCCCGGCACGGTCCTGTTCGCCACCGCCAGGACCGAATCGCGCGAAAACCTGTTCGCGTGGGTGGGACCCGTCGCGAGCAACCGCTACGTGGTCTTCACGAGGGCCGCGGACGTCGGGCGGTGGCCGAAGATGGGCGACCTGGCCGCCAGGCGCTCGGCGACGGTGCGGAAGGACGTCGCGGAGCAGCTGCTGCTGGAAAAGGGCGTGCCGGACGCGCGGATAACCCGCGTGGAGAACATCTCCGCGGCCATCCGGATGCTGGCGTCGAAACGCGTGGATTTCGTCGCCTACGGGGAGTATTCCTTCAACAAAGCCGTCTCCGAACTCGGCCTCGCCCCCGACGGTTTCGCCGCGGTGTTCGTGCTGCAGGAATCCCCGCTTTATTTCGCCTTGCACCGCTCGACCGACGACGCGGTCGTCGCCGAGCTGCAAGCCGCGTTGGACGCCGTCAAGAAGAAGCCCGAGTACGAGGGCATCCTGGACCGCTACCGCTGAAATACCGGAATACGCGACGCCCCGCTTGACCCGCTTCTTCTTTCGCTTTAGTGCGGTCCCCGCTTGACGGAACGTGCTCGGGAGCGGGATACTACCCGTAAAGGCTTTGACGGAGAAGAGTAGGCGGCACACGGCGTCGACAGAGAGGGACTGCTTCCGGCTTTGACGGTCGGATGGGTGAGAGAGTCCCGTCGCACGCGCCGATCGAAAACCACTCCCGAGCCGTTTCCGTGAAAGGCGTCCGCGCCGAGTAATGGGAACCGGAAACCGCGACCGACCTTCGGGAAGGAAGCGGCTGCCCGCCGTCACGGGGCGAAGAGCGCGGCCCCCGTCATGGGGCGCCGAAGTAAGGTGGTACCGCGGACTTGCGGGACGCTCTCGTCGAGAGCCCCTACGGAGTTCGTCCTTACGCTCGGGAGCACTCCCGGTAGCGTTTTAAATAGGACGTTCACCGTAAGGGCTCTTTATATTTTCCTGCAGCGGACGATTTCGAATGACGATCCGCGAAGGGGAGTACCGTATGTCTTCCAACGTCGAAACCATCCGACACTCGGCCAGCCACGTCATGGCCGAAGCCGTCATGAAGCTGTATCCGGGCACCAAGGTGGGGATCGGGCCCGCGATCGAGGACGGCTTCTACTACGACTTCCAGCTTCCGAAGCCGATCACCGAGGACGACCTGCCCGCCATCGAAAAGGAGATGCGCCGCATCATCTCCTCCGGGGCGGAGTTCGTCCGCCGGGAGCTCTCGAAAGACGAGGCGAAGAAGCTGTTCGCCGACCAGCCCTTCAAGCTCGAACTGATCGACGGCCTCGAGGACGGGACCATCTCGGTGTACGAGCAGGACGGCTTCGTCGACCTCTGCCGCGGCCCGCACGTGGCCAACGCGCGCGAGATCCGGCCGGACGCCTTCAAGCTCCGCGCGGTCGCGGGCGCCTATTGGCGCGGCGACGAAAAGCGCCCCATGCTCACCCGCATCTACGCGTACGCCTTCGCGTCCAAGGCCGAGCTCGAAGCCTACCAGAAGATGCTCGAAGAGGCGGCCAAGCGCGATTGCCGGAAACTCGGCAAGGATCTCGACCTGTTCTCCACCCACGAGGAAGCGGGTCCCGGGCTCATCTACTGGCACCCGAAGGGAGGCCGCTTCCGCGTCGAACTCGAGAAGTGGTGGCGCGACGAGCACTACGCGAACGGCTACGAGATCCTCTTCACCCCGCACATCGGAAAGAGCTGGCTCTGGGAGACTTCGGGCCACCTGGGCTTCTACAAGGAAAGCATGTACGCGTCGATGAAGATCGACGAGGACGACTACTACCTGAAGCCGATGAACTGCCCCTTCCACATCATGATCTACAACAACGGCCTCCACTCCTACCGCGACCTCCCGCTCCGCTGGGCCGAGCTCGGCACCGTGTACCGCTACGAGCGCTCGGGCACCCTGCACGGCCTCATGCGCGTGCGCGGCTTCACCCAGGACGACGCCCACATCATCTGCACCCCGGAGCAGATCGAGGACGAGATAGCCGAGGTGCTGCGCT
>CAYZZW010000056.1:0-23573 GCA_964482955.1 uncultured Treponemataceae bacterium | reverse complement strand
GTCGCCAACCAGCCCAAGCAGCTGGCCGGCGTCCTCGACATCAACGCCTCGGACAAGGCGTCCCGCTTCATCCGTTTCTGCGACGCCTTCAACATCCCCCTCGTGACCCTCGCGGACACCGCCGGCTACCTGCCCGGCGTCGGCCAGGAACACTCGGGCGTCATCCGCCACGGCGCGAAGCTCCTCTACGCCTACTCGGAAGCCTCCGTGCCCAAGCTCACGGTCATCGTCCGCAAGGCCTACGGCGGCGCGTACATCGCCATGTGCTCGAAGCACCTCGGCGCGGACCAGGTCTTCGCGTGGCCGAGCGCCGAGATCGCGGTCATGGGTCCGGACGGCGCGGCTAACATCATCTTCAAGAAGGAGATCGACGAGAGCTCCGATCCGGCCGCCACGCGGAAGGAGAAGATCGACGAGTACAAGCGCAAGTTCGCCAATCCCTACAAGGCGGCCGTCCGCGGCTACGTTGACGACGTCATCGAGCCGTGCGAAACCCGCCGACGCCTGGCGAGCGCCCTGGCCATGTTGGTCGGCAAGCGCGAAGAGCGCGTGCCGCGCAAGCACGGCAACTTCCCCGTGTAAGGAGAGAGCCGGATGCCCAACTTCAATCCGACCATCACGGTCATCGCCGGCATGGGTACCGTCTTTTCGGTGCTCACGATCATGGTGTTCGTGATCTGGATCTCCAAGCACTTCATCGGCGACAAGAACGCCGCCGTGCCCGCGCCCCCCGCCGACGAGCCGAAGGCTCCGAAGCAGGTCGCCGGAACCGACGGCGCCCTCGTCGCCGCCATCACCGCGGCCATCTCGGTCGCCACGGGAAGGAGCGCCTCGACCTTCCGCATCGCCGCCATCGAACCGTCCTCGGGCGGTTTCAACACCCCCGTGTGGGGTCACGTCAACCGTCTGTCAGGCTATCAGGGCCGTAAATAAGGAGCCGTCCACATGAAGAAGTTCAAGGTAACCGTCAATGGTCAGCAGTACGACGTGTCCGTCGAGGAAATCGGCGGAGCCGTCGCGGCTCCCGCGTTCGTTCCGGCCGCGGCTCCCGTCGCCGCCGCGGCGCCCGTCCAGGCCGCTGCGGCCCCGGCGCCCGCCGCGCCCGTCGCCTCCGGTCCCGTTTCCGCAGGCACGCTCCGCGCGCCGATGCCGGGCACGGTCATCTCCGTCAAGGTGTCGCAGGGCCAGGCCGTGAAGCGCGGCGACGTCGTGCTCATCCTGGAAGCCATGAAGATGGAAAACGAGATCTGCGCCACGTCCGACGGCACGATCACCGGCATCCGCGTCCAGCAGGGCTCCTCGGTCAACACCGGCGACCCGATGGTCGACATCGGCTGAGATCGCTCCCGACCTCGGGCGATAGCGCGCCCGAACCGTAACAAAGACCGCCCTTCGGGGCGGTCGTTTTTTAGACGCTCGAGGCAGCGCTATCCTCGTTCGCCTCTGGCAAATCACGGGGATTTGACGATACTTATATGGAAGAAACGGGACGATTCCATCCCGCGGGATGTTTCCATCCCGCGCACGCAGCATGACGATCGGAGCGGCAACATGGGCGACGGACTCCTCAAACGGGCTCAAAACAAGATAACCGAGGCGGAAAAGGCGGTCGAAGCCGCGATGACCGAGGATTTCGCGTTCGACGAAACCTCCGGTATTTCGCGCGAAGACCAGAAGGACATCCTCTCCCACATCGAGAAGATCGCCACCTCGAACCGCATCTCTTCCGATCCGTCCGTCTGGAAAGTCAAACCGCGCAGGAACGGCGTCCTCATGCCGATGGCGGTCAACCTGGCCGCGGTGGCCATCATCGCGGGCGGGCTCCTCATCCTGTCGTCCACCTTCAACCGCGACAAGACGGCTGAACAGACCGGAACCGCCAAGCTCGCGAGCGCGGAAGGCCGGCTCATCCAGGAACTCAAGAAGGAAACCGACGTCCAGCTCAAGGCGAAGGACCGGGAACTCCAGGAAGTCCAGGAGCGCCTGAAGAACCTCGACACCGAAAAGTCCCGCATCATCACGGACATGGAAGCGAAGATCAAGGCGAAGGAAGCCGAACTGGCCGCCCGCCTCGACTACGAAATCCAGAAGGAGCGGGAACGCCTCATCGCGCAAGGCTACGGCAGCGCCGAGATCCAGGAACGCTTGAAACTCTTCGAACAGCAAAAGAAGAAGGAATTCGACGCCGTCCTCGACGAGTTCAAGAAGAAGACCGACATCGAGCGCAAGCAGATGGAGGAAAACCTCCAGAAGATGCGCGACGAGTACAAGGCCAGCTTGGGCACGCTCAACGCCGAGCGTCAAAAGCTCCTCGAAGACTCTCGCGCGCGCGAACAGGAGCTGCGTTCGGCCCTCGACGAGCGCAACAAGGCCCTCGAAGAGGCGCGCGCCAAGGCCGACGCGGGCCTCGCCGCCGCCAAGAGCGACCTGGCGAAACTGAACGACCAGCTGGAAAAATCCAAGGTGGCCGAAGACCGCCTCATCGGTCTCTACGCCGGCATCCGCGACGCGCTCTACGACAAGCGTTACGACGACGCCCAGGCGGCCCTCGTCGCCCTCAAGAATTACATCGACGATCCCATGGTCTCGGAACTGCCGAACATGCAGAAACGCCGGGCCGCCGATCTCTTCGTGATCGACGCGCTCGGGAAGTACATCGACTCGGAAAAGGCGCGCAACGCGGTGGACCTCACCAAGCTGGCCGAGTCGGCCACGCTTCTCGCCACCGTCCGCGGCTATTCCGACAACGCCACGGCCGAACTCAAGAAGGGTAACGTCGCCAAGGCCGAAGAACTCTACGCCCTGGCGCTTTCGACCATTCCGGAACTTTCGACCGCGAGCGACTATTTCCTGGCCAGGTACCGCGAAAACGAAACGACCCTCCTGGCTTCCGTCGAGCAGGCCGCGAAACTGGTCGAAACCTCGTACGATTCGGGCGATTACGCGCGGACCCTCACGGGCTTCGACCAACTGCTTGCCACCCTGCCTCTTCCCGCCGAGCGCCGAACCGCGCTGTCAGAGCGCGTCCGCAAGGCGGCGGAAACGACGGCGACTCAAGCCAGGCGGACGGCGGACACCAGAAACGCCGGACCAGCGCTCGAACAGGCGCGGAAGCTGGAAGAGCAGGGCCGCTACGAAGACGCCATCGGCGCTTTCGCCGACGTCGCCGCCCGCTACCCGGCCGCCGATCAGTTCCCCGACGCGATCGACGGCATCCGCGCGGGCGTCCGTTCCCTCGCGCGCACCCGCGTGGCCACCAACCAGGAATCGTCGGCCTATCTCAAGGAAATCGACGCTCTCACGAAGGCGCTCGAGGCGGAAAAGGCAAAAGCGGCTGATCTGGCTAAAGCCAACACTGAACTCACTAAGAAAAACCAGGAGTTGACGAAGACGAACGGAGACCTGACCACGCGCAACGCCGAACTCCAGAAGACGAACGTCGACCTTTCCCGCCAGCTCGCGGCCGCCTCGTCCGCGCAGGCGGGGTCGGCACAGGCGGGAACGGCTCCGGCGAGTTCAGCGGAGCTCGAAGCCGCCAAGGCGGACGCCGCGAGCGCGCGGACCGAACTGGCCGGAACTAAGGAGACGTTGGCCAAGACGACGACGGAGCGCGACGACTACAAGCGCCGCCTGGCCGAACTCGAAGCGAAGCTCGGGAACATCGGCGTCGTCGCGGCGAAGTTCGAAACGCTGACGAAAAACTTCGCCGCCTACGCGAAGGCGGAAGACGCCATCCTGGCCAAGGGCGGCTCGAACGCCTACGTCGAGGCGCGCGCCAAGCTCGACGAGTTCCTCGGCAAGCCCGAATCGGCCGAGCCCATGCCCGACCTCCGCGCCCGCATCAAGCGCTACGAGCAGGCGTTCCAGCAAGCCGGCCAGCAGGAAGTCGTGCTCAACTTCATCGGCATCCTCGAAGACCTGGCTACGATCCCCTCGAAGGACCAGCGCGCCCTGTTCCTCGACTCGAAAGCCCGAGCAGCTACAGATCCGTCCATGAAGGAATTCCTCAGGAAGCTCAAGGACACGCTGTAGAGGCCCGTTCCTGAAAGACGACCACAGGGGAATAAGAGGTCACGGAGACGATAATCGGATTTTGTCAAAGAAGAAGCCCCGCCTGTCGCGGGGCTTCTTCTTTGACAAACCGGTGCCACAGGTTCCGCGGGTGGCCAGGCGAGCGTCAAAACAGGCGGGAAATCCTGTCTAGATCCGCCGTGGGAACCGTATAAATACGGTAGGTGATCGAATAGATGTCTTCGCCGTCTTTCAGCACCATGAGCGGCAGGAAAAAAACGCACAACCATTCCGAGCCGTCCCACACCTCATGCGCGTACTTGAGCCCCCCCAAGGCGACATGGAAACGTTCTTTACCGTCAAGGTCGTAGACGTACAGGACGCCGTCAGCCTTGCCGAGCAGGGTTCCGTCGGAGAGCACTGCGAAGATGCGGTGATCAACCGGGAGGAGACGCGGAGGCGGGAAAGGCGCGGGTACCGCCGCAAAATAGTCTTGTTGAAAGGTAACCTTGTCGTCGCTGAGCGTATACGTGAGACTCGGGGCCGAATCGGTACCGATGTAACCGCCGAATGAAACCAAGGGGGCCGCGGTTTGAGCGAGCAAGGATGTCATCGGAGAGCCTGGTGTCGACATGGAACCGTAGGAAAACACCAGCGTAGCTGCGGAATTCGATCCTGGCGTCACCGAGGAATCCGTAAACACGTAGCTCATCCTCAACTCAGGCATTGCCGCGGGAGGAGTACCGCTCGTACCTACGGAAAAACCGTCCGCATAAGGAGGATTGAAGGTAGTGGCGGCGTAATCCACGCGGAATTCGGGAATCACGCTCGGCGGCATGGTGTCCGAAAGCGTGGTTCGGACCGAATACACGCTCGCGTGGGAACCGGCAGCATTCGGATTGCATCCCGTGATCAACAAGGTCGCTTCCGCTTCATAGGGAAAGGTCGGGAGCGGCGCAAGATATGGTCCAGACGCGACCTTGGTCGGCGCGCCGGGAACGCGCGGGATAAAGCTTTCAATCGTTTTATCGTATCCGTGGCCGAAGTAGCCCACGCGCACGTCGTTGTCCCGGATTTGCACGAGATAGCCATCGACAGGTTTCGGCGAACGGGCGGGCACGAAAAAGTGATCCTTCCATTCGTCGATGTCTATGACCACCGGTCCGACGCTGCCGGCTTCGTCCAGGCGCTTGGCGATGATGGCCCCCGTGGACACATTGATGTCGAACACAGGCGACCAGCACGCCGCGAAGCCCAGCGCCGAGGCTAACCCGAGCGCCGCGAGGGTTACACCGGCGCGAAAACGAACTGGCTGTTTCATCATCGCAACTCCCAGCGGACACCGCAACGGAAGGTGAAGAACTCGACCAGCACCGGGCCGATCAACGCCGCCATCTGGGCGCTGTCCTTGTCGCCCATGGAGGCGAGCACGAGCTCGCGGTCGGTGAACGGGTAGGCGACCGACCCGAACTGCGTGAAGAACGACATGTTCCCGACGAGGTTCTGCTCGAAGCTGATGTAGAGCCGCACGCCCACGGGCGCGGCCGGATCGATCGCCACTCCGCTCCACATCGGGAAGAAGAGGCGCATGAAGACGTCGCCGCCCAGGACGATGCCGGTGGACGAACTGGGAAGCGAAAAATCCATGCCGCCGCCTAAGCCCGGTTCGATAAGCGGGATGCCGCCCCACCACGGCGGTATTTCCCCGTCCGGTCCCGGTCTCCGGTTCATCGTAAAACCGACCATGAACTGCTCGAGGCTGGCGCTCGCGAAGAACGGGGTCTTCGGAATCCAATACCGGAACTTGAAGTCCGGATACTGGAAACGGTACAAGCCCGCTTCCAGGTCCATTCGCGGCAGGCTTTCCTGCGGGACGTCGATCTCCATGCCGGGACGGTCCACGAGGAGCTTGAGCCGCGTCGGCAAGGCGCCGGGGCCGCGCACGACGACTACATAGGGCTTTGGTATCTGTACCGGTATATCGAGTTCGCCCGACTCCCCGACGCGGAGCGGCTTTTTCGTGAAGCCTTCCACCACGGAACCGGGAAGCGCCCTGAGCACTACGTGGTCTTCGGGCACCGGTTTCGCAGCGGCGCCGGAAACGCTTTCCACGGCGCCGAGCCAAAAATAGTCGACAATGCTTCCGAAAGTCGGGTTTTTCATCGTCGAACGCGCTTCGGGATAATCGAGCTTGAGCGCCACGTCGCGCACGGTCCAGACGGCTTCCGCCTCGCCCTCGCGTTCGAGCACGCGGCACGAGACGGTGAAACGGCTGCCCATGCGGATGGCCAGGTCGTGGACGGCGCGCTCGGAGTCGACGTCCCCGTACGCGAACCCGTCCTCGAACCACGAAAGGGAGACCGGCGTGCCCGAGCGCGTCAGCGCGATCTGCATGCCGCGCGCGTAGTGCGGCTTCGTGGCCGGCGACACGTCGCGCAGGTCCATGGCTACGAGAACGCGCTGGATTTCTGGAGCGGATTCCGCGGGAACAGCCGTATCCTGCGCGTTCGCCGCGAAGGAAGCCAAAACGAGTAGAATGGCGGACAACAGATGCAGTTCGACTTTCTTCATCATTTCCACCACGTCTTCAGTTTGGACAACCGGCCGGTACGCTTGTCCAGTTGATAAAACGTCTTTCCATCCTGCATGAATGTATACACGTTATCGCCTTTGGCGGTTGGGAAGGAATCCCTTTCTGCACCTGACAAGGAATAACGCGTAATGCGTTGGGTGCTTTTGTCGGAATTGCTCAAGACGATTATTCCGTCGGCGGTCAGCCAATGGCGCCTGCTTTCGTACAAATCGAAATTCCTGTCGATGTCGAGCGGCGTGAAATTCATGGATGAGGGCAATGACCAAGCATAAGGATCGGAAATCGCGAGACTCGTGGAACTGTCCGCCAGCCTGTACGCGAGCAACAAACGAACCGAGCCGTCGATGTACGCGCCTGATTTCATCCTAGTTTCCATCGGCGTCGGGAAGCCCATGTACGAATAGGAAGGAATGAGCGTGTACTCCATAGTAGAAACACCTGTGTAGTAAAGATCTGCTTTTGCCGCGGACACGCAGACGAAGAGCGCGTTGGCGGCATCGCAAACCGAAAAGCTATCGTGGAGATCGGTGAGATCGGCGATGAACTTTCCCGAAAGGGGATCGTACTGGTGCTGCCCGATCGCATACATGCCGTTCGGAAGGGATCCGAATACGACAGCTGACATGAAACCGTAGGTAGAACTCGGCAAATCGTTGGACAAGTTTTCCGCGGTCAGTATCCGTTCTTCCTGGAGCGTCCGCGCGTCCAAAAGGGCGACGATGCGTTTGCCTTTGTACTCGACGAATACCGCGACGTTTTCCTTCGAGCCGCGCACTTCGTTGACGACGATATCGTAGTCGGTGACTCCTTTGAGTTCGGGAAAGAAGTCCCAGATATTGACGAGCGCCTGCATCCGGGTAAGGCCGGGGGGAAAGTAGGTAGCCGCAAACAGCTCGCACCCCGCAAAAAAAAGGGAAGCGGCGGCCACGAACACGACCAACATCATCACGCGTTGCGGTTTCATAGCGGTATCCTGAAGCCCAGCGAGACGGGCGGAAGATGATCGACGTCGCCTATGGTCAAGCCGAGGAAGTCGACGGGCAAAACACCGGTGGGCAAGCCGAGGGATATGGCGAGGCGCATCTCGAAATACCAGGAGATGCCGAACTGGAAGGTTTCGAACTGGATAGAAACCGGCATGATGCCGCCGTCCAGGAACAAATGTTTGTCCATGTCGGGCTGGGGCAGGATGGTACCCATCAGGAAAAGGCCCGTGGACAGCGACACGCGATAAAGGCTGTCAGGATCGGTGTACGGGTAGAACCCGACGCCGAAAAAGAGGTCGCTGTGCGGTATGAGGGTCGAATTCGGGAGGAAGTCAGTCTGGAAGTAAAAATCGTCTTCCACGAAAAGGAAGCTCCGGTCCGGCTGGAGGTAGCGTCGGTATCCGACGCCGCCGCCGAGCGCGCGTCCGAGCCCCCATGACAGGAACAGCGCGTCGTCGAGTACGGGACGCATCGAGGGCAGGCGCAGCTTATTCTGCTTGTGGGTCAGTTTCACGGTGCCCGTGGCGTCGTAAAAGCCCTCGCGCTTCACGGTGTACGCCAGGACGGAACCCGCGGGCAAAGGTAGGTACGGCAGGATGAGTTTTCCATTTTCGGACATGGCCAGGGGACGCTCGTCGCCGCCGAAGTAGAAGGTCGTGCCGTCGGGGACTCCGTCGAAGACAAGCGCGTACGGAATGGGAACGCGCTCGCTCGTCGCGGAAATCTCCAAAATGCCGCGTTGGAGGCGTTCGCGCACGGCCAGCGCGGAATCTTTCAGGACGGTGAGCGCCGTGAGACCCGCGTACGTGGTGCCGGCGTCGCCCGTGATCACGGCTTCGTAGGTGGCGTCCACGACCACGACGGAGTACGTGGCGCGCTTGTTCCTGAGCTGGATGGCGGCGGACAGCGCGAAACGGGCGCCCGCGGCCTTGGCGGCGGCGGACAGCTCACGGATGCCGGAGACGGACAGCGGCCCCGCGTCGGACGGAGTCGTTTCCGGACCCGGCGCCGCGGCGGACGGCGGGGCGACGATCCTGAAACCGCTTCCGGCGAGTTCGATCGACAGCTCGTTGCCGTACGCCATGCCCAGGTCGCGGGCGTCCGGCTCCAGCGCGGGGTCATCTGAAGCCGCACGCGGCGAAAGCACGAGCACGGCGCGGTCGGCCGCGTCTCCTTGGGCCTCGAGCGGAACGAAGGCGACGGCGGCGAGCGCGGCCGCGAGGGCTAGTTTCCTGATCGGCGTCATTTGTCGTGCTTGACCTCGACGCCGTCCCAGTCGGCGGCCGGCGGATTCGCGACGTAGGCGGCGCAACGCTCGACCATCATCTGGGACGCGAAATCCTCGGGACCGAGCAAGCCGCTCACCGTCTCGAAATCGCGGAGACCGCCCTTGAAGTCGCGCGCGAAATAGCGCTCCATGCCCGAATCGTGCAGGGCCCACGCCTCCGCTTCCTTGTCATCGAGCGCGCGTTTGACGGTGTAGATGCGGACGCCCTTGGTCTTGCCCTTGACGGCGATCGCGTCGATGAGGCGCGTCGGCACTTCGCCCTTGACCTTCTCGTAGAGGTTTTCCGCGATGATCATCTTCTGGTGGTACGGTTTCGTCTGGCCTTCCAGGCGGGAGGCAAGGTTCACCGTGTCGCCGATGACCGTGTAGTCCATCTTCTTGTCGCAGCCGATGTTGCCTACGGTCACGGTGCCGTAGTTGATGCCGACGCCGATGTTGAAGCGCGGTTTCCCGAGCTTGTCCTGGCCCTGGTTGAAGATCTCGAGGGCGTCGATCATGTCGAGTCCGGACAGGACGGAATTGAGCGCGTCCTTTTCGTGGCGGGCGGGGGCGCCGAAAAAGGCCATGATGGCGTCGCCGATGTACTTGTCGATGACTCCGTCCTTGCCCATGATGATGTCGACCATCGACGAGAAATAGCGGTTGAGCGAGTTGACGAGGTCGTCCGGCTGCATCGATTCGGAGATCGTCGTGAAGCCGCGGATGTCGGAGAAAAGCACGGCCAGGTCGCGGTTTTCGCCGACGAGCATCTCTTCGGGATTCTTGAAATACACGTCGATGACGTCTTTCGGCACGTATTTCTGGAAAATGTTCCGGATGCGGGTTTCCTTCTTCTGGGCCAGCACCGCGTCGAAGGCGTAGTGCTTGATCTGCTTATAGGCCTTGTCGAGCTCTCCGAGCATCAGGTTGAAGGTGTGCGACAGCTTGCCGATCTCGTCGCCGTACTCGACCTCCACCTTTTCGGTCAGGTCGTTCGACTCGATGATGCGCTTCATGGCGCCCACGACGTTCGTGAGCGGCTTCGTGAGGACGCTCACGAGGAACAGCAGCATGACCACCGCCGCCACGACGGCCCCGGCGAGGATGTAGAGTGTCTGCCTCGTGATCTTGTCCACGTCGCGGTAGAAGACCGCGCGCTGCTCGGTGACGAAGACCTGCCAGCCGAAGGGACCGAAGGGGAAGGTGGCCGCCACGCGCGTCGTGCCGTCCATGGGAAGCTCGACGATGCCGCGCTCGCCCTTTTTGAACGCGGCCAGGAAGCGTTCGCGTTCGGCGTCGAGGACGTTCACGGTGGAGGTGCGCATGGCCGGGGCGCCGTTCGCGTCCACGGCGAACACCACTTCGGTATCGGAGGTCAGGATGGTCCGGCCGAAGCTCTCCACGCCGCGCGACGCCGCCTCCACCATGTCGGGACGGTCGGTCATCCCGCTTTCCACGAGCAGGTTCCACTGGCTTTCGGCGTATTTTTCCAGCTCGAGCGACTTGAAGGACAGGAGCTCGGTGGTGACGCGGTTGACGGCGCCCGACGCGATGAAATACGACGACATGCCGGCGAGCACCACCGCGAGGACGATGATGGGCAGCACGACGAGAATCAGTTTGACGCGGATGTTCATACCTTCATTATAGGAAGAAACGGCGATCTTTCAACAATAATACGGCGGGAAACGATCCGTTCGGGTTCCGCGGGAAAAAGGCGGGGCGGTCGTTTCCGGCCGCCCCGGAATCCCTTACCGGCCGTCGGGGCCGTACAGGAACTTGAAGTATTCCATGTCCGTGGTCAGTGTTTTCTTGAACTTCGGCATGGTCTGCCGGTACGACTCGATGGCGCGCCAGAACTCGTAGAACGCGGGATCGCGTCCGTACGATTCGGCGTAGATGCGGGACGCGTCGGCGTCGGCCTTGCCCTTGAGCACTTCGGCTTTCTGGTACGCCTCCGACAGGATCGAGCGCTTTTCGTTTTCGAGTTTGCCGAGCCACTCGGCCTTCTTGCCTTCGCCGAAGCTGCGGTAGGCCTGCGCGATCTGGCTCCGCTCCTTCGTCATGCGCTCGTAGATGTTGTTGATCTGGTCTTCCGTGTAGGCGATCTCGCGGATGACGATGTCGAGCACTTCGATGCCATAACCTTGGACTCCGGGCTTCACGATCTCGAGCATCTCGTCCGACAGCTTCTTGCGGCCTTTCTCGATGGCTTCGTAGAGGTTGTCCGTCTGGGTGAGCTGCTTGAGCGCCTCGTCCGAGACTTCGTCGCCGGTCTGGAATTCCTCGCCCGACTTGGAGGACTGGATGTAGTTCGTCGATCGGACCGCTTCCGAGAGCCGGTTTTGCGACACGACGGTACGCACGGCGTTGTCGATGAGGTCGGCGAGTTTCGAGAACGCTTCCGACTCTTCCTTGATGTTGTTGTAGAACTTGGCCGGATCGACGATGCGCCAGCGCGCGGTCGTATCCACCCAGATGAGCTGGTTTTCGCTCGTCTGGATCTGGCGGGACTCGCCGTCCCAGGGCATGATCTTCTTCGAATAGAATTTGGGCGAATCGACGAACGGGGTGCGGAACTGGAGCCCCGCGTCCTTCTTGACATCGACGATCTTGCCGAGCTGGACGACGACCGCCTGCTGTCCTTCGTCCAGGATGTAGAAAGGACCGGCGATGACGAACCCGATGACGGCGATGGCGACGATGACGAGGACGATCACGAGCTTGTTGGACTTCATTTGGCGCCTCCCGTCGAACCGAGATCCTTGAACGGAAGGAAATTGCCGAGGTTCTTGTCGATGAGCTCGACGTCCACCTCGCCGCCGAACACGTCCTCCACCATTTCGTAGTACAGGCGTTTCTTGGTGACGGCCGGAGCCTTCCGGTACTCTTCGTATACGGCGTTGAAACGCGAGACGTCGCCCCGCGCCTTGTTGACGCGCTCGGTGGCGTAACCCTGCGCCACCTGGACGAGCCGGTCCGCCTCGCCGCGGGATTTCGGGATCTCCGCGTTGTAGGCTTCCTTTCCCTCGTTGATGAAGCGCATGAGGTCCGTCTTGGCGTTCGACACGTCGCTGAACGCGGCTTTCACGGCTTCGGGCATCTCCACGTTCTGGAATTTCACGGCGATGACGTTGATGCCGAGCTCGAACCGCTTGAACTGCTCGTTCATGAGGTCCAGCGCCGCCACTTCGATTCGTCCGCGGGCCGACGTGGTCACGTCCACGAACGAACTGTCGCCGACGAGCTGGTTGATGACTGACTGCGAGACGTCCCGGATCGTCTTGTAGCGCTCCTGCACCTTGAACTGCCAGGCGAGGGGATCGACGATCTTGTACTGGACGATCCACTCGACCTGGACGACGTTCAGGTCGCCCGTGAGCATCATGAAGGGCTTGGTCTGCGAGTCGTATTCGGACACGACTCCGGCCTTGACCGTACGGAAGCCGAATTGCTCGACCTGCACGACCTCCGTGGGAACGTTGTAGTTTTTCTGGATGCCGAAGGGCACCTTGAAGTGGAGACCGGGATCGGCTATCGACGAATAGCGCCCGAACATGGTCACCACCGCGCGCTCGGTCGAATCGACGACGTAGAAACTCGTCGAGGCGACCGCGACGACGATCACCACGGCGACCACGACGAGGATCATGGCCGGATTCACGTTGAACTTCATCGCTTCCTCCTTTTATCGGTATGGAACCACACTATCGATTGACGGGCGGGGATTCAAGCGAAATCGGCCGGATCCGGCGGATCGATCCCGAAGAGGCGGCGGACGGTCTCCGCTGCCCCGGAAGGCAGCCGACACACCACGGCAGCCGGGCAAGCCGCGGCGATCGGATCGGCCGACGGCGACGACAGGCGCAAGCCGGCGGCGTGGAGGAGGTAGCCGTCCCGGAACGGACGACCGCCGTACTTGGCGTCGCCCGCGAGCGGATGCCCGTGAGCCGCCGCCTGCGCGCGGATCTGGTGTGTCCGCCCGGTCTCGATGCGCACTGCCGCGAAGGTGTAGCCGCCCGATACGGCGACCGGTTCGACGCGCGTCACGGCGATGAGCCCCGGCCCCACGTTCGTCGTGCGGCCGGCGTCGTCCCGCGCGAGCTCGTCGCGCCATTCTTCGGCGCCGGACAGTTCGCCCTCGAGCACGGCGAAGTACAGTTTCCGGATTCTTCCTTCCCGGAGGAGGCGGCTGAATTCGCGGGCGCCTGAAATCGTCTTCGATACCGCGACGATGCCGCTCGTGTTGCGGTCGAGGCGGTGCAGGGGAGCCGGCTCGAAGGAGATGGACGGGCGCGTGGCGTCCCGGTAACGCGCGCGGACGATCTCGTCCAGGCCTCCCGGTCCGTGGGTCAACATGCCCTTCGGCTTGTCGACGAAGGCGAGGTCGTCGGTTTCGGCCAGCGTGACGAGCGCGGGCCGATCGCCTTCGTCGGCGACGGTCACCTGGCGCCTCGGTTTCGCGTCGAGCGACGGTTTCGCGTCGGCCGCCAAGCTGCCGTCGCACTCGATGACGTCGCCGGGCTCGAGGCGTCGTTCCGGTTTCGCGCGCGCGCCGTTCAGCCTGAGCCGTCCCGATCGTATGCCCTTGAAGACCGCCGACAGGGGCAGCCCCGGCAGGAGCTTCCGAGCGACCGCGTCGAAGCGCTTGCCCTCGTCCCCGGGTCCGATCGCCACCCGCATCATGCCGTAATCGGTTTTCTTTTCTTCCATATCGTACCGGGTTCGCTCCGCCTCCGCGCGCCGTTCCGGTCCGCGTCTTGACAGCGCGCCGGGAAATGGTCAAAACTGGCCGACAATGTCCTTGCTCGACACCGACGGAAATATCGCCCTTTCATCGTTCTTCCGGAATCCCGTCTTCCTATCGGCGATATTCTCCATGATCACCGCGCAGTTCATCAAGGCCGTCATCATCCTCGTGCGCCCGAAGGCGAGGAGCTTCAAGAACCTGGTCTTCACGCTCCTGTGGCGTACGGGCGGCATGCCGTCCAGCCACAGTTCGCTCGTCGTCTCGATCACCACGGCCATCGGCTTCACGAGCGGCATCGGCTCGAACGTCTTCATCCTCGCCCTCTTCTTCGCGCTGGTCGTCATCCGCGACGCGGTCGGCGTGCGGCGTTCCACCGGCATCCAGGCCCGCGCCATCAACTCCATGGGCGCCGCCATGACCGACAGGTTCGACATCCCCTTCCATCCGGTCAAGGAAGTCCACGGGCATACCATTCCCCAGGTGATCGCGGGCGGTCTGCTCGGTTTCTTCATCGCGCTCGCGTTCTGCGTCCTCTGATCGGGCGGGGTTTCGTGCGCCCGTCTCGCGTCCGCGCGGTTCCGATCGCGGTAGCCGTCGCGCTCGCGCTCTGCATGGCCGGCGCGGCGCTCCTGGCTCCGGACGGCAGGCGGCTGTCGTCGTGGCCCGGCAGGACGCTGGTCCTCGCCGACGCCTCGCTCCCCGCGGGCACGGTGCGCGCCGCGCTGGCCGCCCGCGGCTTCGACGACGTGGTCGACGAGTCGAACCAGCCCGTAGAACTTTCCGATTTCCACGAACTCGTCGTCCTGCCGCTCTCGGACTGCCTCGAACGCCTGATTCCGGAAGATCCGCGCCTCGATCCCTTCCTGCTCGGACTCGCCCGCTATTTCCGTGTCGTCGACGGGGGAACCGAGTGGTCCGTCCATTACGTGAAGGCGTCCGATCCGGCGGCGGTCGAACGGGCGCTCGAGTCCGTCGACGCGCCGTGGCGCGTGCTCGGCGCCCGTTCAAGCCCGGTGCCGTTCCTCTGGATCCTCCCCCTCGCCGCGGCGGTCTTCGCGGTCGGTTTCGCGGGACCGTTCCGGCCCGGACGGCTCGTCTTCGTCCTCCCGTGGCTGCCACTCTGGTTCGCGCCGTCGGTTCAGACCGTCATCGCGTCGGTCTTCGCGTTCCACGCCGTGGCGACCCTGGACGAAGCCCGCGCGCCGTACGGGCGCGGACAGCGATTCAGCTTCCGGGGCTTGCCCCTGCCGCTCCTCGTCCAGTCGGCGATCTGCGCGCTGCTCGCGGCGGCGTTCGCTCCGGAAGCCCTGCCGGCCTTGAGCCTCGCCGGAGCCGGCGCCGCGGCCGCGTGGGTGGTCGCAGCCCATCTTGACCGGCTGTACGAGTCCCGACGCTACGCCCACCGGCCTTTCGACGCGGAGCCGATCGCCCCGCGCGCGCGTGACTTCGGAACGAGCCTCGCGACGTCGCGCGCCCTGCCGTTCGTGGCCGCTTCCTGCCTGATCTTCGCGATCTACGCCTCCATCGCCGGCGCCCGGCCCGCCCGGGCGGAAGGAAATTCGTCCGATCCCGCTCCGACTCCGCTCGGCTACGAACGACTGCCCCGGAATCCCGCCGGACTCGTCGCGGCGTTCTCCGGGGGACCTGATGAACGGCTGCCCGACGTGACGGACTTCCTCGTCCACCGGGCATACCAGCAAGCCCTGTCCAAGGGGCGTTTCGGGAACATCAGCTACGGCAGCCTGGATCCCGTCATTCGCCCGTCCTACGACCTGGGTTCCTTTCCCCCCACGATGGTGCCGGAAACGATCCTCGAATTCGACGAAACGTGGCTCCGGGAAGGGCTCCGCGCCGCCGCCCGCTCGGGCGTGATCGGTTTCGGCGTCGATGGCGGCCGGTTTTTCAGGCGAGGGCCGGGATCGGCCACGGGAAACGCGGGCCGCGAGGGCGACCCCGGCTACGTCCGATCGCGTCTTGATGCTTCACGGGTTCTCGTATATATAATCCTCCTCGGCGCCGCCATCCTCCCGTCGGTACTCGAACGGAGGCACGGCGCCGGAAAATCGCCAAAAATCGCCAGACTTCGGCAGGATCCATGAACGCGACCGCGACCTTCCGCACGGGCGGAATCGAGCTCGTCCATCCCGGGCAGCACGCACTCGCCCCGTCCGACAACGCCTTCCTCCCCTCGATAGCCGTCGTGGCGCTCAAGCAGCACCACGGACCGGCGGCGCATTGCGTCGTCGCGGACGGCGAACAGGTGAGGGAAGGGCAGGTGCTCGGCCGGGCCCAGGGAGCCGGTTCGGCTCCCGTGCATTCGCCGATACCGGGCGTCGTGAGGGGCCGCGCGTCGGTGCTCCTTCCGGGCGGCGAGCGCTCGGAAGCCCTCGTGATCGGCCTCGAAGGCTCGTTCGACCGGCTCGGCAAGCGGACGGAGCGCTTCCCCTGGAACACCCTCAACAAGGGCGAGCTCATGCGCCACATCGAGGACAAGGGAGCGGTCCTCGGAGCGCCCGACGGCGGCCCCCTCGCCGAAAAGCTCAACGCCGCGCTCCGGAAGGGCGGCATCGGCGCCATCGTCGTCAACGCGGTCGAAAGCGAACCGTACCTGTCGTCCGAGCGGCACATCCTCGCGGAGCGGATCGCCGACCTGGCCGAAGGCCTCGACATCCTGTCGAAGATCCTCGGCCCGGCGCGCGTCGTCATCGCGGGCGACCGCGAAACGCTGCTCCTCGCCCGCGAGCGCCTCGGCGCGCCCTCGTTCCAATACGCCCCGAAGCCGGAGTTCGCCCCGTGCTCCCGGCGCTACCCGCAGGAACTGCCGAACCAGCTGGCCGAAGCCCTCTTCCGAAAGCGCGAAGCGCTCGCGTCGACCTTCATCCTGCCGCCGTCCGCGCTGCTCGACGTTTACGAATCCGTGGTCCGGAACCGCCCCGCGATCGAGCGCTACGTGAGCGTCGCGGGCGACGCCGTCATGCGTCCGGCCGTCCTCAAGGCGCGCGTCGGCACCGTGATCGGCGACCTGTTCGAGGAATGCGGCGGCTTCCACGGCGTGCCGGGCACCATCGTCATGAACGGTCCGGTCCGCGGCGACGCGGCGGTCGATCTGGACGTACCGATCCTCAAGACCACGAACGCCGTGCTGGCCTTGTCCGCCCGCCCGGAACACCGGGCACGGTTCCGCTGCATGCGTTGCGGCCGCTGCGTCGCCGCCTGCCCCGAGTCGCTCGATCCCGCTGCGCTCTGGAAGGAAACGCGAAACGCGGTCCCGTTCGCCGCCGCGCGGAGCCTGGCCGCGTGCACGGGCTGCGGCGTCTGCGCGTACGTCTGCCCGGCCGGCATCCCGCTCGCCGAGACCTTTTCCGCCGCGCGCCGCGCGGGAACGAAAGGAACCGATCGATGAAACGGCCGACCTTCCCCGTGTCCGGCGGCCCATTCCTGGGCGCTCCGCAATCGGTGCGCTCGATCTCGGCCACCGTCGCGGCCAGCCTCGCGCCGACCGTCGTCGCCGCCGGCTTCCTCTTCGGACCGGTCGTCTACGCGGTCATCGGGATTTCCGTCGCCACGGCCCTGGCCGTGGAGGCGGCGTTCGGCGCCGTCCGCGGCCAGCCCACGGTCGCCGACGGCACAGCCGTCCTCACCGGTCTCTTCGTGGCGCTCGGCATGCCTCCCGGCGTGCCGCTGTTCGTGCCGGCGCTCGCGTCGGCCTTCGCCGTCGGCGTCGTCAAAGGCTGCTTCGGCGGACTCGGATCGAACTGGATGAACCCGGCGCTCGCGGGAATCGCCTTCGCCCACGCGAACTGGCCGCAGGCGATGGGAGCCTGGGCGATGCCGCGCGTCCTGACCGGCGTCGAGGGCCTTTCGGGCGCGACGCCCCTCGGTTTCGTCCGGGCTTCCGCGCAAGCCGCGGGCGGTTCCGCCGTCCAGCTCCTGAAATCGGGCGGCTACCCCGGTTCTCCCTTCGCCAGCGGAATCACCGATTTCCTGAACGGACTCGTCTTCGACCGGCTCGGCGCGCGGCTTCCCGACGGCTACGTCGACATGCTGCTCGGCGTGCGCCCCGGCTGCATCGGCGAGACCGCCGTGCTCGCCCTGCTCGCCGGGTCAGTCGTCCTCCTCGTCGCCCGCGTCGTGCGCTGGCAGATCCCGGCCGTGGCGTTCCTCGTCTTCGCGGTCCTCACTCGGCTTTTCGGCGAACCGTCGGCGGCGCCCTTCGAGGGCGACATCCTCTTCGCGCTCTCGACGGGCAGCGTGGTCCTCGTCTTCTTCTACATGGCCACCGATCCGGTCACTTCGCCCGTGTCGTTCCTCGCTTCGCTCGCGTACGCCGCCCTGGTCGGCGGGCTGGCGTTCGCCTTCCGGCGTTTCGGCACCGGCTCGGAAGGCACCGCGTACGCCGTGCTCATCGCCAACTGCCTCGTGCCGCTCCTCGAAAAGGCGATGCCGGCGCGCGATCAGGGGAGGGCGGCCGCATGACGAACCGCATTCCTTGGAAACGCGCCCTCGCCGCCGCCGGCGTGGCGGCGCTCCTGTGCGTCGCCGCGATACCGCTCCGCGCCCTCGTCGGCGAAACCGGCCGCGAACGCGTCCGCGTCGCGCTATCGGCCCACCGCGTCGCGGCCAAATGGAAGGCGCCGATCGCGCTCGAAGCCGGATCCGAGCGCGATTCGTACGTCGTCTTCGACAAGTCGGCGAAGAAAGTCGCCACGCTCCGCCTCGTGACGCTCGCCGTCGACGGCGACGCCGCGGAGTTCGCGGTCGTTTCGGCCCTCGACGGAAAGCCGGCGGCCCTGCTGGCCTTCGGCGAAGGAGCACTCGAAAAACGCGCGGCGCACGCCTACGGAAGACTCACGGGCGGCCGCGACGAATCCCCGTTCCCGGGTACGGAACTCGACCGCGCGCGGACGACCGCGGCGGTCTCCGCCTGGTTGCGGACGGCGAAAGGCGGCACCGAATGAGCGCGCGCGAATACGATCTCAAGGTCCCGAACCTGTTCCTCGAATCCTGCATCGGAACGGTTCCGGTGCTCATGGCGGCGAATACCGGGCTCAGGGCCGCGATCGTCGGGGTCGGCATGATCGCGTGCGCGACGGCGGCCATCGCCGCGGTCGGCGTCGCGCGCGAGCGCGCGGACGCCGATTTCGCGCGGAATTGCGCCCTCGCGGTCGCGGCTTTCGTCGCGGGACTGTACGCCCTGGGCGTCGCCGTCGCGTTCCCGTCGGACTTTCCCTTCCTGGGTCCCGTCCTGCCGCTCGTCGCGTTCAATACGCTCGTACTGCTCGGCCTCAGACGCCACGGAGCCGCCGAAACCGCGAACACGCTCGAAACCTTCGCCGCCCTCGCGCTGTGGACGGTCACGGTGGTGGCGTTCGGGTTCGCGCGCGAACTGCTCGGCCACGGCGGCTTCGCCGCACCGAACCCGGCGCCGTTCGCGCGGTGGGCGCTTCCGTACCTCTTGACCCCCGGCGGCGGCTTTCTCGTCTTCGGACTGATGGCGGGCGTCTACGCCGTCCTGCGCCGGAACCTCGACGGGAGGAAGCCATGAGCGTCTTCGGCATCGTCTTCCTGTTCCTCTTTTCGGGCAACGTGACCCTACGCGCCGGCGTGGGACTCGAGCCCGCGCGCGCCGATCGGCACGCCCTGCGGACCGGACTCGCGCTCGCGCCGGCGGCCGCGCTGGCCGCGTTCCTCTACCGTCTCATCCTCGATTTCGTCACCGGCCCCTTCGCCCTCGACATCCTGTCGCCGGTCCTGTTCCTCTTCGTCTCCGGAACCGCCGTGGCGCTCGTCTCCCTGGCGATGCCGGCCGGTCGCGGAGGACAGGATGCGGGTCACCGCTCCCGCGGCTATCCCGAGGCGCTGTCGCGTTCGCTCGCCGACGGTTTCCTGTTCGCCGTCGCGCTCCTCGTTTCCCGGGCGGACACCGGAATCGCGGATTCGCTCCTCGCGGGCTTCGCGGCGGGACTGGGGCGCTGGGCCGCGACGGGGCTGCTCGAATCGCTATCGAGGAAGAACGAAACCGAGGACGTGCCCAAGGCCCTCCGTGGCGTTCCGATCTATTTCATCTCGGCGTCGCTCGTCGCTCTCGCCTTCGGCGGGCTCGACCAGATACTCGCCCGCGTGTTCGGAGTCTAGGATGGGTGTCTTCGCGTATCTCGTCGGCTTTTTCGCGCCGTTCGCGGCTGGCTTCGCGTTCTTCCTCGTCAGGTCGGGCGCCAAGGCCTCGAACGGCCGCCCCGCGAAACCGCGCGGCCAGGCGCTTCCGCTCTGGGACTGCGCCCGCTGCGGCGCCGCGGACTGCGAGGAACACGCGGGGGCGCGTCACGGTTCGGGAACGCCGAGGGAATCCTGCCGCTTCGTCGATTCCGACGGCTCGGTCGACCGGTCGAAAACCGACAAGGTCGCCGTCATACGCTGCTCCGGTACCGACGACACCGCGAACGACCGTTTTGCCTACGCGGGCCGCGCGAGTTGCCGCGTGGCCATCGCCCATTACGGCGGTCCGCGCTCGTGCGAAGCCGCCTGTCTCGGCTTCGGCGACTGCGCGGCGATCTGCCCGCACAACGCGATCGAAGTCCGGAACGGGCTCGCCGCGGTCGTCCCCGAACGATGCACCGCCTGCGGTCTCTGCGTCGACGTCTGTCCGAAGAGACTCGTCGAGCTCGCTCCCTACGGCCTGCCGTTCGTCGCGTGCCGGTCGGACGCGCCGCCCGCCCGGAAGCGCGCCGACTGCGGTTCCGGCTGCGACGCCTGCCGGGTGTGCGAGCACCACTCCATGCACGGCGAATTCTCGCTCCGCGGGAACCTGGCCGTCGCGAACCTTCCGACCAGTTCCGAGTGGCGCGCCATCGCGTCCAAGTGTCCGCGCTCCGTCATCCGTTCCTCCTCCGAAAGCTTCCGTGCGCGCCGTCCCGCCGACGTCGAAGGCCCCGCCCCGAAATGAACAAGCGGCAGATCGTCATCGGAACCTACAACCACCTCCCCGAGGGCCTCGACGCCGGACGTTTCGAGACGATCTACCAGACCTGCTACCGCCCCTTCCTCTCCACGCTCAACCGCTTCCCGGAAATCTGCGTAAGCCTCCACTATTCGGGCAGCCTCCTCGCGCGGCTCGAGACGCGGCACCAGGAATTCCTCATGCTGCTCGAGAAGATGGTGAGCCGCAAGCAGGTCGAACTCGAAGGCGGGGGCTTCCACGCGCCCGTGTTCCCGCTCATCCCGGCGCAGGACCGCCTCGGGCAGGTGGAGCAGCTCACGACCTTCATCCGCAAGCATTTCGGCAAGCGCCCCCGCGGGGCGTGGCTGTCCAACTACGCGTGGGAACCTTCGATCGCCGCGGCGCTCAGGACGTCCGGCATGGACTACACCTTCCTCCTCGACCGCCACTTCAAGGAAGCCGGGCTCGCGGAGGACGATCTCTTCGCCCCCGTCCTGACGGAAGACCAGGGAAAGACGATCGCGGTGTTTCCCGTATTCGATTGCGAGCACAGCTTCGACACCCGCGTCGGGATCGCCGACGCGCTCGAACGGGTCGGCGACGGCCCGACGGGCGGCCGCGAAGGCGACCGCGGCTGTTCCGTCGTCATGCTGCCGGGCGAGGCCGCGCGCGCCCTCTGGGAACGCTCCGGGTGCGAGACGCCCGACCTGTATTTCGAGACCGAGTTCAACAAGCTCCGGAAAGCGGCCCTCCAATTCGAGACGGTGGGCGCGTCGAAAGCACTGCGCGCGCGGAAGCGCTTTTCGCGCGCGTATTTTCCCTGCTGCGCGGTTTCGCGCATCGTGGATCCCGACGGGAACCCGGCAAACGGGGCGCGGTGGACGGGCAGCGTCCGGAGTTCCGTCCTGCGCTGCCAGCAGAGCCTCGACCTCTACTCGAAGATGCACTACGTCCACCTGCTCGTCGGCCAGCTCCGCGGCGACAAGGCCCGGAAGGCCAGCGCGCAGGAATGCTTGTGGGCGGCGCAGACGGGGGACGCGTACTGGCGTTCCGGATCGCCCGGCATCGAGGATCTCGGCGTGCGGCTGGCGGCGTACCGGTCGCTCATCGACGCCGAACTGACGACCCGCGTCAAGGGCGCGCACAAGCCCTCGATCCTCCGGGCTGATCTCGATTTCGACGGCGAGCACGAGACCGTCTTCCAGGGGCACGAATACAACGCGTTCATCCGCGCGCAGGGCGCGGTCCTTTTCGAGTTCGACGCGTTCAAGCCGCGCCGCAACTACACGGCCTCCATGACCGGAGCCGGCCGGCTCGCCGCCTGCTTCGCCGACACGCTCGCGATCCTGCGCGAGGACGGCGGCCTCGCCGCGGAAGCCCGCCTGTCGCGGGCGCCGTTCGCCGTCCGCGAGGGGAAACGCCCGAACGCGGAAGCCGTCTTCGCCAAGGAACTCGCGCTCACGGTCGACGGGAAGCGTCTCTCCATCGTCGTGGAAAAGACCTACACCTTCCGGAAGAACGCGCTCGTCCTCGCGTACGCGGTGTCGAACCGGTCCGAGACGCCCCTCGATTTCGCGCTGCGCTCGTCCTCGGCGCTCACGCCGTCCTCGGATCGGGCCGGCCTGCGCGCCTCGCTTTCCTTCCAGGACCGCTCGATCGACGTCGATCCCGGTGAGCCCTCGCGCACCGACGGCGTCTCCGGCGTCAGGTTCGCGGCGGCGGACGGGGAGGGCGACGTCTCGCTCTCGTTCGACAAGCCCGTCGAACTCGCCGTCGAACCGGTCGAAAGCGACGTCACGCCGCGCCACGCGGACGAAGCCCCGGCTGCGACTGTATCGCTGTACCAGGGCGTCGGCGTCGACGCCGTCTGGCGCTTTTCCGTCAAGCCCGAGCGGTCGTGGACCGCCCGCATCACCCTCGAATTCGGCGAATCGTGAGGCATCGCATGGAACGCGTCCAGACGAAAAGAGGCGCCCGGTGAGCTCGAACGGACTCCCCGAGCGGCTCTCGGGCTGCCGCATCCACCTCGTGGGCGCCAAGGGCACCGGCATGGCGGCCTTCGCCGAGATACTCGCCGGGCACGGCGCGCGCCTCACGGGCAGCGACGTGGCCGACGTCTTCTACACCGACGAGATCCTCGCCGCGCTCGGGATCCCGGTCTCGCGCTTCGACGCCGCCTCGATCACCGACGATCTCGACCTCGTCGTCCATTCGGCGGCGTACGATCCGGCGCGCCATCCCGAGCTCGTCGAGGCGGCCAGGCGGGGCATACCCGTCATGGTCTACACGGACGCCCTCGGCGCCTTTTCGGCGCGCTTCGACTCCTCGGGCATTTCCGGCGTGCACGGCAAGACGACCACGACGGCCATCGCGGGCGCCATCCTCAAGGCGATCGGAACGCCGGCCACGGTCCTCGCGGGCAGCGCCGTCTCCAGTTTCGGGAACCGCTCCACGATGATCGCGGGGGAACGATACTTCGTCGCGGAGACCTGCGAGTACCGCAAGCACTTCCTGTCCTTCCATCCGCGCCGCGTCGTGCTCACGAGCGTCGAACCCGACCACCAGGATTTTTTCCCCACCTACGAATCGATCCGCGACGCCTTCGTCGAATACGCGGAACGCCTGCCCCGTGGCGGCGAACTCATCTACTGCGCGGACGATCCGGGAGCCGCGGAAACCGCCGGCATCGCCCGTCGCGCGCGGCCCGACCTCGCGCTCGTGCCCTACGGCGAGACGGCGGACGGGCCGTACAGGCTCGTCTCGTACGGCGTCGCGGACGGGAAGGCGACGTGGCGCCTCGCGGGCTTCGACGCGGACTTCACGCTCCGAATACCGGGCCGTCACGTCGTCCTCGACGCGATCGCGGCGCTCGCGCTCGCCCTTTCGATCGAACGCGACCGCTCGGGCGGTTCCGCGCCGACGCCGGAAACCGTCCGGGCGGCGGCCCGCGGCATCGATTCCTTCCGCGGCTCGCGCCGCCGCAGCGAGATCGTCGCGGACTCGGGCGGCATCCTCATCCTCGACGACTA
>CAYZZW010000055.1:0-23762 GCA_964482955.1 uncultured Treponemataceae bacterium | reverse complement strand
GAGCCGCATCGCCTTCATGGTCGCGGGCAAGTTCGACAGCCGCATCATCATCGACTCCGTGGGCGCGGAAAAGCTCCTCGGGAAGGGCGACATGCTCTTTTCGAGCGCGTGGGATCCCTTCCCGGTGCGCATGCAGGGCGCGTACGTCTCCGAAGAGGAAGTCGAGCGCGTCGTCGAGAAGGTGAAGGAAATGGGCGAACCGGATTACATCGACGACGAGATCTTCTTCGACGAGGAAGAAGAAAACGAGGAACCCTCGCTGTTCGACGAGGACGCGGACGATCCCCTCTTCGAAAAGGCGCTCGAGATCGTCCTCCAGCAGGGCAAGGCGAGCGCGAGCTTCATCCAGCGCCGCCTCAAGATCGGCTACAACCGATCGGCGCGGCTCGTCGAGCTTATGGAAGAAAAAGGCATCGTCGGACCGGCTCAAGGGTCGAAACCGCGCGACCTCGTCCGGAACCCCGGCCTCGGATCGTTGCCCGGCCGCGGTGCCGACGCGGGCTCGAAGCCCGTCCCGAACCACGCGCCGTCCCTCTCCGACGGCGGCGCGAACCCCGAAACGGACGAACCCGAGGACGTCGAAGAGCTCGAGGAACTGGACGAGGTCGACGGCGAAGACGCGTAAGGGGCCCGACGCGCGCGACCTTCGCCCGCGAAGTCCCGCGCCGGATCCGTCCCCTTACGGGAAGTACGTCGGATTCCGGTTTTCGATCGTCCGCAGCGCCGTCTCGAGCGCGAGCGACCGGTAGGGATCGGGCTCTTCCCAGAGATCGTGGGTGGCGCCCGTCACTTTGAGGACGTCCACACGCTTGAAGCGCCGGAGCAGGAAGGGCACGTTCCACGCCCCCCAGACGATCGAGTCCCGATCGCCCTGGAGGATCACGAAACGTCCTTTCCACGGCGAAGGATCCTTCGCGTACAGGCGATCGTTCCACGCCCCGACGGCATACCCCCAGCCGAGCGGCACGCGCGGCGGCACGAGGGGATCGAGCGCGTTCTCGAGGCGATCCCAATCCGCCGTCCGTCCGTAGGAATACGCCGGGCGTCCCACATCTTTCGCGAGGCGGCCTACCGTGACGAGTCCGAAACGCGCCGCCCACCACCACGCGCTCCGCACGAGCGGCGCGAAAAGGGCCACTGCGTCCACGTCGTCGGCGAGTCCCGAGTCCACGAGCTCGATCGCGGTGGCGCCGCCCGTGCTGTGCCCGCACACGATGAGCCGTCCGCCGTCCTTGACGGCGTCGAGCGTCGCCCGGAGCGCCGCGGCGTACTGGGCGAAATCGTCGATGTGCCCGGGGTACCCGTCCGACAGTCCGTGGCCCGGCAGATCCATCAGGATGACGCGATAGCCGCGCTCGAGGAAGAAGGCGGCGGGTTCGCGCGCGTATCCGGCGTGTTTCAGATAGCCGTGGACGAGGACGACGGTGTCAGGACGGACGTCGGCGGCTCCATAGGGCTCGGCGATCTGGACGCACACCCGGAAGAAGTCCGGCGTGGCGACGTATCCTTCCTTCCAACGCCCCGGCAAGCGGTCGAGGCCGTAAAATCGCCGGTACGTCTCGAGTTCCGGCGACGGTTCGACCGCCCCGCCGCCGCGGTCCGATCCCGCGATCGACGCCACGAGGGGGCGGAGAGACGCTTTGGCGGTGATGATAGTCGCTCCGTCGAGCGTATCGCCTTCCGTCCAGTCGGCCGCCGCTCCCGAGAACGGCACGACCAGCGCAAGGGCGCACAGCGCCGTTTTCATCCAAATACGAAACGAATCCATGATCATTATTGTATCGCGCCTCATCCCTTGCCTCGGATGCCCCCGTTTCTATATTTTTCTAGCGAACTAATCAATCACCCGTCTCAAGGAGCCCGAAATGGCCAAGCACGAGTTCCAGACCGAAGTCACCCAACTGCTCGACCTCATCATCCATTCGCTCTATTCCCACCGCGAAGTGTTCCTCCGCGAACTCGTCTCCAACGCGTCCGACGCCATCGACAAGCTCAAGTACCTGACGATCTCGGACGAGCGCTACAAGTCGATCGCGCTCGATCCCCGCATCGACATCTCCTTCGACCGCGGCGCGAAGACGCTCGCCATCGCCGACAACGGCATCGGCATGAACGAGAACGATCTCGTCGACAGCCTCGGCACGATCGCCCGCTCGGGCACGCGCGAGTTCCTGCAGAAGCTCGGCGACGACGCCCGCAAGAACTCGAACCTCATCGGCCGCTTCGGCGTCGGCTTCTACTCGGCCTTCATGGTCGCCGACACGATCGAAGTCACCTCGCGCAAGGCCGCCGAAGACAAGGCGTTCGTCTGGAAGAGCGACGGCAAGGGTTCCTACGAGATCGAGGAAGCCGCGCGCGACGGGCAGGGCACCACGATCGTCCTCCACCTCAATGACGAAGGCCTCGAGTACGCCGACCGCTGGCGCCTCGAGGAACTCGTCAAGAAATACTCGAACCACATCGCGTACCCGATCATGCTCCAGTACGTCCAGGACGAATACGACGACAAGGGCAAGAAGAAGGGCTCCGCGCCGAAAGAGGAGCGCGTGAACCAGGCGGCCGCCCTCTGGCGCCGCCCGAAGTCCGAGCTGACCGAAGCCGATTACGCCGACTTCTACAAGAACGTCGCCGACACCGAGGACGAGCCGCTCCTCACGATCCACACGAACGCCGAGGGCACCATCGAGTACTCGACGCTCTTCTTCGTGCCGTCGAAAGCGCCCTTCGACCTCTTCCACGCCGACTACCGCCCCGGCGTCAAGCTCTACGTGCGGCGCGTCTTCATCACCGACGACGCCAAGGAGCTCATGCCGACCTACCTGCGCTTCCTCCGCGGCGTCATCGACAGCGAAGACCTCCCGCTCAACGTGAGCCGCGAAATCCTCCAGCAGAACCGCGTCATGACCGCCATCCGCAACGCCGCCGTCAAGAAGGTGCTGTCCGAGCTCAAGGATCTCGCGTCGCGCGATCCGGCCAAGTACGCGAAGTTCGTCGACGAGTTCAACCGTCCGATCAAGGAAGGACTCTACTCGGATTTCGCGAATCGCGAGACGCTGCTCGAACTCGTCCGCTTCAAGAGCACGGCGGTCGACGGCTGGACGAGCCTGGCCGACTACAAGTCCCGCATGAAGGACGGCCAGAAAGCCGTCTACTACCTGTCCGGCGACTCCGAGGATCGGCTCCGGAAAAGCCCGCTCCTCGAGATGTACCGATCCGAGGGCATCGAGGTGCTGCTCTGCTCGGACGAGATCGACGAGATCGTCGTGCCGGCGATCGGGAAATACGGCGAGCTCGAGCTCAAGGCCGCCAACCGCGCGGGCGCCGAAAAGGACTTCGGCAAGGACAAGGACGGGACGAAGGACGCCGAGCTCAAGCCGGTCGTCGAGAAGCTCAAGGCCGCGCTCGGCGACCGCGTCAAGGACGTGCGCGCGACGAAGCGCCTGACCGAGAGCCCGTCGTGCGTCGTGATGGACGGCGACGACCCGAGCCTCCAGTTCCAGCAGATGATGAAGGCGCTCGGCCGCGACGCGGTCGGCGACATAAAGCCCATCCTCGAGATCAACGGCGACCACCCCATCGTGAAGCGAGTCGCCTCGTCGGACGACCAAAAGCTTGCCGAGGACACCGCGTTCGTGCTGCTCGGGCAGGCGTTGCTCGTCGAAGGCTCCAAGCTCGACGATCCCGCGGATTTCGTCTCGCGGCTCAACCGCCTTCTCGAACACCGTTAATCCCGTCGGGAGCCGCCCCGAGCTGGCGTAAGCCGGGTTGGGGGCGACCGACCCCGCGGAGTAAAAAGGCAGGCGGTGAAAACGGCCACGTAGTGGCAAGTTTTCGCCGCCTGCCTTTTTGCTCCGCGGGCTGGGGCGGGCACACGCCGGCTGACGTAGGCGCGGGGGCGGTTGCCGTCTGCATGAAACGCGGTTCGAGACTGCGTGCGAACGGCTCGACGCGGGTGACGCGGACTTTCAGTGAACCGCATCAGAGCGCGGGGGCATCCCGTACGATGCGTTTGACGCCAATACCGCCGTCTTGTACGAGATTTCGTCCGAACCGGCTAGGTCTTCTTGATGAGGATGGCGGTGAGGTCGTCGGCGATGCGGGCGCCGGAGACGTGGAAGCGCCATTCCTGCATCACGAAGTCGAGGATCTGCTGGGCGGTTCCGTCGGGCGCGGACGAGAAGGCCTGCGCGACGCCCTCGTCGCCGAACATCTCGCCTTCGACGTTCTTGCTTTCGTTGAGACAGTCCGTGTAGATGAGGATCGAGTCGCCCGTTTCCATGCGGAAGCGGATCGTCTTGTACGGCGTCTCGAAGCCCTCGCGTCCCATGATGGCGCCCTTGTAGTCGTCTTCCCTCGGCTTGAGGATCGAGACCTTGGGACGTCCGGCCCGTTTGTAGTACGCGTCCGGATGCGCCGCGTTCGAGTACTCGACGACGCCGTCCCTGACGCGCACCAGGATCGCGGTCAGGTAGTTTTCCACCATGGCGAGCTCGCGGATGAGCTCCGCGTTGGCGGTCTCCATTAGCTTGCCGAGCGAGGCGCCCGAGTTCGCGCTGAACACGCGGTGGAACACCGAGCGGGCGATGACCGTCACCAGGCCCGAGGCGATGCCGTGGCCGGACACGTCGCCGAGCAGGATCCCCTCGAGTTCGCGGCCGTTCACGTAGAAATCGTAAAAGTCGCCCGAAACGCCGCTCGCCGGCATGAAGACGTAGCTCACGTCCCAGCCGTCGACGTCCGGCACGGTCTTCGGGAAGAAGCCCTGCTGGACCTGCACGGCCAGGCGCATGTCGCGCGCGCCGGCTTCGGCCGCGCCCTGGAGTTTCGCGTTCATCGCCGCGAGTTTTTCCGAGAGCTCGGTTTCCTCGCTCATCACCGCCTCGAGATCGCGGGTGCGGTCCGCGACGCGGTTTTCCAGCGCGAGGTTCAGGCGCTCGATGTCGTGATAGATCTTGATGAACTGGCTCGCGAGTATGGTCGCCGTCCCGATGATCAAGAGGAAAAAGCCCGATTTCGAGAACGACGCGGCGCGTCCCGTGTCCCCCGCGAGCGCGTCGAGCAGGACCGCCGCGGCGACGACCGCGAACCCCACGAACAGCTGGCCCGCGTTCGTGCGCGCGACGGTGCGGCCGAAGGCCGCCAGCCACGCGAACGGCCCCTTGCCCTTCACCGCGCGGCGGTAATGGCGCATCTTGGACGACAGAGGGATCACGAGGTCCACGACGACGAAGTATCCGATGAGCAGCGGCAGGGTCAGGCGCCAGATCCGGTAGATCGCCTCGGTCAGGACGAAGAACTGCGCGACGGCCAAGGCGAGGTAGATCGCCCCGGAGACGAGGGTGATTTTCGAAAAACGCTTCTTGAGCACGCTGTCGAAGAAGGCGATGAAAACCGGGAACAGCATGAACAGGCACGCGAGCTCGACGTGCCATATCAGGGCGGTGTCCGGCACGAGGCTGTAGATGATGAAGCTGCCGCACAGGAAGAAGACCGACAGGAGCAGGGCGCCGAGTCCGTAGATCAGGTACGAAGCGCTCCGCGGCCGGAGGACGAAGAGGAGCACGTGGTAGACCGCGAAGAAGAAGTAGATGCCGATCAGCATCAGGTCGGCGTACTCGCGCTTGAGCGCCGCGAGATCTTCGTAAGGACCGACGACGTACGGCCCCGCGGCGATGAAGCCGGTGCGCGGATCGACGGGATCCCCGACGATACGGAAGGCCAGCACGTTCTTGCCGAGCACCAGGTAGCGCTTGTCGATGGGAACGAGCGCCCCGCGGACCGCGCGTTCCCGCGTCATGTTCCCGTTTTCGTCGATATAGCTTTCCGTCGCGACCATCGTGCCGTTGACGTACACGTCCCAGTTCTGCCCGATGCGCGCGAGGTACAGGGCGACGCCGCTCTTGGACTCGAGGAGACGATCGGTCGCGGTGAAGTCCATGACGGCGCAGAATTTTTCCGGCGTGAGCCGCTTGAGCGGCAGGATCGGCGGTTTCGGCACGCCTTCCATCCCGAGCTTTCCCATCACGATGGAGCGCTTCCCCGGATTGCCGGCCACGCGCGTCCACACCATGCTCCCCGGATCGGGAAGGCGGAAGGTCCACTCGTTCTGAAAGCCCGGGCGGACGAAAATGTCTATCGCGGAGAGGTCGATGAGCGGGGCGGGTTCGGTCTCGGACGCGGGTTCGGTTTGGGCCGACGCGGGCGGCGCGAGGGCGAGCGCCGAAACGAGCGCGAGCGCCAGGCGCCGGAAACGCTTCGCGACCGCGGCGCCGGAAGACGCCGGAGCTGTTCTTTCCTTCGTCATGATCGTTCCAGTGTACCCTGCTTTCGTCCCGAATGGAACAGGCTGAAGATGGCTCGGGCGATCCTCACGCGCCGAGAGCCTTGATGCGGTCGCGGAGCACCGCGGCGCGTTCGTAGTCTTCTTCCGACACCGCCTCGGCGAGCTCTTTTTCGAGCCGGGCCCGCTCGTCGTCCGTCCGTTCGTCCGTCCGATCCTCCGCCTGCGGTTCGCCGCCCTCGGGAGTCGCGCCCGCCCGGTCGACGGCTTCGGTCACGAGATCGACCGAAATGCCCGACTCTTCGACGACGTTCTCGGCGACGTAGACGCGGCAGCCGGAGCGTACCGCCAGCCCGATGGCGTCCGAAGGCCTCGAATCGACGAGCACGGTGTCACCGCCGTGCTTCAGCACGAGACGCGCGTAAAAGGTGCCTTCCTTGAGGTCGTGGATCTCGATGCGCTCCAGCTCGACCGAAAACTCGCGGAACAGCGCCAGGATCAAGTCGTGCGTGAGGGGCCGCGGCATCTCGAGCCGACCGAGCCCGATCAGGATGGACTGCGTTTCGAGCTGTCCGATGAAGATGGGGACAACGACTTCCGAATCTTTCGGCTTCACGAGCACGACGTTCCCCTGCTCGGTATGGGCCAGCGTCCAGATTTCGGCTTCGACGAATGTATTGAGGGCCATCCCCCACCAGTATATGGATTTTTCCGGCCGGGTCGACCCTCGGCCCGCCGTAAGGAAAAAGACAGGAAAAGAGAAGCCATTTTTCATGACGGGCGTGTACACTCCATCACATGAACGGAACCGCACGAATCCTGGTCTTCGCCGCCGCGTTGGCGGCCTCCCCGGCGGCCGCCCAAACCGTCGACGATTACGTGACGGGCGCCTGGGCGCGGAGCGCCGACCTGGCCGCGGCCGGCGCCCGGGTCGAGGGAGCGGCCGCCCGCCTCGCGGCCCTCGAACGCCCCGATCCGATCCTCGTTTCGGCCGGCACGGGCGACGTCCGTGCGTCATTCCTCGAAACCGGAACCGCCTACTCGCTGGCGCCCGAAGCTTCGATCGGACTCGCCCGTCCCCTGGGCACGTCGGTGACGGCCAGCGTCGGCATCGACGCCGCCTCGGGATCCCCCGTCGAAACCGCCCCGTCGATCGCCGTCGTCCAGCCGCTCGACGACCTCCTGGGCCTGGCCCCGGCGCGTGTGGACCTCCTCTCGGCCCGACTCGAGCTTCAAAACGCCGAGCGCGCGCTGGAAACGAAGCGCGCGCGGCTGAAGACCGAGACGTTGGAAGCCCTGAAGGCGTGGACGACGGCCGTGCAGTCGAAAGCCCAAGCCGAATACGCGCTGTCGGACGCGAACGCGAAGCTCGCGGACGCAAAAGCCCTCGGCTCGTACCGGGACGGCAGCGCGGCATTGCTCGCGCTCGAAACCGCGGTCCGGTCCGCGCAAGCCCGGCTCGCGTCGGCCGCGCGGATCGCGGAGCTCCGGGTCGCCGCGGTCGAACTCAAGACCGGCTTCGTGGGCCCGTCACCGCCCGCGCCACCGGCTCCGGCCCCCTTTCCCGATCCCGCGTCGTTGAAGCCGGAAGACCTGATCGCGGTTTCCGACGCGGCCGCGGCGCTGGAAGTGGAACGCGCGACCGCGCGGGCGGTAGACGACCGCGACCGCCTGTCCCTGTCGGTGTCGGGCGCCCTGCGATCGGTCAAGACGAACGCGCCGACCGGGAACGCCAACGAGTATTCGGGGGCCTTGTCCGGATCGCGGGGCGATTTCAGCGCGTCGGTCGGCGGCGGCTGGTCGGACCTGGCGGACGGGTACCCCTTCCTGACGCTGTCGCTGTCGTGGAAACCAGAACGGGCGTCCGACCGGCGCTCGGAAGACGCGGCCACCGCCGCGGACCTGGCCGACGCGGAAGCGGCGTGGGCGAACGCCCGGTCCGACGCCGTCGCGACGATCGCGGGGTGGATCGAACAGGCCCGATCGCTCGAAACCGATTCGGAAATCGCCGAAGCCGAACGGCTGGCGGCCGAAGCCGCCTTTGCCGAAACCGTAGCCGCGCGGAACGCGGGCTTCGGTTCCGACCGGGACGTCGCGACGGCCCGGGAAAAACTCGACTCGAACGCGCGGACGGTCTCAGCTCTCGCCTGGTCCAGGCTCGTCTTCGCCGAAACGGTCAACGCCTCGCTCATCGCCCCCGGAGGATCCAAATGAAACCATCGCCCAAACTCGTCCGCACGGCCGTCATCGTCGCCGCGGCACTAGCCTTCGCCGCCGTCGCCGCGGTCGTCATCGTTCCCCGCCTGCGCGGCGGCGCGACGGCGAAATCGTCAGGCTCCGCATCCGCGTCGAATCAAGCAGGTCCGGCGACGGATCGCCCCAACCAGGGCGCAGCCCAGGCGAACGCCCGATACGCCGACCTGAAAGCCTCGGATTTCGACGAGGTGAAGGTGACGAAAACCACCGACCAGACCGTGATCGAGGCGTCCGGCAACCTCGAGCCCGCCCGCGCCACCGACCTCTCATTTCCCATCGCGGGCACCGTGGCGTCGGTGGGCGTCGCGGCGGGCGCCCGGGTCGCGACGGGCCAGGCGCTCGCCCGGCTCGACGACGCGGAGCTCCGCTACCAGCTCGCCAACGTCGAAAACCAGCTCCGCAAGGCCGAGATCTCCGGCAACAGGAAGGACGCCGAACTCCTCGCGCTCGAACTCGGCTTGAAGCGGACCCAGCTGTCGAAAGCGACGCTCCTCGCGCCCTACGCGGGCGTCGTGAGCGCGGTCAACGTCTCCGTCGGGGATTCGGTCGGCGCCTCGACCGCCGCGCTCCGCGTGATCGACCGCAGTTCGCTCGTCGCGGTGCTCGAGATCGACGAGATCGACCTGCCCGCCGTCAAGGTCGGGCAGAAGACCTTCTTCTCGATCGACGCGCTGGGCGACAAGGAATACGAAGGGCGCGTGTCCTCGATCCCGCCGGAAGGGCGCGTGACCTCGCAGGGGCTCGCGGTGTTCGACGTCGAGGCGCGGATCGAGAATCCCCCCGCCGAGCTCCTTCCCGCGTACAGCTTTTCCGCCCGCATCATCGCGTCGGCGGCGCGCGAGATCCTCTCCGTGCCGAAAGCGGCGGTGACGTCGACGCCGCGCGGACAGATGGTGTTCACGAAGGCGGCCGACGGCACGATCAAGCCGAAGACCATCGAGGCGACGCAGCTCGCCGACGGTTCCTGGGAAATCGTGTCCGGGCTGGCCGAAGGCGACGTCGTGCTCGTCCGCAAGTCTACGGGGAATTCGAACAATCGGAACGGCGCGAACTTCATGCTGATGGGACCGGGCGGCCCGCCGCCGGGCGAAACGGGCAGGCCCCAGGGAGCCTCCGGGTCGACGAACCGAGGAGGCAATCCGTGACGGGCGGCGACGTCCGCGCCGACGGCGGCGGAAAGCCCGACGTGGTGGTGCGGGTCCGGTCGCTCGAGCGCATCTACGAAGTCGGCGACGAAAAGGTGCACGCGCTCCGCGGCGTCGACCTGGACATCCTGCGCGGCGAGATGATCGCCATCATGGGACCGTCCGGCTCGGGCAAGTCGACCCTCATGCACATCATCGGCTGCCTCGATTCGCCCACCGCGGGCAGCGTCGAGATCGACGGCGAGGACGTGAGCCGTCTCGGCGAGGCCAGGCTCGCGACGGTACGGAACCGCAACATCGGCTTCGTCTTCCAGAGCTTCAATCTCCTCCCGCGCCTCACCATCCTCGAAAACGTGGCGCTGCCGCTCATGTACGCGGGCGTGCCCGTCCGCAAGCGGAACGAGCGCGCGGCGGAGCTGCTCGAGTCCGTGGGGCTCGGCGACCGGCTCGCGCACACGCCCAACCAGCTTTCCGGCGGCCAGCGACAGCGCGCGGCCATCGCCCGCTCGCTGTCGAACGAGCCGTCCATCCTGCTGGCCGACGAGCCGACGGGCGCGCTCGACAGCGTGACCGGCAAGGCGATCATCGAGACCTTCCATTCGATCAACGACCGGGGCACGACGGTTATCCTCGTCACGCACGATCCTGGGATCGCGGCGCTCTGCCAGCGCTTCGTCCGGATCAAGGACGGTCTCCTGGAGGAAGTGGCATGATGCTGCTCGAAAACGTCCGGAGCGCGCGCCAGAGCTTCGGCGGGAACAAGCTCAGGACCCTGCTGTCGGTCACGGGCATCGTGATCGGCGTCGCGAGCGTCGTGGCGATCACCGCCCTCGGGCAGAGCGCCGCCGCGAACATCAAGGGACGCATCGCGCAGGCGGGCCTCCAGACCATCTTCGTCTCGGCCGGGCGCAACGCCGGCGCCGAAGTCCAACGTCTTTTCAAGGAAGAATTGACCGGCGAACTCGCGGCCATCGACGGCATAGTCGGCGCCGTCGCCTACGATTCGCGTTCGTTCCCGATGCGCGCCGGGGCGAACGACGCGAGCGACAGCGTCGCCACCGCGTCGCCGGAGTTCACGGACATCTACTCGCTCGAGACGTCCGAAGGCCGCTTCATCGCCAAGGCGGACATGGACGGGCGCGCGCCCGTGGGCGTCCTCGGCAGCGAACTGGCGGAGACCCTGTTCCCGGACGGCGGGGCGGTCGGCAAGACGGTGCGTCTGCTCGGCGAGGCGCCGCAGATCGTGCGCGTCGTCGGCGTGCTCGCGGCGAAAACCTCCTCGATGGGCGTCAACTTCGACTCGACGCTGTTCGTGCCCCGCACCACCTACCTGACCCGCATCGTCAAGTCCGCCCGCGTGGGCAGCTACATCCTCCACGCCGACACGAAGCGCGACGTCATCGAGACGTCGAAGCGGGTCGAGTCCTTCTTCGCCGCGCGCACCGGCAGCTCCACGGCGGTCCGGGTCATGAGTCCGTCGACGATCGCCGAGACCATGTCCGGCGTCACCGAAACCCTCTCCGCCTTCCTGACCGGCATCGCGGCGGTGAGCCTCCTCGTCGGCGGCATCGGCATCATGAACATCATGCTCGTCTCCGTCACCGAACGCACGAAGGAGATCGGCGTGCGGAAAGCCCTGGGGGCGACGCCGAACGCCATCCGCGCGCAGTTCCTCGTGGAGGCGGTCGCGCTCACCGCGACGGGCGGGGCGCTCGGCGTCGGACTCGGCCTGGCCATCAGCGGAATCGCGACCGCGGTCATGAAATGGACCTTCTCCGTGTCGCCGGGAGCCATCGCGCTGTCGCTCTTCGTCGCGGCGGGCACAGGCGTCTTCTTCGGCCTCTACCCCGCGTCGCGGGCGGCCAAGCTCGATCCCGTCATCGCGCTGGCTTACGAATGAAGGCGCCGTCGGAACCGCGGGCCCGAAACCGGACCCGGAGCCGTTCACGGTCCATGATCGCGACCGCGGCGATCGTCACGGCGACCCTCGCGCTCGCGCCGATCGTCCTCTTCGCCGTCTTCGAATCCGCGATCTACGGCTATTACCGAGGCGACGACAACGCGCTCACGCGCATGCTCAAGCCCCCTTCGCCGGTGTCGCGCATCGCGCGCGAAGTCCAGGCGGCGGAGCGCAGGATCAACATGGCGCTCATCGAGGACGTCGGGAGGCTCGTCGACCCGGCCTTCGTCGAATCGCTCGTCGCGCGCAGCGAGGGACTCGGCGCGGCGCTCCGCGTCGGATCGTCCCCCGTACGCGTCTTCGGTTCCGTCGATCCCGGGCGGCTGGACCGGCTGCCGCCCTTCGGCGCGTTGGCCGATCCGGACCAGCCGCCGCCCGATCCGGACCGCGGCCGCCACGACGTGCTGAGCCACACCGACTTCCTGACCCGGGACGGCGAGCGCGCGTCGCTCTTCCTCCTCATGGCGCCCCGGAAGCCGCGGCCGCAAGCGCCGCCGTTTTCCCGCCAGCTGGTCCTGCTCGCCATCGCCGGCCTCGTCGCGCTCGACGGCGGGCTCGGGATCTTCTTCATCGCGCGGCTCACGAAGCCGCTCCGCGATCTCGAGCGGGCCGCCCACGCGCTCGGCTCAGGCGATTTCGGGCAGGGCGTGCGCGCGCCCGGCGTGCGGGAGCTCGATCCGGTCTTCACGGCTTTCGACTCGATGCGCTCGTCCCTCGCCGAGGCCCGCGGACGCGAACAGGCGATGGAGCGAGGACGCCGCGAACTCATCGCCAACCTGTCCCACGACCTCCGCACCCCGGTCGCCGCGATCAAGGGCTACGCCGACGGGCTGGCCGACGGCGTGGCCGACACGCCCGAAAAGCGGCGGCGCTACCTCGACGTGCTCCGCGACCGGGCCGCCCAGCTCGATCGCATGATAGAGGAAATCTTCCTCCTCTCGACGCTGGAAAGCCGGCACGACCGGCGCTCCGCCGTCGAGTTCGACCTGCGGGCTTTCCTCGAGGCCGGCGTCGAGGAGCTCGCGCTCGCCCACGGACCCGAAGTCCTCCGGATCTCGGGCGACGCCCTCGCGGGAACTCCGGCCTCGGTGCGGGCGGATCCGGCCACGCTGCGCCGCGCCGTCGAGAACGTCGTCGGGAACTCCGTGCATCACGCCGGACGCAGCCCGGTCTCGGTCCGCGTCGGCCTCGGCGTCGACGGCGGATTCGCGACGGTCTCGTTCGCCGACGACGGTCGCGGATTCACCGACGAGGAACTGGCCATGGGCACCGAACGCTTTTACCGGGGCGATCCCGCGCGCTCAGGCGGTCACGGCGGACTCGGGCTCGCCATCGCGCGGGAGATCGCGGAGGCGGCGGGCGGATCGCTCGCCCTCGGCCGCGCCGCGGTGGGCGGCGCGCTCGTGACGATGACGCTGCCGCTCGCGGCCGTCCCGGAATCGAAAGGAGGCACGGCGTGAACCGCGTGCTCATCGTGGAAGACGACCGGCAGATCGCCGAGCTCGAGCGCGACTACGCCAGCCTGGCCGGCTTCGAGGCGACCATCGAAACCGACGGGACGGCAGGGCTCGCCGCGGCGCTCGCGGGAGACTGGGACGTCCTCGTCGTCGACCTGATGCTGCCCGGCACCGACGGCTTCGAGATCTGCCGCCGCGTCCGCGAGGCGATCCAGCGCCCGGTGATCGTCGTGTCCGCGCGGAACGGCGACGAAGACAAGATCCGCGCGCTCGGCATCGGAGTGGACGACTACGTCCAGAAGCCGTTCAGCCCCGCCGAACTCGTCGCGCGGATCAAGGCCCACCACGCGCGCTACGTGCGCCTGTCCGGCACCGCCGCGGTTCAGGGCCCCTCGGGCGGACGCGTGTGCGTCGATCCGGTCATGCGCGTCGTCACGAAGGACGGCGAACCCGTGCCCCTGACGGCCACCGAGTACGGCATCGTCGAGCTCCTCGCCTCCTCGCCCGGCCGCGTCTACAAGCGCGAGGAGATCTTCGCGAAGGTGCGCGGCGCCGACTATTACGGCGACGAATCCACGATCACGGTGCACGTGCGGCGTCTCCGCGAAAAGCTCGAGGACGACGCGTCCGAGCCGCAGTTCGTCGAAACCGTCTGGGGCATGGGCTACCGCTTCCATCCGTGAACCCCGCCGGCCACCGTCCGAAGGATCGCCATCCCCGCCGCGTATTCCCTTTTGACCCGATTTCCTATATTCTCCCCTTCACGTCCATTCGCCCTTCCGTGGCTTTGCGGCGATTTCCTTTGCGAGGACCCCATGTCGAGTTATGAAAAGCCCGATTTTTGGGCTAAAAAGGCGAAAACCGAAGGCTACCCGGCGCGCTCCGTCTACAAGCTCATGGAGCTCGACGAAAAGTTCCGCATCTTCAAACCGGGACTCCGCGTGCTCGACATCGGCGCGGCGCCGGGATCATGGAGTCTCTGGGCGCTCAAGCGGCTCAAGGGGACGGGCTTCCTGTCGGCGGTGGACCTGTCCCCGCTCGGCATGACGCCGCCCTACGACAACTTCTTCTTCGTCCAAGGCGATCTCTACGCCGACGCGACCAAGGCCGCCCTCCGCGAAAAGGGGCCGTACGACCTCGTCATGAGCGACGCCGCCCCGGCCACCTCCGGCAACCGCTCGCTCGACACGGACCGCTCCGAAGCCATCGTCGAGGCGGTCATCGCCTACGCGGAGGAGTTCCTCGTCCCCGGCGGCTCGCTCGTCGCGAAGCTCTTCGTCGGCGGCGGCGAACGCGAACTCCTCGACCGCATCAAGACGCGCTTCCGCGAGGCGCGCGGCTTCAAGCCGAAAGCCTGCCGCTCCGAAAGCTTCGAGACCTACCTCGTCGGCCTCGGCTTTACCGGCTAGCGGCGAATCCGCCCGCGCGGGCGGGCTGCGTCTCCCGTTGCGCAATGAAGCCCCGTTCCGGTATCATGGACCAGCCCCGACCCGGCGCTTCGTGCGATCGTCGCGGACGCTTTCCCTGATACGGAGCCCTTCCCATGGACCTCTCGAAAACGCGCAACATCGGCATCATGGCCCACATCGACGCCGGCAAGACCACCACGACCGAGCGCATCCTCTTCTATACCGGCAAGACCTACCGCATCGGCGAAGTCGACGACGGCGAGGCCGTCATGGACTGGATGGAGCAGGAGCAGGCCCGCGGCATCACCATCACGAGCGCGGCCACGACGACGTACTGGCACGACACGCAGATCAACATCATCGACACGCCGGGCCACGTCGACTTCACGGCGGAGGTCGAGCGCTCGCTCCGCGTCCTCGACGGCGCGGTCGGCGTCTTCTGCGCGGTCGGCGGCGTGGAGCCGCAATCCGAGACCGTATGGCACCAGGCGGACCGCTACCACGTGCCGCGCATCGCCTACGTCAACAAGATGGACCGCCTCGGCGCCGATTTCGACGGCGTGCTCGAGGAGATGCGTCACAAGCTGGGCGCGAACCCCGTCCCCGTCTACGTCCCCATCGGCAAGGAAAGCGCCTTCGAGGGCGCCATCGACCTCATCGCGATGGAAGAGGTGCGCTGGGACCAGTCCGACGACGGACAGACCATGCACCGCTCCCCCATCGCGCCCGAACGCGCGGACGAGGCCAAGGCCTGGCGCGAACGCCTCGTCGACGCCGCCTCCGCGATGAGCGACGAGATCACCGAGCTCTTCATCGGCGGCGAGGCGATCCCCGCGGACATGCTGCGCGCCGCCCTCCGCGCGGGCACGCTGGCCAGGACCCTCGTGCCGGTCTTCTGCGGCGCGAGCCGGCGCAACGTCGGCGTGCAGGCGCTCATCGAGGGCATCGTCGCGTACCTGCCCTCGCCCCTCGAGGTGCCGGCGGCCAACGCGTTCAACCCGAAGAAGGAAGAGCACGTCCCGGTTCCCTGCGACCCCGAGGCCGCGTCGCCCCTCGGCCTCGTGTTCAAGGTCCAGTACGACCGCGAAGCCGGCCCGCTCTGCTTCGTCCGCATGTACTCCGGCTGCCTCAAGAACGCCAGCACGGTTTTCAACGTCAACAAGAAGAAACGCGAGCGCATCACGAGGCTCCTCCGCATGCACGCCAACAAGAGCGAGCCGATCGACGAGGTGCGCGCGGGCGACATCGCCGTGATCGTCGGCATGAAGACCGCGCAGACCGGCGACACGCTCGGCAACGAGGGGCTGCCGCTCCTCCTCGAGCGCATGCAGTTCCCCGAGCCGGTCATCTCGGTCGCCATCGAGCCCAAGACCCTCTCGGACCGCGACAAGCTCCGCGACACCATCGACATCCTCATGCGCGAGGATCCGACCTTCGTGCAGAAGGACAACGAGGAGACCGGCCAGCTCGTCATCTCCGGCATGGGCGAGCTCCACCTCGACGTGCTCGTCACGCGCATCGTCAAGGAGTTCAAGGTCGACGCGCGCGTCGGCAACCCGCAGGTGACGTACCGCGAATCGGTCACCGCCGCGTACGAGCACGAGGAGAAATTCCGCAAGACGATGGCGAACAAGGAAGTGTCCGCCACCGTGCGCATGCGCGTCTCCCCCATGCCGCGCGGCGAGGGCAACCTGTACGTGAAGGCGGTGCGGAACCACGACGTCCCCGACGAGATCTACGAAGCGATCGAGCGGACCGTGACCGCGCAGTTCGGCTCCGGCATCCAGTTCGGCTACCCGTGCGTCGACGTGAAGGCCGAGCTCGTCGGCATCGAGTACGACGAGCTCACAGCCACGCCCTTCGCCTTCGAGGCGGCCGCGGCCATGGGCTTCGACGAAGCCTGCCGCAAGGCGTCTCCCGTCATGCTCGAACCCGTCATGAAAGTCGAGGTGATGACGCCGAAGGACTTCCTCGGCGAGTCGATCAGCCTGCTCACCCAGCGCGGCGGCATCATCCACGCGACCGAATCGAAGGTCTCCGTCGACTCCATCCACGCGGAAGCGCCGCTCGCCGTGATGTTCGGCTTCACGACGGCGCTCCGCTCGGTCACCCAGGGCCGCGCGGCGTTCAACATGGAATTCAGCCACTTCGAACCGAAACGGACGTAACCCATCGGGGGCGTCCGAGAGGGAACGGCATGGAGCGGAAGAAGATCAGGGAGATCCTGTCGACGAGACGCGTCGGCATCGCCGGCGCCGGCGGGCTCGGCTCGAACTGCGCGGCGGCTCTCGCGCGCGCGGGCGTCGGGACGCTCGTGATCGCCGATTTCGACGTCGTGTCGAGGTCGAATCTGGACCGACAGTTCTATTTCCGCGACCAGGTCGGCATGCCGAAGGTCGACGCCCTCCGCGCCAACCTCCTCCGCATCGATCCCGCCACGCGCGTCGAGGCGCACGGGCTCAAGCTGGACCCGGCTTCGATCGCAAGCCTTTTCGCGGATTGCGATCTCGTCGTCGAAGCCTTCGACGCCGCGGAGGCAAAGGCCATGCTCATCGAGACGATGCTCGCGCGGTTGCCGCGCGTTCCGGTCGTCGCCGCGAGCGGACTCGCGGGCTGGGGCCGCACCGACGCCATGAAGGTCCATAGATCGGGAACGCTCGTCATGGTCGGAGACCTGTCGAGCGAAGTCTCCGACGCCGAGCCGCCCATCGCGCCGCGCGTGGGCATCGCGGCGAACATGCAAGCCAACGAGGCGCTCGAGCTCCTGCTCGGCCCGGACGAAGGGGGAGTCGCATGACGATCACCGTGAACGGCGAGACCGAGCGCCACGACGAAGAGACCCTAACCGTGCGCCGGCTCCTCGAGAAGAAACGCTACAGCTTCCCGCTCATCATCATCCGCGTGAACGGAGCCCTCGTCGACCGCGCGGACTACGACTCGGCGCCGATCCGCGACGGGAACGACATCGACCTCTACCACCTCGTGTCGGGCGGCTGAGCGGGTCTTAGCCCCGCGCGAAGGTCTCGTCGATCGTCACGACGTCCGCGAGCGTGAGCCCGACCGGGCAGGTCCTCGCCGCGGCGAGCAGCTTCTTGTAGTCGACGTCCGAAAAGCCGCCGAACAGCGTGAAGGCGACCGTGAGCTTGCCGATCTTGCGCGGCGCCGCCGTCATTTCCTTGACGACCTTGAATTCGACGCGGTCGAGGGCGATGCCCTTGTCGCGCGCGAACATGGTCATGATGGTCGAGGCGCAGGCGCCGAGCGACGCCGCGCAGAGGTCGGTCGGCGAAAAGCTCGAGCCGTCGCCGCCGTTGTCCTTCGGAGCCGTCGTCTTGATGACCGCCCCCGATTCGTGCGTGAGCTCGACCGTCGTCGCCCCCGTCGTCTTCCCCGTGATCGTCACCGCCATGCTACCCTCCGAATGTGGGCGCATTTTACCACGAAGGGTACGAAGAGAGAAACACGAAGGGCACGAAGGAAAGCGAATTCATGGATCGGAAGGCTGATTGACGAGCTAAAAGCGGGGCGGATAGAGTGGGCGCATGTACAAGTACCGCATCGAGGGAGGCTTCCCTCTTAAAGGAAGGATTCGGGCGAGCGGCAACAAGAACGCCGCGCTCCCCTGCATCGCCGCGACCCTGCTCGCGGGCGAGCCCGTCACGCTCCGCAACATCCCCGAGATCGAGGACGTGCTCGTCATGTTCGAGATCCTCGCATCGCTCGGCGCCTCCGTCGAGCGCCTCGGCCGCAACGAGTGGCGCGTCGACCCGCGCCAGGCGACGAAAACAGAGATCGCGCCCGAGCACGCGAAGAAAGTCCGCGCGTCGATCCTGTTCGCCGGTCCGATGATCGCCCGTTTCGGCAAGGTCACGCTGCCGCCGCCGGGCGGCGACGTCATCGGCCGCCGCCGCATCGACACGCACCTGCTCGCGCTCGAGGAGCTCGGCGTCCGCATCGAGATCGACGGCGTCTTCCAGTTCACGGCGAACAAGCTAGTCGGCGCGGACATATTCCTCGACGAGGCCTCGGTCACCGGCACGGAGAACGCCGTGATGGCGGCCGTCCTCGCGACGGGGCGCACGATCCTCCGCAACGTCGCCAGCGAGCCGCACGTGCAGGACCTCTGCCGCATGCTCGTCGCGATGGGCGCGAAGATCGACGGCATCGGCTCGAACATCCTCACGATCGACGGCGTCGAAGGCCTCTCCGGCACGGACTTCGCCATCGGCCCGGACTTCATGGAGATCGGCTCCTTCATCGGCCTCGCGGCCGTCACGCGCGGCGAGCTCGTCATCGAGGGCGTCGAGCCCGCCGACCTCCGCATGATGAAGATCGCCTTCGCGAAGCTGGGCATCCGATGGAACATCGACGGACGCGACCTCACCATGCCCGCGGGCCAGGCGATGAAGGTCCAACCCGACCTCGACGGCCAGTTCCCCAAGATCGACGACGCGCCCTGGCCCGGCTTCCCGCCCGACCTCACGTCCATCATCACGGTGGTCGCGACGCAGGTGGACGGCACGGTGCTCGTGCACGAGAAGATGTTCGAGTCGCGCATGTTCTTCGTCGACAAGCTCATCGGCATGGGCGCGCGCATCGTCCTGTGCGATCCCCACCGCGCCGTGGTCTCCGGCCCCGCGCGGCTTTCCGGATCGGAACTCGTGTCGCCGGACGTGCGCGCCGGCATGGCCATGGTCATCGCGGCCCTCTGCGCCGAAGGCGTGAGCACGATCAAGAACGTCTACCAGATCGAGCGCGGCTACGAACGCATCTCCGACCGCCTCCGTCAGCTCGGCGCCCGCATCGAACGCCTCGAAGACGGCAAGTGATCGGAATGCCATTGCACCTGACGTCACCAGACCCGCGACGAGCGGGCTTGAGACAAGGAGAGAGCATGAACCCCCGTTCCCATCTCAATTTCCTCCTCCCCCTGTGTCTCTGCGCCTTCGTTGCCATATCTCCCGCGATCGCCGCCCCGAAGCTGAGCGTCGGGCTCATGACGGCGGTGGATGCCGCGCCGGCGCTCGTCGCTCGGGACCGCGGCTATTTCGCCACGGAGGGCGTCGACGTCGAGTTCGTCATGTTCTCGAACGGGCAGGAGCGGCAGGTTGCCCTCCAGGCCGGCGCGGTGGACGGCGCGATGAGCGACCTCGTCATGGTGGCGCTCAACGCGCAGGGCGGCTTCCCGCTCAAGGTCGTCACCCTGACCGACGGCGCCTTCCCGTTCCTGTCGAACAAGGACTACGCGGACGGGAAGCGCGTCGTCATCGGATTGATGGAAGCGAGCGTCACGAACTACCTGGCCGATCTGATGTTCGACGGCAAGGTCGCGGTGGAAAAGGTCTTCGTGAACGACATCCCCGCGCGGCTCGAACTCCTCCGGAGCCGCAAGATCGACCTCGCCGTCGTGCCCGAGCCGGTCGCCTCGATGGGCGAACTCTCCGGGCTCAAGAAACACCTGATTCCCGCGCCCGGCGTCTTCTGCCCCGACGTGATGGCGTTCACCGCGAAGTCAGTGGAGGCGAAGCCCGAAGCGGTGCGCGCCTTCCTCCGCGCGTGGGACCGCGCCGTCCGCGACATCGCCAAGGAACCGACACTGGCACGTGACATCCTTGTCCGCGACCTCAAGCTCGACCCGCGCGTGAAGGACCTCATGAGCCTGCCCGCCTACCGCGAATCCCGCCTGCCGACCGACGACGAACTCAAGTCGGTCACCGACTGGGTGGCGAAGCTGCGCGGGAAGCCCGTGTCGATCGACTGGGAATCGATACTCGCGAAGCCGTGAACGGAGCCGGAGTCCGGGCGGATCGCGTCGTCGTCGCGTACGGCGCCGAACGCGCCCTGGACGGAGTCTGCCTCGACGTCGAGCCGGGCGGCAGCCTGGCCGTCGTCGGGCCCTCCGGCTGCGGCAAGACGAGTCTCCTTCTCGCGCTGGCGGGACTCCGCAACGTCGACGGCGGATCGATCGAAATCGGCGGAACGCCGGTGAGCGGACCGCGTTCGGGAACGTCCATCGTCTTCCAGGACCACGCGCTGTTTCCCTGGAAAACCTGCCGCGGCAACGTCGCGCTCGCGCCCATCGCCCGCGGCATCGAGCGCGCCGATGCGTACGCGAAAGCCGACGCCGTGCTCGCCGAGCTCGGGTTGACCGAACACGCGCGGAAATTCCCCGACCGGCTGTCGGGCGGGCAGCGGCAGCGGGCGGCCATCGCGCGGGCGCTCGCGGCCTCCGCCGACCTCATCCTCCTCGACGAGCCGTCTTCGTCGCTCGACGCCATCACGAAAGAGGACTTCCAAAAACTCGTCCTCGCGCAATACAAGAAGCGCGGCTTCACGCTCGTCGCGGTCACGCACGACATCGAAGAGGCAGTGTTCCTCGGGCGCAGGGTATCGGTCATGTCCCGATCGCGCATCCACGCGTCGGTCGACAATCCGCTCTTCGGGGACGAAGGACTCCGAGACAAGGCGGAGTTCTACGATCTGTGCCGTTCGCTCCGGGCGATTCTCGCGGAGGCGGCGCGGTGAAGCGCGTTCGCGGCGCCTTCATGGGCGCGGTCATGCTGGCGCTCGGCTGGCAGTTTCTCCACCTGGCCCTCAAAACGCCCGCCTTGCCCTCTCCGGCAGCGTCGATATTCGCGTTGCGCGATTCCGCGAGCGGCGAGGTGCTCGCCCACGTCCTCGCGAGCCTGTGGCGGATATCCGCCGCGCTCGTCCTCCAGCTCGTCGTCGGGGGATCGCTCGGCCTCCTCCTCGGCTCGAGCAAGGCGGCGGACGCAGCGTTGGGCCCGCCGACGCGCGCGCTCTTTCCCGTCCCGAAGATGGCCCTACTGCCGCTCTTCCTCGTGGCGTTCGGCCTCGGTGACGCCGCGAAGATCGCGTTCGTCGCTACGGTGCTCGTGTTCCAGACAGCCTTGTCCGTGCGCGACGGGGTGCGCGACATCCCCGCCTCCGCGACGCTGGCGGCGAGGTCGCTCGGCCTCCGCGGCCTGGCGTTCGCGCGCCACGTCACGCTCCCCGCGGTCTTGCCGCGGATATTCTCGTCGCTCCGTTCCGGCGTAGGGATGGGCACGGCCGCGCTCTTCTTCGCCGAAAATTTCGCCACGCGGCGCGGCCTCGGTTACTTCGTGATGAACTCCTACGCGATGGCCGATTATCCCGCCACCTACGGCGGCATCGTCGCGCTGAGCCTGCTCGGGTTGGCGTTGTTCGCGGTGGTTGACCTGGCGGAGCGGTTGCTGTGTCCGTGGATAGGACGACGTTAAAAACAAATTACCACGAAGGGCACGAAGATTCAGCCACGAAGATCACGAAGGGAAGAAAGCAAGAAATAAGAAAAGTGGAAAGAATAGGGGAAGAAGGGAGGTATGGATATGGAATTGCATCCGAGACAGTTCGTGGTCAATGATACGTGGATATTGTTCCAGCTATCGAAAAAACCGGTCATGACGAACGACAGGGGACCGGCCGTTTGCTTCGGTCTGATGGATGCCGCCAGTTGCTACATCTTGTGCGGGCAGTTTTTCCCCGGCACGGGTCCCGAAGTACTGACGAAAGAAAACGTTCATGCGCTGCTCACGGAAGCGTGGGCACTCAAGAATGCGTTCCCGACCTCGCTCTTCGTCCCGCCGGAACTCGTCAACGCCGAGGTGGAAGCCTTGGCCGAACTTCTGGGGATTCAAATCATCTCGGTTCCCGAATCCGATTTATCTATTTTCCTCAAGGAAGCGCAAGACGGATTCCGGGAGCGTTTCGACTGACGGCTTGTTCGCGTTGAGCGAGATGGCTTTGCCATTCGTTCTGGCGCTGGGCTAGGCATGGCTGCCTTCTTCTTAGCGGAGAACTTCGCCACGCGGCTCGGCCTCAGCTATTCGGTGATGAATCCGTACGCGATAACCGAGTATCCATCTACCTATAGTGGTGTCGTTGCACTGAGTCTGCTCGAAGTGGCGTAGGTCGATCTCGTCGACTTTATGTAATTACAGCCGTGCCCATTGCGACGCGAGTGACGCTATCGCGGACACCCGGGATATATCGAGTTCTAGATAACATCTTATTGCTCAAATATCGTTGTTGACTAATATTATACCATGTCAGATAATAGAGGTGAATGTTCATGTGAGGAGAATTAGTTTACTGGATAATATTTCTTTCGTGGTTTCATAGACGACAGTACAATTTTTAGTAGAATGTCGCTTTGCGCGGAGGATATTTATGAAAGAAATGATAATACGAGAGTGGATAGAATTTGAAGAAGTTATATCAAATCATAATTATCGTGAATGGCTATATAGAGGTCAATCAGATTCTACCTGGGAATTAAAGAGCTCTCTTTTTCGGGTGTTTCAAAAAAACATTGAACTACGTAGCCTAAATAAATCTAGAAAAATTGTCTTGAAGAAAGAATTATATGAAAAAGAGATAATTGACAGCTTCAAACGATCTGCACATTTGTATTTGGATGCAATGCCAGATAAAAATATCGATTTTGATTGGTTATCTTTGATGCAACATTATGGGGCACCAACAAGACTGTTGGATTTTTCTTTTTCTCCGTGGGTGGCGCTATTTTTTGCGATTTCTGAAATAAAAGAAAATGCATCGATATTTTGCATAAAGTATAAAGAGATATCTAAAATTGATGCTGAATATTATAAAGACGTTAATGTTAAGTACGACAATATTATGAAAGAAACAAGGGATATTAAGAATACGATACTATTACCTTATGAGCCTGTCTTTACTAACAATCGGCTTATGGCACAACAGGGAGCCTTTCTAATCCCCAATACTTTAAATTATTCTCATCAAGAAATATTGGAAAACTACCAAAACGATGATTTTGTTATTAAAATTACAATAAATAAGAACCATGCAATGAGTATTCTTGAATCACTGGCTAAAATGAATATTACATTTATGAGTGTATACCCTGGGCTGGAAGGCTTTTGCAGATCATTTGAAAGTGTTGGCTTGATACCAATTAACCGACTAAGGCCAATAAATAGAAAAGAAGATGTCTAGCAACCGCTCAAACTTGGCCCGTCTATTTGCGCGACTAGTTCAGTCGTCCCGCTCGGCGCAAAACTACGCCGCCAGCAGATCGCAGGCTGCGCAGACGCGCGATGGCCGGCAGATAGCGTCGCAGGGAAATATTTATTTTTCTAAACCACGCAATAATGCACATGCTAAGCACCAAGGAGCGTAACCGTCAAAACAACCCCGTCTTGAGCCGGGAATCGCCGGGCGGCATCTTCG
>CAYZZW010000054.1:0-23789 GCA_964482955.1 uncultured Treponemataceae bacterium | reverse complement strand
GCGGCTTCGACGGCCTCCTCCACATCAACGACATGAGCTGGGGCCACGTCACCCGCCCGAAGGACTTCGTGAAGAAGGGCCAGGAGATCGAGCTCAAGGTGATCCGCCTCGATCCCGAGGAAAAGCGGATCAACCTCTCGCTCAAGCACTTCACCGACGATCCGTGGCTCACCTTCGAGGACCGCTACCACATCGGCGACGTCGTGCAGGGAAAGGTCACCAAGCTCACCGAATACGGCGCCTTCATCGAAGTCGAGGAAGGCATCGAGGGCCTCGCCCACATCTCCGAATTCTCGTGGACCCGCAAGATCCGCAAGCCGGAAGAGATGCTCAAGATCGGCGACGTCCTCCAGTGCATGATCCTCAATTACGACCTCCAGGGCGGCAAGGTGTCCCTCGGCCTCAAGCAGGTGCAGGACAATCCCTGGGACAACGTCGACAACAAGTACCCGGTCGGCATGCGCCTCAGGCGCAAGGTCGTGAAGATCACGAACGCCGGCGCCTTCGTCGAGCTCGAAGAGGGCGTGGACGGCTTCCTGCACGCCGACGACCTTTCCTGGACGAAGAAGGTCAAGAATCCGGGCAGCGAGGTCGAAGTCGGCCAGGAAATCGACGTCATCGTCATCGGCAGCGACCAGCAGGACCACAACATCCGCCTGGGCGTCAAGCAGCTGTCCGAGGATCCCTGGCAGAGCTTCGCCACGGCCTTCCGCACGGGTTCCGTCGTCGACGGCGTCGTGTCCGGCGTCGCCGACTTCGGCGTCTTCGTCAAGGTGCAGGGCGACATCGAGGGCCTCATCAACAAGGCGAACTTCACCGTCGAGCGCGAGGAAAGCTTCGAGGACGCGGTCAAGAAGTTCCCGGTGGGCACCCCCATCAAGGCCATGGTCACCGAATTGAGCGTCGAGCGCCAGCGGCTCTCGCTCTCGATCCGCGACATGGTCAAGAAGACCCAGCGCGAAGAGATGTCCCGGTTCATGCACGAAGAGGGCGATTCGGGCTACACGCTCGGCGACCTCCTCAAGGGCAAGGACGATTCCGGGGACCAGGCGTAACGCACCTTCGTCATGTTCGAGAGTGTCGACCCCCGGAAGTTCGAAACCCTTCTCGAAGTCAGCACGCTCATCAACTCCAACTACGGCGACGCCACATCGCTCCTGACCCGGATCATCGAGTCGGCGATGCGGCTCGTCGAGGGGGAGGCGTCCTCGCTCGCGCTCAAGAACGCCGAGGACAAGAAGCTCTATTTCGAGATCGCGCTCGGCCCCAAAGGCCGTGACGTCATGAAGTTCGCCCTGAACCAGGGCGAAGGCATAGCGGGGTGGGTGGCCGAGCACGGCCGCTCGCTCATCGTCAACGACGTCGAGACCGATTCGCGTTTCTACGGGGACATCTCCAAGTCCATCGGCTTTCCGACCTATTCGATCGCCGCCGTCCCCATGGTCATCAGGGACAAGTGCGTCGGCGTCATCGAGATCATCAACAAGAAGGACAAGAAGTACTTCACGCAGGACGATCTCCGCTGGCTCGAGGTGTTCGCGGTCCAGGCCGCCATCGCCATCGAGAACGCGCAATACTTCGAGAAGGCCCGCGACGAGATCGGCTTCCTGCGCGACCAGATCCAGAGCGGGCAGGGCTACCACACCCTCATCGCGGCCAGCCCCGCGATGAAGGAGCGGCTCGAGATCGTCGACAAGGTGGCGCGTACCGATTCGTCCGTGCTCATCCTCGGCGAATCGGGCGTGGGCAAGGAGCTCGTCGCCGAGCAGATCCACCTCCGCTCCCCGCGCCAGAAGGGGCCGTTCGTCCGCGTGAACTGCGCGGCGCTTCCCGAGGGGCTCCTCGAGAGCGAGCTGTTCGGCCACGTGAAGGGCGCCTTCACGGACGCGGTCCAGAACCGGAAAGGCCGTTTCGAGATGGCCGACGGCGGCACGATCTTCCTCGACGAGATCGGGGACATGCCGCTCAAGCTCCAGGCAAAGCTCCTCCGCGTGCTCCAGCAGCGCACCTTCGAGCGGGTCGGCTCGAGCGACTCGGTGACCGTGGACGTCCGCATCATCGCCGCGACCAACCGCGACATCGAATCGCTGGTCGAGCGGGGCGAATTCCGGAACGACCTCTACTACCGGCTCAACGTGCTCCCGATCTACGTCCCGCCCCTTCGCAAGCGCAAGGAGGACATCGCGCCGCTCTCGGAGCATTTCCTGAAAGCGGCCTGCCGGGACGTGAAAAAGCAGGTCGTCGGCTTCTCCGACGACGCCATGGGCCTCATGCTGTCGTATTCCTGGCCCGGCAACATCCGAGAGCTCGAGAACGCGGTCGAACGGGCCGTCGTCGTGGCGAGGGACACGTACATCTCGGCCGCGGACCTCTCGATCGGCGACCGGCCCGAAGACCGGAACATGTATCACGGCAAGAACCTCAAGGACGCGATCACGCTTTTCAAGAAGCACTTCATCCGGTCGGCCCTCGAGGAAAACGATTGGAATCAGACCGAAACGGCCCGGGTCCTCGACATACAGCGCACCTACCTCTCGCGCCTCATCAAGGAACTCGGAATCGCCGGATCCAAGGAGTGACAACGTGGCAACCAGAAACGACAAGACGGCCCAGGCCGAGAAAAAGACGTTCGCCGAGGCGACCGAGGACTTCCTCAGGAAGTATCGCGTCGTCCTGCTCGGCCTCGCGATCGCGGCCTCCGCGGCGGTGATCGGCGCCATCGCCTGGACCTTCGTGAACAAGGCCTCGCTCGACGCGCAGGCCGTCGCCATCGAAAAGGTCAACAAGAGCTTCGAGGCGTGGTACTCGGCCGACGACGCCAAGAAGGGCGATCTCGAAACCGCGCTCCGCGCCGACATCGACCAGGCGGTCAAGCAGTACGGCAACGCCTACGCCGGACTCAAGGCGCTCCTCGTGAAGGGACGCATGCACTTCGAGAAGAAGGAATTCGCGGACGCCCAGAAAGCCTTCATGGAACTCTACGAGAAGGGAAAGAAGTTCGACCTCGGAATCGCGGCGCTCCGCAACGCCGCGTCCTGCGCGATGTCCGCGGGCGACGACGCGAAGGCCATCGAGCTGTACGGCATCCTCGTCAAGGATTACGCGACGTCGGACGGATACGCCCACGACGCGTACGTGCTCGGCCTGCTCCTCGAGGACGCGAAGGAATACAAGAAGGCCCGGGAAACCTACGACGCCCTGCTGGCCGCCAAACCGTCCGGCGATTGGACAAACCTCGCCAAGAGCCGTATAATCTTCCTCGATTCCAACGGCCTGTGACGCCGCGGCGACGCCACGACGCGTCGCGCGTTCCAGAACGACGGGGCGGAATCCCCGCGCCTTCGTTCCGGCGACGGACCCGGCATCGTCCGGGTCCGTCGTCTTTTGACGACGGAGGCACCGATGGCTAAAAAACGCTCCAAGATCTTCGAGACCAGACGTTTCGCGTTCCTCATCGGAACGGTCATCGTCGGCATCCTGCTCCTGCTCGACGGCACGCGCGACCTCCTCCGGAACATCGAGCTCAAGGTGCTCGACACGCATTTCCTCCTGAAGACCGAACGGCAGAACATGGTCTTCCAGGAGGGAACCAGCAAGTCGGAAAACGATCCGAAACGCTCCGAGGATATCGTGATCATCGGGGTCGAGCAGAGCACGCTCTCGAAATTCGGCCGCTGGCCCTTCGCGCGCTGGCGCCACGCCGACCTCCTCAACGCCTTTTCCCGCATCGCCGACCAGAACGCCCGCGAAAACGCGGTGTTCCTCGACATATTCTTCTCCGAACCGGTCGATCCCGCAGACGACGCCATCCTGCTCAGGGGCATGGAGGAATCCGGGCGGGTCTTCCTCGAAAACGTCATGCAGAGCATGCCGCCGACCCCGTCGCTCGAGGAAGAGGCGGAAAAGCGCCAAGCCGCGCTCGTCGAACGCGGCGGGATCGTCACGAACGTGAAGGGCGACTGGCGTTCGGTCGAAGCCTTCCTGGGCGTGGACGCGCCGCTCGTGCCCTACGGCAAGCGCGTGAAGGGCTACGGGCACGCGAACTACATTCCCGACGCGGACGAGATCTACCGGCGCCAGCCGATCATCCTCAAGCACGCGACGCTCGTGGAGACCATGAAGCTCGACGACGTGAAACCCGGCTACGCGGTCGACGAAGGCGCGTACGAGCGCCTGGCCTGGCTCGACAAGAACGGCCGTTACCACAACGTCCCGACGCCGATCACCGAGACCGCGCTCAAGGCGCTCAAGACCGCGATGGAACGGAACGCGCCGCTCAAGATCGAGGACGTCGACGGCGACGGCACCCCCGACTACCAGTACCACATCCTGAGACGCTTCCGCGACTCGTTCGTCCCGTCCATCACGCTCGCGCTCGCGCTCAACTATTTCGGCAAGACGCCCGCCGACGTCGAGGTCGTCATCGGGAAGCACATACGCATACCTTCGCCGACGAAATACGATCCGGACTCGGGCGAACGCCTTCCGTACCGCATCGTCACGGTTCCCGAGACCTACGACGCCGACGGGAACGTCGTCAAGGAAGCCTCGTACCGGACCGTCGACGAGCTCGTCATCCCCATCGACAAGCACGGACGAATGCTCGTGAATTTCATGGGCCGGCCTTCCGAGGAAGCCTTCGACGGGCGCCAGACCTTCCCCGTGCGGCCGTACGCGGGTTACGCCGCGAAGGCCCCGAGCCCCGACGCCTCCACGTGGCCGTCGGACCTGAACCTGGCCAACAAGATCCTCATGGTCGGCGCGTTTTCCCGCGGCATGGCGCAGGACGAAAAGCCGACGCCGCACGGCCTCATGTACGGCATCGAGATCCATTCGAACGCGCTCAACACCATCCTCATGGACAACTTCCTCCACTACGCCCCGTACTGGATCGACGTCCTCGTCCTCTGCGCGCTCGTGGCCCTCGTGTGCTTCTTCGGGTCGCGCCTGCCGACGGTCGGCACGTTCTTCATCGTGCTCACGCTGCTCGTCGCCCTGTTCTTCGGCATCACCTTCACGTTCGAGGCGTACAACATCATCGTCAACTTCACGAAGCCGGCCCTCGGCATCATCTTCACCTTCGTGGCCGTCATCGTGTACCGCGCCTTCACCGAGGAGCGGGACAAGCGCGCCATCCGCGACATCTTCGGCAAGTACGTGAGTCCCAAGGTCGTCGACCAGCTCGTCGACAATCCGCCCGAGCTCGGCGGCGTCGACAAGGAACTCACGGTCTTCTTCTCGGACATCCGCGGATTCACGACGCTGTCGGAGAACATGTCGCCCCAGGAGCTCGTCAACCACCTGAACGAGTACCTCACGGCGATGACGAACCTCGTGCTCGACTACGGCGGGACGCTCGACAAGTACATCGGCGACGCGGTCATGTGCTTCTGGGGCGCGCCTCTCCCGCAGGCCGACCACGCCGTCCTGGCGTGCAAGTGCGCCCTCGTGCAGATGAAGAAGCTCGCGGAGCTGAACCTGACGTGGCCCGAACCCATCCGGATCAACATCGGCATCGGGATCAACTCCGGCATCATGACCGTCGGCAACATGGGGTCGCCCATCCGCATGAACTACACGCTCACAGGCGACAACGTGAACCTGGGCTCTCGGCTCGAGGCGACGAACAAGGAATACACCACGAACATCATCGTGAGCGAGAGCACCTACGGGCTCGTGAAGGACAAGTTCGTCTTCCGCGAACTCGACAACATCCGGGTGAAAGGCAAGAACAAACCGGTCGTCATCTACGAGCTCATCGATTGTCTCGAAAGCCTCGACCCGCCGTCCAAGACGACGGAGGCGTGAACATGGGCGGGAAGGGCGCTTTCCCGTCGACGCCGCGGATAGTCCGCGGCGTCGCGGCCGCTTTTGCCGCCGTCTTCGCGCTCGCATCCTGCGGCCTCGAGGAGTATATTTTCCTGTCCCCGCCGATCGTCCAGACTCCCTCGGGCACGAACTTCACCTTCCGGAACAACTCCGAAAACGTCGTGTCGACCGAATGCTTCAACTACGGGTACGAATTCTATTACCGCTTGTATAACGAGGCGGCCGCCGCCGAAACCGACGCGGGAACCATATCCGGGTACGCGAGCAACCAGACGCCTGACTTGGTCCTCCAGAACGTGAAAAACCTCGGGTACAAGCGCCTGTCGCAGAAGACGGACACGGAGGTTCCGCTCCTGGGCATGGCCGACCCGAGCGTGGACGTCGGGGCGATCACCATCCAGTTTCCGCCCGCCGTGGAACCGAGCCTTTTCTACGGGGCGATCACTCCCATTCCGGTGTACCGCCGCCCCGATGGCACCTCCGTCAGTTTTCGCGATTCGGTCGATCTTGGCGACGCGGACTTGAAAAACACGAACGGATCCACAACGTCGCTGTACGTGCAGATTTACGTGTTCACGTTCTGCCTGACGAACGATCTGCGCGGCGTATACAGCAATCCCGGTTTCCTCGGAAAAATCCTGCTACCGACGTATTAAGCGCTTCGACCGGCAATGGGGTGGCGCTCCGCCCCGCTCGCGATTGGCGTTTTCTTTACTTCCGATAATGTATATTCTGTCTACTTATTGGCATCGCGCAAAAGAATGAAGTAATCCTGCGTCCGGATCTTACGTGAAGTTGTCGGAGTCAACGAACGACCGCCGCTTGGCGGCATCGGCTAATAACCGCGTCGCCTGAAAAACGTCGCCAGGTCGACGAGAGCCGCTCTGTCGGCGGCATACTGTTCGACACGCGACACCTTCGACCAAGACGCGGCGGAACATGCGTCCATCGCGTCGATCAAGGCGCGGAGCGACGCGACCCGCGCGACGTCGGCCGGATCCGCCAAGCGGACGAAAGCCGCGTTTCCCGCGCTCCGAGTCGACACGCTCTTCCCGGGCAGCGCGGCGGGGACAGCTCGCGCAAAGGCGTCCGCGCCGTCAACGAAATCGAAACGATATTCGGCGCCGCGCAACACCGCCCCGAGCGACAGGATCTTTCGGTTGAACGGATACTCGAGCCGTACGGCTTCGAGCACGCGCATGCCTTCCGGCAACTTGTCGTCTAAGGAACGGACGAAGGTCGCAGCGTCGATATCGCCGGAAAGAGATACGATGCCGTATTCCGCCTCGGATTCAGCGCCGAGCGGGAGCGGATTCCCGAGGTCCAGTCTCGGGAGGGGATTGAAGCCCTCAGAGTAGGAAATCGGCAAGCTCGCGATCGAGAACGCGCGGAACAAGAGCTCGCCGACGGTATGGTGGGCGATATACGCGGCCTTTCCCGTCTTGGAGAACTTGAATAGGATGCGGGCGACTTGTTTCGTGACATCCCCGGATTCTACTTCCCTGGGAGGATTCTCGGGAAGTATGCTTTTTTTGACGATCGATGCGGCCGAATCGCACGATCCGCAACGCTCCGTGCAGTTTTCGATACAACCGGTGGTCGAGACCCGATCATCCGCGCGCTCTCGCTCGCGTTCCAGATAACCCTCGGACACCCTGATCGAAATATCGTCCCATGGCTGGGGCGTACCGGCCGGATATCCTTCAAGGATGCGCAAGAGCTCCGGACGTTCGGACAAGACCGCTCGCCACACGTCGGCGCGAAAGAGATCGTCCCACGCGTCGAACCGCGCGCCGCGTTTCCACGCTTCGAGGATGAGCCCCCCTACCTGCGCGTCGCCCCGCGCGACGATCCCCTCGAGCACCGCCGTGAACGGACCGTGGTACGACACCTTGACGTTACGGTGGATGCGGAGCGCGTCTTTGACCCGCCGGATCGAGCGCAAGCCGGTCGCTTCGTCGAACTGGAGATTGCGCTGGAACGGCGTATGGGGCTTCGGGACGAACACGCCGATCGTCACGTTCACCTGGATACCCGACTCCGACGCGACGGCGCCGACGAAGGCCGCGATGGCGTCCGCTTCCTCGTCGGGCGACGCGCCGATCGGCAAACCGACCATGAAGTAGAATTTGATGGAACGGTACCCGTGCCGCCTGGCTTCGGCGACGATGCCGCGGATGCGGTCCGCGGTGACCGTCTTGTTGACCGACAGCTGCCACGCGGCTTCGGGCGTCTCCACCGCGAAGGTGAGCCCGCCTTTCCGCACTTCCGAAAGCGTCTCGAGCGTCTCGAGCGAAAAGCTTTCGACCTTGAGGGAAGGCAGCTGGAAGGACACTCCCCTGCCCCGGTAGCGTTCGTTGAGGGAACGGACCAGTTCGACGATGCCCGGATAGTCGCCCGAGGACAGCGAGGAGAGCGTGATCTGGCGGAAACCGCCCTTCGCGACGAGGCCGTCGATTTCCGCGACGATCCGCCCGGGATCGCGGCAACGCTGGGGCCGATAGTAGTACCCGGCGTGGCAGAAGCGGCAGCCGTTCGGACAGCCGCGCATGATCTCCACCACCCCGTGATCCTGGACCGGCTTCACCGACGGCAGCGGCAGGGCGGTGTCGTACGACGCGTCGGGAAAGCCGCCGAAGACCGCGCGGACCGCGCGCTTTCCCGGCACCCATACGGACTCGTGCGAAGCGACGAGGGCGAGCAGTTCCGACCTGCGCGCGCCCGCGCGCCGCGCGTCGCGCATGCGTCCGACCAGGTCGTAGAAACCGGCTTCGGCCTCGCCGATCCAGAAGGCGTCGACGAAGTAGGCGAACGGGAGCGGGTTCGAGCAGACCGGGCCGCCCGCCATGACGAGCGGGTGGTCTTCGCCCCGCTCCGCCGTCAGGACCGGCACGCCGCCCGCGGCGAGGATCGTGAGGATCCCCGTGGCGGAGAGTTCGTAGCCGAGCGTAAAGGCGACGAGATCCGCGTCGGCGAGCGCGGTGCCCGACTCGAGCGTGTAGAGCGGAACGCCGGTTTCGGCGAGCAGCGCCTCGAAGTCGGGAGCAGGCGCGAAGACCCGTTCGCAGCGGACGTCCGGAAGCGAGTTGAGCGCCCCCGCGATGACACGGAGCGCGTGGTTCGACATGCCGATCTCGTACAGATCCGGGAAACAGAACGCGACGAGGAAGTCGGCGTCGGTCTTGCGGACGGCTCCGGTCTCGCCGCCGAGATACCGGGCGGGCTTCTCGACCGACGCGAGCCGCCGCCCGAACGCCGCAAGCGGATCGATGGTCCGCTTCACGAGCGGAACCGCTTCGTCGAGATGCCGAGCACCATGCCCATCGCGGTCATGATGGACAGGAGCGAGGAGCCGCCGTAGGAGAGGAAGTAGAGCGGAATGCCGGTGATCGGCATGATGCCCATGGCCATGCCGACGTTGATCAGGAAGTGGAACGCGAGCATCCCCATGATGCCGGCGACGATGCACGCGGCGTACCGGTCCTTGACCGTCTTTATGAGGAGGAAGCAGCGCCAGAGAATGAGGGCGAAGCACGCGAAGACGAACAGGCTGCCGACGAAGCCGATCTCTTCGGCGATGATGGAAAAGATGAAGTCGGTGCTCTGCTGGGGCAGGTAGCGGTAGTGGCTCTGGGTTCCGTGCAGGTAGCCCTTGCCGAAGAGTCCTCCGGAGCCGATGGCGGTGATCGATTGCAGGATGTTCCAGCCCGACCCGAGCTTGTCCACGCTCGGGTCGAGGAAGACGATGAGCCGCATGATCTGGTATTCCTTGAGCACGGCATGCGCGAGGGTCGAGAACAGCACGGACAGCGCGACGATGGCCGAGGCGAACGCGAGACCGCGGTAATAGCGCTTGCGGAAAAAGCGGTATCCGGCCAACGCGAGCCCCAGTACCGCCGCGGCGGCCGCGAACACGACGATGGAAAAGGGCTTTTCGTAGAACGCGAACAGCACGGGGATGCGCTGCCGGGCGATTACCCGTTCGTAGAGCGGAAGCACGGTGAACACCGCCGTGGCCGCGACGGTGATCCCGAAAAACGAAAGGTAGCGCCAGTCGGCTCCGGCCGCGAACGCCATGACGATGAAAATCGGGAAGAACACGAGCGCAGTGCCGAAGTCCGGCTGGATGAGGATGAGGCCCATCGGAAGCGAGACGATGAGGAACGCCAGGGCGAAGCGGCGGAAAGGCGTCGTGGTCTGGCGGCTCGTCTCGAGGTAGTTCGCGAGGAACAGGATGACGATGAGTTTCGCGAACTCGGACGGTTGGATGCCGAGTTCGCCGATTCCGATCCACGACTTGGCGCCGTTCACCAGGCGCCCGAAGAGCCTCGTGTAGACGAGGATCGCCACGAAGGCGAGATAGGCCACCGGGGTATAGTCGCGCAGGCGCTGGTAGTCGATGAAGGCGAAGGCGAACATCATGACGATCCCGAACGCGGCCCACACCAGCTGCTTGGCGTACTCGTTCGACACGAGCACACCTTCGCTCGTCACGCCCGAGGAATAGATGAAGAGGATACCGACGGTCACCAGGCTCAAGACCGGAAACACGATGAACCAGTCGAGCTCGGAGAGCGTCTTGCGTATCGAGGGCATCGCTAGTCCATCCTGTTCTGCCGAACCGCGGCCACGTTGGAGATGCCGAGGGTCGCCAGCGCTTCTTCGTACGTCTGGTCGGCGAACGCCGCCTGGAACACGATCGCGGAAATGAAGGGTGTCCACCATTCCTTCGTCGCCTCGATCATGGCGATGACGACGATGGCGTCCTCCGGATTCTTGGCGTCGTACGGGCCGAAACTGGCGAACCAGGAATGCCACCGGTCGGACAGGCCGAACTCGCCCGTGCCCGTCTTGCCGGCTACCTGGACGACGCGGGTCGGTATCGAATAGCGGGCCGTGCCCGTCGTCACGACTTCCCGGAGATAGCCCCTGACGAGCTTGAGGTCGTCCTTGTCGAACGGCGCCTTGAAGAGCACTTCGGGGACGACGCGCTTCACGAGGGCGCCGGACGTCTGGTCCCGCACTTCCTTGAGCAGGTGCGGCTTGTAGACGACGCCGTCGTTCACGAGGAGCGCGTACGCGTTCGCGAGCTGGAGCGGCGTCACGAGGAGGTACCCCTGCCCGATCGACATGTTCATCGTGTCGCCGTCGAGCCAGCGTTCGTGGAAGCGGTTTTCCTTCCATTTCGGGGTCGGCACGAAGCCCGACAGCTCGCCGGGCAAGTCTATTCCCGTGGCTTGGCCGAGCCCGAAATCGCGCGCGTAGGCGACCATGCGCTCCATGCCGACGTTGTCGCGCATCACGGTCCAGAAATAGATGTCGCACGACTGCGCGATCGCGCCGCGCAGGTCGAGGTACCCGTGCCCGGGACGTCGGATCCAGCATCGGAACACCCGGTCGCCGTAGGAGATTTCGCCCGGACACAGCACGGTCTTCTCGGCCGGAAACTTGTCCTCGCCGAGGATCGCCGTCGCCATGATGGCCTTGAACGTCGACGCGGGCGGATATGCCGACTGGATGGTCCTGTTGAGGAGCGGCGTGTTCGCGTCGTTCATCACCCGGACGTATTCGCGGTTTCCGCTCACCTCGCCGAACAGGTTCGGATTGAACCAGGGATACGACACCATCGCGAGCACTTCGCCGGTGGCGGGCTTCAAGACGACGACGGAGCCGGGCCGCTGGCCGAGCGCCTTTTCGGCGACGATCTGGAGCTTGCGGTCTATGGTGAGGACGATGTTCTGTCCCGGTTGCGGCGGTTCGACGAGACGGTTGGAGCTGAGGACGTCCTTGCCCTTCACGTCCACGGTGCGGAACTCGCGGCCGTCCTTCCCGCGGAGGATCTCGTCGTACTGCTTTTCGATGCCGCTCTTACCGATGACGTCGCCCGTCGAATATCCCTTGTTGAACAGCTGCTTGTATTCCTCGCGCGTGATGTTCCCGACGTAGCCGATCACGTGCGAAATCGAGCCGGTTTCCAGGTAGTTGCGCTTGGGCTTCACGTGCCACGTGACGCCGGGGAATTCGTCGATGCGCTCGGCGATGGCCGCGACCTTTTCGTACGGGACGGATTCGGCGATTTCGATGGGCTGGTACATATGGTATTCGGCCGGGGCGATCCGCTTGCGAAGCTCGTCCTGCGGGCGCTCGAGGACCTGCGCCAGCTTTCCCCAGACCGTGTCCCGGAGCTCGGACGGCAACTCGGCGGGCACGAGGTCGACGGCGAAGGAATCGTTGTTGAGGACGAGGGGGATGGACTGCGCGCGGTCGTAGATCTCGCCGCGCTGCGAGGGTATCACGGTCGTTTGCCGGGAAATGCCCGCGGCTTTCGCCTTGAACTCGACGCCCTTCACGAGCTGGAGAAACAGGAGATAGCCGCCGTACCAGACGAAAATGGCGGCGAAGACGAAGGCGAGCGCGGACAGTCGCCTGGGATCGACCGGTTCTCCCGTCCGGTGAAGGTCGCTCATCCCCGAACCCGCTCGTTGACGAACAGACGTCCGCCCATGCCGAGGATGAAGAAGACGATCGGCGACGCGAGCCCGTTGTAGCCCGCTTCCACCCAGAGCGTCGGCGACGCGAGATCGTAGGCGTGGACCGAGCCGGGAAACGCGAGCGAGGCGACGCCGAGCATGAGCGCCTTGAGCAGGGTAGCGACGACGCCGAACAGGAGCGGCAGGAAGATCCGGTCCAGGTAGAAGCTTCCCGCGACGAGCCCGAAGCAGAAGCCCGAAAACGTCTTCACGAGGGCGTTCAAGCCGAGCGGAGCCGCGGAGATGAAATCCTGCACAATGCCGGACAGGAATCCCGCGATCTGCCCTTCGACGCCCCGGTTCCGGAAGGATACGTAGACGAGCGTGACGAGCGCGAGATCCGGCACGACGCCGAGGATGGCGATCGCGTGGAACCACGTTGACTGCGCGATGACGAGCAGCACGACGATCCCGGTGGAAACGAGGACGGTTTTCAGCATGTCAGCGCTCCGTGGACGTCGCTTCGGCGTTCTGCGGCGCGGCGGCCGGATCGGTTGCCGCGTTCGCATCCGACGCCGCCGACCCGACGCCGTCCGGCTTGATGACGAACAGGTATTCGAGCCGCCCGAAATCGATGACCGGCTCGACTTCGATTTCCAGCGAAGCCCGGTAATCGGTCGCGTGCACCTTGCCCACCCGGCCGATGGCGATGTCCTTGGGATAGAGGGATTGGTACCCCGCGGTCACGACGAGATCGCCGAACTGGATCTCGTCCTTCGCGCGCTTCTTCACGTATCGGAGCACGAGGGGCGAGTTCGAGGATCCGGAACCGACGAGGAGTCCGTCATACCGGGTCCGGTCCAGGCGGGACGCGACGAATGAACCGTCGTCGTAGACCGGCACCACGATGCTCGTCGAGCGCCCCACTTCGAGGATGCGCCCGACGAGACCCTCCTGGCCGTCCTGGTAGGCGATGACCGGCAGGTTCTTCTGAAGGCCGTCCGCGGCGCCCTTGTCGATCACGAAGGTCGTGTAGATGTTCTCGGGATCCTTGGCGATGATCGACGCCGCGGTCTTTCCGTATCCGACCGTCGTCGCGAATCCGAGCTGTTCCTTGAGGCGGTCGTTTTCCGCCTTGAGTTCGACGAAGCCGCGCTCGAGGTTCCGGTACTGCTCCATCCGGCCGGCCAAGTCGTTGTAACGCGCGCGGAGCTCCCGGAGCTCGGCAAGCGCGTTCAAGGAGTTCGCGAAAAAATCGCCGACGGCGTCGAAGCCGCGCTGCACGAACGATATTACGGTGAGCCCGATCCGCTCAGGCGCGCCCGACAGGGAGTTCGTGGACACGAGGAGCATCACGACGCACGCCGCGAAGAGGGCGACGAACACGATGCCCTTCCGCTTGAGCGTCGAGGGCTGATTCGCCTGGTTCATGCGGATCTAGAGATTCAGGTTGCCGTAGGATCCCGAGGCGGAATCCTGGCTCTTCATGGTCTCGAAGAACTTTCCGGCGCCGATGGCGACCGCCTCGAGCGGGCGCTCGGCCAGGATCACCGGAACGCCGGTCTCCTTGCTGATGAGCTTCGGAAGGCCCTTGAGGAGCGAGCCGCCGCCCGCCATGACGATGCCGCGCTCGACGATGTCCGCCGCGAGCTCGGGCGGGGTCTGGCCGAGGGTGCGTTTGATCTCCTCGACGATCTGGTTGATCGGGTCCTGGAGCGCCTCGCGCACCTCGACGGAATCGATCTCGAGGCGGCGCGGGAGGCCCGTGATGGCGTCCGTGCCCTTGATCTCTTCCTTCTCGATCACCTTGTCGGGCGCCGCGTTGCCGATCTCGATCTTGAGGCGCTCGGCGGTCTGCTCGCCGATGATGAGGTTGTGCGCGCTGCGGATGTGCTTGATGATCGATTCGTCGAACTCGTCGCCGCCGATGCGGATGGCGTTCGTCACGACCATGCCCTTGAGCGAGATGACCGAGATCTCGGTGGTGCCGCCGCCGATGTCGCAGATCATGTGGCCCGCCGGCTCGTGGATGGGGATGTCGGATCCGATGGCCGCGGCGAGCGACTCGTGGATGACCTGCACGTAGCGGGCGCCGGCCTTGTAGGCGGCTTCCTCAACGGCGCGCTTCTCAACCTCGGTGATGCACGAGGGGACGCCGATGACCATGCGCGGCTTCATGAACCAGCGGCGCGGGATGACCTTCTGGATGAAGTAGCGGATCATCTTCTCGGTCGTGTCCGGATCGGCGATGACGCCGTCGCGGAGCGGCCGGATGGCGATGATGCCGCCCGGGGTCTTCCAGAGCATGCGCTTGGCCTCCGAGCCGACGGCCACGACGCGCTTGGTGCCGCGTTCGACCGCGACCACCGAGGGCTCGTTGACCACGATGCCCTTGCCGCGCACGTAGATGAGCGTATTGCAGGTCCCGAGATCGATGCCGATGTCGAGCGAAAACGACTCGAGAAAATTGCCCAATGCCATCAGTTCCTCCTGCGGCCCGCGGCGCCGACCCTTCACGGGAAGGCTGGCGGCCGTTATCGTTCGTTCAGTTTCTGCCGTGCGGCGGCGTGCGTCGGATCGATGGCGACGGTCTTGCGCCATTCCGAGCGCGCGCGCACCGCGTCGCCGCGTTCCGAGTATATGAGCCCGAGCAGGAAGTGCGCCTCGGCGCATTCCGGATTGTCGGCGATGGCTTCGGCGAGCGTCCGTTCCGCCGCGTCGTAGTCCTTCGCCGCCTTGAAGATGTCCGCCAGCTGGAGGCGGGCGCGTTCACGCACGACGGCGTCGGCCGCTCCGGCCTCGGCTTCCTTCGCGAGCGACTCGGCCCGTTCCGGCTGCCCCGCGTCGAGGAAAGCCCGGGCCGCGGCGAGCAGGAGGAGGCCGTTGCGCGAAGCGGAGAGCGCCTTTTCGAACCGGGCGAGGCTCTTCGCGGAATCCCCGAGCGCGGAATAGACGACCGCGAGGTATTCGTCGGTATCGCTCGCCTTGAAGCCGCGGGATTCGGCCTTTTCGAACCGGGCCGCGCTCGAATCGTAGTAGTGCCAGCCTTTGTAGAAGTACGCCTTGCCGAGCATGTAGTCGACCTGGCCGGCCAGCGACTCGTCGAGCGCGAGCGCCCTCCGGACGCGGGCGACGCAGACGTTCATCCACGATTGCTTCGCTTCCTCGTCGAGTTCGGCGAGGCCGAGATAGAACGCGGAGTAGGCGGAATACAGGAGGGTGTTCACGTCGGCGGGACGGCGGCCGAGCAGGGCTTCGCAAGAGGCGTGCACGGCCTTGTAGTCGCCCTTGGCCCAGATTTCCTCGATGGCGGCGAGACCGAGCGCGCGTTCGCGCCGGTCGGAGGACCGGGAGGCGAGCGCGACCACGCCGGCGACGATGCCCGCGAGGGCGGCGACGGCGAGACCCGCGGCGAGCGCCCGCCTGAGAATGCGGTACCCGCGCCTTCTGGCGGCGGGTCGGCTCGGAAAAGCGTTGGTATCGGGTCCGTAGATGTCCATGTTCGCCTTGGGTAACGGTTTTCTACCATAGAGGGAGTCGAAAGTCAATTGAAGCCGGCATGCGGGTTCGCACAACGCGCGGGAACATGAAGAAAAAGGCAGGCCGATAAGCCGGGTTCTGTCTCCGCGTCCGCCGCTTGCGCGACGGACGCGCAGTTTCGCCATCTCTCTCGGACCCGTTCGGGTCTCCAGCGGCCTACCCGCGATCTGCGCGCGGGGAGTTCCCCGCGCGGCGGACGGGCGATCCGATCGCTGTTCGGCCTTGCTTACGGCGAGGTTTGCCGTGCCGCCGCCGTTGCCGGCGGCGCGGTGGGCTCTTACCCCACCCTTTCACCCTTACGCCCGCGGCTTTCGCCGCGGACGCGGTTTGCTTTCTGTTGCGCTGTCTGTCGCCGCCCCCGGTTTCCCGGAGACGGCGCCCGGTGGTTAGCCGGCGCCGTGCCCTCGTAAGCCCGGACTTTCCTCCCGCGCTTCCATGACGGACGCGCGGGCGGCGAAACGGCCTGCCTAGAATTGCCAAAGAACGGTGGACCGCCGATCGGTCGCCGGATCGGGCGAAGGCGGTCCGCTCCGGATTCAGTCCTCCGAATCGTCCATCGAGCCCTTGTCGTCGTCGCCCTCGTCGTCGCCCTCGTCCTCTTCGCCCTCGTCGGCGAAGTCGTCGAGGTCGGCGAGGCTGCCGGACTCGATGTCCACGATGAAATCGCCCTCTTGGTCGCCCGTATCCTGGTAAAAGAGGACGCGGGAGCAGTAGGGGCAGAAAATGATCTTGTTGCCCTGGCGAACGTCGTTCACGAACTGCGCGGGCAGGATCATCGAGCAGCCGGTGCAGACGAGCCCGCGCACGGGCACGATGCCGACGCCCTTCTTGGAGCGGATGATGCGTCCGAACTTGAACACGATCTCGGAATCGATGCCTTCGGTCGTCTCGGATTCCTGGGCCTTGAGCTCGTCGATGCGCTCCTGCTTGGCCTGCGTCAGGTTGCGGACCTTTTCCCGAAGGGTCTCGATCTCGCCTTCCTGTAGGCGGATCATGCCTTCGTCGCGCTTGACCGCCTCCTCGAGCTCGACAAGCATGCCTTCCTCGCGCTGGAGGTCCTTGCGGAACAGGTGCTCTCGGTCGCCGGCGTCGCGGATTTCCTTGTTGAGGGCTTCGTACTCGCGCTGGGTCTCGATGGTGTCCATCTGCTTTTCGGCGTGCTCTCGGGAGCTTTCAGCCTCGGCCAGCTGGTTGCGGAGCTCGGCGAGCCGCGCCCGGGCGGCGTCGAGCTCGGCGGTTTTCTCGGCGTAGCCGCGCTTCACGCGGGCGAGGACTTCTTCCTGGGTCGCGAGCGACTTCGGGATGTCCTCGACTTCCTTCTCGATCGCGACGCGTTCCGTCATGATTTCCTGGAATTTCTTGAACCTGGAGAACACTTCTTCCATGAGCATGGCGTTTCACCTCACACGACGGATGCAGCGGGGACCGTTCGGACCAAGCCGCCGCGATGATAGCAGGATTCCCCCCGAGTTTCAATGGAGGGCCGGACGGACGGCCGTCGACTAGTGGTCGATGTAGTCCCGGAGCTTCTGGCTCCGCTTGAAGTGCCGGAGCTTCTTGAGCGCCTTCGCCTCTATCTGGCGTATGCGCTCGCGGGTCACGTTGAAATAGAGGCCCACTTCCTCGAGCGTCAGGGAATAGCCGTCGTCGAGGCCGAAGCGCATCCGGAGCACTTCCTGCTCGCGGGGCGGCAGCGTGGCCAGGACCGACCTGATCTGCTCCTGGAGGAGCTTGTAGTCGGTCTGGACGCTCGGGTTCTCGACTTCCTTGTCCTCGATGAAGTCGCCGAGCAGGCTGTCCTCGTCCTCTCCGATGGGCGTCTCGAGCGAGATCGGCTCGCGGGCGACGTTCTTGACGCTCTTGACGCGGGTGACCGGCCAGCCGAGCTGCTGCGCGATCTCCTCGTCGGTCGGCTCGCGGCCGAGCTTCTGCATGAGCTGGCGGGATTCGCGCACGACCTTGTTGATCTGCTCGATCATGTGCACGGGCACGCGGATCGTGCGCGCCTGGTCGGAGATGGACCGGGTGATCGCCTGGCGGATCCACCACGTCGCGTAGGTCGAGAACTTGTAGCCCTTGCGGTACTCGAACTTCTCCACCGCCTTGATGAGGCCGATGTTGCCTTCCTGCACGAGGTCGAAGAACTGTAGGCCGCGGTTCGTGTATTTCTTGGCGATGGACACGACGAGACGGAGGTTCGCCTTGATGAGGCGGTCCTTCGCGTTCTTCATCATGATGCGGCCGCGGTTGATGTCCTTGGCCATCACGATGATCTCGTCGCAGTTGTTCTCGAACTGGAGCTCGAAGCCGCGGAGGTTCTTTTCCGTGACCTGGATCTGCCGGATGTATTCCTTGATCTCGTCCGAGGACAGGCCGAGCTGCTCCTCGATGGCGTCGCGGCGGTCCTTGATGGTCAGGTTGCGGCCGAGCGTGCGCAGCTCCCGCGCGGTGTTCACCTGGAGGATCTTCTCGAGGCGCTCCTGCTCGCGGCGGTACTTGCGGATCTTCTTGGCCGCGGTGATGAACTTCTCGGAGAACGAGGATATTTCCTCCGGGTGCATCTCGGCGTCGCGCAGCTTTTCGAGGAGCGCTTCGCGCTGCTTCGCGAGCGCCGCGTCGTCGAGCACGTCGGCGCCGCGGGTCTGAAGGCGTTTCTTCTGCTCCGTGTAGTTCTTGAGGTCCGCGGCCGTGTCGCGCAGGATGTCGCGGTAGAACTGGTTGAGCCGCCGGCGCTCGGCGATGCGCTCCGAATTCTCCTTGCGTTGGGCGCCCGACTCGCGCTTGGCCTTCTGCGCGATGAGGTGGAATTCGGGAATGAGCATGCCGCTCTTCTTGATGATCCGCTTGATGATCGTCTCGCCCTCTTCCATCGACTTGGAGAGTTCGACCTCCTGTTCGGCGGTGAGGAGGTTCTCCTTGCCGATCTCGCGGAGGTAGAGGCGGACGGGATCGTCGACCGAGGATTCCTTGTCGTTGTAGACGAGCCGCTTCTTCTCGCCTTCTGGGACGGGCGCCTTGGAGGCCGGCTCTTCCTCGGCCTGGAGGTCCTCCTCCTCGAGCTTGATGTTGCTCTTCTCGAGAAGGGCCAGCACGCCGTCGATCTTGTCGGAGTTGAGCAAGGTCTCGGGCAGGAAGTCCGAGAGTTCGTCGAAGCTGATGGTCTTCTTGACCTTGGCGTATTCGAGCAGTTTCGTGACAGCGGGATCCAGCTCAAGATCGCTCATTCGAAACATCCTTTAGGCGCGCGAGCTCCGCCTCGACGGCGCTGAGCTCGGAATTGAGGTACATGGATTCGTAGATCAGGTCGTCGGTCGTCTGCTCTCCGTCCCGGTCAGTGCCCCCGCCGGAAGAAAGCCGCGCCACGACCCGCTCGCGGCGCCGCTTGAGCGTCCGCGCCCTGATCCGGAGGCAGGACTCGCGTATCCAACGGTCAAGATTGATGCCGAACTCGCCCTTGGCCGTCTTTTCGAGCAGGAAGGCGCGGACGGATTCGTCCATGATGCGCGCCAGCACGGCGTCCAATCCGGATTCGTCCCGTCTGAAAGCCTCCTCGAGCGCGAGGAAGACGTCCCTGGCCGCGCGATCCTCGAGATCGTCGAGGCCGATCACCGACCGCAGGTACGGAAACCGGTCGGTGTGGATGGCCGCCGCCGCCATCACTTGCAGATCCAATCCCGTGACGAGTCCCTTGGTCTCGTCCGGTCGCTGTCCGGCGGCCGGTTCCCGGTTTCCCGAGCGGAAGCGTTCGAAATCGTACCGTATCGCCGCCTTGTCCGCGCGGAGCGCCGCGGCCGCCAGATCGATGCAGTCGTCCCTCCGCACGTCGAATCGCAGGGCGTCGAGATATGGAAACAGGAACGCGACGGCTTTCGCCCGTTCGGCCGGATTTCCCGGGTCGAAACGGGAAGACGCCCTCCTTACCATGAATTCATGTGCATTTATAGTGAAATCGAGGGATTTGTGCAATTGGCCCGGGCCGTCTTTCTCGAGGATTTCGGCCGCGTCCTTGCCACCTTGCAGGGTGAGGACGCGGGCGTCCACCCCTTCCCGCTCGGCGATCAAAAGGGCCTTTTCGGTGGCCGCAAGCCCCGCTTCGTCGGAATCGAAGGCGAACACGACTGTTTCCGCCTGGCGTTTGAGGAGCGAAGCCTGCGCGGGCGTGAAGGCGGTGCCGAGCGGGGCGACGGCTTCGGTCAGGCCGGCCCGGTGATAGGCGATGACGTCCATGTAGCCTTCGCACACGATGGCGTTCTTCTTCTTCCGGATGTCGGGGGCGGCCAGGGAATAGCCGTACAGCGTCGCGTGCTTGGAAAAAATCGGGGTTTCGGGCGAATTGAGGTATTTCGGGCCCTCACCCTCCAGAATCCGGCCGCCGAAGGCGACGACGCGCCCGCGCGTGTCCGAAATCGGGAACATGAGCCGATCGGCGAAGACGGCCGACCGGGGATTCGTCCTCGAAAACAAGCCGGAGTTCTGAAGGAATTCGGGCGAGTATCCCTTCGACACGAGGAACGCGTGGAGCCACTGGCGCCGGGCGGGGGCGTAGCCGAGCTGGAAGCGCTCCGCGACTGCGTCCTCGACGCCGCGGCCCCGGAGGTACGCCGCGGCCTTTTTCCCCGAATCGTGTTCCGCGAGGAAGTAGCGGAAGGTCTTCGCGAGCCGTTCGTAGAGCCCGTAGAGGGCGGTCCGGAGCTTCGACGCCTCGTCCTCGGCCTGGGCGTCGCCCGAGTTTTCGTACTGAAGCGGGATGCCGAAACGCTCGGCGAGCGTCTCGATCGCCTCCTTGAACGTGCACTTTTCTATTTCCATGAGGAAAGAGACGACGTTGCCGCCTTTCTGGCAACCGAAGCAGTAGAACACGCCCTTGTCGGGCGTGACGTTGAAGGACGGCGAGCGCTCCGAGTGGAAGGGACAGAGTCCCTTGAGCGAATTGCCGGCTTTCTGGAGACGGACGTAATCGGCGACGACGACGTCGATGGGCGAGCGCGAAATCACCTCGTCCACCGACGCCTTCGCGATGCGTCCGCTCCGTCCCGCGCTCAATCGCCCAGTCCCTTCACGTACAGGGCTTCGGCCCTCGCGTGCTCGTCGAAGGTTTCTGAAAAGTGGTGCCGTCCCTCGGCGGGGTCGACGAGGCGGAAGTACAGGTAGGCGCTCGGCTCCGGCCGGACGGCGGCCGAAAGCGCCACGAGGCCCGGGTTGCAGATCGGCCCCGGCGGCAAGCCGGCGTACAGGTAGGTGTTGTAGGGATCGTCGATTTCGAGATCGGCGTAGAACAGGCGCTCGGGGTGCGGGAGCTTGCGCCGTTCGGTCATGAGGTAGACGACCGTCGCGCAGGACTGCAGCCTCATTCCCCGCTTGAGCCGGTTGTAGAACACGCCCGCGATCCGCGCGGCTTCGTCAGCCGCGCGGTATTCGCGCTCGACGACGGAAGCGAGGATGACCCGCTCGCGGAGCTCGGCCGGCGACAGCGACGCGGTTTCCGGGAGTTCGGAACGGAGCTTCGACTCGAACGTGGAGAGGAAGGTGTCGAGCACCTTGACCGCGTCCGAGCCCTTGGCGAAGTAATAGCTGTCCGGATAGAGGTAGCCCTCCACGGAATCGGCCTTCGCGTCGACGAACGCGTTCGGCGAGGGTTTCGCGGCGAGGAAGGAGGCCGCGTCCACGACGCCGGCTTCCTCGAGGAGGCGCGCGATCGCGGAGCGGGTCGCGCCTTCCGGCACGGTCACCTTGACGAGCATTTCGCGGCCGGAGCGGAGCAGGTCGAGGATGTCGAGCGTGGTCATGTGCCGCTCGAGGCGGTACGTGCCTGCCTTGAGGTCGCCCGGCTTCGCGACCATGAGCGCGCGGAAGAGGAGCCGAGAGCGGATGTAGCCGGCGGCCTCGAGCCGCGACGCGGCGCCCGAGCCGGTCTCGCCGCGCTCCACGACGAAGATGTCGCCGCCCGGCGAGAGTCCGGTACCGGGCCGGTTGAGCGACACGCCGACCGCGGCGAGCGCCGCGGCTCCCGCGAGCGCGAGGAACGCGGCCAGGGCGAGCAGGACGCCGAACGCCCGGACGGCGTTCGAGGCGGTCTTCCGGTTCCTGTATTTCGAACGATCGTCGTCGGTCATGATGTTTCCTTTCACGGGGTGTGGCGAGCGCGGCTACGGGGAATCTAGCGTTCCGCCCGGCGCGCGCGGGATTCGAGCCGCTCCATCTCCTCGATGGTGAGGACTTCGTAGAGCGCGGCACGGATGCGGCCCGTCAGGGCTTCGAGGCGCCCGTCGAGGCGCTCCTCGTGCCCCCCGAGGAAGAGGAACAGGGACACGAGGTCCTCGCCTTCCACGGCCACTCCGACGTCCCGCGTTTTCAGTCCGGAGGGGGTGTCCGTCATATCTCCAGCTCCAACCCCTCGCGGGCCAGGATCACCTCCACGGTCGCGTTTTCGAGGTGGCCGATGTACCATGCCGCGGACTTGAAGATATTGAAGATCTTCTTGTCGGAATAGGTCGGCTCGAAGTGGAAGAGGATGAGCCGCTTGATGCGCCAGTTCACCGCGAAGTCCGCGGCGAGACTGAACGACGAATGTCCCCAGTTGTATTTCTCGATGGCTTCGCCGAGCGTGTACTGCGAATCGATGATGAGGGCGTCGGCGTCCATGAAATAATCCTCGTTCGCGGGGGTGCGCGAAAAGTCGGATTCCTGCAGTTCGGTGTCCGTCGAGTAGACGATCTTTTTGCCGCCCGAGCGCACGACGTAGCTGTAGCAGCCGCCCGGATGGTACATCTTGCGGTAGCCGATCTCGACCTCGCCGAGGCGCACGGGCGAACCGTCGAGCTCGACGAAGTCCTTGCGCGCGCGCATGACGTCCATCGTCACCGGGAAATACGGATCGCGCATCTGGTCCTTGATGATGCGCTCGAAACCGCGTACGGGACTGTAGAACGTGACCGAGGACGCCGGATCGAAGGCCGGCGCGAAGAACGGCAAGCCCTGCACGTGGTCCCAGTGGAAGTGCGAGAAGAAGACGTGGTTGCACGAGGGCCGTTTCGACTGGACCGCCGACGCGCCGAGATCGCGGATGCCGGTGCCGGCGTCGAAGACGACGCGGCAATCCTCCGCGGTCTCGACTTCCACGCACGCGGTGTTGCCGCCGATCGAGGAGAAGAGGAAGTCGGGCAGGTTGGCGAGGAAGCGTTCGCGGCTGTCCTGGGACTCAAGATCCTCGGGACGGATCCGTTGGACGATCGAGGAAATCCTGCTCCGCATCTGCAGGGGACTGGCCGGCGTCGGAATCGAACCCCGCACTCCCCAGAATCGCAATTTCATCAATCGTTTCCCCGTCCGCGCCGCGCGGCAACCTGAGCGGAGGATACGCCCGCGCGCGCCACAGACATTCTTCGATATGGTCCGGATCGACCCGGTCGCCGCGGCCAATGCCCGGACACGACCTGGCTTCGTCGTTCCACGCGTTCTCGTCGTCGGCGACGCCGAACCAGAACGGGTAACTGCGGCATTGCTCGGGCCGGAAATCGTACGCGGTACAGCCCGAGTCTCCCAGGAACACGCAATCGTTGGACGGCTTCCCGTTCCTGATCCGCTTCGTCTCGCGGAGCGAGACGACCTTCGAGTCGCCCGCGTCGACCAGAACGCAATAGTCGCGCAAAAAAACGCGGAATTCAAGCCGGAAGCCGCGCAGCAATCGCACGAGATCGGCGCGCGACAGGAACACGTAGCCGGGGGCGCCCGAACAACACCCGCCGCACTTCTGGCACTCGAACCGCGCGTCCTTCCGCCTGTACCACGCCTCGACCACGGCACGCTCCGTAAAAAAAACCGGCGAACCCGAAAGGTCCGCCGGCGATGGGGAGAGAAGGATTTGAACCTTCGAAGGCTAAGCCAACAGATTTACAGTCTGCCCCCTTTGACCACTCGGGAATCTCCCCATGGATTCCGACGTCAAACACG
>CAYZZW010000053.1:0-24469 GCA_964482955.1 uncultured Treponemataceae bacterium | reverse complement strand
GATCATGATCGACGGCACCGGCATGTGCGGCGGCTGCCGCGTCACCGTGGGCGGCCAGACGAAGTTCGTCTGCGTCGACGGCCCCGAGTTCGACGGCCACCAAGTCGACTTCGACGGCATGATGCGCCGCCTCCGAGCCTACAAGCCGCTCGAGGACGAGGCGCACGAACGCTGCCACCTCGACATCGAGGCTGAGCGCCTCGCGGCCGCGCAGGGAGGATCCCGATGACGCATTCGAAAGAAGAGCTCGCCGCGGCCGCCCGCGCCGAATTCCAGAAGATCGACGGCAAGCCGCTGTCCAACAAGGAGCGCATGGCCGTTCCCTGCCAGGACATGCCCTGCCAGGCGCCGGAAGTCCGCGCCCGCAACATGGAGGAAGTCGCGCTCGGCTACTCGCTCGAGCAGGCGCGCGTCGAGGCGGCGCGCTGCCTCCAGTGCAAGAACGCGCCCTGCGTCGCGGGCTGCCCCGTGGCCGTCGACATTCCCGGTTTCGTCGGAAAGCTCCGCGACGGGGACGTGGCCGGCGCGACCGCCGTCATCATGAAGACGAATCTTCTGCCCGCGGTGTGCGGCCGCGTGTGCCCGCAGGAAAAGCAGTGCCAGCTCCCCTGCACCGTCGGCAAGGCGCTCGGCGGCGTGGACAAGGCCGTGCAGATCGGGCGGCTCGAGCGCTTCGTCGCCGACGCCGCGCGCGAGGGCACGCTCGTCCCGCCGCCCGAGCCGAAAGCCCGCACGGGAAAGCGCGTGGCCGTCGTCGGTTCCGGCCCCGCCGGGCTCACCGTGGCGGCCGACCTCCGCCGCGAAGGCCACGACGTCGTCATCTACGAAGCCTTCCAGAAGCCCGGCGGCGTCATGGTGTACGGCATTCCCGAATTCCGCCTGCCCAAGGACATCGTGCGCTCCGAAGTGGCCGCGCTCGAAAAGATGGGCGTGAGGCTCGAGACGAACTTCCTCGTCGGCCGGACGCGGAAGCTCGTCGACCTTTTGAACGGGGACGGCTTCGACGCGGTGTTCGTCGGTTCCGGCGCGGGACTGCCGAAGTTCATGGACATGCCCGGCGAGAACCTCGTCGGCGTCTTCAGCGCGAACGAGTACCTCACGCGCGCCAACCTCATGAAGGCGTACGCGCGCGGCAAGGCCGCCACGCCCATCTACCCGTCCAAGCGCGTGGCGGTGCTCGGCGGCGGCAACGTGGCCATGGACGCCGCGCGCATGGCGCTCCGGCTTGGCGCGGAGGAAGTGCGCGTGCTCTACCGCCGCACCCGCGAGGAAATGCCCGCGCGCGCGGAGGAAGTCGGGCACGCGATGGAGGAAGGCGTCATCTTCGACTTCCTCGCGAGTCCCACGCAAGTCCTCGGCGACGCCGACGGGAAGGTGCGCGGCCTCGAAGTGAAGAATTACGAACTCGGCGAGCCGGACGCCTCCGGACGCCGCAGCCCCGTCGGCATAAAGGGCAGCGAGCACGAAGTCGCCTTCGACACGGTGATCGTGGCCATCGGCAACGAGTCGAACCCGCTCCTCTCGCAGACGACGAAGGAGCTGGCCGTCGACAAGTGGGGCCACATCCTCGTCGACGGGAACCAGAAGACGTCCATCGACCGCGTGTACGCCGGCGGCGACATCGTGCTGGGCGCCGCGACGGTGATCCTCGCGATGGGCGAAGGCCGCCGCGCCGCCGCCGCCATCAACAAGCTGCTGGGCTCTTTGGAAGGGTAAGCGCGAGAGGGGAACCTTTCCCGGGAAAGGTTCCCCTCTCGTTTGTCTTTCGGTTTTTCCATCCCTCTTCGCCACGTCTCCGCGGCGAATTTCCCATTACAGCGTGAAGGTGAGGCCGTCGACGAGGATGCCGGGGAGCAGGCTGCCGCCGAGGGCGCGGCGCTCGTAGGTCGTCGGATCGACGACGAGTCGGCGCTCTTTCGTGAGGTCGACGAGCTTGTCGCCGAAGAGACGGTACAGCGACTCGTCGAAGCGCAGGTCCTTGATCGGCGAGACGACTCGGCCGTCCTCCACCCAAAGACAGGCGAAGCGCGTCATGCCGGTCACGCGCGCGGTCTCGGTGTCGCTCCAGTTGAGGTAGTGGAAGTTGGGGATGTAGAGACCCGTGCCGAGCGCCCCGAGGACCTCGGCTTCGTCGAGCGTGCCGGGGTCGATGGCCGCGGAGCGCAGGGACTCGTCGTCGGGCGCCGCGTTGGACGGCACGCCGTACTGCTTCGCGGTGCGCGCGCAGACGAGGGTGTTGGCCAAACGGCCCCGGTCGACGACGCGGAGCAGCTCGGGCGCGGTTTCGGACGCCGAATTGAACGCCTGCTCGACGCCCAGCGAAAAGTCCTGGGAAAGGCCGAACTTTTCCGAAAAGCGTTCGCGGCCGTCGCGGAGGGCCGTGTACGCGCTCTCTCCCTGCCTGAGCCCGCGCTCGCCGAGCCCGTCCCACGAAAAGAAGGTCACGAGCTCCGCGAGGGCTTCCGGCGCGACGTACGCGCGGTAATTACCGGGCGCGAGGACCTTGTCGGGCGCGTCGAGGTGCGCGAGGGAGCGCCGCATGCCTTCGAGGATCTTCGCGTATTCGGCGGCGTCCCACGCGCGCCCCGCGTACGACGACTTGACCGCCTTCTCGTTGGGCAGGTAGGCGGAACAGTCGACGAGGAAGGTCTCCGTGGAAAACCAGTGGCGGGCGCCCGCCGAGTTGGCCGCGCCGCGGCAGACGAGTCCTTGCGAATGCGTGCCGACGTAGTCGAGGCCGGCGGCCGCGTCCAGGAGCGCCTCGGGAAGCTCGTCGTCGGAAAGGAGCGCGCCGCGGAAGCCGGCGTCGGAACGCTCGGAAGACGACGGGAGCACCTGGAAGGGATCGGGCGGGAGGAGCGGCAGGGTGGCGCGCGCGGCCGACAGCCTGTCCGCGAAGGTTTCGCGGTCGGCTTCGGCGTCTCCGGAGAGACTGTGCCGGAACGCGAAGGTCTTGCCGCCCGCGTACAGCTGAACGAAAAGGTGGGCCTGGTCGACCGCGCCGGTCTGACGGATCCGCGCGCCGTTCCAGCGCAGGAACGAGCTCGACTCCGCCGAGAAGGTGAGCTCCGCCGCTTCCGCCGGCAGGAGTTCCCCGAACGCGAAGTCCGCGATCGATCCGAACATCGCCTTGAAATCGATATCGCCGTTCATGCGCCGCCTCCGAACACTTCCACGTCCGCGAACGCGCACGCGGGGCTCGCGTGCCCGACGGCGATCTGCTGGTTCGGCTCCGCCTTGCCGCAGTTCGGCGTGCCGAAGACGCCGCGGGTGGATCCGTCGCCGACCGCGACCAGGTTTCGCCAGAAGGTGGACGAGACGCCGCGGTAGTTCGGGTTGCGCACCGTCGTCGTGAGGCGGCCGTCCTCGATGAGGGTCGCGTACTCGCACCCGAACTGGAACTTGTTGCGGTGGTCGTCGATGGACCACGAGCGGTTGGCCTGCATGTACACGCCCTTTTCCACCGAGGAAACGAGGTCCGCGAAGGAGCTTCCGCCCGGCTCCAGGTTGAGGTTGGCCATGCGGTCGAGGGGCGGGCGGTTCCACGAGCTGGCGCGCTGGTTGGCGACGCCGGGCTTCCCCGAGCGCCGCTGGCTCTCGAGCCCGCCGAGGGCGGCGACGAGGATGCCATCCTTCACGAGGTAGGTCTTCCGCGCCGGATCGCCGATCTCGTCGGCGCCGTAGCACGCGAGCTCGCCTTCCACCGTCGGATCGAAGGTCACGTTCATGAGCGCGGAGCCGTAACGGAAAGTCCCGATGTCCTCGAGCTTCACGAAGGTGGAGCCCGCGTAGTTGCGCTCGTCCCCGAGGATGCGGTCGAGCTCGAGGGGATGCCCGACGCTTTCGTGGATCTGCAGCATCATCTGGTCGGGCGCGAGCACGAGCGTGCGCCGGTCGTTCGGGCAATCGGGCGCCTTGAGCAGCTCGACGGCTTCCGCCCCGACGCGCCGCGCGTCGTCGAGCAGGGTCGGAAAATCGAGGAGCTCGAACCCGCCCTGGCGCGAGCGGGCTTGCGGGCCGTTCGCGCTCCGCCGCTGCACGACGGCGCCGTCGCGGGCGTAGGCGGTCATCGAGCCATTGATCCAGTGGGTCGCCTGTCGCAGCTCGGCGCCCGACGTCGATACGAGCTCGAGGTCGTCGAGGCCGATTTCCGCGTAGGCGAAGGTCTGGATGACGGCGTCGCCCGCCTTGAGCGCCCGGCAGGCCTCGATGAGGAAGGCCGAAACAGCGTCGCAGGCCGGCCGGGAACGCCGTTCGCGCGGGGTCGTCCAGCGCAGGCGCGTGGCCGGACGCACGGAAGAATCGAAGCGGAACAGCGCGTACGGCGCCGCGGCCTTCGCCGCCGCGAGCGCCCTGATTCCGGCCGTCGCCGCTCCCGCGGGCGTCGGGTCCTGGGTCGCCGCGTAGCCGAACTGCCCCCCGTAGAGGACTTCCACCATGTAGCCCTCGTCCTCCGATTCGAATGCCGCCTCGAACGCCCCGTCCCGGGCGGCGAGCGTGGTCGTCCGGGTACGTTTCCTCCGGACGCCCACCCACTCGGCGTCATGCGCCGCGGCCGCGGCCGCTTCGAGGAGACGGCCCGTATCCGTCTTCATGGAATCTCCTTGCGCCGCTCGCCGGTTCCGACGCGATGCGGATCCGGCTCGGCGACCGAAAAGTGTAGCACGGAACCGCGCGTCCGGCGCGCGAAATCGCCCGCCGGACTTGAATGGCGCGGGCTTCGGCTCAATACTTTCGGGTAACGGCGCGTCGCGAACGGACGCCCGCTGGAGGGGCGCAGATGCGGAAACCTGGTCCACGAAAGCCGAACGTCCGTCGGTCGCTCCCGGCGGCGGCGCTGGCCGCGCTCCTCGCCTCCTCGTGCGCGGAACCGCTCGTCATCGGCTTCGCCGCGAGCATGTCCGGAAAGGACGCCACCCTCGGCGTCGAGGGCCGCAACGCCGCCGAAATGTTCGTTCGTCGCGTCAACCGGGACGGTGGCGTCGCGGGCAGGCTGCTCAAGCTGTCGGTCATGGATTTCGAGAGCGATCCGGCCAAGGTCGTGCCGGTCGACCAGGCGCTCTTCGACCAGGGCGCCATCGCCATCGTCGGCCACTACGAAAGCTCCAACGCCCTCGCCGCGCTGCCCTTCGCGAACGAGCGCGGCATCGCCCTCGTGTCCCCTGCGGCCACCTCGGGCGCGCTGTCCGGCAAGGACGACTGTTTCTTCCGTACCATCATGAGCACGGACCGGGATCCGGAATTCCTCGGGCGCGCGATGAAGGACCGGGGCGTCGCGCGGGTCGTCGCCGTGGGATCGTCGGCCAATCCGGCGTACGTCGACGACTATGTCGGGTACATCGCCACCGCGTTCACGCTGGTCGATCGCGTCTCCTTCGAATCGGTCTCCGGGATCGACTTCGACGGAATCGCCGCCGGGCGCTTCGACGCGGTCCTCATCGTCGCGAATCCCATCGATACCGCCATGATCGCGCAGGGACTCAGGCTGAAAGGCGTCGGCGCGCCGTTCTTCCTGAGCGGGTGGGCCGGTTCGGAAGCCCTCGTCGAGTACGGCGGTTCGTCGGTCGAGGGAGCCGTGTTCGTGCACCAGGTCGACCTGTCGCTCGAGACGCTCGCCTCCTTCGCGAAGGACTATCGCGACACGTACGGCACCGCGCCGAGCTTCGTGGCCGTCGAGACGATGGAAGCGATGCTCCTCGTCGCGGAGGCGATCAGGCTCGGGGGCCGCGACCGCGCGTCGTTCCTCGAGGCGATCGCGAAGGTGCGGATCGTCGACGCACCGTCGGGGCGGATCGTCCTCGACGGCACGGGCGACGCGAAGCGCCCGGTCTACCTCAAGGAAGTCCGCGACGGGAAGATCGTCGCGAGGGGCGTCGTGGAATGAGGACGCGCGCCGGAACGCGATCGGCCGGATTCAGCTCGACCTCGCTCCTCCGTATCGCGCTCCTCGTCGCGATGGCGTGCGCGGTCTTCGTCACCGTCGCGTCCATAGTCCCGACGGTCGTGACCGTGTTCCGAGGCGACATCGTCGATCAGACCGGCATGCTCGCCGCGTCCATCGCGCACGGCGTCGACCTGCTGCTCGACAACGCCACGGCCGCCCTGCGCCTGCTCGAATTCGCGGAACAGCGCACGAAAGTCGGGCTCGACCGCGTCGTCGTCGCCTTTCCGGAATTCGAGAGCGTGATGGTGCTCGACCGCTCGGGCAAGGTGATCCTGTCCGCCGGCTCGTCCATCGAAACCGGCTACGACTTCTCGAAACGCGATTTCTTCGTCACCCCGATGGCGAACGGCGAGCGCTACGTATCGCCGTCGTTCATTTCCGGGAGCACGCACAACGCGACCGCGTCGATCTCGCTGCCCTTCCGCGACGGCGTCATCGTGGGCACGTTCGACCTCAGAAAACTGGCGAACCACGTGTACACGCTTTCGCCGAAACGCGGCGAGCGGATCGTCATCGTCGATTCCCTGGGCTACTTCATCGCCCACACGGAACTCGAACGGGTGTTCCGACGCGAAACGATGGCGGACTTCCCGGATTTCGCCCGGCTGAAAGCCACGAAATCGGGCAACCGCCCGGTCATCGGCCGGGACGGCGCCCGGATGATGATGAGCCACGCGGCGGTGACAGGTTCCGGGTGGATCGTGCTCGTGGGCCTGCCCGACGACTATTTCGGGCGGCTGTTCGCGTCCGTGCTCAACCCGGTCCTCGCGAGCTCCGCCCTGGCGATGATCCTGTCCGCGTTCGCCGTCAACCTGCTGCTCCACCGGATCAAGGTCGACATCGACTTCCTGTCGGAACGTTCGAACGACGTCGCCGCCGGCGATTACGGGCGCCCGATCGCGTACCGCGGCTTCAGCGACTTCGGCCGCCTGGCCGACAGTTTCTCCAAGATGGCGGAAGCGGTCGCGGAGCGGGAACGCGAGCTCAGACGGAACGAACTCGAACTCAAGCGCCTGCTCGACCGGACGCCCGTTCCCATGCTCGTCGAGGACGCGGACGGACGGATCCTGAACCTGAACGCGAAATTCCGCGACACCTTCGGCTGGGACGCGGACGACGTGCGGACGATCGACGCGTGGTGGACGAAAGCGTATCCCGACCCGGTCTACCGCGACGCCATGCGCGAACTGTGGACGGAGCTCGTCGTCAAGCGTTCGCCTTCGACGGGCGAAATCGCGCCGATCGAGGCCACCGTTTCCCGCAAGGACGGTTCCGTCCGACACGTGGAAATCCACACGTCCGTCCTCGGCGAACGCAATCTCGCGATCTTCGTCGACCTCACCGAACGCAAGGAGATCGAGCAGGAAATCCGGTCGAGCGAGGAACGCTACCGCACCGTGTTCGAAACCTCCGGCGACGCGATGTTCATGATCGACGCCGACGGCATGCGGATCGTCGAGGCGAACCGGAACGCCACGAGGCTGTTCGGGTACGAACGCCCGGATTTCGTCGGCATGGACTCGGGCGCGCTCATGTACGGATCCGAGCTGCCGACACTCGGAAACGGCCCGGGTCCCGCCACGACGTGCCGCAGGAAGGACGGATCGGAATTCCCCGCGGAAACGCAGGAAGCGCGCACGGTGATCGGCGGCCGCGAAGTCGTCGTGCGGAGCGTGCGGGACGTCACCTACAAGCGCGAGGCGGAAACGCGGCTGTTGTCGAACCTCGCGGAAAAGGAGGTGCTGCTCCGCGAAATCCACCACCGCGTGAAGAACAACCTCCAGCTCATCATCAGCCTGCTCACGCTCCAGAGCCGGAGCGGCGAGAACTCCGGGCGCGACGAGGCGTTCGACGAGGCGATCGACCGGATCAGGGTGCTCTCGACCATCCACGAGATGCTGTACGAATCGCACAACCTGTCCAGCATCGATTTCGCCGAATACGTTCGCACGATCTCGGAATCGCTCACAGGATCCTACGCGTACGTCGGTCCGGCGCCCCGGCTCGAACTCGAACTGGAGCCGGTCCAGCTCGGGATCGACACCGCCATCACCTGCGGTCTCGTCGTCAACGAGACGATCACCAACGCGCTCAAGTACGCGTTCGCCGCGGATCGGATCGGTCGGTCCGAAGACGGGCCCACGCTCGGTATCCGCCTTCGCCGCGCGGAGGACGCGATCGAAATCGAGGTGTCGGACAACGGCCCCGGCATTCCGGACTCGGTCGATCCGCGGAACTCGGAGACCCTCGGCCTCCAGCTCGTCGTCCTGCTCGTCAAACAGCTCGCCGGCTCGTGGGAACTCGACCGCTCGGCCGGAACCCGCTGGACGTTCAGGTTCGGCGCTTCGCGCTGACGGGAGCTCCGCGAGTCCGCTTGGGCTTCGCCGTTCCCCCGGCCCTTTTCGCGCCCGCCTTGCCGATCGCGGCGTCCTTCACGGTCCGCGCGGTCTTTCCCTCGGACGCGCCCGCACCGGTGCCGCGTTTCGGCTTCGCGTCTTCCGATCGGGCGGCCAAGCCGACGGCGTTTCCGAACGCCTTCGCCGAGATTTCCGAGAGGCGATCCAGCGCCGCGCGGGCGGCCTTTTCGTCCCGACGCTCGATGGCTTCGACGATCTTCGTCCTCGCGGCGACGACGTCGTTCCAATAGCCGGGCACGGCGTACAGGTTCCGCACGAGCAGCTCGTAGGTGTTCCGGAAGGAATTGAAGATCATCGCGGCCACCGGGTTGCCGCTCGCGATGCTCACCTCGTGGTGGAAGTCGAAATCCGCCTTCAGCTTGTCGGCGATCGACGCGGACTTCAGTTTCGAAAGGCCGTCCACGCACGCGCGGATCGCGCGGACGCCCGCTTCGTCGGCACGCTCGAGGGCGAGCAGCGTGATCTTCCGCTCGAATCCTTCCCGGAATTCGAGGAGTCCGTCGCGCAGGTCGTCCTTGAGCGGAGGCTTGGAGTGCCGCAGGATCGAGAACAGCAGTTCCAGCGAGCCCTGGCGGCGATAATCGTTCACGTACACGCCTTTCCGCGGCTTGATCGACACAAGCCCCTTCGCTTCGAGCGTCTTGAGCGCGTCGTGGACCACCGGTCTCGACACCTTGAAGATCACCGAGAGCTGCCGTTCGGCCGGAAGGCGCTCGCCGCGCGGAAAACGGCCCGAGAGCACTCCCGATTCGAGCTGGGCGATGAACTCGCTCTTGTAGGACTGCCAGTCGCCGTTCTTTGGTTTCATGATCTCCTCCCGGGCATCTCGCGCGTCGAGACCGCGTCTCGCGGCGTGTTTTCTGGTATTACCACCGAAGCGGTCCGAGGTCAAGCGTTTTCCGTGTCAGCCAACGCGCCGCCTGGCACTATACACCTGTTCCGAATGCGGTCTATACTGGCCGGACGGACAGCCGTCCACCGGAGAGCCCCACATGGACAACCCCGAACTGCTCGCGCCCGCCGGATCGATCGAGGCGCTCGACGCCGCCGTCGGCGAAGGCGCCGACGCGGTCTACCTCGGCCTCAAGACCTTCAACGCGCGCATGCGGACGCGGAACTTCGCCTTCAACCAGTTCGAAGCGGCGGTCGAATCGCTCCACAAGCTCGGGAAGCGGCTGTACGTCACCGTAAACACGGTCTTCGAGGAGCGGGAATCCGACCGCGTGTACCAGCTGCTCCAGTACCTGAACCGCGTCGGCCCCGACGGCGTCATCGTGCAGGACCTCGGCGTCGTGAAGCTCGCGCGCGACGAATTCCCCGCCCTCCGGCTCCATGCCTCGACGCAGATGAACGTCGCGTCGTCGCCGGGCGTCAACGTCCTCTCGAAGCTCGGCTTCAAGCGCGTGGTGCTGGCCCGCGAAACCTCGCTCGACGAGATCGCCTCCGTCCGCAAGTCAACCAACCTGGAGATCGAGACCTTCGTGCACGGCGCGCTGTGCGTGTCGTGTTCCGGCGTCTGCCTGTTCTCGAGCTACCTCGGCGGCAAGAGCGCCAACCGCGGCGCCTGCGCGCAAGCGTGCCGACGGCTCTACGAAGCCGAAGGCTCGCGCTCGGGCTACTTCTTCAGCCCGGACGACCTCGAGCTCGTGACCAAGGTGCCCGAGCTCACGGAGGCGGGCGTCGACTGCTTCAAGATCGAAGGGCGCATGAAGAGCGCCGAGTACGTCGGCGCCGTCGTCGCCGCGTACCGCTACATGATCGACAACTGGCGACACGACCGCGAACGCGCCGAGGCGAAAGCCGCCTCTCTCCTCCAATCCGATTTCGCCCGACGGAAGACGCTCTACTGGTTCCGCGGCAAGGCCGAACCCGACTTCATCCGCGCCGACCAGGCGGGCGGCACCGGCACTCCGCTCGGCAAGATCCGCAAGGCGCGCGCCTTCGAGGACGAAGGACCGCAGTGGGCCCTCGTGGGAAGCCGGGACGGCGTCGCCGAGGGCGATTCGGTGCGGGTTCACAGCGCCGACGACTCGGGCCGCGTGACGGGCAAGATCCGCGGTCTCAAGCAGACGCCCGAAGGCCTCTACCTCAAGATCGACTGCCCCTTCAAGGTCTCGGACGAGCTGTACCTCATCCAGACGGCGGAATCGGTGAAGCGCTACCGCCGCGTGCTCCCCGACGACCTGGCGCGTTATCGGAAATTCCCGAGCTGGGACCGCGCGCCCGAACCGCCGCGGCACAAGGCGCCATCGAGCCTTCGCGACGACTTCCCCGAAGGGCTCTACGCCATGGCGAGCCGCTACGCCGACCTGCACGTCCTCCTCTCCGTGCGTCCCGTCAAGGCTGTCGTGCGCCTCACGCGCGAAACCGCTCGCGAGCTCCGCTCGCACGAGAAGGAACTGCCCTTCCGCGGCAAGGAACTCGTCTTTTGGCTCGAGCCGTGGCTCGCCGAATCGGACGCTGCCTGGCTCGCCGAGGAGATCGAATTCTGGCGCGGCAAGGGCTTCCGCCATTTCATCGCCAACAACCTCGGCCACCTGCCCATGCTGCGCGGCAAGGATCTCGCGATCGCGGCCGGCCCCTTCCTGTACGCGTTCAACCCGTACGCGGCGGCCTTCCTGCACGACGCGGGCTGCGAACTCATCGTCCCGCCGCTCGAGTTCTCGAAGCAGAACCTCATGAAGATCGCGGAGTCGGACGACAAACGCGCCTTCATGGTGCCGGTCTTCGCCTTCCCGCCGCTCTTCACGATCCGCGCGAACCTGCGCGATTCCCACGACTTCCGCTTCTTCACGGATCGCGACGGCCTCACCTACGAACTCGTGTCGGGCGACTCCGGATCGGTCGTCGTGCCGGCGAATCCCTTCTCGCTCGTGGACCGCGTGCCGTTCCTGCGCAAAGAGGGCTTCGGCAGGTTCCTGCTCGACTTCAGCTTCATCGCCCTCAAGAAACCCCTCTATCGCCAGGTGATGAAGGCGGCGGAGGAAGGCACGGTGCTCCCGGAAACCCGCCGCTTCAACTGGAAGGACGGCTTCTGGACCTCCGACGACGAAAAGAAAACCGCTCCCGCCGAGGAAACCGACGTTCCCCTCGATGAGAAGCCCCGCGCCCCGCGCGGATCGGCGCGCGATCGTCGCGGAAGTTCGGAACGAGAAGGCTCGCGTCGGACGGAAACACGCGGAAGCGCCGGACGCGAAGGCGCCGGACGCGCAGCCGCCCGTCCCGCTCGCGCAGAGAGCGGACGTCCGCGGAAACCGGGCTCAGGAGACGCCGGAAAAACCGCGCGCGGCTCCGACGCGTCGCGTCCTCCTCGCGCCCCGCGGGGCGCGGCCGAATCGGGCAGAGCCGTTCGAGGATCCCGCGGTTCCGGCGGCGCGACGCGAGGCGACGCCGGGTCGAAGCGGACGCCGAAGCGCCCGTACAAACCGCGGACCGCGGACTGATGGACGAAGCCCCGGCGCGGCCGATTGACGACGGACGCCGACTGGGGCTATCGTCTCCGGACATCATGAGTACCCGCGAAACCCGACACGAAGAAGAACCCCCGCAAGCGCCATCACGGAGGCGTCCGTCATGAACCAGGCATGGATCGACGCCGCCGTCATACTGGCAATCATCCTGGTCAACGGTTTCTTCTCGATGTCCGAGATGGCCGTCGTCTCGTCGCGCAAGGCGCGGATCAAGGCCAAGGCCGACGAAGGCAAGCGTTCGTACAAAGCCGTCCTCAAGGTCATCGAAGCGCCTTCGGCCTTCCTATCGACCATCCAGCTCGGCATCACGCTCATCGGGGTCTTCGCCGGTGCCTTCGGCGGCACCACCATTGCCGAGAACCTCACCGGCTTTTTCAGGACTATCCCGGCCCTCGAGCAATACGCCTCCACGCTCGGTCTCGGCATGGTCGTCCTCGGCATCACCTTCACGCAGATCGTCATCGGCGAACTCGTGCCCAAGCAGATCGCGCTGTCGCGCCCCGAGGCGATCGCCTCCGGCGTCATCGGCCCGCTCCGCGCCATCCAGCTCGTCTTCGCCCCCTTCGTCAAGATCCTCTCATTCGTCACCGGCCTCATCCTCAAGCTCTTCGGCGTGAAGGACCGGGGCGACCACGCGGTCACCGAGGAGGAAATCCGCGTGCTCATCCGCGAAGGCACGCGCGAAGGCCTCTTCGAGGAGCGGGAACAGGAACTCGTCGAGAACGTCTTCTATCTCGGCGACCGGCGGCTCGGCTCGTTCATGACGCACCGCTCGGACCTGGTGTGGTTGGACCGCTCCGCCACCCCCGGGGAAATGCTCGCCACGGTGCTCGAGAACGAACACCAGGAATACTTTCCGGTCCGCGAAGGCGGCACCGACGACACCGTCGGCGTCATCCACTCCTGGCGGCTCCTGCTCGCCCACTCGCGCGGCGGCATCGAACGCATCGACGAGGTGATGGATCCGCCCTTCCTCGTACCCGAATCCTTCACCGCGATCAAGGCGCTCGACGCGTTCAAGCGAGCCAAGAAGAGTTTCGCGTTCGTCGTCGACGAATACGGCGGCATCGAGGGCACGCTCACGATCCGCGACATCGTCGAGGACGTCCTCGGCGAAACCTCGCTCGTATCGAAGCGCGACGAACCGGAAATAGTCGAGCGCGGCGAGAACAGCTGGTTCGTCGACGGCATGATGGACTTTCAGGATTTCGCCGACGCGGTGGGATCCGAAGTCCCCGCCGAACCGGGGCATCCGTACCACACCCTTTCCGGCTACATCATGCGCATGTCCGGAGTCATCCCCAAGGTCGGCGACATATTCGAATGGGATGGCCTCACGTACGAAATCGTCGACATGGACGGCCGCCGCATCGACAAAGTGCTCGTCACGCTGGTTCCGCGCGACGAGACCGCCGCCGAGCCCGCCGAAACGGAATAGGGCGCATCGGGCGATCCGGGATCTTCCGCGACGCGGATCGTCATCCCCGCTTGAACAACGATGCGGCTTTCTGTATATTGTGAACCACGGCGCCGTACCCAAGTGGTAAGGGAGAGGTCTGCAAAACCTTTATGCATCGGTTCAATTCCGATCGGCGCCTAAAAGAATAAGCCCCGCGTTTGCGGGGCTTATTCTTTTAGGCGCCGGAGATGTGTGGAAATTTATGGTAGTGCGTTGCGTTCCGCAACGCCTCATCAACGGCGCCTTGCCTGTAGGGTCCGGCCATAGGCCGGACAACGTGCAGGGCGCCGGACTTAACTTGCTCTACGTTTAGCGTTCTCGAACTCTGTGCCTTGCCCGTAAGGTCCGGCCATAGGCCGGACAACATACAGGGCGCCGGACCTTTACTGATTCGTCTTTGTTTTTCTCGCAGATCTTTGCCTAGCCCGTAGGGTCCGGCCTATGGCCGGACTGCGATCAGGGCGACGGAATCTACGCGGTTTTTCGGGGAAACGCGATCAGGAACGCCAGGGTCGCCTGGACGGCGGCTATGACCGTGAACAGGATCTTCTCCGTCATGTTCGGAGACGCGAGATTTCCCGCTACGTTCAGCGCGATGTACCCGAACACGCACCAGGCGAGGACGGACCAGAGCTTCCCCTTCACCGGGATGAGGCCCGAAGCGGCTGATTCGACGAACGCGAACGCCGCCGTCAACAGAACCGCAATCGTCTCGGGGACGAAGATTTGATCCCGGCCCTTGATCATCGAACCCCACACGATCTCGTACGGCGCGACGCCGGCCAGCACGAGAACGTGGAATACGAGCATGCCCGCCGAAATGACGTCGAAAGCGATGCCAGCGACTTTTTTCATCGTGTCTCCTCCGAAAAAAAGACCGGAGCCCACTGCTCCGGTCTTTTCGTTGTGCGTTGTGTCTTACTTCGCGGGTTGGGCGGCGGGCTTCGGGGCCTTGGCCGTCGGGTGATGGGCTTCGTGGCGGGCCAGCGCCTTCTTTTCCGTGTTCTTCCGCGACATGTCGTCCCAGAACTTGGTGAACGCGGTCGCGATGAAGATGGTCGAGTAGGTACCGGACACCATGCCGACGATCAGCGTGAGGGAGAAGCTCTTCAGGTCTCCCTTCGTGCAGAAGTACAGGGCGAAAACGGCCAGCATCGTCGTCACGGTCGTGATGATGGTGCGTCCGAGCGTCACGGTGATCGATTTGTTGAGGATCGCGCCGTAGGGCTCGTTCGGGGCCAGCTTGTGGTCCTCTCGGATGCGGTCGAAGATGACGATGGTGTCGTTGATCGAGTAGCCGAGGATCGTCAGGATGGCCGCGATGGAGCTCGTGTTGAACTCCATGCGGGTCCACACGATGAAGCCGATCATGATGAGGGCGTCGTGCGCGATGGCGAGCACGGCGCCGATGGCGTACTGCAGCTTGAAGCGCAGCGTCGAGTAGATCATGATCACGCCGAGCGTGGCGAGCACGAGGAGGAGCGCGTTCTTCGAAAGGTCCTTCGAGAAGCGCTGGTCGACGGTGTCGGTCTTCATGGCGATGACCTTGCCGGCGCCGAATTCCTTCTCGAGCGCCGCTTTCACCTTCGCGGAGGCGTTCAAGCCGAAGTTCGGATCGTCCTTCTTGTCGTCCTGGACGCGGATGATGTACTGCTGGGCCGTCTTGTCGCCGATCGACTGGACCGAGACCGTGCCGACCGTCTCGGCGGCGGCGCGCACCTTGTCGATGGACGCGAACAGCTCGTTCGCGTCGCGGGGCGTGCGGTGCAGCGTGATCGGGGCGGTGGCCAGGTTGAAGTCGCCCTGGTAGGTCGGGATGAGCGTGGACGCCGGCAACGAGCCGCCGTCGAGCACCTTCGCGTCGATGTTCTCGACGGCGTCCACCTTGGCGGCGAACTCGTCGATGGTACCGGTCTTCAGGTCGAAATCGAGGGTCTTGGCCTCGACCTCGGCGCCGGAGAACACGATGGACGCCTGGCCCTTTTCGGAGACGTTGACGACCGCGTTGCCCTTGCCCGCGTAGCTGATCTCGACGGCCGGGAACGCGAGCTGCACGTACTGGTTGATGCCGGCCTGGAAGTCCACGCCGAGGTTGAAGCCCATCGTGAAGTAGCCGGCGAGGCCCGCCCCGATGAGGACCACGGACAGGATGATGGCGGGGACGAACGCCTTGTCCCATTTGATGACGCGCTGCATTTACTTGACCCTCCAGCTGATCGACACGTACTTGGACTTGACCACGTCGGTACCGAAATCGAAGATCAGCTTCGAGACGAAGAGGGACGTGAACAGCGAAGTCATGTTTCCGATGGCGAGCGACACGGCGAAGCCCTGGATGGGGCCGGATCCGAGCTGGGCCAGGAACAGCGCCGCGATGATCGTGGTGATGTTCGAGTCCATGACCGCCCAGAACGCCTTGTCGAAGCCCGCGGCGATGGAAGCCTTGCGACCCTTGCCGAGCCGGAGCTCTTCCTTGATGCGTTCGTAGATGATGACGTTGGCGTCGACCGCCATGCCGACCGTGAGCAGGAAGCCCGCGATCGAGGGCAGGGTCAGGGTCAGGTTGAAAGCGGACAGGATCGAAAGCATGATGTAGAGGTTGAGCACCTGCGCCACCATGGCGTTGATTCCGGCGCCCTTGTAGTACGCGAACATGAACACGAACACGAGGCCGAGGCCGAGGATCACGGCCAGCTTGCCCTGCTCGATGGCGTCCTCGCCGAGCGAGGCGCCGATGGCCTGCTGCGACGCGACGGACAGCTCGATGGGCAGCGCCGCGGTGCGCAGCACCTTGGCCAGGTTCGAGGCTTCCTCGACGTTGAAGCCCGACATCTGCACCGACTCGCGGATGGCCGTGCGGATCTGGGCGTAGCTCTTCACGCGGTCGTCGAGCACCACGGTCATGAACTTGCCGACGTGGCTCGACGTGAGGGCGTAAAAGAGGTCGCCGCCCTCCTTGTCGAGGACGAAGTTGACCACGGGCTTCCCGTCCATCGGGTCGCTCGAAACCTCGGCGCGCTGGATGTGGTTGCCGTCGAGCCCCGGGGTTTCGGTGATCACGAGGTAGGTGCCCGTCCACTCGTCCAGGCCGTACTGGTCGCGCTTGAACAGCTTGCGGACCATGTAACCGGCCGGCACCACGCCCGGATCGGCGACCTTGAGGTCCTCGTCGATGCCGGTGGGATTCGTCCGGAGGTACTGGTTGAGCTTTTCGGTCGCGTCGGAATCCACGATGTGGAACGCCAGACGGCCGCGGCCCATGATGATCGAGTTGATGCGCTCGGGATCGGCGGTGCCGGGAATCTCGACGTAGATCGAGTCGGCGCCCTGGCGCCGGATCACCGGCTCGGTGAGGCCGAACTTGTCGATGCGGCTGGTGAGCACTTCCATCGCGCGGTCCATGGCCTCGGCGCGCTCGGCGTCGGAGAGCGTCTGGTTCCCCTCGGGACGGAGCTTTTTCGCGTAGCTGTCGAGGTCCGCGCGGATGATGACCGACAGGCCGCCGGACAGGTCGAGACCCAACTGCACCGCGGAACCCTGGAGGTTCTTGAGGCCCAGGATCTTCGTCCTGTAGTGCTCCTCGAAGGAGTTCAGGCAGATGCGCCTGGATTCGTACGCCCCGAGCAGGGTCCGGGGAGTCCACGCGGTCGGGACTGCCTTCTTCGCGAACGCGTACTGCTTCTTGGCGCCCTCGACGAGCGGCAGGTACTTTTCGGGCAGCGGCGCGTTTTCGTCCGCGGCCTTGAGCTTCTCGATTTCGACCAGGTCCGCGCTGGCCATGCGCCAGGCGTAGTCGCGGATCTGTTCGCGGGTTCCCACGGCCAGGGCCTTGTCCTCGCGCGGGGTCAGGAAATACCACCTGATCGACGGGAACAGGAAGGCGAACGCGATGCCCAATACGGCGAGCACGAGCAGGAATCGCTTCGTTTTATTCATGCCTCAGTCTCCAATTGCGGGTTTTTGTCCGGAAGCGCTTATTTGGCGGCTTCTTCGGTCTTGGATTCTTCGATCTTCTCGGCGGGCTTGTCCGCCGGCTTCTCGGCTCCCTCGCGCGAGGTCACCGTGGCGATGGCGCTCTTCGAGAACTCGATCTTGCAGCCTTCGTCGACCTTGATCACGACGGTGTTTTCCTTCGTGGCCACGACGGTGCCGTGGACTCCGCCGATGGTGATGACCTTGTCGTTCTTCTGGAGCGTGTTGATCAGGTTCTGGAGCTCTTTCTTCTGCTTGTTCTGCGGCCTGATGATGAGCAGGTACATGATGAGGAACACGGCACCGAAGGTGACCAGCGTTCCGACCATGTCCATCGACTGGGCGCTCTGGGCCTGGAGAAGCGGGAGGACGAACGACGTATTCATGGCGCTTTCCTTGCGAACGGATGTATTGCCTCGTACGCGATCCGCGGATCGTATTTATAGAAGAAACCGCGACATTCGAATGCGTGCAAAAAGGCAGGGTACGGTAGCACAGAACCCCGCGTCGGTCAACGGATCCGTCGTGCAAGAAGGACCACAGAGATACACGGAGATTCGGCCACGGAGATCACGGAGAAGAAACCAAGAGATCTTGATATATCGAAATTCTGAGGACTTCTTCTTACTGCATACTGAATATGGAGTTATGGATCCGGGAAAAAGGCATTTTCCTGAAACGCGGCAACGCTAACACCATTAGGGAGCAGAAGGGCTGCTGCGGTCGGGAGTTACCGAAAAGAATCACGGAGGGAATCATGCAGGTTCGGCAATCCCCAAACCTCCAATTCTTCCCTCCGTGATCTCAGTGGATACACTCCGTGTCTCCGTGGTGAGTCTTCACCACAAGGGCCAATTCGTTACTTTACTATCTTGGTGCCGGCTTTGCCGTCGACCGTCTGGCGCTCTTCAAGAGCGCCGGAACGACGAACGCGACGGGCGCGTTCGTCGACTCCTTTGAGAAGGCCGCTGTCGAGCTTATTTTACGATCTTGGTGCCGGCCTTGCCGTCGACCATCCGGCGCTCTTCAAGAGCGCCGGAACGACGAACGCGACGGGCGCGTTCGTCGACTCCGTTGAGAAGGCCGCGGTCGAGCTTATTTTACGATCTTGGTGCCGGCCTTGCCGTCGACCGCGGCCTGGGCTTTTTCGAGGCTCGTGATGATCACGTGCTTGCCGCCGCGCTTCACGAAATCGATGGCCGCCTCGATCTTCGGGCCCATGGAGCCTTTCGGGAACTGGCCTTCGGCCATGTAGCGCTCGGCGTCCGCCACGGACAGCGTGTCGAACTCTTTCATGTCCGGCTTCTTGTAGTTGATCGCGACCTTTTCGACGCCGGTGAGGATGAGGAGCTCGTCGGCCTTGATGAGGTTCGCGAGCAGGGCCGAGGCGCGGTCCTTGTCGATGACGGCATCGACGCCCGAGAGGGTGCCGTCGGCGTTCCGGCAGACGGGCACGCCGCCGCCGCCGACCGCGATCACCATCTTCCCGTCCTTCAGGAGATCGTGGATGACGCCCGTCTCGACGACGTCGACGGGAATCGGGGACGCGACGACGCGGCGGAAACCGCGGCCCGGGTCTTCCTTCATCACCCAACCCTTGGACTTGCAGTGCTCGACCTGGTCGGCCTTGAAGAAGGGGCCGACGTACTTGGTCGGGTTGACCATGGAGGGATCGTTCTTGTCGACGACCACCTGCGTGATCACGGTGACGACGTCCTTCTTGACCCCGGCCTTGATGAGCTCGTTCACGAGGGACTGCTGGATCATGTAGCCGATGGAGCCCTGGGTGTCCGCCACGATGACGTTGAGCGGGCTCGGGGGAACCTGGGACGAGCCCGCCTCGTTGCGGATGAGGTGGACGCCGGCCTGCGGGCCGTTACCGTGCGTCAGGACGACCATGTGGCCTTCCTTGACGAGCCCGACGATGGCGTCCATGGACTTGCGGGTGTTCTCGAACTGCTGCTCGATCGTGCCTTCGGTGCCTTCCTCGATGAGGGCGTTGCCGCCGAGCGCCACGACTATGGTCTTCCTGCTCATGTGCTACCTGCCTTTCGCGGAGCGTCGTTCCACGAGCCCCGACGGATCGAAAGGGGGATTATACCCGAAGCTCCGGACGAGGCTCAAGCCGACCCCTCGAAAACCCCCGTAAACAAAGGCCGCATGAACATTCCGTTGTGCCGCATATTTATCAGATAGCCTTGAGTGTTAATGCTTTACCACGAAGGTCACGAAGGTGTTACCACGAAGGGCACGAAGAAGAGTAAAGATGATTAGAAGATTGAGTAGCGGAAAGCTTTGACCTAATACCCTCTTCCTTCGTGTTCTTCGTGGCTGCACTTCGTGTCCTTCGTGGCCACATTCCCGCGTTCTTTTCTCAACGTTGGTTCGCGATGGTGTTCATGAAGGTGGCCAGGACGGAGAGCGCGTTTTCGTTGGCGCCGCCCTCGGGGATGATGAGGTCCGCGTAGATTTTCGTGGGCTCTATGAATTCGTAGTGGCCGGGACGGACCACGTTCAGGTACTGTTCGATGACCGAGTCCAGCGTCCGCCCGCGCTCCTTGATGTCGCGCGAGAGGCGTCGTATGAAGCGGATGTCGTCCGGCGTGTCCACGAAGATCTTGAGGTCGATGAGGTCGCGCACCGCCTTGTTCGTGAACACCATGATCCCCTCGAAGACGATCAGGTTCTTCGGTTCCACGTGGATCGTCTCGGCGGCCCGCCGGTGGTGCACGAAGTCGTAGGTCGGCATCTCGATCGCCATGCCGGCCTTGAGGGCCTTCAGGTGCTCGACGAGCAGGTCGTTGTCGAACGCCTCCGGATGGTCGAAGTTGAACGCGGTGATGTTGGAGTTGGAGATGTACTCGGCGCTCTTGTAGTAGTTGTCCTGCGGCAGGAAGACGAAGTCGGAGACGACCTCCGAGATCTTCCGGACGATGGTCGTCTTGCCGGAACCCGACCCGCCGCAGATGCCGACCAGTTTCGTGCCGGTCATTGGCCGAGCTGACCCGTGAAGCGGCCGGTGAGGACGTCCTCGTAGAAGCCCTTGAGCTGGTCGTCGTTCTCGGGCACCGTGACCACGCCTTCGACGATCGCTCGCTTCAAGGCGTCCAGTTCGGAGACGTATGCGCGGAGCCTCACCGCGTTGGTATCGTTCAGGACGTAGTCCACGCCGCCGTCCGCCAGCTTGAACAGCCGGTATCCCCCGCGCATCGATTTCCACTCCATGAGTTCCTTGCCGAGCATGAAGACCGCGCGGTCGATGCGCTTCACCATCGAGGTAGCGATGACCCCCGCGTACCGGACCTGCTCGGGGTCCTCCGAAGCCGCGAAGGCGGTGGCCTGGTCGACCTCGGAACCGATCGCGAGGCAATCGTTCTCGTAGGCGGCCTTGAACACGCCCGCGCCCGACCTGCCGCAGGCCTGGAACACGATGCCGGCGCCGCGCGTGAACACTTCGTACGCGGCCGCGTACGCCGCGTCCGGATCGTTGAAGCCGGTGATGTCGTTCGAGACGAATTTGGTCACGAAGCCGCTCGGCAGGAGGCCCGGATTCGTGTACGCGGCGCCGGCGTAGTAGCCCACGCGGTACCGGTTCACGACCGGATTGTTGGTGCCGCCCATGAAGCCGACCCGTTCCTTCGGATCGTCGCGGGTCAGGTAGCCGGCGACGGCGCCCGCCATGAAGGCTCCTTCGTGGTCGGCGAACGTGACGCACGTGATGTTCGACGAGGTGTCCAGGTTCGGGATGAGCCCGTCGATGACGGCGAAATGGGTATCCGGGTTGTTCTTGGCGGCGACGAGCACGGCGTCGACGTAGGTCGATCCGATGCCGATTACGAGATCGTAGCCGTTCCGCGCGAGGAAGTTGACGATCTGTTCCCGGTCGCGGCCCTCGGTCTTCGTCTCGATGTAGCGGATCTGGAGGACGAAGCCGAAGTTGACGTTGTCCTCGGCGATGAAGCCCCGGTAGGTTTCGGCCAGGCGCTTCATCCCCTCGTACGCCGAGTCGTTGAAAGCCTTGTCGCCGAGGCCGCCGATATCGAGGGCCACGCCGATCTTGAACAGGATGCCCGTCGAGCCGATCGTATTCCCGGTCGCCTTCTCGACCTTGCGGCACGACACGAAGAGGAGGATGGCGACGAGCGCCGCGAAGGTCCGTTTCATCGCCGCGCTCCTCTCCCGTACCGGCCGGGCGCGCATCAGCGTTTCCCCGCGTCGTAAATCTCGCCGGCCGCCTTCGGTCCGACCGATTTCCCGCTGAAGACGATGAGCGCGACGATGGTGAGCACGTACGGCAGCACGAAGAACACGTCCGTCGGCACCGCCGACAGGAACGGAATGTCCTTGGCGTAGTACGAGAGCGTCTGCGCGAAGCCGAAGAAGAAACCGGCGCCGAGCACGCCCCACGGATTCCACTTGCCGAAAATGAGCGACGCGAGCGCGATGAAGCCGACGCCGTGCACCGAGCTGATCGTGTACTGGATGTCCTGAGTGAGCACCATGACCGCGCCCGCGAGTCCAGCCAGCGCCCCGGACGCGAGCACGCCGACGTATCGCATCGCGATGACGTTGACGCCCATGGAAGCAGCCGCCTGCGGATGCTCGCCGCACGCGCGCAGGCGGAGGCCAAACGGAGTCGTCCACACGAGGAACCAGGTGAAGAGCACGAGTCCGATCGCGATATAGAAGGTCGGATAGATCTCCCTGAACAGCGCCGGCCCGAGGACCGGAATCTTCTCGAGCCCGGGCACGGACACCTTGAGGATGCCCGTCTGGAAGGCGGCCGTGCGCTGCTGGCCGAAGAAAATCTGGCAGAGGTACACGGTGAGCCCGCCCGCCAGGATGTTGAGCGCGGTGCCGGACACGACCTGCTCGGCCTTCAGGTTGACGCTCGCGAAGGCGTGGAGCGCCGAGAACGCGATGCCCGCGGCGACGCCGACGGCGAGCCCCACCCAGCCCGCGTGGGGCGTGAGCGGCTCCAGGACCACGGTCACGGAGGCGGCCGCGAAGCCGCCCACCATCATGATGCCCTCGAGGCCGATGTTGACGATGCCCGAGCGCTCGCTGAAAAGCCCTCCGAGCGCCGCGATGACGATGGGCGTCGTGTAGGCGAGGGCGATGGGAAACATCTGGACGATCAGGTTCATGCCTCCGCCTCCTTCGGGGTTTCCTTCTTCGCGCGGAAGCGCGAGAGGACGTAGGTGATGCCGTGCTGCATCGCCACGAACATCACGATGGACGCCTGGATGATGCCGGCTATCTCCTTCGGGATGCCCTGCGACTGCATGAGCGGCTGGGCCGCCTTGAGCATGCCGAAGAGCAGGCCCGCCAGGAAGATGCCCGGAGCGGCGTTGCCGCCCACGAGCGCCACCGCGATGCCGTCGAAGCCGTAGCCTTCCGCGGCCGGCAGCGCGCGGCCGAAGTTGAAGGTACCCACGGTGATGATGGCCCCGGCCAGCGCGGCGAACGCGCCGGCGATGGTCATGGACAGCACCACGTTGCGCGACACCTTCATGCCCGCGTACTTGGCGGCGTCCTTGTTGAAGCCGACCGCGCGGAGCCCGTACCCGAACGTGGTCTTCTCGATGATGAACCAGAAGGCGACGAGCGCGAGGATCACCGGCACGAAGCCCCAGTTGAGCCGCGAGCCGCGCGTGAGCTGCGACAGCATCGGGTCCTTGAGGAGCGCGGTCACCGGGAACTCCGCGGTCTTCACGCGGTCCACGCTTCGGAGCACGTCCAGGATGGCCCAGTTGTTCAGATAGAAGGCCGTGTGGTTGAGCATGATCGTCACGACGACCTCGTGGATGTTGAACTTCGCCTTGAGGAAGCCGGGGATGGCGCCCCAGAGCCCGCCGGCCGCCATCGCGCCGAGCAGCACGAGGATCACGTGGATGACGGGCGGCGCCTTCACCCAGAGCGCGATGAACGTGGCCGCGAGCGAGCCGACGATGAACTGCCCCTCCGCGCCGATGTTGAACAGGCCCGTCCGGAACGCGAAACCGACCGACAGTCCCGTGAGGATGATCGGCATGGCCTGGATCACGAACTCGCCGACGTAGCGCGGGTTGAACTTGCCCGTTTTCAGGATGACGCCCGTCGCGCCCTGCAGCATGGCCTGGAACATGGCCAGCGGGTTCCGTCCCGTGAGCAGGATGATGACCGATCCCGTCAGGAACCCGAGCAGGACCGCGACGAGGGACACGGCGAGGGCGCCGTGCTTCTTTTCCGAACTCATACGGCCTTCCTCACCGAGCCGGACATCATGAGCCCGAGCTCGTTCTCGTCGGTTTCCTTCGCGTCCACGACGCCGACGATCTCGCCGCCGTAGATCACGGCGATGCGGTCCGCCACGTCGAGGATCTCGTCGAGCTCGAGCGACAGGAGCAGGATCGCCTTGCCCTTGTCGCGCTCGGCGACGATGCGCTTGTGGATGTACTCGATGGCGCCGACGTCGAGCCCGCGGGTCGGCTGCGCCACGACGAACACGTCGGGCGACAGGTCGATCTCGCGCGCGACGATGGCCTTCTGCTGGTTGCCGCCCGACATGGAACGCGCCGGCGTGGCCGGACCTTGCCCGCAGCGCACGTCGAATTCCTTGATGAGCCGCTCCGCGTTGGCGCGGATGGCGGCGGCGTCGAGCACGAAGCCGCGCGCGAAGGGCTTCTTGTGGTAGTTGTGCATGACGAGGTTTTCGTCCAGCCGGAAATCGAGGACGAGCCCGTGCTTGTGCCGGTCTTCGGGAATGTGCCCCAGCCCGCTCTCGCAGCGCTCCTTTATCGTGGCGCGGGCCAGGTCGCGGCCCTTGAGGAGGATGCGCCCCGACTCGACGGGAAGGAGGCCCGTGATCGCCTGCGCGAGTTCCGTCTGCCCGTTGCCGTCGATGCCGCACACGCCCAGGATCTCGCCGCGGCACACCTCGAGCGACAGCTTCTTCACGCCCAGGAGCCCCTTCGGGTTCCGGACGTCCAGGCCCTCGATCTTGAGGAGGACGTCGCCCGGCGTCGCGGGCGCCTTGTCGACGTGGAAATTGACCTCGCGGCCGACCATCATCTCGGCCATGCGCTCCTCGGTCGTGTCCGCCACGGGCACCGTCCCGATGAGCTTCCCGCGCCGGAGGACGGTGCAGGCGTCGGCGACTTCCTTGATCTCCTTGAGCTTGTGCGTGATGAGGAGGACCGTCTTCCCTTCCTGCACGAGCCGCCGC
>CAYZZW010000052.1:0-24543 GCA_964482955.1 uncultured Treponemataceae bacterium | reverse complement strand
TAAATTCTGTTTGGATAATAAAAAGGGGCTGCCCTTGTACTTTTAGGACAGCCCCGTCCTCCGGCGCGATGCGTCCGACCGCGGGATTGCTGAAAGTGGCAACAATTTAATCCGGATTATATTGACATTCTATTTTACCCGGATATAATCGCCTCATGGAACACAACACATATACCGCTTTCGCGGGCAGCGAACGCATCGTAACGGCGGATCTGGCCGGCGCGCTGACCGCGGTCAAGGCGGCGCTCGAACGCGAGAGCGGCGCGGGCGTGCTCGTCTTCGACGACGAGACGGGCAAGCAAGTCGACTTCGACCTGCGCGGCTCCGTCGACGACGTGATCGCGCGAGCGCTCCCGCCGAAGCCGAAGCCGGGACCGGGCCGCCCGAGCCTCGGGGTCAAGGCCATGGAGGTCACGCTCCTGCCGAGGCATTGGGAATGGCTCGAACGGAAGGACCGCAACGTGTCGGCGGCGCTCAGGCGCGTCGTGGAGGCCGCGATGAAATCCGAGTCGCCCGAAGACCGCGCCAAGGACCGCATCGAGGCGGCCGACCGCGAGCTCTGGGTCTTGGCGGGCAACCTGGAGGACTGCGAGGAGGCGTCGCGCGCGCTGTACGCCCGCGACTTCAAGCGGTTCAAATCCATCGCGAGGAAGTGGCCGCGCGACGTGGGCGAGCATCTTGTGGCGCTGGCGTTGCGGGCGGACGGCGTTTCGAACATCTGACACCGTCGTTCAATCCATTCGCGAAGGTGCGGCTATTTTATTAGGACCGTATAGGTCGGGTCCTGTCGCTGAAAAAAGCAGGGTATCATTCGGAGTACCTCACGATACCCCGCTTTTTTCACGCCACCCGACCCGGCGCATACGGTTCCAACAAGCTGGCGCGACCTTACCCCAGCAAGGCCGCACAACGGCTCAACGGTCGACGAATCGCTGCGGGCTTTATTCGGCTATGGACCGTTAGAATAAGTCCACCCGGGGGTCGCAGTCGGTGCGTCATCGGGCGCCGGATTACCCCAGTGGCGTCGCACAACGGCTCGCAGGTCGGCGAAGCGCGGAGGGCATTCTGGCAAACCCTGGCGTCGCGACGGTTGGCCGCTGAGACGCGGCCGAACTCGTCGCGACGGACTATCATATCCCAAGGCACGTGCGGAAGCATTGCGACGACATTGAACCGAACGCATCGCGGCATGCTTTCGCTTATTAAGACCATACCCGTGTTAGCCTCTCTTAAACCTCTTTCCTTTTCTCCGTGTCTCCGTGTCTCCGCGGCAAATCTTCTTCAAATAAGTCACATCACGAAGCAGGCACAGCCTTCGGCGGGGTATTTGTCCCGCACCGTCGCGACGGCTCGTTCGATGGCGGTCGCGGCGGCGTCCGAGTCCGTGTAGATGATCATGATCTTGTTGAGGTCCGGCCACACGGCGTCGCCCATCTTGGGCGTGGAGAAACCCTTGCCGTGGACGCCGGGGATCATCGTGAAGAAGCCGGCTTCCGGGATGTCCTTGAACGCGGCGAAGAGGTCTTCCTCGAGCGATTGGCTGAACACGATTTCGACGCGTTTCATTTCATTCCCTCCGCGGTGTCGACCGTCCCGACCCCTCCCGCCGAGGCGAGCGCGGCAGTGACCTTCGCTTCCCGCCGCGCCGCCCGCGTGGCGTCGCGCTTTTCGCGGATGCGGTTGAAGATGTAGTACATGACGGGCATGAGGAATAGGGTCATGAGCGTGCCGAAGCCGAGGCCCCCGAGCACGGTCTTTCCGATGGGCATCGTCATTTCGGAGCCTTCGCCCGGCAGGAAGGCCATGGGCAGGAGGCCGAGCACGGTGGTGAGCGTCGTCATGAGGATGGGCCTGAGCCGGCTTTCGGCCGCCTGCGCGCACGCCTCGGCCAGCGGCACGCCGCGCTTCCTGAGCAGGTTCGTGTAGTCGACGAGCACGATGCCGTTGTTGACGATGATGCCGACGAGGATGAGGACGCCCACGGCCACGAGCACCGAGAGCGGCTGGCCGGTGACGGCGAAGATGACCACGACGCCGACGACGGACAGGGGCAGCGTGAACAGCACGATGAAGGGGTCGAGCAGCGACTCGAACTGGCTGGCCATGACGGCGAACACGAGGATGATCGCCATGACGATGATGACGACGAACTGCTTCACGGCCTTCACGAGATCCTGGTAGTCGCCCGCGTACTCGACGCGCACCGCGGGGTCGCGGGGGATTTCCGACTTGACGAGGGATTCGACCTTCTTCTGGATGTCCGCGATGGACACGCCTGGCTTCGCGCCCGCGTTCACCGTTACGACGCGGCTCTGGTTCTCGCGGGTGATGGTGATGGGCGAGACGCCTTCCTCGTAATGCGCGAAACTCGAGACCGGGACGCGCGCGCCCTGGGCGTTCGTCACGAAGATCTGCTCGAGGTCCGTAAGGCGCGTCTTGTCGTCCTCCGCCAGCATGACGAGGATGTCGGTCTCCGTGCCGCCCTGCCGGAAGCGCGAGGCGGTGGTGCCGGCGATGTTGGCGCGGATTTCCTGGCCGACCGAATAGACGTTGAGGCCGAGGCCGTAGAGGCGCTCGCGGTCGATGACGACGTTGACGCGCGGAAGCCCGTCCTTGAGCGACACCTGCGGCTCCGTGACGAAATCCGCTGCCTTCGCCTCGAGGAGCTCGCGGATGGCGTTCGCTGTATCGCGGGCCTTGTCCATGTCGTCGGACTTGACCTTGACCGACACCGCCGAGCCGCCACCGCCCAGGGACATGCCGGTCTGCCCCGAGCCGAAGCTGATGGACGCGCCGGGGAAGTCGTCGAAGTGGGCGCGGAGCGTGTCCTTGATCTCCTCTTCGGAACTCGTCCGCTCGGCGAGCGGCGGGAGCGACACGGTCACGCGGCCCGTGTAGCTCGAGGTTCCGCCGAGGCCTCCGAATCCGGAGGTGCCCGCGAGCACGGTTACGTTGCCGTGGCCGTCCACTTCGTCGTACACGATCCGCTCGATGTCGCGGAGCACGGCTTCCGTGACTTCGAGCCGGGTGCCCACCGGCATCGACACGTTCACGACGACGGAATCGGCCGCCTGCGTCGGCATGAACACGAACTCCATGAAGGACGCGCCGACGACGCTCGCGACGAAGAGTCCGGCGATGACGAGCACGGTGGCGGCCTTGTGCTTTATCACCTTCCGCACCGCGGCGCCGTACGCCCTGTCGAGGCGGTCGAAGAAGTCCGCGAGCAGGCGGTCGAGCCGTCCGATCGGACCAGTAGTCTTCCGATCCGCCTTGCCGGATATCTTGAAGTACTTGCCGGCGAGCACCGGCACGAGCACGACGGCGACGCCGAGCGAGCAGAGGAGCGAGATGACCACGGTGAAGGAGAGCCCCTTGAAGACCTCGCCGATGATGCCGAGCTCCTTCTTGTACATGATGAGGGGCAGGAACACGCAGATCGTCGTCAGCGTCGAAGCGGTGATCGCCAGGATCATCTCCTGCGAGCCGAGGATGGCGGCCTGCACGGGCTTGGCGCCCTTTTCGCGGTACGTGAAGATGTTCTCGAGCACGACGATCGAGTTGTCGACGAGCATGCCGACGCCGAGCGCGAGGCCGGCGAGGGTCATCACGTTGAGCGTCATGCCGGAGAAGAACATGATGCCGAGCGTCACGATGAGCGAGATGGGAATGGTCAGGCCGATGATGGCGGTGCTGCGGACGCTCCGCAGGAACACGAAGAGCACGATGACGGCCAGGATGCCGCCCTGGACCGCGGTCGACGAGACCTGGTCCACCGAGCGCTGGATGATGTCGGTCGTATTCCGTGTCTCCGTGATGGAAATGTCCGACGGCGCCTCCGCGACGATCTCCTTCATGCGCTCCTTGACCGCGCGCGCCGTCTGCACGGCGTTGCGGCCCGACTGCTTCTGGATCGACACCTCGACGCAGGGCACGCCGTTCAGGAAGTAGGACGAGCTCTGGTCCTTGAAGCCCTCGTAGACGTCCGCGATGTCGCGCAGCTTCACGGTGGCCACAGCGGGCACGGCCGTCCGCGAGGCGGGGGCCATGGGCTTGTAGGAGATGACCGTGTTCCGGACGTCCTCGAGCGACTTGTACTCGCCGACGGTGCTGATGGCGTAGTCGTAGTCCTCCGCGGTGATCGTGCCGCCGGCCACCTGCACGTTCTGGGCCCCGACGAGCTGGGCCACCTGCGTCACCGTCAGACTGTAGGCCTGGAGCCGGTCGCGCGGGATCTCGACGATGACGGCCTTTTCGCGGCCGCCGGACACGTTGGCCGACGCCACGCCGTCGATCTGCTCGAGCCGCTCGGTGAGGTCCTCGGCGTAGTCGCGGAGCTCCTCGGCCGAGCGCTTGCCGCTCACCGCGTAGTTCATGATGGGGATCATGTTCGGATCCATCTTGAACACCATGGGCGTGGAGGCCTCGTCGGGCAGGGCGTTCTTGATGAAGTCCAGCTTGGCGCGGATGTCGTTCATCGCCTCGCCCATGTTCGAGCCGAAGGCGAGCTGGACGTACACGAGGCTCGAGCCCGACGACGACGACGAGCCGAGGTACTCCATGCCGGAGACGCTCGACAGCGCGCTTTCGACGAGGCGCGTCACGCGGCGCTCCACTTCCTCGGGGCCGGCGCCCGGGTAGTTCACGCTCACCGCCACGTAGGGCAGTTCCATGTCCGGCAGGAGGTCGAGCGGCAGGTCGAGCGAGGCGTAGACGCCGAGCGCGGTCAGGACGACGAAGACGATCAGCACCGTCGTCGGACGGGAGACGACCGATCGGGACAGGCTCATCGGGCCGCCTCCGCCGCGGGCAGCGGCTCGACGCGCGACACCACGTTCACGGGCGAGCCGTCCTCGAGCATGGTCTGGCCGCGCACGACCACTTCGTCGCCAGCCGCCAGTCCCTCGCGGACTTCGATCTTGTCGTCGACGCGGATGCCCGGCTTCACGGCCACCTTCCTGACGGTCGCTTGAGCGTCGGCCGCGCCGGGCACGACGACGAAGACCAGGTACTCGCCGAAGCGCGACACGACCGCCGCGTCCGGCACCGTGATGACGCCGGAGAGCGTGTCGGTGACGAGCTTCACGCGCGCGAACATGCCGGCCTTGACGCGGCCGTCGTTCGACTCGAGCCGCAGCTTGACGGCCATGGTCCGCGACGACGGGTCGAGCACCGGGCTGATCTCGGAGACGGCCGCCGGGAAGGTTTCGCCGGGGTACGCGTCGAGGCGGAGGATCGCCTTCTGGTCGGGCTTGATCTTCGACACGTAGCGCTCGGGCACGTTCATCGCCACTTCGAGACTGTCCATGCGGCCCACGCGCGCCACGGCGAGCTGCGGCGTCGCCATGCTCCCGAGCACCGCGTTGACCGCGGTGACGGTGCCCGCGATGGGCGATTTCACCGGGCTGAACTCGTAGGTCATGCCCGGCCGCGAAGGGTCGACGAGGGCGACGATCTGGTCCTTCGCCACGCGGTCGCCCACGCGCACGCGGATCTCCGCGACGCGGCCCGTCGTGTCCGGCGTGATGTCGACGTTCGTCTTCGCGGACACGTCGCCGCCGAACTCGAGGTAGTCGCGGAGCTCGCCCTTCGTCGCGAGCGTGGTCGACACGGCGAACACCGTCTTCGCCTGTTCGTCCGCCTTCTTGGCGTCGGCGGCCTTCCCCTTCGCGCACCCGGCCAGGGCGAGCCCGAGCGACAGCGCCGCGGCGATTCTAATCGCGTTTTTCCGCATGATGGTCTCCTATTCCAGTCGGGCGTTGACCGCCGTCTCGAGGTCGAGCAGGGTCGACACGTAGTTGAAGCGCTCGGACAGGACGCCGAGCCGCGCCTGGAGGAGCGTGTTCTCCGCGTCCTTCAGGTCGAGGTATTCGAGCGTGCCCGCGCGGTAAGCCTGCTCGCTCAGGGCGAAGGCTTTTTCCGCGGTGGTCACGTTGAGTTCCATGGTGCCGAGCGAGCTGCGTATCTTTTCGAGCTTGCGCGCCAGGTTCCGCACCTCGATCTCCGCGTTGTCGCGGGCTTGCTTCGCGGCGAGCTCGAGCTTGCGGAGGCCGTCGACCGTATCCGCTCCCGCGTTTCCCTGGGTCGAGAACGGCAGCAATCCCGTGAGGTTCCAGGCCAGCGTGAAACTGAGCGAACCCGAACTGTCCTTCCAGTTGTCGCCGTCCAGCCAGTCGAGGTCGACGGGCGACAGGCGCGGCATGAAGCTCTGGCTGATCGACAGCGAAGGCGTAAAACGCTGGAGGCGCGACGCGCTCAATTGGGTCGAAAGGAGCTCCGCGTTTTTCCTGAGCGCGAGGAGGTCCAGGCGCCCTTCAAGCTTGGAGGCGACCAACGCGTCCGCGTCGACGGCGACGAGCTTGGGCTCGATGACCCCCTTGGGCTCGAAGTCGGTCCCCACGGGCAGGCCGATGAGGAACGCGAAGAGACTCTTCTGCTGCGCGAGCGCGAGCTCCGCTTCCATGATCTGCGGCTTCTGCATCTCGACGCCGAGGCGCGTCTGGAGGAAGGTCAGCTCCGGCAGGAGGCCGTTCCGATAGTTCGCCGTCACCTGCTTGAGGCGCTCCTCGGCCACCGCGAGCTTGTCTCTCGACAGCTTGAGGCTCTGCGACTGGAGGAGGATGCCGTAGAACGCCTTGCGGACGTTGCGCTCGGTCTGCTGGCGCGCCTGTTCCCACGCGATGAGCCCCGCCTCGTAGTTCTGCCGCGTCGCCTTGAGTCCCTCGAAGAGCGCCGCGTTGAGGTTGAGCGTGAGCGAGAGCCCGCCGATCGCCGACCAGCGCTGGGCTTCTTCGAGCTCGATCGTGGCCATGCCCGGCATGGGCGTGAAGACCATCGTGGTGGTCTCGGTCATGTTGGTCCGGGCCATCGTGCCGGTAGCCTGGACCGTCGGCAAGAAGACGTTCCACGCGAAATCGGCCGCCCGCTTCTTCATCCTGAGGTCGATCGACGTGCTGGCCAGCTGGATGTTGTTTTCGAGCGCGACCGCGACGGCTTCGTCCACGGTGATCGTCCGGGTCGGCCCCGCCTGCGCGAAGGCGCCGCCCGACGCCGCCAGGAAGGCCAGCGCGATGACGATCGATTTCGTTCCCCTGTTCATGAAAGCTCCTTGTCCCCGCGCAGCACGCTCCGGTACAGCGCGCGGACTTCCCTATGCATGTCCGAGGGCGATTTCCACGCCCCTCGGTTCTTCACGACGAGACTCGTGGCCAATATCGACGCCCACTGGAACAAGCCCGCCGCGGCGGACGCGCGGTTCCGTCCGCGTGGAACCTCGAGCTCGCCGGTTCGGAGCGAGGCGAGGAACGGTTTCAGGTCGACCTCCGGTTTTCCGTGCCCGCCCGGCTCCAGCATGTTTTGATAACGGATCCAGTTGAACACCGGCACGATGTCCGGCCGCGCGACGAGGTAGGCGGCCTGGACGCCCATGGCCAGGTACAGCTGCTCGGCCAGCGTCATGCCGGCCGGCACGCGCGAGGCGACGAGGTCGAGCACGGCGCGGATTTCGCGAGACATGAGTTCGCCGAGCATCGCGCCCTTGTTCGGCCGGTAGAAGTACAGGCTGCTCTTGGCCGTGCCCATGCGCTCCGCGATGCGCTCCACGGTGGTGCCGTCGACGCCGTGATCGCGGATGGTCCGCGCGATCGCCGCTAACAGGCGGTCGGGTTCCGGCACGTCGCCCGCGTCGACCGCCGCGAGCGCTTCCAGCGCGGACAGCCGCACCTCGTCGGGTTCGGCGAGCTCCGGGAGGCCCGAGCCCGCCCTGCGCGCGAGGTCGGCGCCGCGCGGATCGCCCGCCCCGGAAGCGAGCGAGGCGATGATGACCGCGACGCTGCCCTTGAAGACCGCCGCCCACGACGCGAGCTTCGCCCCGGCGTCGAGCGTCACATAGTTCGCCGAAAAGGCGGCAACCCTCGGGGAGGCGGTCTCCAGGTACGCGTACAGCCGGTCTTCGTAACCGGGCGACGCCGAAACCTTCGCGAGCAGGTACCCGAGATAGCCCCGGTGATCGCCAAGCAAGGAGAGCGCCGCCTGGCGCACGCCCCCGGGCGTCGGGTCCGCTGATTCGATCGCCTCGGCAAGACCGGCTCGGAACCGTTCGTCCATCGCTTCTTCGATGGCGACCCGCGACGGGAAATGCCGATACAGCGCCGTCTTGGTGATCCCGAGTCCCTCGGCGACCATCGCGAGGCTCCACGCGCGGCATTCGGACAGCAAGCCGAAGGCGGTATCGAGGATTTGATCGCGACGGGAACGCTTGACGGTCGTCTCGGAATGAGTCACGGATGCTCCACGGGTATGTTACCGAACGTTCGGCAACAAGATACCCAAGACCGGGGACAGTGGTCAAGCGCGGGACGATGATGAAAAAGCCCTCCCCGCGCGGGGAGGGCCAAGCGTCCTTATCGGGTGTCCTCAGTCGTGGAGCGGACCGTAGGCGGTTTTCAGGAACCAGGACAGCTGATCGGCGGACACGTCCGAGTGCCACTGCCGCCCCATCTCGGTGTGCGAGTAGTTGACCCACTTCTGCCGTATCCAGCCGCCTTCGTAGACCCGCGAACCGGAAATGGCGAACGCGTGGATCGTCGACACGGAGGCGACATTGGCGCCCCCGACGGTCATGAAGATGTTGAAGTTGGTCTTGCTCGTGCCCGCGTATTGGTCGTCCAGATTTGCCTTCACGCCCTTGCGGGCGATGTTCGACGACACGGGATTGTCGTGGTACGTCCAGAAGCCCCAGCCGTTGCGGTGGATGTGCATCTCCTCGCCGTAGTCGGCGACGGAATCCACCGACCCGACGATCACCTTCGCGGCGGCGGGAGCGTCGGCGCGCATGAACTCGGCCAGGCGCATGGAGAGCGTGCCGCCGCGGCTCGACCCGCCGAGGTAGACCGTTTTCCAGTTCGCCGACGGCCCGGCGCGCCCGGCCAGAAAGGCGCGGTACGCCTGGACGATCTTGCCCCGCTGCGCGTTGTCCCAGCCGTAGTTGAAACCCGCGTCGAACGCGAGCGCCAGGAAGGTGTTGTCGCTCGAGATCACGCGGCCGTTCGCGTAGGTCCGGCCGTTCCGCGCGATGATCTGCGCGCCGAGCGACAGGTTCGACAACTGTCGATCCGCGCTGCGCGCGTCGAACTTCCAGCCGTCCTTCTGACCCGTCATGACGTTGGCCGCGTCGGACGAGCCGCTCGAGCCCTGCTGGCCCGCGCAGAGGAGGATGACGTTCTCCACCGGCTTGCCCGCCGCAGCCGGGTCCCACACCACCGCGATGTACGTTTCGTCCTGGTACGCCTGCCAGACCCCGGCGGCGGACCATGCCTCGAAACCGGAGGACACCGTGCCGCCGTAGCGCACCTGGGTGACGGTCACGGTCGGTTCGGGCGCGGTGACGGTGGACGAGTCGTAATACGGCCCGGTCGTCACGCCGCCGCACGGGGTAGTACCGCCGCCTTCGTCGTCGTCGGGAAGCGGCTGGATATAGAACGACGGTTCGTCCGCCGCGGCTTTCCGTACTGGCTCCGGCGCGTCGAAGGGGGAGGAACACGAGGCGATAAACGCGGCCAGCGCGAACGCGCACGGGACAAGTACGGTCGTCGTACGGTGCTTCACTTATTGGCTCCTTGATCGGACTGATGGACACAGTGTCAGGCTCATCGAACGGCATGTCAAGGAAAACCGCTACTTCTACGAACCTTATACTTGCAATGAGCCTAATATTGAATGGAATTGTGGGCGCCCCCGCCCCGCACCTCCCTGCAAAAAAGTGAGGAATACTGTATTCTGCGGGGTGGTCGGGTGCTCCGTTTCAAATCCTCGTCCACGCGTCCGCCTGCGGCAGCCGCGTGTACTCCGGGTTTTCCACTCCGCCCCCTGGCGCGCGAAGCGCGGACCGGGAAGGTTCGTGCACGGACGACATCAATATGGAAGCCGCGTCCGATCATCGGATACATCCACGGAAAAGAAAGGGTACCTCTTATCGACCCCAATAAACGCCGCGGGGCCGAGCGGAAGGCGTTCTCTCCGGCGGAGAGGGAACGGTTCAAAGTACGTACCAACGTTGAACGAGCGAACGCGCACCTCAAGAACTGGCTTCTTCCCGCGCAGATATTTGTCCACGGTATCGCGAAAGTATCGTTTGTCCTCATGTGCAGCGTGCTCGTATTAGCCGCGTTGAAAACAACGCAAGCCCTGTTTGATCCGCCACCTGCTGAAACCTGACGGTTTAATGCTTTTTACGATTCCGCGGGCGTAGTCTGTCCAAATTCATTTTCCGAGGATAAACAGGCATTTTACTCTCGCCCATCACGCTTCTTTCAGGCAATTTCTACCCTGTCGGCAACTATCGCTCCGTCCATGGATAAAGGTGTAGATCGAATTTTGAAAGAGCTTCACTTGATCAATCCGTTTTAGAGGAGGACAATGAAATTTAAGGTACAATTCTGTATTCAAAAGCTGTGAGGTGCATAGGCTAGATTATGGATTAATAGACTGTAATAGTGTAGAATCCCCGTGCTTCCGTAAGATTCGATTAATAGCTAGAATACCAAAAAAATAGAGCATGTTTCAAAACTGCTTTAAGGTGTCGAGGAGAGGGTCGCACGATAAACACGGTATGGAGGTATGAATGAAAACTGCTGGAAAGAATGTTATAGATTTTGTAGTAACTGGTGCAGTAGTTGTGCTGATGTTTATGGGCTGTGGCCAGCCAGATAATGCACAGGATTTAATCGAGGAAAAACCGTATGCCATAGAGCGAGTAAGTGTAGATGGAGAAGGCAACCAGGGTGATGGCACGAGCTCGAGATCGTCTGTCAATTCGGACGGTCGTTATGTAGCGTTTTCATCATATTCGACGAACTTCGTCCCTGCTGATAAAAATGGAACGTCTGACATTTTTGTATACGACCGGCAAGCCGCCTCTATTGAAATGGTTAGCGTTGATAGCGAAGGATTGGAGGGCAATCTGGGTAGTTATAGGCCTTGTATCAATACTGATGGTCGATATGTGGCATTCGTTTCAGAGGCAAGCAACTTGCTGCCAAATGATACCAATGGGGTAAGCGATGTATTTGTATTTGACAGACAGACCCGGAACATTGAGCGCGTAAGCATCAGCAGTAGCGGGGGCGAGGGTAATAAATCAAGTCAGAATCCTTCAATAAGCGCTGATGGACGTTTTGTAGCTTTTAGTTCCATGGCTACAAATCTGGTAGAATATGATATCAATAATTGTTTAGATATTTTTGTTTATGATCGAAATCTTGATACAATCCGGCGGGTTCCCATCTATACTATGGATGGATCAGAATGGTATGGCGATAGTATTAATCCATCGATTAGCTCTGATGGTTGTTATGTGGCATTTCAAACCAATGTCAAAATAAACCATCTTGATAATGACGGTCCTGACATTCTTGTTTACGACATTGTGAATAAGAACAACGAAATAGTGAGTTGTAATAATACTGGAACTTATGGTGATGGTGGTAGTGGTGAGCCCTCAATAAGCGGCGATGGCCGCTTTGTGGCCTTTTCTTCAGTAGCGAAAAATCTTGTATTTGGTGATATGAATAATATGTCTGATATTTTTGTGTATGACCGCCAGAATGACGCAATCGAGTGTGTAAGTATCGATAAAAATGGAATCCAGGGTAATGGTAACAGCTTCTCTCCCTCTATCAGCGGGGACGGTCGCTTCGTGTCGTTCAGATCCTCTGCAACGAACCTGGTTTCAGGCGATACGAACAACGTCGATGATATTTTTGTATATGATCGCCTGAACGATAGTATTAGACGCATGAATGTCGATGGACGAGGAACTCAAGGCGATGGACCATGCAACGGGACCCCGACGATAAGCGCGGATGGCAACTATATGACGTTTCAGTCTGAAGCAAAGAATCTAGTGCCAGGGGATACGAACGGAGTCGCTGATATTTTCATCGCTCCATCGCATTAGCAATTTGTGTATCGCGTGATCGAGAAGCGGAATATGTCCCAAGGAAGAATGAAGGTGCTCGACGGATCGCCGGACAGCTCGTTCGGCTCGTCGGGGCTCGTGAGCTTCCCCTCCTGGCCGTACAGCGTGAACATGAACGGCCTCGGCTATTCGCGCTCCGGCCGCCTGACCCTGGCCGGCACGCGCTATTACCAAGCCCGCGGCGAACGCGCCTGGCTCTTCGCGGCGCGCTGAGTCCGCTTCCGTTCCGGCTTTCCGAAAGCCGCCGCCGCTTCCATGCGACGGCGGCTTTTTTCGTTCTGATCATCGCCTTGACTTTTCCCTCTCGCGTAATTACCGTAATCACATGAAAGCGCGGCTCGTTCAGATCGGCAATTCCAAGGGCGTCAGGCTTCCCGTACGCGTACTCGAACTCTACCGGCTCGACAACGGTGACGAAGTGGACATCGAGGAACGCCCGGACGGCATACTGCTCAAACCGGTTGCCGAGCCGACCGGCAAGTTGCCGCGTGCGACGGCGTACGCGGAAATGGCGCGCGAAAACGCGGAGCGTTCGGAAAGCGCGGACTGGGACGCGACCATCGGGGACGGGCTCGATGATTGAACGCTACGGCGTCTACTGGATCAACCTCGATCCCGTGATCGGCAGCGAGATAGCAAAGACGCGCCCGGCTGCCGTCGTGAGCGACGACGACATGAACCGCATCCTGAACACCGTCGTCGTCTGCCCCCTCACCACGCGCATCCACGAACGCTGGCCGAGCCGCGTCCGGACCGTCGTGGACGGCATGCCTTCAGAAGTTGCGATCGACCAGATCAGAACCGTGGACAAGACTCGGGTCGGCAAGAAGATCGACCACTTGGACGCCACGACTGCCGAGGAAATCAGGCATGTCATCACGGTCATGTACGGCGTGCTCGCGAAGTAGCACGCCCGTTCCGTTTTCGCTCGTTGCCTTCCTTCGCCCTTCCCGCTAGGCTGTCCGCATGGCGATGAAGCACGCGTTCGGAACGACGCCCTGGGGCGCGTATTTTACGGAAGCCCTCGAGGCGCTGGCGGACGAAGGTCGACTGTCGCGCGGGCGCTCGTACGCTGGCAACGAAAAGGTGCGGAAGCTCGAGATCGAAGCCGGTTCCGTCATCGCCAAGGTAAAGGGAAACTATCAGCCCTTCTATACCGTGCGCATCACCTTTCCGCCGCTTTCAAAGGACGAAACGGACGCGCTCCGTTCCGTCGTGACACGGAACCCGCTCTATCTGGCGCAAGTCCGCGCGGGTTTGCTGCCCGAGGAATTCCTAAAGGCGATCAAAAAAGCCTGCATCGCCCTCTTCCCCAAAAAGTGGTCGGCGATGAAGCGGAGCTGCGACTGTCCGGATTACGGCGATCCGTGCAAGCACCAAGCCGCCGTCTACTACCTCGTCGCTCAGGAGATCGACCGGGATCCCGTGAAGCTGTTTAGGCTGCGGGGGGTGGATCTGGATGCGCTGTTGCCCGGGGAAGAGGTTACCGCGAAGGGCGCGAAGGAAAATGGGACCACGAAGGTCACGAAGGAAGCGAAGGGAACGAAGGAAGAGGAAGAATCAGGAATCACGAAAAGCGCGAAAGGCACAAAAGGAATATTTAATATAGAAGAAAAGAGAAAAAAAACGGAAGCTCGCAAAGAGGACAATCCGCTGGGAATTCGGTGGGTCGCGGGTTGGGAGGGCGAGGGGGCGGGAGAGTATCCGGAGACGTTGCAGGCGGTCGAGTCGTACGCGGCGTTGCTCGTGAAATTGTTGCCCGAGGGGCCGCCATTGGCGGGGCTCGACCTGTCCACCGCGCTGGCCGAGTTTTACCATGCGCTCGCCCGTTTGTGGGAAAGGCCCTTCCTGCTTCCGGCCGCGCGCGCGGGTGCGCGCTCCGTCGCGGCCGCGGCCGACGACGACGAGAGCGGCCGGGATGCGGAGGAGCGTCGCTTCGCGCTGTCGCCGATACGGTTCGTCGTCGACGGATCGTCGTGCCGCTGCGTCGTCGGCGGAACGGAACTGTCGCTCCTCGACGCGGCCCGAAAGGCGCTCGCCTGCGACCTGCCGGACGGATCGCCCGGGTATGCGTTCCTCCGCCGCTTTTCGATGGCGCTCCGTTCCATCGTGGCCGCGGGCGCCATCCATCCTGTCGTCGTCCGCGGCGAAGGCGGCTTTTCGGCGCTGTGGAAGCCGGCCGACTTCGGCACGGACGTCCGCGCGGCGCTCTCCTGGGTGGAAGGGGCGGCCGTTCCGCCCGAAGCCCCGCCGCTCAACGCGGCAGCGCTCGGCGCGACGCGCGAAACGGCGGGCGCGCCGATCGGCGCGGCGGGAACGACCGACACATCGGAAGCGCCGAAGCGCCGCGGTCGGCCGCCCAAGAAGGCCGAAGCCCTCCGTGTCCCCGACCGCGGTTCGTTCGTCCGTCTCATGGCAGCGTCCTTCCTCCGAGACTACGTCACTGCGCTGCGTCACGTGCCCGCGGGCGCGGCCGCCTCCGGAAGCCCGGTGGCGCAGGCGCTCTTCGACGGTCGCGCGAAAAAGACCGACACTCCGTCATCGCGCTCGCTCCCCGACGCGCTCGCGTCCCGCCTGGCCGTATACGATCTGGCTTCGGGCGGCGCGGGCTTCGAGCTCGCCGTCGCGTCCTCGTCGTCGCGCGGCGAAATCCGCTACAAGCTGACGGCCACCGTGTCCGCCCCGAACGGCGCTCGTCTTCCGCTCCACAAGGCGGCCGCGGAACCGCGCCTCCTCGCCTTCCCCGCGCTCCTCGCCAACTTCGTGCCGGGACTCGGCGCGCTCGGCGGCAAGGCGTCAGTCGTCCTCACGGAAGACGAACTGTCGAAGCTCGTCACCGAAGCCGCTCCTTCCCTCGCCCGCATCGGCGTGTCCGTCGTCCTCCCGCGCGAACTGTCGCGCGCCGCGCGTCCGAAACCGGTGCTCACCGCCAAGCGCTTGGGCTCAGGCAACCTATCAACGGTGTTCGACCTCGGCGCGGTGTTCGACTTCCAGTGGAAGATCGCGCTCGGCGGCATCACGCTCGATCCGGCCGAGTTCTCGGAGCTGGTCGGCAAGGGCGGCGCGCTCTGCCGCTTCAAGGGCATGTACGTCCGCGTCGACGCTGGAGAGGCGGCCGCCATCCTCGAACGGATACGCCGCGCGCCGGCGCCCGACGCGTTGGGCGCCCTCAAAGCCGCGCTCGACGGAGACGCCGAACCGGAGGGCGACTTCGCCCGCGCCGTTGAAGCCTTGGTCGGGGGCGGCGTAAGCGCGGGCAAACGGCCGATCCCGCAAGGCCTGTCGGCCACGCTCCGGCATTACCAGGAACGCGGCTACCGTTGGATCCTCGACAACCTCGAGCGCGGCTTCGGCTGCCTCCTCGCGGACGACATGGGCCTCGGAAAGACCCTGCAGGCCATCGCGGCAGCGCTCGCGCTCAAGGAAGCGGGGCGGCTGGAAGCGGGCGCCCGCGTGGTGGCGCCCGCCAGCCTCCTGGCCAACTGGGAGCGAGAGCTTTCGAAGTTCGCGCCGTCGCTCAAGAGCCACGCGCATTACGGGGCGGGCCGGAAGCTCAAGAGCGCCGACGTGGTCCTCACCACCTACGAAACCTACGCGCGCGACAAGGCCAGCCTCGGCGCGAAGGAGTGGGACCTGGCCGTGCTCGACGAAGCGCACCTCGTCAAGAACCCGGACACCAAGCGCTCGAAGGCGGTCAAGGCGATACGCGCCTCGCGCCGGCTCGCGCTCACGGGCACGCCGGTGGAGAACAACCTGGCGGAACTCTGGAGCGTCATGGACTTCGCGCTGCCCGGCTTCCTCGGAAAACTCGACGCGTTCGCGCGCGAGTTCCGCAGGCCCATCGAAGTGGAGCGCTCGAAGGAAGCCGCGGATCGCCTGAAGCGCGTCACCGCGCCCTTCATCCTGCGCCGCCTCAAGACCGACAAGGACATCGCCCCGGATCTGCCCGACAAGATCGTCGTCGACGAATACGCGACGCTCTCCGCGGAGCAGGTGGCGCTCTACCAAGCCGCCGTGGAGGACGGCCTTTCGCGCGTCTCCGAAGCCGACGGCATCGGGCGACGCGGCCTCGTGCTCGCCCTCGTCACCGCCCTCAAACAGATCTCGAACCACCCGCGCAACTGGGACAAGGAAAGCCCGCCCGATCCGGAGCGCTCGGGCAAGACGCGGCTCCTCCTCGCGCTCCTTTCGTCCGCGTTCGAGGCGGGCGAGCGCGTGCTCGTCTTCAGCCAGTACGTGGAGATGCTCAATATTCTTGACCAGGCGATCCGGAACGCACTCGGCGTGGAGCCGTACGTCCTCCACGGCGGCATGTCCGCGGCCAGGCGCGACGACGCCGTCCGCCGCTTCCAGGGCGAAACCGGCCCCGGCGTCTTCCTCGTCAGCCTCAAGGCCGGCGGCGTGGGCCTCAACCTGACGGCGGCCACGCGCGTCTTCCATTACGATTTGTGGTACAACCCCGCCGTGGAAGCCCAGGCCACCGACCGCGCCTTCCGTATCGGCCAGACGAAGAACGTCTTCGTGCACCGGCTCATCGCGCGCGGCACCCTCGACGAAAAGATCGACGCCGCCCTCGCCCGGAAGCGCGAACTCGCGGACCTCGCCGTCGGTACTGGGGAAAAATGGATCACCGAACTGCCCGCGGGCGAACTCCGCGAACTCTTGAGCCTTTCGAAGACGAGCTGGGACGCTGCCGCCGCGGACGGGCGCTTTACTCCGTCTTGAAGCACTCCACCGAGTCGCCGACCGCGCGTATCGTCTCGACGGTCGTCTTGGCCAGTTCGGACACGTTCCGCGCGTTGTCCGCGATGCCCGCCGCGCCCGAATCGGTCGCCTCCATGCTCGTCACGATATCGGTCGTCGCGTCGCGGAGGCGTTCGATCTGCCCGACGACGGTCTTGTTGCCCGCGCTCATTTCGCGCGCGGCCGCGTCCACCTGGGCGGTCGTTTCGTTCATCGACTTGAGCGCCTCGAGCACCTGGGCGGAACCCTGCTTCTGCTCGGTCATCGCGCCTTGCACTTCTCGAACGATGGCGTCCGTCTCGCCGATCTGCTCGGCCACACGGGTAAAGGATTGCTCCGCGGCGGACGACGACGACACCACGTCCTTGATCGCCGCCTGGACCTGTTCGATCTCCTTGCGGATCGCCGAAGACTGCGCGGCGGAGGTTTCCGCGAGGCGCCTGATTTCGTCGGCCACCACCGAGAATCCCTTGCCCGCGTCACCGGCGTGCGCGGCTTCGATGGCCGCGTTCATCGCCAGCAGGTTCGTCATCGCAGCGATGGACTTGATGACTTCGTTCGCCTCGAGCAGGGCTTCCGAGCGTTGGGCGATCAAACCCACGGAGTTCATCGCCTCGTCCTGCCGGGCCTTGCCCTCGTCAACGGACCCGAGCAGCGAGGCGAAACGCTCCGCCATCCGGTCGACCGAGGCCGTCACCGAGCCGATGTTTCCCACCATCTCCTCGATCGAGGCCGACGCCTCCGTGACGCCCGAGGCCTGGTTCGCGATGAGCGACTCGAGCGACTCGATGTTCCGCGCGATCTGCTCGATCGCGCCGGCGGACTCCGCCACGCTCGCCGACTGGATGGCGGTCTTTTCCCGCACGCGCCGTGCATTCTCGGAGATGGACGTCACCTCCTCCGCCGATTCCGCCGCGCCGGTCCCGAGCCGCTCGCCGAGCGCCTCCAGCTTTTCCTGCGCCCGCTTCACGTCCGCCATGCTGCGCATGAGGCCTTCGCAAAAACCGTTCACCATGCCGGATATGGTGGCCAACTCGTCCACGCTGCAGATCGAGATCCGCCGTCCCAGGTCCTTTTCCGCGGAGGAAAGCTCCTCGAGCTGGTCGATCACCGAACGGTAGATGAGGCCGGTGGAGATGATCCACTGGACCATGATGACGGAAATGACGCCGAAAAACCCGCATGTGAGGGCGAGGAACTTCAAGAGGCCGAATGGCGAATCGCCCCCGTTCGCCGCGAGGAGCTCGTCCTTGAGGAGCAGCATGACCGAGATCGCGAAGATGAACGACATCACGCACATGAACGTAGGGATGATCAGGTTCTTCTTCCGCTGCCTGTTTTCGCGCAGATCGTACGGATACCGGTGGAGCTTCCGCGAGATCAGCGTCCGCGTGACGAGCCGGTCCAGGAACACGAAGAGGATGGCGGCCGTCAGCATCCCGAGCGAGAGGAGGAACAGGAACACCGGCGTCAGGTAGCGTTCGCTCAAACCCACGGTCGGGGCGAACGCTACCACGAGGACGAGCGCGGCGACGACGCAGGCGAGGAACGAGATGAGCGACGAAAGCGGCGCGTCGCCGAGGGCTTTCATCAGCTTCCGGAAGCGCTTCCCGTCATCCTGCGCGGCCGCGAAATCGGTATCGAAGCACTTGGCGGATCTTCCCGCCGCCAGGAATATGAGCGTTAAAAAGAGCGCGGCCAGGGCGCCCGATACGGCAAGCGACCGGGACAGCGATACTCCTTCGGCCCGGTAGACCGCGAGGGTGGCGACTCCGACCGCCGAATACGGGAATCCGCAGAGCAGCACCCGGAACCGGAACTTGAACGACGCTCGTTTCATGGATCCTCCCCGTTATACTCCAGTATTCCGCGCCGCCCGTCCGGGCGCAAGCGCGCCCCACGCCTTGACCTCGGCCGCGCGGCGCCCGCATAATCCCCGCACCATGAACACCAATCCCCTCCTTGAAACCTGGAACACGCCGTACGGACTCCCGCCCTTCGACAGGATCGAAGCCGGGCACTTCGCCCCCGCCTTCGAAACCGCCATGGCCGCGCACAAGGCCGAGATCGAGGCGATCGCCGCGAACCCCGCGCCCGCCACCTTCGAAAACACGGTGGCCGCCCTCGACCGCGCGGGCGAGCCCCTCAACAAGGTGTCCGGAGTCTTCCACAACCTGGCCTCGAGCGAGACGAGCGACGCCCTTCAAGCCGTCGAGCGCGAGCTCATGCCGAAGCTCGCCGCGCACCAGAGCTGGGTGGGCCTCCACGCGGGCGTCTTCGCGCGCGTGGAAGAACTGTTCAAGAAGCGAGAGTCGCTCGGTCTGAACGCCGAACAGCTCCGCCTCCTCGAGCGCGTCCGCCTCGACTTCGTCCTTTCAGGCGCCCTCCTGACCGGCAAGGACCGCGAGCGCTACGCCGCCATCAACGAGGAACTCGCGTCGCTCTTCACGACCTTCAGCCAGTCCGTGCTCGCGGACGAAGGCGACTTCGCCCTCAAGCTCGCGACGCCGGAGGATCGCGCGGGCCTGCCCGACTTCGTGCTGGACGCGGCCAAGGGCGTCGCGCGGGAAAAGGGCTCGGACGGCTGGGCCGTCAACCTCTCGCCGTCGCTCGTCGATCCCTTCCTCACGTACTCGACGCGGCGGGACCTCCGCGAGAAAATCTGGCGCGCGTTCAAGGCCCGCGGCGAGGCGAACCCCGCCACTGACACGAAGCCGGTCGCCGAGCGCATCCTCCGCCTGCGCCACGAACTTGCCAAGCTCCTCGGTTACGCGACCTACGCCGACTACGCGCTCGTGGACCGCATGGCGAAAAAGCCCGAAGCCGTCCAGGAGCTCCTTGCGCGCGTGTGGGAACCGGCGCGGAAACGCGCCCTCGAGGAGCAGGCCGACCTCGAAGCCCTCGCCAGGCGCGAAGGCTTCACCGGGCCGATCATGGGCTGGGACTGGCACCACTACGCCGAAAAGCTCCGCACCGAGCGCTTCAAGCTCGACCAGGCCGAGCTCAAGCCCTACTTCCAGCTGTCGCGCATGGTCGACGCGATGTTCGACGTGGCCGGCCGCCTCTACGGCGTCGCGTTCAGGGAAATCGAAGGCGTGCCGCTCCACCATCCCGACGCGCGCCTCTTCGAAGTCGCGGACAAGGCGAGCGGCAAGCTCGTCGGCGCCTTCATCCTCGACAACTACACGCGCCCGACCAAGCGCGGCGGCGCGTGGATGAGCGAGTTCCGCGGCCAGACCAGGAACCGCCCGGGCGGCCTCGAATACCCGCTCGTCATCAACAACACGAACTTCGCCAAGCCCCCCGCGGGCAAACCCTGCCTCCTCTCGCTCGACGAAGTGCGGACGCTCTTCCACGAATTCGGCCACGGCCTCCACGGGCTCCTCTCGGACGTCACCTACCAGCGCCTCGCCGGCACGAGCGTCCTCCGCGACTTCGTGGAACTCCCGAGCCAGATCAACGAGCACTGGGCGCTCGCGCCCGAAATCCTCAAGAAGCACGCGGTCCACGCGCAGACCGGCCAGCCCATCCCGGACGCGCTCATCGAGCGGATGAAGGCGAGCGAGCACTTCAACCAGGGCTTCCTCACCGTCGCGTACACGTCCTGCGCGCTCATCGACATGAGCCTCCACAGCCACCCCGCGCCGGAGACGCTCAAGCTGGCCGACTTCGAGATGGCCGAATGCGCGCGCCTCGGCGTGCCCGAGGCGGTGGGCATGCGCCACCGGCCGCCGCAGTTCCGCCACCTCTTCGCGGACAACGGCTACGCGGCCGGCTACTACGTGTACATGTGGGCGGAAGTGCTGGACGCGGACGGCTTCGAAGCCTTCGAAGAGTCGGGCGACGTGTTCAACCCCGAACTTGCGGCCAAGCTCAAGCGTCACATCTATGCCGCCGGCAACAAGACGGACCCCGCGGACGCTTACCGCGCCTTCCGCGGCCGCGATCCGGAAGTCGGCGCCCTTCTCCGAGCGCGCGGTCTTTCGTAAAAAACGCGGATCTTCTCCAACACCCGCCCGGGTCCGCGACACGTATTTGATGTATGAGGATGGAACGGGACGATGACGGCATAGTCCGCGACGCCCTGGCCGGCGGTGAAACGGCCAGGGCGGCCTTCGACCGCCTGTGGCGTTCGTACTACCGCCGCATCGTCGCCTTCGCGGCCACCTTCCCGGGCATCCGCCCGGCGGACCGGGAGGACGCCGCGGCGGACGCCGTCATCGAAGCCTTCCGGGGCTTGCATCGCCACGACCGGACGAAATCGCTCAACGCGTGGATGTACGGCGTCGCGCGCCTCCAGTTCCTCGCCCGCGCGCGGAAAACCCGCCGCGAGGCGGCGCGCGCGATCGACACGCCCGAGGGCTTCGACTGCCCGGACGGTTCCGCGCGCGCCTTCGAGGACGACGACGAAGCCCGGCGCTGCCGCGAGGCGCTCGACGCCTTGCCGCCCGAAGACCGCCGCATCGCCCTGCTCCGCTACTACGAGGACCTGGACGCGTCGGATATAGGAAACATCCTGGCGCTGCCCGCGGGCACCGTGCGCTGGCGCCTGACCCGCATCCGCGAGTCGATCCGGGCCAAATTGGAGGGTAGTCGATGAACGACCGCGACGAGGCGATCGATCGGGCCATCGCGCGCGCCCTGGAGCGCGACGTGGCCTCGCGCCCGTACCGCTCCCCGACCGACGCCGAGTTCGACCGCGCGCTGGCCGCCCTTGCGCCCGCGGATCAGTCGCCGACGCTGAGCGTGTCCGAAAGTCGCACGGCCGCGGACCTTCGCCCCGAGCGACGCTACCGCGGCTTCACCCGCGCCGCGGCCGCGGCGTTCGCCGCCTGCCTCGTCTGCGCAGCCGGCCTGTCCATGACGAACGACAGCCCCGCGGCCGCCATGGGCGCCGCCCTGCCCGCCGATCCCGCCGGCGCCGTTTACGCGGGACTGAGAGCCATCAGGCTGTAAGCGGAGTTCCCGCTTCGCATACGGACTTCTCACGCGCCGCCCCCGGCGGAATCCCGGGGAAAGGAACGTACCATGAAAGGAAGAATCGCCATCGTCACGGGAATCGCGCTCGCGGGTATCGCCTTCACCGTCTGGCTGGTCGGCATCGGATATCCGCTCCGCCTCTTCGATTGGGGCGCCTTCGTCATCGCCGTCGTGCTTCCCGTCTTGGCGGCAGGGGTCGTCCACGACTTTTCCGGCTTCGGCATCGCCCTCGGCGTCGCGTTCGACCGCAACGCCGAGCGTCACGCGCTCGAGCGTTCCAAAGCCTTCCTGTCCACCTACACCGCGTACCTTTTCGGCTTCGGCTTCATCGGCTTCACGCTCGGCATGATCTCGCTCTTCATGAACCTCGAAGACCGCACGAAGCTCGGCCCCATGCTGGCCCTCATGTGCTTTTCGCTCCTCTACGCGGCGACGCTGTTCGTCGTATTCGTCCTCCCGCTCGCCTCGTCGATCAGGGCCAAGCTGGCCCTACAGGCCGACTGACGGGCTCCGCGCCAGGCGGTATCCCTCGCGGTCCCTCAACGCCGCTCTTCGGGTACGGCCGCGAAGCCGGCGCGCAGGTAGCGCCCGGACTTCCGGGTCAGGCCGTACTCGAACAGCGGTCGGAGAAAGGGTACGCGCTCGAAGAAACCGATAACCCAATCGCCCAGAGTCAGCTGAACGAAGAGCTGTACGGCTATGGCCCCGAGGACGGACGCGACGCCTGCCAGGACCGTCATCGGAAAACCGAGTCCGGGGATCAGCCCGAGGACGATTCCGGGGACGGAGATCCCGATGAGTATCGACACGGCGATGCTGAGCGGAAAATGCAGGATGAGCCGCGCGAGCGAGGTCTGGATCGCCTTCCGCGGGCACATGTTGATGCAGCGGTTGCAGCCCTGGCAGTCGCTTCCCCACGCGGGCTTGCCGGCCCGCAGCCGTATCGCGCCCGCGGGGCAGGCCTTCGCGCACGCGCCGCAGCCCGTGCACGATGAGTCCGCGACGAAGAGCTTTCCGAGGAGCCGCCTCGGGAAGGACGTGAACAACGGGATCATGAAAGCCAACGAGCGCTTGCCGCGTTCGAGCGGGAGCCGCGCGGGACGCGGCACGTCCCGCGGCACGTCCCGGGGCATGCCTCGTGAAGGATCCCGCGGGTCGCCTCGAAGCGCGTCAGTCGGCGTGTCCGACCGGTCGGCCGCGATCCCTTCGGCGAAACGCCGGGCAGCCTCGTCCCCCTTCGCGACCACCGCGTCGCCGATACGCGCTTCGACCGGATTGAAGAACTGCGTCCAGTTCACCGGATAGCTCGCGCTCCCGATCGCGCGCGCCGAATAGCCCTTGCCCGCCAGGATCCGAGCGGCGTATCCGCCCGCGTAGCCGGAATCTCCGTTGACGATCGCGTCGCCGACCGCGCTGGCGCCGTTGACGGAGAACACGTAGACGGGCTTGTTCCCGCGCTTGAATCGTTTCAAGTACCGGATGAACAGCGCCGCCGGCGCGAAGCCGAACACCGAGAACGCGAAGACGTACGCGTCGTAGTCACCTTCGGGCGGCAGGATGCCGCCTTCCACGCGCGCAAGTTCCACCGAATATCCGTTCGCCTCGAGCGTTTCCTTCATGACCGCGACGGCGGACGCCGTGTTGCCCGTGGCGGAGAAATACGAAATGTGTACCCGTTTCACGATTGCCTCCCGCTGTCGCGTCATGGCGCGATCCGCCCGCATATGGATTTCAAGATCTTGCGAATCTTCTTTCGTACATCGCCCGAATCCCCGACGATCCGGACGACGAACGCTCCCTCGAGAAGGCTCATGACTTCGAACGCGAAGAGCTGCGCGTCCGCGTCCGCGCGTATGAGCCCCGCCGCCTTATCTCGCTCGATGCTCGCCTTGAGGCCTTTTTCCATGGCGCGATAAATGTCCGCAAGGCGTTCCTTGAACACGACGAAACGCCGTATCCCGTCCATCACGAGCACGTACATGCCGCCGGCTTCGTACCCTTCCCGCGACATCATGGACGCGAACTCGTCGTAATAGAGCTTCACCATCAGCTCCAGCTTTTCGTCGAGCGGGAGCTCCGTCTTTTCGAGATCCGCGACGAGGCCGTCCATGAAGGACAGGTAGCAAGCTTCCATCGTCGCGAGGAACAGTTCATCCTTGGTCTTGAAGTAATGGAAAAAGCCGCCTTTCGTGACGCCCACGGCGTCCGCGATGTCCTGGAGCGACACGTCCTTGTAGCCCTTCCGGAAAAAGAGGTCGAAGGCCGCGCAGACGAGCCGTTCGCGTGTGTCAGTCGGGTTCATACATACCTACCGGTTGGTATGTTAAGCAGATAAGCGGAAACTGTCAAGCGGCGTTTGCGGCTTCGAGGCGTGGTATGGACGTTTGCGGCGGAGCGCCGCTTTCGGGGTGGTGTTCCCCCCATTTGAATGAAAGAGAGAAGATCGGCCAGCGGTGGCCTATCAGAAAGCTGCTGCGTTGCATGACCCATTCCGCGCGAAAAGCTTCGCTTTTCGCGGCGACGAGCTTCGCTCGTCGACCAACTTGAGCGGCATGGGAACTTGCGAATAGGTTTGGGCGGCAAGAGGTAATAAAAAGGCCGCGCCCTTTCGGGCGCGGCACATGCATTGAGGTCTGAAGCTCTTTAGTAGTCCATGCCGCCCATACCACCCATTCCTCCCATGCCGCCCATGCCGCCGCCGGCGGGGGGGGCCTTGGGTTCGGGGAGGTCGGAGATGGCGCACTCGGTGGTGAGGAGGAGGCCCGCGACGGACGCGGCGTTCTGGAGCGCGGAGCGGGTCACCTTGGCCGGGTCGATGATGCCGGCCTTGACCATGTCCACCC
>CAYZZW010000051.1:0-24623 GCA_964482955.1 uncultured Treponemataceae bacterium | reverse complement strand
AGAGCGCCACCTTGCCAAGGTGGATGTCGCGGGTCCGACTCCCGTTTCCCGCTCGGTGGGCGATCCGGACAACCGGATCGCCTTTTTTTTTCCGCGGCGCCCTGGCCGCAACCGTGTTTACAACCTACTTGTAAGGAAGACACCGTGGTCGCTAACAAGAAGATCGAACGCCTCGAACACTCCGCAGCCAAGCTGACCGTCACCGTCTCGAAGGACGACGTGAAGAAGAGCTACGACGAGCTCCTGGCCGAATACTCCAAGACCGTCCGCATCGACGGTTTCCGCCAGGGCAAGGTGCCCGCCGCCGTCCTCGAGCGCAAGTTCGGCGACGGCCTCCGCGTCGAGACCATGGGCCGCGTCATGGACAAAGCCGTGCAGGAGGCGCTCGAAGGCGCCGAAGACCAGCCCATCGTGTACAGCCAGCCGTCCCTCGAGAGCGAGCCCGACTTCGCGCTCGACAAGGACTTCACCTTCACCGTCGTCTACGACACCTACCCGGAAGTGAAGATCGGCGACACCAAGGGCATCGAGTTCGAAGTGCCGGTCTGCGAGATCGGCAAGGACGACGAGCAGCGCGAGCTCGAGGCTGTCCGCGAGCGCAACGCCATCGTGGTGGACAAGGACGAAGGCGCCGCCGCAGCGAAGGGCGACATCGTCACGGTCGACTACCGCGAGCTGGACGCCGCCGGCGCCGCCGTCCAGGGCACCGAGCGCCAGGATTTCGTCTTCGAGATCGGCTCAGGCTACAACATCTACAAGTTCGACGACGACGTGATCGGCCTCAAGAAGGGCGAGGAAAAGGTCATCGACAAGACCTTCCCCGCCGACTTCGAATACAAGGAGCTGGCCGGCGTCTCCAAGAAGATCGCCGTCAAGGTCACCCAGATCAAGGTGAAGAAGCTGCCCGCGCTCGACGACGAGCTCGCGCAGGACGTCTCCGAGAAGTTCAAGACCCTCGACGACCTCCGGGCCGATCTCCGGAAACAGCTCGAGAAGCAGCTCGAGGCGAAGCTCCGCCAGGAGCGCGAAAAGGGCCTCATCGACGGGCTCCTTTCGCGCGCCGAGATCGACCTGCCCGTCTCCATGATCGAAGCCGAGCTCGAGATGCGCCGGCGCAACCTCATGCAGCAGATGGGCATCTCCGACATGGACAAGCTCAACCGGCTCCTCTCCATGAGCGGCAAGACGGTCGAAGACCTCTACAAGGACTGGCGCCCGGTGTCCGAGCGCTCGATCAAGGTGCGTCTCGTCATCGACAAGCTCGTGAAGGACGGCGGCTACGAGGCCACCGACGCGGACATGGACGCCGAGTACGCCAAGATGGCGTCGGAGAGCTCCATGAGCGTCGAGGAGATCAAGGCCGAGTACAAGCGCCGCGAGATGGTCGAGTACCTCCGCGACCGGATCAAGGAAGACAAGCTCATCGAAGCCCTCATCGCGGACGCCAAGGTCAAGAAGGGAAAGAAAGTCGCCTTCGTGGACATGATGAAGGAAAATGAGTAATTTGGAAGCCGAGGTTTCCATCCACATGAACGAACGCATGCACAACCTGGTCCCGATGGTCGTGGAGCGCACCGGCAACGAGGAGCGCGCGTACGACATCTATTCGCGCCTCCTCAAGGACCGGATCGTCTTCATCGACGGCGAGATCAACGACCTGACCGCCGACATCGTCGTCGCCCAGCTCCTCTTCCTCGAGTCGCAGGATCCGGAAAAGGACATCGACCTCTACATCAACAGCCCGGGCGGATCGGTGACCGCGGGGCTCGCGATCTACGACACCATCCAGGTGATCCGGCCGGACGTGAAGACCATCTGTCTCGGCCAGGCCTCCAGCATGGGCGCCCTGCTCCTCGCGTGCGGCACGGCGGGCAAGCGCTTCGCCCTGCCCTCGTCGCGCGTGCTCATCCACCAGCCGTGGGGCGGCGCGCAGGGACAGGCGTCCGACATCAGCCTCCAGGCGCGCGAGATCATCCGGCTCAAGAAGCTCACGCTCGACTATTTCTCGCTCCATACCGGCAAGCCGGTGGAAGCCGTCGCCCGAGACACGGAACGCGACTTCTACATGTCCGCCGAGGAAGCGCTCGCCTACGGGATCATCGACAAGGTCCTCGAACGGAGGAAACATGGGCAGGTCAAAGGGTAGCCAGGGACGCGACGAGCGCGAGTGCTCGTTCTGCGGCAAGAGCGCCGAATTCGCCAAGCGCCTCATCGCGGGGCCGGGCGTCTACATCTGCGACGAGTGCGTGAAAGTCTGCTCGCACATCCTCGAGGAGGACGAGCAGACCGTCAACACCGATTTCTCCGGCGACATCCCGAAACCGCGCGAGATCAAAGATTATCTCGACGAATACGTCGTCGGCCAGGACTACGCCAAGAAGGCGCTGTCCGTCGCCGTCTACAACCACTACAAGCGCATCGCCCACGCGGGCCGCTTCCGCGACGGCATCGAGCTCGAGAAGTCGAACGTGCTCCTCGTCGGCCCCACCGGCACCGGCAAGACCCTCCTCGCGCGCACGCTCGCCAAGAAGCTCAAGGTGCCGTTCGCCATCGCGGACGCGACCACGCTCACCGAGGCGGGCTACGTCGGCGAGGACGTCGAGAACATCCTCCTGAAACTCATCCAGAACGCGGGCGGCAACATCGCGCTCGCCGAGCGCGGCATCGTGTACATAGACGAGATCGACAAGATCGCCAAGCGCGGCGAGAACGTCTCGATCACGCGCGACGTCTCCGGCGAGGGCGTCCAGCAGGCGCTCCTCAAGATCATCGAGGGGACCATCGCCAACGTCCCGCCGATGGGCGGACGCAAGCATCCCCAGCAGGAATACCTCCGCATCGACACGGCGAACATCCTCTTCATCTGCGGCGGAGCCTTCGTCGGGCTCGACAAGATGATCGAGACGCGCATCGCCAAGACGGCGCTCGGTTTCGGCGCCGACATCCAGAGCCGCAAGGACCGGAGCCTGCACGACCTGTTCGCGCACCTGCATCCGGACGATCTCGTGAAATACGGCATGATCCCCGAGTTCATCGGCCGCCTGCCCATCCAGGTCTGCCTCGAGGAACTCACCCGCGACGACCTCAAGCACATCCTCACCCAGCCGCGCAACGCCGTGGTCAAGCAGTACCAGGAATCGCTCCGCCTCGACGACGTGGAGCTCACCTTCGCCGAAGACGCCGTGGACGCGCTGGCCGAGCGCGCCATCAAGCAGAAGACCGGCGCCCGCGGCCTCCGCGCCATCGTCGAGACGATCATGATGGACTTGATGTTCGAGGTGCCGAGCGTCGAGGGCGCCAAGCGCGTGATCGTCACGCGCGACGTCATCGAGAACAACGCGAAGCCCGTCGTGGAGTACGCCAAGAAGAGCGCATGAGCATCCTGGATTCGCTCAAGAGCCGCGAAACCCACGAGCTTCCCCTCCTCTACCTCCGGGACAGCGTCGTCTTCCCGCGTTCCCTCGCCTCGGTCTACGCGATGACCAATTTCTGCGCGCGCGCGGCCGCCATCGCGGCGGCCGCGGACAAGCGCGTCGTCGTGTCGCTCCTCAAGCGGATGCCCGATGAAAAGTCCCCGGAGATCGACGTGCACGACGTCGGCGTCCTGGCGCACGTCATCCAGCAGGTCGCCCTGCCCGACGGAGGCATGCGGCTCCTCGTCGAGGGACTCGAGCGGGTACGGCTCCGGAAGACGGTCTACCGGAAGGACCACCTGACTGCCCACGTGGAGACGCTTCCCGACGACGAGCCGGACGACGCCGAGGCGGGCGCGCTCCTTTCGGTGATCAGGAAGGATTTTTCGCAATACGCCGAATACGTCAAGAAGATACCGGCCGAGGTCGTCCAGACCGTGACGCACTCGACCGATCTCCACCGCGTGTGCGACATGGCCGGCAACGCGCTCAACGTGAAACCGGAAAAGAAGCAGGCCATCCTCGCCGCCGAAACCGCCCGCGAGCGCTGCGAAGCCCTGGCTACGGCGCTCGAGTCCGAGATCGAGCTGCTCGCCGTGCAGAAGAAGATCACCCAGCGCGTCCGGGCCAAGATCGACCGCAACCAGAAAGAATACTTCCTCAACGAGCAGATGCGCGAGATCAGCCGCGAGCTCGGCAAGGACGACGAGTACAACGAAGTGAAGGAGCTCGGCGCGCGCATCGAGGCGCTCGCCCCTCCGGCCGAAGTGCTCGAGAAGGCGAAACGCGAGCTCGGACGGCTCGCGAAGCTCCAGGCGCTCAGCCCGGAGGCCGGAGTGCTCCGCACCTACTGCGAGTGGATCGCCGACCTGCCCTGGGGCAAACGCACGGAGTCGAACCGCGACATCGCCTTCGCGAAGCAGGCGCTCGACGAGGACCATTACGGGCTCAAGAAGGCCAAGGAGCGCATCCTCGAGTTCATCGCGGTGCGCAACCTGACCGAGCGCAACAAGGGGCCGATCCTCTGCTTCGTCGGACCGCCCGGCACCGGAAAGACGAGCCTCGGGCGATCCGTGGCGCGCGCGCTCGGCCGTTCTTTCGTGCGCGTGAGCCTGGGCGGCGTGCGCGACGAGGCGGAGATCCGCGGGCACCGCAAGACCTACGTCGGCGCGCTCCCGGGGAAGATCATCCAGTCGATGAAAAAGGCTGGCTCGGCCGATCCCGTGTTCCTCCTCGACGAGATCGACAAGATGTCGAGCGATTTCCGCGGCGACCCCGCGAGCGCCCTCCTCGAGGTCCTCGACCCCGAGCAGAACAACTCCTTCGTCGACCATTACCTCGAAGTGCCGTTCGACCTGTCGGGGGTCATGTTCATCACCACCGCGAACTCGGTGCACAACATCCCGTATCCGCTCCTCGACCGCATGGAACTCATCGAGATTCCCGGCTACAGCGAATTCGAAAAGCTCGCGATCGCGAAGTCGTACATCGTGCCGCGCCAGCTCGAGGAGAACGGCCTCGGGGGCTCGAAGGTGCGCGTGCGCGACGACGCGATCCTCGAGATCGTCCGCCACTACACGATGGAATCCGGCGTGCGCAACCTCGAGCGGGAAATCGCCCGCGCGATCCGCAAGACCGCCGAGGACGCGGTGTCGAAGGGCTACGCGGCGAAACCCGACGGCGTCGCGTCGTTCGCCCGGACGATCGGCGCCAAGTCCGTACCCGCCCTGCTCGGAAAGCGCCACCGCGAGGACGATCTCGTATGGAAGGAAAGCCGCCCCGGCGTCGCGTACGGGCTCGCGTGGACGGAGCTCGGCGGCACGCTGCTTCCCGTCGAGGCGTCGGTGTTCGACGGCGAGGGCGACCTCATCCTCACGGGCAACCTGGGCGACGTCATGAAGGAATCGGCGCGCGCCGCGATTTCGTGGATCGAGAGCCGGGCCGCGGACTTCGGTCTGTCTTACGAGGACTTCAAGCGCAAGACCCTCCACGTCCACGTTCCCGAGGGCGCGATCCCGAAGGACGGTCCGTCCGCGGGCATCACGCTCGTCTCCTGCGTGCTGTCCGCCCTCACGGGCGTCGCGCTCGAGCCGCTCTGGGCGATGACCGGCGAGATCACGCTGACCGGACGCGTCCTCGCGATCGGCGGCGTGAAGGAAAAAGTGCTCGCCGCGCACCGCTCGCACATGCGGAACATCCTCCTGCCGGAAGCCAACCGCAAGGACATGGACGACGTGCCGAAGGAAGTGCGGGACGCTATCGAATTCCATTTCGTCGATTCGATCGGCGACGCGCTCGAACGCCTTTTCGCGGGCAGACTCGCGGGACGCGCGTCCGCGATGACGGGGCAGAAGCGCCGTTCGCGCAGCGCCGCCTATGCCCAGAAACACGCTCCCGTCGCCAGGCGGCGGCGCAAGACGGACGGCGCATGACGCCCGCGGGTTCTAAGGCGCTCAAGGTTTCGGAACTCACCGAGCTCATCAAGACGATAGTCGAGGACGGTTTCCCCGCCGTGCGCGTCGAGGGCGAGATATCCAACTTCCGACCGGCCCCGTCGGGTCACTGGTACTTCACTCTCAAGGACCGACAGGCGATGCTCCAGTGCGTGATGTTCCGGGGCCGCTCGTCGCGGCTCCGCTTCGAGCCGGCCGACGGCATGCTCGTCCGCGCGTCTGGAGCCCTGTCGGTCTACGCGGCCCGCGGGCAGTATCAGCTCGTCTGCGACGATCTCGAGCGGGCGGGCGTCGGCGACATCCTGGCCATGCTCGAGGAGCGGAAGCGCGCGCTCGCCGCCGAGGGCCTGTTCGACGAGGACCGCAAGCGTCCCCTGCCCCGCTTCCCCGAACGCATCGCCGTCGTCACCTCGCCCACGGGAGCCGCGGTCCGCGACATCCTCAACGTCCTCGGACGACGCAACGCTTCCGTGGACGTCGTGATCCTGCCCGCCACCGTGCAGGGCGACGGCGCCCCCGAGGAAATCGCGACGATGATCGAAATAGCCAACCGACACAAGCTCGGAGACGTGCTCATCGTCGGGCGCGGCGGCGGTTCGCTCGAGGACCTCCTCGCCTTTTCCGACGAGCGCGTCGTGCGCGCGGTCGCCGCCTCGGCCATTCCCGTGGTGAGCGCGGTCGGCCACGAAGTCGACTGGTCGCTCTGCGATTTCGCGGCGGACGTCCGGGCGCCGACGCCCTCCGCCGCGGCGGAGCTCGTCTCCGAAAGCGCCGTCGCGGTGCTCGGCGAAATCGCGGCGCTCCGCGACGAGCTCGAGCATGGCATGCGCGCCCGCGTCGCCGTGGCGCGGAACCTCGTGGGGCAGTTTTCGGCGGAAGGACTCGAGCTGCGCTTCCGTCGCGTGATCCAGCCGATACTCCAGCGCTTCGACGACGCGAAGGAATACCTCATCGACGGCATCCGCGAACGCGCGCGCGACGCCTCGCGCCGGATCGAGCTCGCGCGCGCCTCGCTCGAGGCGGCCGACCCCCAGGCGGTGCTCGCTCGCGGCTTCGCCGTCGTGACGAAAACGGCAGACGGTTCGGTCGTCCGCGACGCGAAGCGACTCAAGGACGGCGACACGATCGACATACGCTTCGCGAAGGGAAACTCCCGCGCGAGGATCGAGGAGAACGGGGCATGAAGAAATTCGAGGAACGGCTCTCGCGGCTCGAAGAACTCTCCGACCGCATCAAGGAATCGGATCTCGGCATCGAAGACGCGTTCGCCGTTTTCGAGGAAGGGATCAAGCTGGCGAAGGGACTCGAAAAGGACTTGGAAAAAATCGAGGGCAAGGTGGAACTGCTCGTCAACCAGCCGAGCGCCCAAGGCGACAAGCCCGAACTCACCCTGTTCGACGCAGATTGACCTCTTCCAGGCCAGACGCGCGACGCGGCATGAGCGTCACGCCTTTTTCGATGTTCCCGTAATCGATCAACCCAGGGCGAGACGTTTCACGACGAAGGGAAACAAGCCCGTGTCCGACGGCGCGAACGGAAGGCGTTCGAGCCCGTCGGCGTCCACGAAGCGGATCTCGTCGTGTTCCGCGAGCGTTCCGATGTCACCGTCGAGGTTCGTTTCGAAGGCGATGAGTTCGAAGTCGCGCCCGTGATGCGCGAAGGACGAGCGTCCGAGTTCGAGTATCGCCCGGGCCTTCACGCCGAACTCCTCGTCGAGTTCGCGCGCGATCGCGTCCTCGTTCCGTTCGCCCGGTTCGCGCTTGCCGCCCGGGAACTCCCACAAGCCCCCGAGATCGCCGCCCGGCTTTCGCTTCGCGACCAAGACCCGGTTCCCCCGCACGATGATAGCCGCGACGGAAACGGGGGAACTGTCCGCGGGGGACGCTTGTCGATCCATGAAAGAAGTTTCGGTCAGACTTCGGCTGTCGTCAAGACGGACGGAAACCGCTCGACCGCGTCTCGAAGACGACGGGATCGACGTTCATCGGCCGGCGCCGCGACCGCCCGCGACGGAGAGGGTCACGACGACCGTGGCGCCGGCGGCGGCTATCTTCAGCTTCGGAACCGCTTTCCCGCCCGGATCCGGAAGCGTAAACCGGTATTCCAGCGAACCGGAAACGGGCAGCGCGCCGCTCGAGAGCGCCGTGCCGTCATCGTCGCGATAAATCGAGATCGGACCGCCGGGACCAGCCTCGGTTTTCGCGACGACGGTGACGTACAGTTCTTCGCCGAAGCGGAACGCCTCGACGGCGAACGAGTATGGCCCGATCCGCGCGGTACCCGCGTCGTTCGAGAGTAACGTGAAGACGTTGACTGCCACCACGGCGAAGACGAGGGTCAGGAACAGGATGACGAGCGGACGGTTGGACGCGAGGTCCCGGAAAAAGGAAGGCCTTCCGCGACCTTGGCGTTCGGCGAGCCAGACCGTTTCCGCCGGCGCCTTGGCCAGCCGTTCCGCGCGATTGTAGCGGAATTTGATCTCTTCCCGGGGCGCTTCGTCCGGTTTCACGGCGTCCTCCGTGCGGCCATCGCGGCGACGCGGCCGGTTTCCCGCGCGAGCCGCTTGGCGGAAAATCTTCCCTCTCGCGCGGCAAGACATCGTCCGGCTTCTCCGTGCGCGAGGACCGCGGCGAGCGCGGCGCGGGTCGCGTCGCCACCTCGCGAGAGGAACGCGGCGAGCGTCCCGGCGAGGACGTCGCCCGAGCCGCCGATGGCGAGTTCCGGTGTCATGCCGTCGTAGACGAAGGCGCGTCCGTCCGGTTCGACGATCCACGTGACGTGCGACTTGGCGACGACGACGGCTCCGTAGCCGCGGGCGATGGCCAGCGCATACCCGTACGCGTCCGCGTCGACCTCCGCCTGCGGCGCGTCCGCGAGCGCGGCCAGCTCCCCGAGGTGCGGCGTGAGGACGAGCGGCGCGTGGCGCGATCCGGGCGCAAGACGCTTTAAGAGGCGCAGACCGTCCGCGTCGAGCACGAGCGGCAGACCGCTGTCCCACGCCGAGGCGAAAAGCGCTTCGCGCGACGCGTCGAAGCCCCAACCGGAACCGAGGAGTATCGCGCCGAAGCGCGCGAAATCGCGGAAGGAGTTTTCGGGCTTCGCCATCGTACCGTCGAGGCGCGCGGCGCAGGCGTTCCAGATCGGATCGCGGCAGAACAGGGTGACGAGTCCCGCGACCGATTCCGCTCCCGTCGCCGCGAGGACGGCGGCTCCCGTCGAGCCGACGTCGCCCGCGAAGACCGCCACGGAGCCAGCGCGGTATTTATGGGCGTCGTCGGGAACGCGGTCGATGAAGCCGGACAGGTCGTCGACGTCTACGAGATAACGCGAGACGGAGACTTCGTTCGCGAGTGGAGCCGGGAACACGTGCGGGATCGGGATGATCTCTCCGCACGCCGGACGGAACGCCGGCCTGTAGAGCGCCGACTTGAGCGGTTCGACGCACAGGGTCGAGTCGGCGCGGAGGATGTCGCCTGGCGTCTCGCCTGATGTTCCGTCGGACAGCCCCGAGGGCAGGTCGATCGCGCAGACGCGCGGCGTCCGGCCTCCGCGCGCCGTCCGGACTGCGTTCACCGTCCGGGCGATCTCGGCGGAAGAGCCCGCGAGCGCTCCGTCCAATCCCACGCCGGCGAGACCGTCGAGCAGGAGATCGGCTCCGGAGACGGCCGCCTCGCTTGCCTGCCGATCGACGTTCCAGTCGAGCACCGCCGCGCCGAGACGCGCGATGGCGTCGAGCTGCGCGGCGGCGAGTCCGCGTGGCCGCGAAGACCCGACGAGGACGCTTACCGTCGCGGGACGGCGGCAGGACAGGATTCGCGCCACGGCGATCGCGTCTCCTGCGTTGTTGCCCGAGCCGCACAACGCGACGATCTTGATCGCGCCGCATTCGCCCGGGAGCGAGAAGAGGATCGCCTCGGCCATTCCGAGCGCGGCCGTTTCCATGAGCGCCGCCTCGGGGACGCCGATCTCCGCGGAAGCGCGGACGTCCAACGCGCGCGCGGCCGGGAAATCGACGAGCGGCTTCACGGAGCGACCGCCGACAGCGCCTTGTCGAAGCGCCACCACACGACGCGCGCCTCGAGGCGCGTCGCGAGCAGGGCGCAGAGGATGCTGTCGTTCGACAGGTAGAGCGACATGTAGTTCATCTCGTCCGGCTCGATGCGGATCGCGTAATGCTTGAGGGTCTTCGACGAGAGGTTGTACGTGGCGACGATCATCGACCCGTCGTCGGCCACCGCGGAGAAGAACAGGTTCGAGCCGTAGGGCGCCCCGAGCAGCTCGAACGCCCGCTTGCCTCCCTGCCCGCCCGGAGCGGAGGGATTCTCGTACGGCAATATTTCGTACTTGTCCTCGTAGCTGGCCTTTTCGGGATTCATGCGATACACCCAGCTTTCCTCGTAGTCGACGCCGGTGAGCGTCTTCGTCGCCTCGTCGATGCGGTTCTTGTAGTAGTCGACCTTGACGAACAGGCCGGTGCCGTCCGGGTCTGGCACGATCTTCTCGAGCGAGGCGACGAGTCCCGTTTCGTCCGGACTCGGCAACTTGTCGCGCTCGACGATCACCGAATACTCGAGGCGGCCGTCCGGATCGAACCAGTACGCCGACCAGCCTTTTTTCGTGACGCACACGACGACGCAGTCGTCGCGCTTGGTGACGTGGATGGAATGGACGTACGGGAACGGCGTCCCGCCGACTCCCTCCTGGCCGAGGTAGTCGCGGTAGGCGCCGTTGCGGTCGAAGCGGAGGACGACGTTCTCGAGCGGCGCGTCGGCGTCCTGGTCGTAGCTGCGCCGCTCGGGCGGCACCTTGTTCTCGATATACAGGGTCTTGCGCGAGTCGACGGCGATCTCGCCGACCGAATCGAGGGGATGCGGCACGGCGATCCTGCCCTGGATGCCGGCGATGTCGGCGGTATCCTGTCCCGGTTCGGCAATCCGCAGCATCACCGGCTTCGGGTTCTTGTCGGGATCGTAGACCATCGTGAGGAGGTCGCCGTAGGACGACACCGCGAGCACCTTGGCGCCGTCGCCGTTCGAGACGTAGAAGATGCCGTCGCGCATCGTGATCCGCGTCTTGCCGGGAGCGGCGTAGTCTTCCGACCGGAACAGGTTCAGCTTGTTCTCGGCGGCGCCGTAATCGAGCGAAAACAGCTGTTCGCGCTCGATGGAGACGACGGGGCCGCCGCGCGAGCAGGACTGGACGGCGGCGGCGGCGAGCAGGATGCAGGCGATCCGGAGCGCGGCGGCGCCGGAAACGGAAGACGGAATGCGCATGCCTTCGGTGTACCAGCATCGTTCGCCGGTTGTCAACCATGAGGAACCCGTCGTTCGCGGACTCCGTTGCTTGACCGCGATATTCAAAAGGGATAGATTAGCCGGCATGGCATTCAACCCATTGACGGCCCTGTTCGGAACGCAGCATGAACGCGACCTGAAGGCCCTCCTTCCCGTCCTCCATTCCATCAACGAGCGCGAAGCCTGGGCCATGTCCCTCGCCGAAGCCGATTTCCCGTCGGTGACCGCGACGCTCAAATCGCGGGCGGCGGGCGGCGAAACCCTCGACAAGCTGCTGCCGGAAGCGTTCGCGTTGGTTCGCGAGGCGGCGCGCCGCGTCCTCGGCGAACGTCCCTACGACGTGCAGATGCTCGGCGGCGTCGTCCTGCACCAGGGCAAGATCGTCGAGATGAAGACCGGCGAGGGCAAGACCCTCATGTCTGTCAGCGCCATCTACCTCAACTCGCTGTCGGGCAAGGGCGTCCACGTCGTCACCGTCAACGACTACCTCGCCGAGCGCGACGCCGCGTGGATGGGTCCCGTGTACCGCTATCTCGGCGTCTCGGTAGGCGTCATCCTCTCGAGCATGGACCCGCCCGCGCGCCGCGAAGCCTACGCGCGCGACATCACCTACGGGACGAACAACGAGTTCGGCTTCGACTACCTCCGCGACAACATGGCGTGGACCCTGGACGGCCGCGTCCAGCGCGGGCACAACTACTGCGTCGTCGACGAGATCGACTCCATCCTGATCGACGAGGCGCGCACCCCGCTCATCATCTCCGGCGCCGCCGAAGACGACACCTACAAGATCAACGAGGTCAACCGCTTCGTCGGTCAGCTGGACGAGGTGAAGAAGGATCCCGAGACCGGGGAATACCCCAAGGAAGAGGAAGGCCAGGTCCTCGAGGGCGACTACAAGATCGACGAGAAGTCGAAGCGCGTCTCCTTCACGCCGCAGGGCCTCGACAAGCTCGAAGGGCTCCTCCAGAAGCGGGGGCTCATCAAGGGATCGCTCTTCGAGGAAGGCAATTTCGAGTTCGTCCACTACATGACGCAGTCGATGAGAGCGCACCGGCTCTTCACGAAGGAAACCGAGTACGTCGTGCAGGACGGCCTCGTCCAGATCGTCGACGAATTCACGGGACGCATCCTGCACGGCCGCCGCTATTCCGACGGTCTCCACGAGGCGATCGAGGCCAAGGAGCGCATCCGCATCGCGCGCCGGAACCGGACCCTGGCGACGATCACCTTCCAGAATTTCTTCCGCATGTACGCGAAGATCAGCGGCATGACCGGCACGGCCGACACCGAGGCGGCCGAGTTCGCGAAGATCTACGACCTCGACGTCGTGGTCATCCCCACGAACCGTCCCGTCTCCCGCAAGGACGACGACGACCTCGTCTACCTCAACGAATCGGACAAGTTCAACGCGATAGTCGACGAGATCGCGGAAGTCCACGCGAAGGGCCAGCCGATCCTCGTCGGCACGGTCAGCATCGACAAGTCGGAGCGCCTCTCGGCGCTGCTCACCCGCAAGGGCGTCCGGCACGAAGTCCTCAACGCGAAGAACCACGCTCGCGAGGCGCTCATCATCGCGGAAGCCGGCGCCAAGGGTTCCGTCACCATCGCCACGAACATGGCCGGACGCGGCACGGACATCAAGCTCGGCGGCAATCCCGAATTCCGCGCGCGCCGCAAGGCCGGCTCCCAGGCGGACGAAGCGGCGTTCAAGGCCGCGATGGACGCCGAGCTTTCGTCGTGGCGGAAAGACTACGAGGAAGTGAAGTCGCTCGGCGGCCTCTACGTGCTCGGCACCGAGCGGCACGAAAGCCGCCGCATCGACAACCAGCTCCGCGGTCGATCCGGCCGCCAGGGCGACCCCGGCTTGAGCCGCTTCTTCATTTCGCTGGACGACGAGCTCATGCGTCTCTTCGGCGGCGCCAACCTGAAAGGCCTCATGTCGAAGATGGGGATGAAGGAAGGCGAGGCGCTCTACCATTCGATGCTCAACCGGACCATCGAGGGAGCCCAGAAACGCGTCGAGGAGCGCAACTTCGAGATCCGCAAGCACCTCCTCGAGTACGACGACGTCCTCAACCAGCAACGTTCCTTCATCTACGCCCAGCGCGACGAGATCCTCCGCGACGACAAGCTCAAGGACCGCGTGCTCGCTTCCGCCGTAGAGCTGGCCGAAAACGCCGTCGCGACCTGGGAGGACGAGCGCGCGAAGGATCCCGCCGGCGCCTGGTCGGCGCTCCAGGAGACGCTCCGCGGCAGCTTCAACATCCAGCTGCCATTCAAACCCGACTCGCCCGACGCCAGGGAACCGGCCAAGCTCAACGAGTGGATCCGCGCAGCCGTCGTCGCCGACCTCGACGCCAAGTCGGAACTCGCCGGACTCGACAACCTCAACCACTTCATCCGCTACCAGTACCTCCAGGCCATCGACCAGAAGTGGCTCGACCACCTCGAGAACATGGAAGCTCTCCGCGAAGCGGTCCACCTCCGCTCGTACGCGCAGAAGAATCCGCTCACGGAATACAAGATCGAGGGCTTCAAGATCTTCGAGTCGATGATCGAAGAAATCCGCGCGCAGATCGCGCGGACGGTCGTGCTCGTCAAGATCAAGACGCAGGAAGAACGGCAGACCAGGTCCGTGACCGCCTCCGGCACCGCCGTGCACGACGAAGTCGGGCAGTTCGGCGGCGGCGCCGCGGCCGCCCCGCAGCCGGCGCCGCGCGGACAGGCCGCGCCCGCGGGCTCGGTGGCCGACCAGGCGCGGGGCCAGACCGTGACCGTGCGGCGCAGCGTCCCCAAGGTGGGACGCAACGAACCCTGCCCCTGCGGGTCGGGCAAGAAGTACAAGCACTGCCACGGCGCCTGAGCCGGAGCAATCCGTGTCGATGAACTGGAAGGAGATCGACCGCGCCCTGTCCGAGCTGCCGCTCGAGGGCGCGCAGATCCAGAAGATCGTCCAGCCGTCGTACGACACGCTCGTCCTCCACACGTGGACGAGGAGCGGCGCGATCGCGCTTCTGCTCTGCGTCGCGCACGGCTCCTGCCGAATCCATTCCGTTTCGCGCTCCGTCCCCAAATCCGACAAGCCGATCCGCTTTTGCGAGCTCCTCCGCTCGCGAGTGGCGAACGGACGCATCGTCTCGGTGCGCCAGCTCGGCGCCGAGCGCATCGTCCGGTTCGACATCAGGACTTCGACCGACGATTACGTCCTCTATGTCAGGCTCTGGAGCGGCGCCGCGAACATACTCCTCACGGCGCCCGACGGCACCGTGATCGACGCCCTCGCGCGCAAACCGTCCCGCGGCGAAGTCTCCGGCGGGCGCTACCGTCCCGAGGATTCGCTTCCGGCCGCTCTGCCAGGGAAGGAATTCGCCGTCCGGGAATTCGACGACGAACCCGGAACCACGTACAACGAAAAGCTCGAGTCATTCTACGAACGTTCGGGCGGCACCGCGTCGCGCGACAAGCTCATCGAGCGGGTCCGATCCCGAATTTCCGAACGTCGTTCGGCGCTCGAAATCCGTCTGGCGGAACTCGAAAAAGCCGCCGCGGCGTACGCGGATCCCGAGCGTTTCCGCGAGATCGGCGACCTGCTCATGGGCATGGTCGGCGTCCGCGCCGAAGGTCCGTTCGTCGAGACCGAGGATTTTTTCAGGGGCGGAACGGCCCGCGTCGAGATCGACCCGAAACTCGATATGGCCCGCAACGCGGCGCTCTACTACGAAAAGCACCGCAAGGCCAAATCGGGTTCCGTCGAAGTCGCCTCGGAGATCGAGGCGGCGCGCGCGCGCCTTGCGGAGCTGGACGCCGAACTCGACCGTCTCGAAGCCGAAGCGGATCCCTTCATGCTCTCGCGCTTCCTCGCGCGCGCGAAACCGACGCAGGAGAAATCGGAGAAAGAGTACGGAGGCATCCAGCTCGAGCGCGACGGATGGCGCATCCTCGTCGGCCGCTCGGCGAAGGAGAACGACGAGCTTCTCCGGAAGCGCGTGCGCGGCAACGATCTCTGGATGCACGCGCGCGATTACGCCGGTTCCTACGTGTTCCTGAAAGCCCGTCCCGGCAAGACGTTTCCGCTCGACATCCTCCTCGACGCGGCAACCCTCGCGCTGTACTACTCGAAAGGGCGGTCCGCCGGCAAGGGAGACCTCTACTACACCGCCGTCAAATACCTCCGCCGCGCGAAGGACGGTCCGCTCGGCCTCGTCATCCCCACTCAGGAAAAGAACCTTCACGTCGAAATCGACGAGGCGAGGCTCCGCTCCCTCAAGTCCCTGATCGGCCGCGACGACTGACGGGCGGCGCTTGACAGAAGGCGTCTCCGGCGCTACCGTCGGCGCACCGGGGTGTCCGGACGTTCCGTAGAGAACGCCGGTCTGAGATCATACCCGAATCACCTGACCAGGGTAATGCCTGCGGAGGAAGTCGTGAAAAGACTCGCCGTATCCTGCATCGCGTTCCTTTCCCTCCTGCTTCTTTTCTCCTGCGCCAAGGCGCCGGCCGACGGCAAGCTCGTCGTGTACGCCTACGATTCGTTCACCGCCGAATGGGGACCCGCGCCCGCGCTCGCCAAGCTCTTCAAGGAAAAGACCGGCATCGACGTCGAGTTCGTATCCGCGGGCGACGCCGGCCAGACCCTCGCCCGTGTCATCGACGAACGGAAGCGGAACGTCGCCGACGTGGTCGTCGGCATCGACGGAAACCTCTCGAAGCGCGCGATAGACTCGGGCGTCCTCGTCGCCTACAAGCCCGCGGGCGCGGAGAAGATCGACGCGGCGTTCGCGCTCGACCCGAAATGGCGGCTCACGCCTTTCGACTGGGGATGCTTCGCCATCGTCTGGGATTCCGAAAAGCTCGCGACGCCGCCCGCCAGCCTCGAGGATCTCGCCAAGCCCGAGTACGCGGGCAAGCTCGTCATCATGGACCCGCGCACGTCGACGCCGGGGCTCGGCTTCCTCGGGTGGACGCTGGCCGCGTATGGGGATTCCGCGGCGGATTACTGGAAGCGCCTCCGCCCGTCGGTCCTCACGATGACCGACGGCTGGGACTCCGGCTACGGCATGATGGTGGCGGGCGAAGTGCCGCTCGTCGTCAGCTACACGACGAGCCCCGCGTACCACGTCGAATACGACAAGACGGAACGCTACAAGGCCCTGCTCTTCTCGGAAGGCCATCCGGTCCAGGTCGAGTGCGTCGGCATCGTCGCGGGCACGAAGCGGATGAAGTCGGCGAAAGCCTTCGTCGATTTCATGATCTCCCCCGAGGCGCAGGCGATCCTGCCGACGACGCAGTGGATGTACCCCGTCGATTCCTCCGTCGCCCTGCCGGAGAGCTACAAGGCGGCGCCGAAGCCGGCCAAGCTCCTCGAAGCCCGCATCGAGATTCCGCAAGCCTCGATCGACGCCTGTCTCGAGGCCTTGGGAGCGAAGTGAGGACGACGCTCAGGCGCTCGTTCGCGGCGGCCGCCCTCGGAGGAGGAGCGGCCGTCGCCGTGTTCTTCGCAGCGCCCTTCGCGGCCCTGGTCGCGCAGGCGTTCGGAACGGGCGGTACGGCGTTGCCGTGGCGGGCGCTCGGATTCACCGTCGTCCAGGCTTTCGCGAGTTCGCTGCTCGCGACGGTCGCGGGCCTGCCCGGCGCCTTCCTGCTCGCGCGTCGTTCCTTTCCCGGCCGCGGCCTCCTGTCGGCGACCACGGCGGTGCCCCTCTGCGTGCCGCCCGTGGTCATGGGCCTCGGCTTCGTGATGCTCTTCGGGCGGGAAGGTTTCGCCAACGTCGCGTGCGATGCGCTCTTCGGCCTCCGCCCCTTCCGTTTCCTCTACACGCCTTCGGGACTCGTGATCGTGCACGCGGCGTACAACGCTCCGCTCGTCTTCCGCGTCGTCGGCGATGCGTGGGCCGCCCTGCCCGGGACGCAGGAAGAGGCGGCGCGCACGCTCGGCGCCGGAAAGGCGCGCGTGTTCCTCTCGGTTACCCTTCCGCAGCTCCTGCCTTCGATCGGCGCGGCCGCGACCCTCGTCTTCCTGTACAGCTATTTCAGTTTCGTGATCGCCATGCTCGTCGGCGGCATCGGCGCCTCGACGCTCGAGGTCGAATTGTACCGCGCCGCGCGGATCGGACTCGATCGCGCGGGAGCGGCCCGCATCGCCTTGCTTGAAACCTCCGTCGCCCTGGCCTTCGTGTTCGCGTACGCGAAACTAGGCGCGTACGGCTCCGCGCCACGTCGGGAATTCGGTCGCGGCAAGCCGACGCGGCGCGGCTTGTCGCTCGCCGAAGCGCTCCCGGTCGTTCCGTATCTCCTCGTCGCGGCGCTGTTCACCGTCGGGCCGATCGTCGCCATCGCCGTCCGCTCGTTCGTCGAACGGAGCGGCTTTTCGAGCGCGCTCTCCTGGGGGATCGGCAATTACGCGAAACTCGGATCTTCATCGGGGTTCGCGCCCGCGCTCGGCCTGACCCTGGCCGCCTCGCTGATCGCCGCCCTCCTCGCGGCCGCCGCGTGCCTCGCCTTCCTGTCGACTTCGCGCGGAGCGCGTCGCGGAGGCTTCGCCGCGCTCGTCTCCACCCTGCCCCTCGCGGTGTCCGGGACGGCCTTGGCGCTCGGTTGGTCCCGCATCGGCAACGCCGCGTCCGGCGTCCGGATTCCGACCTTCCTCGTGATCGCCGTGGTCGTGGCCTCGTCCGCCTTTCCGCTCATCCTCCGTCCCGCGTCCGCCGCCCTCTCGGCGCTGCCGCGCGAGGTGTTCGACGCCGCGCGGACCCTCGGCGCCGGCGTCGTCGAACGGGCCGGACGTCTCGTGGCGCCGAGCGTCGCGCGTCCGCTCGTCTCCGGCGCCGTCATGGTGTTCGCGGTCGCGGCCGGGGACGCCAACGCCGCGCTCATGCTCGGCTCGGGGGCGGAAACCCTCGCGCTCCGCGTCTACCGCTACGTCGGATCCTATCGCTTCGGGGAAGCCTGCGCGCTGGCGACCCTTATTTTCGCCGTGTCCGCCTGCGCGTTCGCGGCATTCGGGAGAGACGGCGATGTACGTTGAAGCCGCGGACATCCGGAAGGAATACCCGGATTTTACGCTCGAGGCGAGCCTCTCGCTGGAGCGCGGCGAGATCCTGTCCCTCGTCGGCCCCTCCGGCTGCGGCAAGACGACCCTGCTCAGGCTCATCGCGCGGCTCGAGGAGACCGACGAAGGAAGACTCGTCATCGGCGGCCGGGACGTCTCGCGCGAGCGCACCGAGCGCATGGGCGTGGGTTTCGTCTTCCAGGACCACGCGCTTTTCCCGCATCTCCGCGTTCGCGACAACGTCGCGTTCGGCCTGGCGGTGCGCGGCATGCCGGCGCGGGAACGCCGCGCGAAAGCCGACGGCATACTCAAGCGGCTGGGACTCGGCGCCTTCGGCTCGCGGCGGATCGCCACGCTTTCGGGCGGCGAACGCCAGCGCGTCGCCCTCGCGCGGACCCTCGCCACGGATCCCGCGCTGGTGCTGCTCGACGAACCCCTGTCCGCCGTCGACGAGAACCAGCGCGCGGGCTTGCGCGACGAACTCAGGATGCGTCTCAAGGATTTCGGGATGACGGCGATCTACGTCACCCACGACATCGAGGAAGCCTTCGTCGTGGCGGACTCGGTCGCCGTGATGCGGTCGGGGCGCATCGAGGGACGCGGTACGCCGCATGCGCTGTGGAACCGTCCGCCGACCGCCTTCGTCGCGGAGTTCCTCGATTCGGGATGGGTGATCGACGCCGAGCGAACGGGACCGCGCGAAGCGCGGACCGCGCTCGGCGACTTCGCAACGACGGAACCGATTCCCGACGGGCCCCGGCTCGCGCTGCTCGTTCCCCGCGAGGCGGTCGTCGCGGAACGCGGCGCCGCGACGGATGCGACGACGGACCGGCGCTTTTCGCTCCGCTGCGTCCGCAGGGATTTCGTGCGCGGTTCGTGGCGATGCTCGTTCGCGGTCGGCGCCGGGTCGGTCTATCTCGATTTCGACCGGGCGGGCGCGCCGGAACCGGGAGGCACGGTTTCATTCCGCGTCGATCCGGCCGCGTGCGCGATTCTGCCGCGCCTCTGACGGACCGCTTCCGTCAGTCTTCGCGCTCGGGAACGGCGATCGCGTACTCCTTGATCTTGTTGAGCAGGGTCCGCCGCGAGATGCCGAGTTCGCCCGCGGTCTTCTCGCGCCGATAGTCGTTCCGCGCGAGGGCTTCGGCGATCGCCTCGCGCTCGATCTCCTCGAGCGTCCGAGCGGCCACGGACCGATTCTGCGTGTCGCGCGAGCGCGGTCCGAAAAAGCTGAAGTCGGCCGCTTCGAGCCTTTTGCCTTCCGCGACGATGACGGCGCGTTCGACGGCGTTCTGGAGCTCGCGCACGTTGCCCGGGAATCCGTAGCGGCCGAGTTCGGCCAGGGCAGCTTCGGAGATTCCCTCTACGGGCTTTCCGAGTTCGCGCGCCGCCCGCTCGGCGAAATGCCGCGCGAGGAGGACGAGGTCCGCGCCGCGATCGCGGAGCGGCGGCAGCGCGATGCGGACCACGTTGATCCGGTAATAGAGGTCCTCCCGGAAACGCCCTTCGGCCACTTCGCGCTCGAGATCGCGGTTCGTCGCGGCGATGATGCGGACGTCCACGGGAATGGGGCGCCCGCTCCCGATCCGCGCGATCTTCCGTTCCTGGACCGCGCGGAGCAGTTTCACCTGCATGTGGAGCGGCATCTCGCCGATCTCGTCGAGGAAGAGCGTGCCGCCGTGCGCGAGCTCGAAGTAGCCGGGTTTGCGCGAATCGGCCCCGGTGAACGCGCCTTTTTCATGTCCGAAGAGCTCGCTCTCCGCCAGCGCCTCGGGCAACGCGCCGAGGTTGACCGTGACGAACGGCCCCTGACGTCCGGACAGTTCGTGGACGAGACGGGCGGCGACTTCCTTGCCGGTGCCGCTTTCGCCCGTGAGGAGCACCGTCGACGGGAGCGGCGCGGCTTTTTCCATGAGCTTCTTGGCTTCGCGGACCGGCGCGCTGTCGCCGAGGAATTCCGTCGTGCCCCGACGGGCTTTCCTTCCGATGTCGCGCTCCGCGGCCAGCAGGCGTTCGCGCACCGCCTTCTTGAGGCGCAGCGTCAGCTCCTCCGGATCGAAGGGCTTCTGCAGATAGTCCACCGCGCCGAGCTTCATGGCCGACACCGCGTCGCCGACGTCGCCGTGCGCCGAGACCATGATCGCCGGGACTTCGGGGCCCTGCGCGCTCATCCATCCGAGCAATCCGAGGCCGTCCAGTTTCGGCATCCGCAGGTCGAGCACCGCGGCGTCGACCGCCTCGGTTTCCAGCGTCGCCTTCGCCTGCTCTCCGTCGGCCGCCTCGACGCACTCGATGCCCTCCCCCTCGAAAAAAGATCGGAGCGCGCTTCGCATGTTCCGTTCGTCGTCGGCTATCAGCACTTTCATCGTCGCCTCCATCCCGCTTGCATACCCCGAGACGTACATTATACTGAAGGACATGATGGACGGGCAAAACGACGGCCTGAAACTCCGCGAAGCGATAGTGGCGGGCATTTTCTACCCCGAGGATCCGTCGGAGCTCGGTCTCGTGCTGGGAAAGGCGCTCGAAGACGCCGCTCCCGCGCGCGCGGACGCGCTCGCCATCCTGTCGCCCCACGCCGGATTCGAATACACGCTCGGGCTCGAGGCGCTCGCCTGGAAAGCCGCGGCGGGCCGGAACGTGGACACCGTCGTCGTCGTCGCGCCGAGGCACCGCCCGGAGTCGGGCGACGTGTACCTCCCGGAGTCGGACGTCTTCGACACTCCCCTCGGCCCGGTGCGCGTGGATCGCGACGCGATCGACGAGCTCGAGTCCTGCGGCACCGTCTTCCGCGTCGGCGACATCCCGCACTTCGAGGAACACGCGATCGAAGTGCAGCTGCCCTTCCTGCGCAAGCTCTTCCCCGACGCGTCCCTCGTCCCGATACTGACCGGCCGCCTCGGCAAGGCCGCGCGCAATACGCTCGCCCGCGCCATGGACCTCGTCTTCTTCGAGCGGCTCGATTCGGTCCTGTTCGTCGTGACGACGGATCTCGCGTCGTCCTCCGACCGCGCCCGAACCGAGCGCGATTCGGCCTCGTTCCTCGCGACGATCGCCGCGCGCGACACCGACGCCATGCTGAAGACGTACGACGGCTCTCCGTGCGGAGCCGCGTGCGTATCCACGCTCCTGTCGACCCTCTCCGTCCGGGACGCGTCGTGGACGGAGCTCGGCACCGCGGAATCGCGCTCGTCCGATTCGGGACGCGACGAGACTTTCGTGCGCTACGCGGCGGGGGCATGGTTCCCGGCCTGAAGCCGTCGTGACGGGAGGCGCTCCGTGTTCGAGCTGAACGAAAACGAAAAGATCGCGCTGCTCTCGGCCGCGCGGAACTCGATCGAAAGCGCGCTCGGCATCGCGAAGCCGCGCTCGTTCGAGCCGACGACGTCGCTCGCCGAAAAATGCGGCGCCTTCGTGACGCTCAAGGAACGCGGCGAGCTCCGCGGCTGCATCGGTCGTATGACCGGGACGGCTCCCCTTCTGGAGACGGTCCTCGCGATGGCGCGATCGGCGGCGTTCGAGGATCCCCGCTTCCCGCCGGTGTCGGAAACGGAGTGGCCGGAGGTCGCCATCGAAATCTCCGTGCTCACGCCGCTCGAACCCTGCGCCGATCCCGCCGCGGTCCAGGTCGGACGGCACGGGCTCTACATCGTCAACGGGTACCGCTCGGGCGTGCTCCTGCCGCAAGTGCCCGTCGAATGGGGCTGGGACCGCGACGAGTTCCTCGCGCACACGTGCCGCAAGGCCGGGCTTCCGCCCGACGCGTGGCGTTCGCGCGATTCGACGCTCTTCACCTTCGAGGCGATCGTATTCGGCGAAAACGGGTGATCGTGGAATCGTGTCACGATTCCGCCGCGGCGTCGGTCAGCCCGCGGCGTTCCGTCCGCCCAGCCGCTTCTTGACGACCTTGAACCAGAACTTCCGCGCAGCTTCCGCCGTCCGGTAGGCGGCGTACGGGACGGGGCGATAGACATAGTCCCACGATCCGGCGAAATGCTCGATGCGTCCGCCGAAGCCGGTCTTGAAGCGATAGAGACCCGACATCGGATGCGCGGGATCGTCGCACGGCGGAATCCCGAAAAAATCGTATTCGGCGCAGCCCGAATCGCGCGCCGCGCGGATCGCTTCCCATTGCAGGGCGTAGGCGGGCATGAGGTTCCGCTTTTCGTCGGAGGACGCGCCGTAGAGATAGACCGCCTTGCCGTTCGCGAACGACGTGATGATGGCCGCGAGCGGCGCTCCCTCGTGCCTGGCGACCCAGAGCCCGAGTCGCGGCGCGGCGCTTCCGTAATCCTTCGCGAGTGAGAACATCGTTTCGTAGTAGGACTTGGGATGGATGGCGATGCGGTCGCGCTCCGACGTCGTGCGATACAGGTCGTAGAAAACGTCGATTCCGGCCGCGCCTTCGTCCGCGACGGCGACGCCCTTTTTTCCGGCCAAGCGGATGTTGTAGCGCCACTTGGGCTTCATCGCCGACAGGAGTTCCTCGTCGGAGCGGGGCGTTCCGGCGTTCCGCAGGGGAAGGATGACGGTGTCGGGCGGCTGGATGTCCATCGAGGCTCGCCTGAAGGGAGCGCCGGGAGCGGGTCGCGATTTTTCGTCGAAACCGGCGATCGACGTTTCGTCATCGCCTGAGGACACGGCTTCGGTCGCCGACCAGGGCGGATCGAGCCGCAGGAACACCGCGGTGTCCGAAAGCCCGCGCGCGCGTTCGGCGAACTCGGCGAGCGAGCGGCTCTTGCCCTCGTCGTCGGTCGAGTCGAGGACAGGACCGCGCGGCACGTACAGGAACGAAAAGCGTCCGGCGAGCCTGCGTTCGAGGACGAGCACGGGCAGTCCGTTCCACTCGACGTGCCGCGCCTTCCAGCCGAAGCGCGACTTGAACGCGCCCCAAAAGCCGGTCTGAAGGAGGTCGCGCGCGCCCGCATCGCACCTGGCGGCGTCCGACGCGGCGAACGTGGCGTCGCTCAGTGGACGCCCCCGTCCACCACCCGCGCGGTGGTCACGGCTTTCCCGGCCACCGTCAGGCGCTTCGAGCCTACCATCACGGCGTTCTTTTCCACGCGGAAGGGCACGGAGAAGAACGTGTCGATGTCGATCTCATCGGGTCCGAACGCGTCGTGGCCTTCGAGCGTGACGACGTCTCCGGGATTCGCCCACGAGGCGTCGAGCACTTCGACGATGTCCGTGCCGTCCGGATTTTTCATCTCGGCGGCCAGGAGCATGCCGCGGCTGTCGACGCCGCGCAACTTGGCGGCTTTCAGGTTGTCGACGACGAGGATGCGCTTCCCGAGCAGTTCCTCTTCCTTGTAGTACGGCACGAGGCCGGAGACGATGACGCGGGGCGTTCCCGATCCGTCGTCGAGGGTTTCGATGTAGAGCTTGTCGGCCTTGGGATGGCGCTCGATCGCGGTGATGGTCGCGGCCTTGAGGCGCACGAGTTTCCCGAAGCGCTCCTCGACGGGCAGGTCCGCGAAGGGGATCGGCTTCGGTTCGGGCGGCTTCGGGGCTTCCGCTTTCGGCGCTTCCGGTTTCTTGTCGGCCGCCGAAGGCGCGGCTTTGGGCGCGGCGCTTTCGGCGGCGGCCGATTCGCGTTCCTTGCGCTCGGCCTGCGAGCCGGCGTAGCGATCGCGCAACGCGTTCACCTGGTCGTCCTCGAGCTTCGTGAAGAGCACCTCCGTCTTGACGACCTTGTCGAGGCCCTCGAGCTTCCCGAGGCACGACCAGTCGAGACCGCCTTTCCCGATCGTCTTCCCGAAGAACGAGGCGATTTTCGACGCGCTGCCGGGGATGTACGGATGCAGGATGACGGCCAGGTCGCGGATGACGTAGCAGAGGTCGCGGATGAGGGTCGCGGCCTTCGCGGGATCCTCGGTGCGAGCCTTCCACGGCTCGCAGTCCTGGAAGGCCTTGTTCGCGAGGGCGGAGAGCGAAAGCGCCGACCTGAGGGATTCGCGCAGCTCCGCCCGGTCGAGCCCCTCGGTGAGGCTCCGTTCGAGCTTGCGCGCCTCGGACCAGAACGCCTCGTTCGGCGCGGCTTCGGGGATGGTCCCGCCGTAGAAGCGCGCGACGAAGGTGAGCGTGCGGTTCACGAGGTTGCCGAGGTTGCCGATGAGCTCGCCGTTCACCTTTTCCTGGAAGTCCTTCCACGTGAAGGTCACGTCGGCCTTTTCCGGGCGGTTGTAGTAGACGTAGAAGCGCCACACGTCCGCGGGAATGCCGGACTCGACGGCGTCGTTGCCGAACACGCCGACGCCCTTCGATTTCGAGAATTTGCCCGATTCATAATTGAGGTATTCCGTGCTCGACATGTGGTGGAGCAGCGTCCACTTTCCGCCCGACCCGATGAGGCTCGACGGGAAGATGACCGTGTGGAAGGGGATGTTGTCCTTGCCGATGAACTGGAAGAGCT
>CAYZZW010000050.1:0-25578 GCA_964482955.1 uncultured Treponemataceae bacterium | reverse complement strand
CTCAAGAAGATCGAGAAGATGGAAGTCGACGGCACCTTCGAGAACCTCACCAAGAAGGAAATCGCCGCGCTCCAGAAAGAGAAGACGAAGCTCGAGAAGAACCTCGGCGGCATCAAGGAGATGAAGGACCTTCCGGGCGCGATCTTCGTGATCGACACCCGCAAGGAAGGCATCGCGGTCGCGGAGGCCCAGCGCCTCGGCATCCCCATCGTCGCCATCGTCGACACCAACTGCAATCCGGAAGGCATCACCTACCCGATTCCGGGCAACGACGACGCCATCCGCTCCATCAGCCTCTTCACGCAGATCATCGCCAACGCCGTCGTCGAAGCCGACAACGAGACTGGCCTCAAGATCATCGAGAACCTCCAGGACGACGAGACCGGCGAGGAAGTCCAGACCGACGCCAGCCGCAAGACCGAGGACGAGGACGTCGAGATCGACATCGCCAACTACCAGCCGAACTCGGACAAGTCCGCCGAAGCCGCCGAAGAAGCCCCGGCTCCGATCATCGACGAGGACAAACTCTACACGAAATAAGGCCGTCGGGCGTCTTCGCGACGGAGACGCCCGCGCCGCACGATCCCGCCGGGCTTCCGTCCGGCGGGACGAACAACCTCTCCGCGACCGCGAGCGGCGGCGGAGATTCTCCGGGAGAACCGAACCATGGAAATCAAGGCTACCGACATAAAGGCCCTCCGCGAAAAGACCGGCGCGGGCATGATGGACTGCAAGAAGGCCCTCACCGAGGCCGGAGGCGACGCCGCCAAGGCCGAGAAGCTCCTCAAGGAATGGGGACTCGCCGGCGTCGAGAAGCGCGCGGGCCGCGCCACGAACGAAGGACGCATCTTCGTGAAGGAAGGCGCCGGCAAGGTCGCGTTCGTCGAACTCGCCTGCGAAACCGATTTCGTCGCCCGCAACGACGACTTCATCAAATTCGGCAACGGCATCGCCGAGAAGATCTTCGGCGGGGCCGCCCCGGCGTCCCTCGAGGATTCCGTGAAGGACATCGCCAGCGTCATCAAGGAAAACATCTCCATGAAGCGGGCCGAGACCGTGACCGCCGGCTCCGGCGAGATGCTGCACTCCTACACGCACGGCGACGGCCGCATCGTCGTCGTGGTGAAACTCCGCTCCGACAAGCCCGAATCCCTCGGGAAGCCCGAAGTCCAGACCTTCGCCCACGACCTGGCGCTCCACATCGCGGCGTTCAATCCGCTCTTCCTCGACGAGACGAAGATTTCCGCCGCCTACAAGGCCGAGCAGAACGACATCTTCAAGAAGCAGGTCGAAGGCGACGAGAAGATGAAGGGCAAGCCCGAGAAGGTGATCGAGGGCATCCTGGCCGGAAAGATGAAGAAGCTCCTCGCCGACATCTGCCTCGTCGACCAGGGCTTCGTCAAGGACGAAAAGCAGTCCGTCTCCAAGGTGCTCGCCGACACCGGCCGCGCCGTCGGCGCGAACCTGTCCATCGTCGACTACAAGTACGTCAAAGTCGGCGTCGAAGCGTAACCGAAGAAAAATTCGCCACGGAGCGCAGCTTGGCGAGTAATCGGGCTTTGGCACGGAGACACGGAGGAAAAGAACAAGGTTTGGGAGAATCCAGGTTGTCCCGATCCTTCGTTTCATGCCTTCCGATTCTCCGTGCCTCCGTCTCTCCGTGGCAAAGCATTCACAGATCGATTGGGGGATGACATGAACGAGGTCAAGGGCGCGTGCGAAGAGCGCATGAAAAAGACGATCGAATCGCTCCGCAACGATTTCAACGGACTCCGCACCGGACGCGCGTCCCCCGCCCTCCTCGACCGCGTCCGGGTCGATTACTACGGCCAGAAGTCGCCGCTCAGCCAGGTGGCCACCGTTTCGGTGCCCGAGGCGCGCCTCATCGTCATCCAGCCCTGGGACCGCAACCTCATCGGCGAGATCGAAAAGGCCATCCAGAAATCCGAGCTCGGCCTCAATCCCTCGAACGACGGCAAGGTCGTGCGCATCTCCATCCCGCCCCTCACCGAGGAACGCCGCAAGGACCTCGTGAAGACCGCCAAGGGCATGGCCGAGCAGTCGCGCGTCGCCCTCCGCAACATCCGACGCGACGGCATCGAGGAGATCAAGAAACTCCGCGACGGCGGCGCTCCCGAGGACGAAGCCAAGAAGTCCGAGGACGACCTGCAGAAGCTCACCGACTCCTACGTGGGGCAGGTCAACAAGGTCCTCGAGGAAAAAGAAAAAGAGATCATGGAAGTCTGAGGGAACCCATGCCCGCAACACCGACGGTTCCCCGCCACCTCGGCGTCATCATGGACGGCAACGGCCGCTGGGCGAAAGCCCGCGGCCTCCCGAGGACGGAAGGGCACCGTCGCGGTCTCGAAACCGCGAAGGCCGTCGTGCGCGAAGCCGAGCTGCTCGGCGTCGAGTACCTCTCGCTCTACGTCTTCAGCACCGAAAACTGGAAGCGCTCGGCCGAGGAAGTCGGCTTCCTCATGGGTCTCATCACGCGCCACCTCTCCGCCGAGCTCGATTTCTACCGCGAAAACGGCGTCCGCATCGTCCACACGGGAGCGCGTGACGGTCTTCCGGCCGGCGTCCTCGCGGAACTGGACCAGGTGATGGCCGACACGGCCGACTACGAGGGCATCGTCCTCAACATGGCGATCAACCACGGCGGCCGCGACGAGATCGTCCGCGCCGCCCGGTCCCTCGCCGCGTCCGGCGCCGAAATCACGGAAGAGGCCATCTCCGGGGCGCTCGACGCGCCGACCCTCCCGGACCTCGACGCGGTCATCCGCACGGGCGGCGAACGCCGCCTTTCGAACTTCCTCCTCTGGCGTTCCGCCTACGCGGAACTCCATTTCACCGACACGCTCTGGCCCGACTTCACGGTCGGGGAATTCCGCGACGCGGTGCGGGAACTGTCCCGGCGCGAGCGCAGGTTCGGGGACGCGAAATGAACAACACGGTCGCCAGGCTCCTCATGTTCGCCGTCGGCACGGCGTCGCTCGTCCTCCTCGTCCTCTTCGTGCCGTGGTGGAACCACGCGCCGCTGGCCCTCGCCGCGATCGCCATCTCCGGCGCCTGCGCCCTGGAGCTGTCGCGCATGGTCGCCCCGCGCGCGACAAGGCGCGAACGCGCCTTTTTCGTCGTCACCGGGCTCGTCCCGCCCGCGGCCGTCTACGTCACCTCCGTCGTCGCCCCCGGGGCGATCAGCTCCGTCTGGCTCTTCGCCGTCGCCGTCTGGACCTTGGTCGCCCTCGGACGCTTCGTGTTCCTGAAGACGGAGGAGGGCATCTCGCGCGCGCTGCCCGACGCGATGGCGTCCGCCTTTCCGCTCGTCTACCCCGGCCTCGGTTCGGCCTTCCTCCTCCTCGTCATCGTCGCGACGACGCATCCTTCGACCGCGATCCTCTGGTTCGCGCTCATCGCCTTTTCGAACGACAGCCTGGCCTGGCTCTTCGGCATGACGCTCGGGAAAAAGCGCGGCATCGTCGCCGTGTCCCCGAACAAGAGCCTCGCGGGCTTCGCGGGAGGGATGGCCGGATCCGTCGGATTCGCCTTGCTCGGCCCGGCGCTGTTCGGACCCGTCGTGCCCTTCGTCCCCTGGCAGCTCGCGCTCATCGGCCTCCTCGTGGGGGCCGCCGACATCGCGGGCGACCTCTTCGAGTCGGCCATCAAGCGCTCGGCCGGCGTCAAGGACTCGGGCGTCGGCATGCCGGGACGCGGAGGCTTCCTCGATTCCTTCGACAGCATCCTGTTCGCGGCGCCGGTCTTCTTCATCCTGGTCCGCGTCTTCGGCATCCTGTGAGCGGAGCCGCTCCATGGCGATGACCGCACCGCGACGCGTCGTCGTGCTCGGCGCGACCGGCTCCATCGGCCGCCAGACCCTCGACATCGTCGCCTCCCGTCCCGACCTCTTCGAACTCGCCGGCATGTCCGCCCATACGGACGAGGCGGGACTCCTCGACCTCGCCGCGGGACATCCGCGGGCTACCCTCTGCCTGTCCGGCGCCGCGCCCCGCGGCTCAGGCGTCGCGCTCTCGGGGAACGACGGGCTCCATCGCCTCGTCGCCGACCTCGACGCCGACCTCGTCGTGAACGGCATCGCCGGCGCGGCCGGTCTCCGCTCGTCCTTCGTCGCCCTCGAAACCGGCAAGCACCTCGCCCTGGCCAACAAGGAAACCATGGTGATGGCCGGGCGCCTCGCGCTCGCCGTCGCCCGGGACGCGGGGCTTTCGGTCCTGCCCGTCGATTCCGAGCACTCCGCCGTCTGGAAACTCCTCCGCCGGCTCGGCCCGTCCGAGGTCGAGGAGATCGTGCTGACCGCCTCCGGCGGCGCGCTCCGCGACAAGCCGCTCGCCGAGCTCGACACGGTGACGCCGGAAGAGGCGTTGGCCCACCCGACCTGGCGCATGGGCGGGAAGATCACGATCGATTCCGCGACGATGGCGAACAAGGGGCTCGAGGTGATCGAGGCGGCGCGCCTCTTCGGCATGGAGCCGTCCCGCATCCGGGTCGCCATCCATCCGCAGAGCCTCGTGCATTCGCTCGTCCGCTCGGTCGACGGCGCGCTGTACGCGCAAGTGTCGCGGCCCGACATGCGCGCCCCGATCTGGGGCGCCCTCGTCTGGCCGGCGCCCATCCCCTGCCCGTACGGGCGCCTGGAGCTCGCCGGGACCTCCTTCGATTTCCGCGATCCGGCCCCCGCGCGCTATCCGCTCCTCGGCACGGCCTACGGCGCACTCGCGGACGGCGAAGGCGCCTGCATCGCCTACAACGCGGCCGACGAGATCGCGGTGGCCGCCTTCGTGTCCGGACGCATCCGCTATCCCGACATCCACCGCGTCGTCGACGCCGCCTGCTCGGCCGCATGGCCGCGCGAAGTCGAAAGCCTCGACCACGTACTCGAACTGGACGCGCGCGCGCGGGAACGCGCGGCCGCCCTCGCGAAAGGATCATCATGCTCGTGAACATCCTGCTCGGACTCGCCGGCCTCGGCATCGTCGTCTTCGTCCACGAACTCGGCCATTTCGTCGCCGCCAAGGCGGTCGGCGTCCAGGTCGAGGCGTTCTCGCTCGGCTGGGGGCCGCGACTCGTCGGCTTCAAGCGCAAGGGAACCGATTACCGGATCTCCGTCTTCCCCCTCGGCGGCTTTTGCGCGATGAAGGGCGAGGACGCGTTCAAGAAGGCCATCGAGCGCGACGACGACGAGATGCCCCGGGAACCCGGGAGCTTCTACGGAGCGGCCCCGTGGCGGCGCATCGTCATCTCGGCGGCGGGCCCCGTCTTCAACCTTGTCTTCGCCGCGCTGGTTTTCGCCGTCGTGTACGGCATCGGCCTCCGCTACGACGCGCCCGACGCCCGCATCGTGCTCGCGAGCGATTCGGCCGGCGCCGCGCGGGACTATCCCGCGGACGCGGGCGGGCTCCGCACGGGCGACGTCGTCGTCGCGATCGACGGAGCGGCGATCCCCGATTTCTCGAAACTCCAGGAACGCGTCTCCGTGTCCGCCGGAAAGACCCTCGCGTTCACGGTCGACCGCTCGGGCGAACGACTCGAACTCCGCGTCACGCCCCGTCTGGACCGCAAGCGCGGCATCGGCGTCATCGGCATCCGCGCGTGGGTCGATCCGCTCGTCCTGGAAGTCGAGAAAAACGGCGCCGCGGCATTCGCGGGCCTGCTTCCGGGAGACCTGATCGTCGGGGCGCAGGGCGCGGCCGTGGCCACCACCGCGGCGCTGTACGACGCCCTCCGCGGCGCGGGCGACACCGTCGACCTTTCCCTGATCAGGAACGGCGTGCCGATCGCCGCCCGCCTCGCGGTGCTCGACCGCACCGACGGCCTGCCCGATCTCGGCGTGAGTTTCGAAGTCGCGGGCCGGATCGACCGTTCGCCCGGTTTCCTTCCCGCCGCCGCGCGCGGCGTCGCGGAAGCCGCCAAGACGCTCTCGCTCACCCTGCGCGGACTCGGGTCGCTCTTCACGGGCGCCGACCTCATGAGCGTCGTGTCGGGCCCCGCGCGCATCACGTACATCGTCGGCGAGGTCGCCTCCCGCGGTTTCGAGACGGGGCTCCTCGACGGCCTTGTCTCCGCCTTCAACTTCCTCGCGCTCCTCTCCATCGGGCTCTTCGTCATGAACCTGCTCCCCATCCCCGCGCTCGACGGCGGGCAGATCCTGCTCTTTCTCGCCGAAGCCGTCCGGAAACGGCCGCTCAAGCTCAGGACGGTCCTGCGCTACCAGACGGTCGGCATGACGCTCATCCTCGCCATCTTCGTCATGTCCACCCTGGCGGACGTCCTCTTTTTCACGAAACGGTAACCACGAAGCGGAGGTACACCATGAGAACGGTAACGTGCATGTGCGACAAGACGATCGACGCCGATCTTCCCGACGTCGTCGATTTGGACGCCGCTCCCGACGAGCGCGATCGCATCCTCGACGGCTCGTTCTTCTCGCTGACCTGCCCGCACTGCGGCACGCTCCTCAAGCCGGAGCTGTCGGTGCGCGTGCGCTCCGCGTCGTCGAAGCTCGACGCGCTCGTATTGCCGGAAGGCGACCGCGTGTCGTTCTACGACGGGGCGGTCGACGTGCCCGCGGGCTGCGAAGTCCTCGTGGGCTACGCCGAACTCGTCGAACGCGTCGCGATCCTGCGCGACGGCTACGAGCCCTTCGCGGTCGAGGTGGTGAAATACTTCCTGCTCGGGAAGGCGGTGGAAGCGGCCCCGGACGCGGACATCGTCGTCACGTACCACGGGACCGAGGAAGGAAAGCTCGTGTTCTATATCGTGGGAATGAAGTCCGACGAGACCGGCGTCGTGCGCGTGCCCCTCGCCACTTACGACGACATCGCCAAGGACGCCGCCGGCTACCGCGCCAAGGCTCCCTTCGACGCGATCGCCAAAGGCCCGTACAGGTCGGTCAACGTCCTCGAAACGCTGGAGTGAGCGCCGCCGCTTTTCACATCAGCAAAAGAAGTTGAAGAGCCGGAGGAGTGCGGGAAATCCGGGCTAGTCGTGCGAAGGATTGCGGTGTACCTTCTCCACAGCCATCGCCACGGCGCGCTTGATTTCCTCGAGATAGGCCGGATCCACGGCTTGCGCGTAAAGCGTGCCGAGCAGCGACACGCGGTAGTGCGGCTTCAGCATGTTGAAGGCCAGCGTCGCCATGTCGAGCACGCACTCGTTGCACGTGCACACGCCCTTTTCCTCGGCGTCCTCGAGTTCGCGCTCGAGTTCCGCGAGCACCAGGTGCTCGGATTCGTTCTTGATGATGCTGAAGTCGTACTTGTCCTTGAAGCGCATCAGGGGCTCCCTCCGACCGGGCTCGCGTTCCGATCACCCCACACAGTCTAATCTCAGCCCCGGTGGTTTTCAACCGATTCGAAGCGGGTGTACTGCGGGATGAAGGTGATTTCCACGGTTCCCACCGGACCGTTGCGCTGCTTGGAGACGAGGAGTTTCGTGGGGATGTTCTTCGGCCGCTCGTCCTCGGACTTGTCGATCTCGCGGCTCCGGTGGATGAACATGATGAGGTCGGCGTCCTGCTCGATCGAGCCCGATTCGCGGATATCGGCCAGGGTCGGCTCCTTGCCCTCCGCGGTGCGCGTGAGCTGCGACAGCGCGACGACGGGAATCCTGAGTTCGCGCGCGAGCGCCTTGAGCGAGCGGCTGATGCTGGAAATCTGTTCCCAGCGCGGCAGGTCCTGGTTTTCGTGCGTGACGAGGGTCAAATAGTCGATGAAGATGATCTCGATCTTCTTTTCCGACTTGAGCCGCCGGGCCATCGTCCGGAGGTCCAGGAGCGGCATGTTGGGCATGTCGATAATGTAGAACGGCGCTTCGTAGATGCGTCCCGCGGCCTCCATGAGGTCGTGGAGCTCGCTCTGCTTGATGAGTCCGGACTGGATGCGCTTCGAGTTGATGCGGGCCTCGCTCGCGAGGATGCGCTGGGTGATGGCCATGTCGGTCATTTCCAGCGTGAAGAACGCGGCCGGGTGCCCGCCGCGGATGGCGACGTTCGAGGCGATGTTGAGCGCGAAGGCCGTTTTTCCGACCGAGGGACGCGCTCCGATGATGATGAATTCGGAATTCTGGAAGCCGCTCGTCATGGCGTCGAGCTGGTCGAAGCCGCTCGCGATGCCCGAGTACTGGTTCTTGGTACGGTACAGAGTCTCGATCGTCTTCATCGTGTCCGGCAGGAGCTCCCGGATCGACTTGTAGGTGAGCGTCTGCCGGTTTTGGCTGATCTCGAAGATCTTCGCCTGGGCGTCGTCGAGGACGAGGCCCGAATCGACCGTCTCGTCGCTCGCCTTCGCGGACACCTGCTGGGACAGCCTGATGAGCGAACGCCGGACCGAGGTTTCACGGACGATCTTCGCGTAGTACTCGACGTTCGCGCTCGACGGCACCGCGTCAGTGAGGCCGGCCACGTAACCGGGTCCGCCCGCCTCGTCCACCTTCCCGAGGAGCTTGAGCTCGTCGATCAGGGTGATGAGATCGGCCTTCTGCCCCTTTTCGAACAGCGAGATGATCGCGGCGAAGATGCCCTTGTTGGCGTTGGAGTAGAAATCGTCGGGGCGGAGGAAGCGGAGTACGGTCTGGACGGCGTCGGGGTCGAGAAGCACCGCCCCGAGCGTCGCGCGTTCGGCCTCCGCGTTGTGCGGAGGGACCTTGTCGCGCAAGCCCGGGGCGGCCATGTTCGGAAAAACCGGTGGTCTTACTGCGCGTCGCCGGCGGCCGGAGCTTCGGCCTGGGCTTCAGCCCGGGCTTCGGCGGCCGGAGCCGCTTCGTGGTGCTCGTGGTGCCGGTGGTGCTTCGGCTCCGCGGCGGGTTCGGACTTCTTGTCCAAGTGACCCTTCACGGACACGCGGATCGTCGCCTCTTCCTTTTCGTAGAGTCGGGCGGTGAGCTTGTAGTTGCCGACGCTCTTGATCGACTTGCCGGGCACTTCGATCTTCTTGCGGTCCAGTTCGATGCCGCGCTTCAGGAGCTCGTCGGCCACCGAGGCGTTCGTGACGGCGCCGAACAGCTTGCCGTTCTGGCCCGCCGGCATGTCGAACACGAGCTCTTCGGCTTCGAGCTTTTCCTTGAGCGACGCGCTGGCCTGGCGCTTGGCCGCCTTGCGCTCCTCGATCTCGGCCTGGCGCTTCTTGAACGCGGCGGCGGTGCGCTCGTCGTAGACGAACGCGAGGAGGCGCGGAAGGAGGAAGTTGCGCGCGTAGCCCTTGGCCACGTCCTTCACGTCTCCGATCTCTCCCAGGTTGGGAACGTCGTTATTGAGGATTACCTTCATGGTCTTCTCCTTTGGTTTGTCGGTACGGAATCCAGATTTCGGACACGCCGAGCAGGGCGAGCAGCGCCACGCCCGTCAAGAGGACGACGGGCACGGTGGCCGCCATGGTCACGCCGAAGGCGATCGCGACGCGCGCGACCGGCGGCGTGCCCAGGCGGGACAGCGCATGCGCCGCCACGCCCGTGCCCTGCATGGCGAATCCGAAGGCGAGTATGAGCGCGCAGTTCCACGAGACGGTCTCGAACGCCGGGACGGCGACGAAACGCGACGCGAGGATGCACGCCCAGGACGCGAAAAACGGCCAGACGAGGAGCGGCGACACCCGGAGCTCCGATGCCCGGGGCATCAGGACGGATCCGGGGGCGTCCCGCCCGGCCACGCGCGTCCCGATCCAGTAATTGAGATGCACAAGCGCGGTCACCGCGAAGCCGAAGACGGCGCGCGTCACGCGCGTCACGACCCCGTAGAACCGCGAGAAATCGGCGTCGCTCATGCCTTCGCCCGTGGCGGTCGTCAGCATGCCGTCGATCAAACGGCGCACGAGGCCTTCCTGCTCCGGGTCGGCGCCGATGCTCAACAGGAACGGGATCAGCGCGGCGGCGCACAGGGCGCCCACGAGCATGAGCCGCTCCGGATAGGAACGGGTGCCGAGAAGCCCCGAGTTGAGCGCCGCGACGCCGCCCGCGATGACGGCCGGGTACAGGAGCGCCTCCGCGAGGCCGTTCGCGGTCAGCCCGCCCGATTTCGCGAACAGGAGCAACGTGAAACCGACGATGAGCGCGAACGCGACGGCGACGGCGGCCGCGAAGGACTTCGTCCCCGCGCGCGCGCGCGCCGCCTGCACGGGCGCCACGCAGACGACCGTGGCGAAGGCGGACAGGTACATGGCCGCCGAGACGGCTCCCATGACGAATGGGTACCACGCCGCCCGAGCCCGATCGCTGCGCGTTTCCACGTCGATTCCCCGATTCCCTTTATCCGTACGGCCTTATTTCGCCACGTACGGCAGCATCGCCAGCGAGCGCGAGCGCTTGATGGCGACGGCCAGCCGGCGCTGGTGCTTGGCGCAGGAGCCGGTGATGCGGCGCGGAAGGATCTTGCCGCGCTCGGTGATGAAGCGGCGGAGCGTGTCGGGATCCTTGTAGTCGATCTTCATCTTCTGCGCGCAGAACTTGCAGACTTTCTTGCGGAAGAAGCCGCCCTTGCGGGGGCCGCGGCCGCCCTGGCGCTCTTCGCCCTCGCGGCGGGGCTCGGCGCCCTCTCCGCCTTCCTGGCGGGGCGCGCGGGGTTCTTCACGGATTTCCTTGGTATCGGACATGGTGTTCCTCCGGGTTCAGAATGGGATATCGTCGTTGAATTCGTCGGGGGGCGCGGATTCGCCGCGGTCCTGGCCGCCTTGGGCGGGCGCGCCGTTCGGGGCTCCGCCATAGGCGGGACGCGCCGGCCGCTCGCCGCCCTGGTAGGGAGAAGCGCCGCGTTCGCCGCCGCCGGGACCGCCGCCGAGCAAGCGCACGTTGGTCGCGCTGATCTCGACCTTGCTGCGGCTCTGGCCGTCCTGTTCCCACCGGTTCTGCCTGAGCTCGCCTTCGACGGCGACCTGCTTCCCCTTGGTGAGGTACTGGTTGACCGCCTCGCCGCCCTTGCCCCAGAACACGACATCGAAAAAATTGGGTTCGTCGACCCACTGGTCGCCCTGCTTCTTCCGCGTGTTGATGGCGATCGAGAACTTGCAGACCGCCATGCCCGAGTTGGTGTACTTGAGCTCGGCGTCCCGCGTGAGGCGCCCGACCAGCACGACGACGTTGACATCGGCCATGTTCAGACTCTCCCCCGACCGTGCGTCAGGCTTCGACCCTGACGAACAGGTACTTGAGAATGTTGGTGTTGAGCTTGAACACCTTTTCGGCGTGGATGATCTTGTCCGCCGGGATGTTCACCGTGTACAGGTAATAGTGCCCGCGCGGGCGCTTCTTGATCGGATATTGGAGCTGACGGTCTCCCATATCGTCTTCCTTGGCGATGACGGCGCCCTGCTTCAGGAGCTCGGCCGAAACCGCTTCCTTTCCCTGGCGGAAGAGGTCTTCTTCCGACGGAAAGATCGTGACAAGTTCGTAGGACCTCATGGTTCCTCCCTGTGGTCTTCGCCGGCGGTCGAAAGCCGCCGGTTCGATCCGTCCTATTCGTGATGTGCCCTCGGACGGATAAAGAGGCGGGGTACTGTACCAGATACCGAAAGGAATTACAAGCGATCGGGACATCCGAACCAGGAAGGCGTCATCGCGCGCGGAGAAGGTCAATCCCGGTCCGGAATCTGCCGATACATGATGCAATGGCGCAGAAAATCCATTACCAGGACGACATCTACTTCGTCCATCGGGTCGTCAAGCTCCTCCGCGACGCCCTCAAGCTCGAAATCGACCCGGAGTACTGCGCGCCGCGCGTCGTCTCCGACCTCCGCTACGCCGTCTCGTCGATCCGCACCCTGCACGGCGCCCTCAAGGCCAACACCCGCGTCGTGGAGCGCCCCGAATACCTCAAGCTCCTGCTCCGCTCCGCGTGCGACCTGTCCGACGTCGCGTCGGAACTCCTGTCCGGCGCCGGAGAACTCTCCGCCGCGCTCGCCCCGTCGCGCGACGAACTCCAGATCGCCTACCAGGACGTCCGCCTCCTGTCCGAGGACATCCGCAACGTCCTCGGGGAACTCGTCGGCGGAGAAACCTTCGACGTCGACGTCGTCTCGCACGACGAACTCTCGGAACTCCTCAACTCCTGAAGACATTCGGGGCGCCTCCTCCGCGGGGACGCCACGATCGACTTACCGACGTGTACGCCCGAGGCGTCCCCGCGGAGGCCGGGTGCTCCGCTCCAAATCCTCGCCGCCGCGGCCAAGCCGCGCCGGCTGCGGGTTTTCCGCTGCGCCCCCTGGCGCGGCCGCGCATCCGCGCGCGAACCGTCACGCGGTCAAGTCGGCCATGAGCGCGAGTCCCTTCAAGGTCAGCTCCGGGTCGACTTCGTCGAACACCGACGTGAGCGGCGCGACGATCCGGCACAGTCCTCCCGTCGCGAAGACGCGCGTGTTTCCACCGAGCTCCCGCTTCATGCGCCCCACGATGCCCTCGACGAGTCCCACGTAGCCGAGCACCACGCCCGACTGGATCGACTGCACGGTATTCTTCCCCATGACCGAAGGCGGCGCCGCGATGGGAATCTCCGGCAGTTGCGCCGTCCCCTTGGCCAGGGCTTCCACCGCGAGCGACAAGCCCGGCGCGATGGCGACGCCCGCGATCGTGCCGTCCGCGTCCACTGCCGTGAACGAGAGGCCCGTGCCGAAATCCACGACCACGCACGCGCCGCCCGCCTTCTTGAACGCCGCCAACGCGTCCGCCACCAAGTCCGTCCCGATCTCGTCCGGCGCCAGGATGCCGAGCGGCAGCTTCGGGTACACCGCCGGCCCGACGATCGTCGGCTCCGCCCGGAACAGGCGCCGCGCCGTCGACGCGATCACGTCCGTGAGGGGCGGCACCACCGACGCCACGATGACCCGGTCGATCGCGCCCGGCTCGACGCCCTTTTCGGCGAGCACGCCGCGCACGATCGATGCGTACTCGTCCTCCCTCTTCTTGAGCGAGGTCCGCACGCGGAACCCGTCCCGGAGCGTCCGCGCGCCCTTCGCGCCCTCGAAGACGCCCCCGAGCACGTTCGTATTGCCGACATTGATGACGAGCAGCATGAGGGGCATGATGGATTCGGGCACGCCCGCTGTCAAGCGGAGGAAAACAAACCGAAAAGCTATCGCGGGACTTCCCGGCTGCGACACGAAGAGGACGACCCGCATCGGAATGACCACGGAGACGCGGAGATTTGGGCCACTGAGAGCACGGAGAAGAAAAGGAGCATGGAGTTCATGTTTATCGCGCTCCCTGAGTGCCAGGCACCGCAACCATGGCGGAGCCAGCTCAGGCGGCCGCGACTTGCAGTATCTCCATACCTCGGTACACAAGCACTACCACTAATGGTGTCATGTCAACATGACTCGCTGCCCTGACCGAAACGCGAGCCAAAGCCCACTCGATTTTACGTGCTTGGCACCCAACCGATCCACCCTGCTAGCGTAACCGTCATTTGTGAACTTTTACCAAACTTAAAATTCCTCTTTGAGCATCGCCGGCATCACCGCATTCTCGTCGAAGTCGGGGCCTTTGAAGATTTCCACGATCTCGATCTTGCCGCGCAAGTGAGCGTTAAAATCCTCCAGCTCTTCGGACGGCACCCACAACTCCTGGCAGTCTTCGTTTCCGACGACGTGGACCTCGAAGCGCGCGGCGTAATCCCCGTCGACTTCGAATTTCGTGACGTATCCGACGTATCCGCTCGCCTTGTCGGCGGTATTCCATTCCCGCGCGATTTTCACGGCATAGGATTCCGTGAGAACTGGATAAAAAATCGGCTGCCAATAGAGCCGCGGGGGGAATCTCGCGAAGCCAGATTCCTCGATGAGGCGATACTCGAACAATCCGACCGGCCGATACAGGGTCATGACCGCCTCCGTGCGATAATGGTCTTGAAAAATCTGACCATCAAGATGACGCCATAAGCTCCGGCGAAAGGAGTTGCGAGTAGCATCCCGTTGTTTCTGGACAAGATCTCCGTCGGAGGAATCCCGCCACGCAGCTCGCCGACGCAGAGAATAATCCCGGAAATTCCCACTAAAATCAAACAGGCCGAAGCGTTCAAAATCAGTACATTCATCAATGGCTGGAGCGCAACTGACCGACGTCGCCGCCGTTCGGCTTCCCGTTCAAGCCGCTCGCGCCCTTCCTCGCTCTCGGAGAGCGCGCGCCGCCGTGCGACTGCCGCGTCGAGGCTCCTCGCCATCAACGCTCTCGTGATCGCGTACGCGCCGATTACCATGGCAAGACAGAAAAATCCGACAACGAGTCTTGTGAGGTCACACATGCCCCTTTCCTTCATCTCATCGCTGCCGCACATGTATTTCGCGCCATCATGGCTAACAACAGCATTGTAGCACGATCAAAACTCGATTCGTGATACGCACCCCAAAGCCTCCATCCTCCGATTTTCTTTATCCTTCCCCATTCTTCCTTCCTCCGTGTTTTCCGTGGCCACCCCTCCTAGTCTCCGTGGTTGCCTTTCATGTATTGGCTCCCGGCGGTTGCACATCGGGCCGCGGATTGGCATAATGCGCCCATGGGTGACTTGATTCAGCCGCGGGTGCTCAAAGGCTTCCGCGATTCGCTCCCGAACGCGGAGATCCAGCGCGCCGAGCTCGTCGAACGGCTCGTCCGCGTCTTCCGGGCCATGGGCTTCGTGCCCATCGACACGCCGGTGCTCGAGTACGCCGAGATCCTGCTCGGCAAGGGCGGCGGCGAGACCGAAAAGCAGGTCTACCGCTTCAAGGACCACGGCGATCGCGACGTGGCGATGCGCTTCGACCTCACGGTGCCGTTCGCGCGCTTCATGGCCGAGCACCACTCCGAGCTGTACCTGCCCTTCCGCCGCTACCACATCGCCAAGGTGTGGCGCGGGGAGAACACCCAGCGCGGCCGCTACCGCGAATTCATGCAGTGCGACTTCGACATCGTCGGAGCCGACTGCGCGGGCGCCGATTTCGACATCATCGAGACGATCTGCGCGTCCATGGCCGCGCTCGACTCGGGCGGCTACGCGGTGCGCTTCAACCACCGCGGCGTCTTCAACCGCTTCCTCGAAACCGCTGGCGCCCGCGAAAAGTCGGTCGAGATCCTCCGAACCGTCGACAAGCTCGCGAAGATCGGTCCCGACGAGACGGGCAGGCTCCTCGCCGAGCTGACGGACGACGCGACCGCGCGCACCATCCTCGACTTCATCAAGGCGGAAGCCTCGAACGCCGCCACGCTCGACAAGATGGCGCGCCTCGCCGGAGGCGAAGCCGAGGACAGCCGTCGCGTCGCCTCCATACTCGACTTCGCGAAGGAAGCCGGGCTCGAACGGCACGTCGTCCTCGATCCCTCGATCACGCGCGGGCTCGACTACTACACGGGCGTCGTCTTCGAAACCTTCCTCGACCGCCTGCCGGAAATCGGCTCTGTCTGTTCGGGCGGCCGCTACAACGACCTCGCCTCGCTGTACACGAAGCAGAAGCTGCCCGGCGTCGGCGCGTCGGTCGGGCTCGACCGCCTCATCGCCGCCCTCGAGGAACTCGGGAAGGCGGCGACGAAGTCCGGATACACGGACGTCATCGTCTTCAACACGGACGAAACCCTGGCGGGCGCGTATCGCAAGCTGGCCGCGGGGCTCCGCGCCGCCGGCGTGACCTGCGAAGTGTATCCGGAACCGAAGAAGATGGCCGCGCAGTTCACCTACGCCGAGCGCAAGGGCATTCCCTTCGGCGTGACGCTCGGCTCGGAGGAACAGGCCGCGGGTACCTTCAACGTGAAGAATCTCGCCACGCGCGAAGGCGCTTCATTTGCGGACGCCGCCAAGGCGGCGGCGTACATTCGCGGCGGGAAATGAACGGCATTCGGACCGACGGCAGCGCGCGTCGCCGCTTGCCCGCCCTGGCCGCGATCGCGGGCGCAATCGTCCTCGCCGCCTGCTCGGCCAATCCGCCCGAACTCGTCGGCGTCGCGAGCCGGCTGTCCTTCGCGCCCTCGTCGGGTCCGGCCGGTTACGTCGAGACGCTCTCGGTATCGGTACAGGCGCGCGACCAGGACGGCTACGGCGACCTCGAGACGCTCTACGTCATGAACGACGCGGAGGAACTGGTCTGGAAGATCGGGCGCGACGACTGGCACAAGCGCGACGAGGGCAACGACACGTGGATCGGCGCCACCGGCCTCGCGGCTCCCGCGGGCGGGGCGCTTCCGCGCGGCGCGTACCGCGTTGCCCTGCTCGACTCGTCGGGCGAGCGGACCGAGCGGTCGTTTTCGGTCGGAGCGGCGCGCTTCTCGACTCCCCGCTTCCCGTCGATCGCGCTCGACGGCTCGACGCTCACGGTCACGTCGCCATTCGCCGAGAACGTGGTCCTCTTCGTCGACGGCGAAGGCGACACGATCGCCGGCGCGCAGGCGAAGCCGGGCACGACCTCGCTCGACTCGCTCTACGGATCAACCGAATGGAAAACCGCCGCGCGGAGCGTGGTGCTCTACGCGTACGACAGCTCGCTTGACATCGGATGGTACTCATGGCCGATACAGATCGAATGAACCCGTTCCCCCGCGGCGTGCACACCTTCGCGCTGCGCGCGGGACGCATGACCGATTTCCAGAAACGCTCGTACGAGGAGCTTTCGCCGAAATACTGCGTCCCCTACGACGCGAAGGCGGTCCTCGACTTCGGGCAGGTGTTCGAACGGGTCGCGCCGACGGTGGTCGAGATCGGCTTCGGCATGGGCTCGAGCACCGTGCTCATCGCCGAGGCGAATCCCGGCGTGAATTACCTGGGTATCGAAGTCCACACGCCCGGCGTCGGGAAGCTCCTCTCGGAGATCGAGGCGCGGGGACTGCGGAACCTCCGCATCGTGCACCACGACGCGGTGGAGGTCATCTCCGACATGATCGCGCCGGGGAGCCTCGACGGTTTCCACATCTTCTTTCCCGACCCATGGCCGAAAAAACGCCACCACAAGCGCCGTCTCGCACAGCGCCCCTTCACCACGCTACTCGCGTCGCGCCTGAAGGAAGGCGGCTACCTCCACTTCGCCACCGACTGGGAGGAATACGCGGAGTTCGCGCTCGAAGAGCTGTGTGCCACGCCGGGGTTCCGCAACGCCTCGAGCGTCGGCTACTTCGAGGGCGCGGAGGGATGGCGCCCGGTCACGAAGTTCGAGCGCCGCGCCGAGACGGAGGGACGCCCCGTGCGCGAGATCCGCATGATCCGAAATTCAGAGCCCGTGTCGATCTGACGGTTCCCGGAATCGCCAAGCGAATCACTTGTCGAAGAAGGACGACAGCTTCCGGTAGAGCGCGTTGATCCTGTCCTTCTGCTCCGCGCTCGCCTTTTCGCCCAGGTCGTCCGCCATCGCCTCCAGGGCCGCGAGGCTCTCGTTGAGCGCGGTGTGGAAGCCGCGCGACACGCGGAACCAGTAGACGCCCGAGCCGTCCGTGAACAGCGCCACGAAACCGAGCTCGCGGCTCTTCGATTTCCACTTCGTCGCCTGGAGCACGTGGTCGAGGCATTTCACGAGGTCGTCAGCCTCGTCCGCGGCATCGAAGTTGCGCTTTCGCGGCCAGTCCCGTTCGAGATCGCGCTCGAGGTCGAGCCAGGGCGTTATCTTGAGGATGACGTCGAGCTTTTCCCCGTCGAGGAGCGACGACCCGCCCCAGCGCACGGTGCCCTTGAGTCCGCGGTACATCGCGAGGTCGATCCCCGGCAGCTCATCGCGCAGCTTTTTGAGCTTTTGCCAATCGAGCTCAACGCACTTCTTGCCCTTCTTCTCCGTCTCGATCTCGAACGTTTCGCTCAGGATCTTTACCCGGTTCGTGAAGTCGCGTTTTTCCCGAGCCGTCGCGATTTCCGCGCGCTTGGCCATGTGGACTTCGGCCGCGGCCTTGCCGAGCAGGCCATGCGCGACGATGGGCGATATCTTCGACAGCCATTGCTTCTGGAGGGGCGACACGCTCATCGCGTACATGCGCGTGGTGCGGACGACCTCGCCGGCGACGATGAACTGCGGGTTTTCCTTGTACATCACCGAACCCGGATGGATCTGGATGCGGTCCGCCGTGAGGCTGCGGAAGAGCCCGCGCTCCTGCCTCACGCACACGAACTGGATGAGGCCGCGGCTCACGGCGCAGAGGTAGTCCTCGACCGGGCCGCCCGAGGAGACGGGAATGCCGATGTCGGAGACGATGAGCTCGATCTGCTCCTTCACGCGCACGATCTCGAGCAGGGTGCGCTCGTCGAGGTAGTTGTTGTCGCAGAACTTCGCCTTGTTGCCCGCTGACTTGAACGCCTTGTAGATCTTGAGGTACGAGACGAAATCGCCGGCCGGGTCGCGGAAGGCGTGGTGCGCGCGGCGGGCTTCCATCTCCTCGCCGGGGGGCAGCACGAAGGGGCCCTGGTTCGACAGGAAGGACGCCGCGATGACGACTTCCTCCACCACCGACGGGTAGGCGAGCATCGCCTCGACGATCATGCGGCTGTGGCGCGGGAGGAGCGGGAACTTGCACATGAGTTCGCCCACGCGCGAGAGCTTCCGGTCCGGCGTCAGCGCCTCGAGCAGGTTGAGCGTGTCGACCGCGCCGAGGATGCCCGACTTGGCGGGGCGCGATATGAAATCGAAGCGCTCGAAATCGTCGATGCCGAGCTCGGCCATGCGGAGCACGACCTCGGACAGGTCCGTGCGGTAGATCTCCTCCATGGTGAAGAGCTGGCGGTTCTCGAAATCGTCGCGCGCGTAGAGGCGATAGCAGGTGCCGGGGCGCGTGCGGCCCGCGCGGCCCTTCCGCTGGTTGCACGACGCCTTCGAGGTCGGCACCTCCACGAGGCTCGACGTGAACGAGCGCGGGTTGTAGAAGTTGAGCTTGGCCAGGCCCGAGTCGAGCACGCTCGTCACGCCGTCGATCGTCACCGAGGTTTCCGCGATGTTCGTCGACACGATGACCTTGGTCATCCCCGGCGGCGGGACTTCGAACGCCCGCCCCTGCTCGTCCTTCCCGAGGCGGGCGTAGAGCGGGATGAGGTGGAGCGAGGGGCCGACGCGGCAATACGCGAGGCGCTGCATGCAGTCCTTGATGAGCTTTTCGCCGGGCAGGAAGACGAGGACGTCGCCTTCGCGCTTTTCCGTCACGATGCGGGTGACGATGGCCTCGATCTTGTCGACGAGCGCCTCCGAGTCGGTGCCGGCGGGAGTCCTCCCCTCGCCGGTCGACGGGATCGCGGAGACGGGCGGATCGTAGATGAGCGTCACCGGGAAGACCTGCGTCTCGATCTTGACGATGGGACAGTCGCCGAAGTAGGAACTGAACACTTCCGCGTTGATCGTCGCGCTCGACACGATCACCTTGAACTCCGGGCGCGCCTCGACCACGCGCTTCAGGAGCCCGAGGATGAAGTCGATGTTGAGGCTGCGCTCGTGCGCCTCGTCGACCATGATGACCGAATAGCGCGACAGCGCCGGGTCGAGTTTCATCTCCTGGAGGAGGATGCCGTCGGTCATGATCTTGATGACGGTGCTCTGGTCGGTGAGGTCCTCGAAGCGCATCTTGTAGCCGACGATCCCCGGCATGGGCGTCTCGAGCTGCCTGGCGATGAATTCGCTCACCGAGATCGCGGCGATGCGCCTCGGCTGGGTGACGCCGATCACGCCGTTCCTGCCGTAGCCCGCCTCGTGGAGGATGACCGGCAGCTGGGTGGTCTTGCCCGAACCCGTCGGGCTCTCGACGACGATGACCTGATTGTTCGCGAGTACCTCGAGGATGCGTTCCCGCTGTTGGTATACCGGTAGCTGTCTGGGGTCCATGGTTTTTCCTTTCCTGTTGATTGTACGCCTAAATGCCGTTTGTTTCAAACGCGCGTCTCTCGAACGCGAGCGGATCGGCGTGGCGAAAACGGCGAAAGCGCGCTATGATGACGGCGTGAAGACGATCGTCAGATTTGGTCCGTTTCGCGCGGCTGGAGCCGCGGCGGCGATAGCCGCGACCGCGATGCTGGTCGCGTTCGCCTCGTGCGCCACGCGAGCGCCCGCGCGAACCGCCGCCGCGCCGCAACGCCAGGCCGTCCCCGCGGTCCGTTCCTTCGTGGAAACCGAACGCGCGAAAGACGGTTCGGAGTTCCGGCATCACCAGCTCGAGCTCGGCGGCCGCCGGATGCCCGACGCGTTCCAGCTCGTCGTCATCGACTCGGTGGCGTGGGTCTTCCTGCGCCGCGAGGGCACGCGCGCCGACGACGGCTACGTGATGCTGCCCGAGCCACTTGCCCTGCCCGCGTCGCCCGAAACCTTCGAAGCCGCCGACCGCGCCGCCGGTTACTACCAGGGGCAGGGCGTCAAGCGCGGGACGCCCGCGTCCTGGGCGTACGGCCAACGCGGAAACGTCGACGTGCACTTCGATCCCGCGCGCGTCGACGCCGTCGTCCGCGCCCTCGGCCTTGCCCCGATCCCTCGCCGCTAGCGCGTCGCGCCGTTAGCGCGCCGCTAATTCTTCACCGCTTCCTGGTCGGACTCGACGGCCTTGCCGCTTTTCGCGGCCACCCTGATCTCGCCGTCGCGCAGTTCCACGCGGAAGGTGGTGCCCGGCTTGGCTCCCGACGAAATCAAGTGCTCGGCCAGCCGGTCCTCCACCTCTCGCCTGAGGAGCGCGCGCATCGGCCGCGCGCCGTAAGTAGCGTCGTACCCGGCGTCGACGAGGTGGTCGCGGGCGCGCTCGGACATTTCGAGCGTCACGCCCTTGCCGAGCATGCGCGCGCCGAGTTCCGCGATCATGAGGTCGAGGACCGAGCGCGCGTCGGACCTGGACAGCGGATGGAACACGATGATCTCGTCGAGGCGGTTCAGGAACTCCGGATTGAAGACCGTCTTCACCGCGGCCATCGCCGCGTCGCGCACGGCCTTCGCGTCGAAACGCTGGTCCTCCGCGTGGAAGCCGAGCGGAGCCCCGCGCGCCAAGTCCCGCGCGCCCGCGTTGCTCGTCATGATGACGACGCAGTTGCGGAACGACACGACGTGCCCGAGGTTGTCGCGGAGCTCGCCCTCCTCGAGAAGCTGGAGCAGCAGGTTGAACACGTCTGGGTGCGCCTTTTCGATCTCGTCGAAGAGTACCACGCTGTATGGGCGGCGCCGGATCTTTTCGGTGAGCATGCCGCCTTCGTCGTAGCCGACGTAACCGGGCGGCGCCCCGACGAGCCGCGAGGCGTTGTGCTTTTCCATGAAGTCCGACATGTCGATGCGGACGAGCGCCTCTTCCGTGCCGAACAGGACTTCCGCCAGGGTCTTGGCGACGAGGGTCTTGCCGACGCCCGTGGGGCCGAGGAAGATGAACGACCCGAGCGGCCGCTTCGGGTCCGACACGCCGGCCCGCGAACGCCTGATGGCCCGCGCGAGCGCGGCGATCGCCTCGCCCTGCCCGACCACGCGCCGGCCGAGCTCGGTCTCGAGCGCCATGAGCCGTTCCGATTCGCTCGAAGCGAGCCGCGACAGCGGGATGCCGGTCAGGTCGGACAGGACCGTCCGCACGTCCTCGTCGGTGACGAGCGCCCGCGTGCCCGGCGCCGCTCGCGTCCATTCCGCCTTCAGGGACTCGAGCTTGCCCTTGAGCTCGTGCACGCGGTCTCGTACGAGGGCCGCCCGCTCGTAGTCCTGGCTCGAAACGAGGGCGAGCTTTTCCGCCGACAGGCGCTTGATCTCCGCCTCGATTTCCGGCAGTTCCGGCGGTTCCACGGACGAGTCGATCTTGCGGAGCGACCCGGCTTCGTCGAGCAGGTCGATGGCCTTGTCCGGCAGGAAGCGGTCGGCGACGTAGCGCTTGGACAGCTCGACGGCCGCCTCGAGGGCGCTCCGCGCGTATTCGACGCCGTGGTACTGTTCGTAGCGCGACTTGATGCCCTCGAGTATCTCCATCGTCCCGTCGCGCGTCGGCTCGTCGACGAGCACGCTCTGGAAGCGGCGCTCGAGGGCGGCGTCGCGCTCGAAGTACTTGCGGTACTCGTCTATGGTCGTGGCGCCGACGCACTGGATCTCGCCGCGCGACAGCGCGGGCTTCAGCATGTTCGAGGCGTCGATCGTGCCCTCGGCGCCGCCCGCGCCGATCACCGTGTGGAGTTCGTCGATGAAGAGGATGACGTTCCCCGCCTGCGCGATCTCCTTCATGACCTTCTTGAGCCGTTCCTCGAATTCGCCACGGTACTTCGTGCCCGCCACGACGGAGGCGATGTCGAGCGACACGAGGCGCTTTCCGAAAAGCCGCTCGGGCACGTCGCCCGCGGCCATGCGGAGCGCGAGGCCCTCGACGATGGCCGTCTTCCCGACGCCCGGCTCGCCGATCAGCACCGGGTTGTTCTTCGTGCGCCGCGAGAGTATGCGGACGATGCGGCGGAGCTCCACCGCCCGCCCGATGACGGGATCGATCTGACTGTCGCGCGCGAGGGCGGTAAGGTCGCGGCCGAATTCCTCGAGAAGCGGCGTCCGGGCGCCCGCCTGGGCTTGCGGCCGCGCGCCGTCCGCGCGGGGGCCGTCGCCCGGCCGGCCTTCGGGCTGAGGCGGCTTCACGGCGGGGAGCTGCGGACGCGCCTCCTCCCGCGACGACGCGAGGTACTTCACCGCGCCGCGGAGCTGTTCGTAGAAAATCCCGTACTTGCCCAGGTACAGCTCGAAGGGCGAACCGGTCTCGCGCGCGGCGGCGATGACGAGGTGCTCGGTGCCGATGTACTCGCCGTCCATGAGCCGGGCTTCTTCCGCGGCGAGCTCGAGGAGGAGCTTCACGCGCTTGGAGATGGGCACGTCGCCGAGCGTGAAGGCGCCCCGCTTGAAAGCCGAGTTGCGCTCGAGCTCGATTCGGAGCTCGGTGGCGTCCACCTTGAGGTTGCGGAGCACGCGCATGCCGACGCCGTCGCCTTCGCGGAGGATGGCCAGGAGCACGTGCTCCGGCGTGAGTTGGTCCGACTTGAAGCGCCGGGCTTCTTCCTGCGCGAGCACGGTGAGGACGCGCTGCGCTCGCTGCGTGAGTCCCTTGAACATCCTTACGCGCCTCCCTTCATGACGATACGTTCGGCCTCGCGTCTGAGGACGCGCGCGCGCGCGGCCGTTTCCCGGCCTTCGCCGTTCCAGCCGTGCGACGCGCGGAGACCGGCTGGACCGAGCGTGTACAGGAAGTCGGTCCAGGTTCCGATTCCGGTTCCCTCGACGACGCCGAGGCAGAGACCCAACCTGATCGCGAACGCGGCCTCGACGGCTTCGTCCCGCTCGAGCAACCTCGCGTTGGCGACGAGACCGCGGGCGCGGAATACGTCGTCCGAAAAGCCGTCCGGATCCCTCGCCAGCAAGCGGCGCCTCGTTTCCCGCTCCGCGTCGGCGAGCTCCGAAACGACCCGCGAAAAGCCGGCGTGATCGACCGTCGCGCGTGTCGACGACGCTGGCGCGAATTCGTACAACGCGCCGAGCGAAGCGCCTTCGGTCGAATATCGGCCGAGGACTTCGAGCCCGGCTTCGTAGGCCGAACGGATCGTGCGGTCCAGGAGGCCGGCGGCCTGGATGCCCGGCAGATGGAGCAGTACGGAAGCTTCCGCGACGGCGCCGCAGCGATACGGCTCCGGAGCCAGGTACCCCAGTCCTTCGTCGAAAGCGAGGGCTTCGGCCGCTTCGAGCGCGCGGGCGGCGGCCAGCGCGACGCCGGTCGCCTCTCGGAGACGGAAGCCGGGCAGCTCGACGACGAAGTCCGCGTGGTCGCGGTCGTTGAGGGCGCAGACGAGCGGCGCCGAGCGCGAGCGGAGGCAGCGTGCTTCGCTCGAAAAGGCGTACGCGTCGCCGAGGAGTCCGCGTTCCACGAGGAGACGCCGCCCGTCGGAGTTGGCCGCCCCGAGCGGGACGGTCTCGAAAGAGGGGTCTCCGCGAAGCGCCTTCTCGACGCGCTCGGCCGTTTCGGAGGCCGCGCGCTCGTCCTGGCGCCAGGGGAAGCCCTCGTGCGCGAGGTTCCTGCCCAATACGATCCTCGTGCGTACGATGACGTCGTAGCCGGGCGCGCCACCCGCGGACGCGTGCGAAAAACCGCCCGGCAGACCGTCGGCCGCGCCGCCGGATCCGGGCGGCGCGATGTCCGCACGGTTTTCCGCGAACGGGGCGTCGGGCGCTTCGACGCTCGGCAACAGCGCGCGGAACTGCTCGGGAAACGCGTTCGGGCAATCGGGACACCCGATGCGCCGCCCCGCTTTCAACTCGGAAACGCCGAGGCCGCAGCGCGGGCAGGTCGCGCCCGGCTTCGCGTATTCGCCGGGTTCCGCGAGGAGCTCGTCGAGATCGAGCGACAGCGAACCGTCGGCGTTCGACTTGATGCCCCGGAGGGAGGCGCAGGACTGGCACAGCCGTTCGCCGCCCCCGCTTCCCGAATCGCGCAGGAAGACGAGGGCTTCCGCCTTGCCGCACCGTTCGCACACCATGCGTCGAGTATAGCTTGAAGCCGCGTCGTTAGTCACGCCGCTTCGTCAGTCACGCCGCTTCGTCAGTCACGCCGCTTCGTCAGTCACGCCGCGTCGTCAGTCACGCCGCTTCGAAAGTCTCTCAGCGTCCGAAGCACCATCATGTAGTGGGAATTCAGAGCAAACTACAGGAGATGGAACTAAAAACCCGGCTTGAGCATGCCGGTGAAAATGGTTACATTGATGGTGATTTCCATCGCCCGTCTGGAGGAATCCCGTGAGAAAAACCTTCGCGCTGTTCGCGTTCGCCAACGCGCTCGTCCTGTCCTTCGCCCTCGGCACCGGAGAGGCGGTCCCGAGCGCCATCGTCGTGGCCGCCCTGAAGGGCCCGACCGGCATCGGCATGGTCCGGCTCTTCGAGGAAGCCCCGAAACTGCCCGCGGGCACGGAGGCGAGCTTCGAGACCGTCGCGTCCGCGGACATCATGACCGCGAAGGTGCTCGCGGGCGAAGTCGATCTCGCGGTCTTGCCGCTCAACATGGCCGCCAAGCTGTACGCCGGCGGTTCCGGGTACCGGCTGGCCGCCGTCGTCGGCGACGGCATGGTCTCGGTCGTCTCGAACGATCCCGCCGTCCGGACAATCGCCGACCTCAAGGGCCGCGAGGTGTACGTCGCGGGCCAGGCGGCCACGCCCGACTACGTGATCAGGCTCGTGATGAAAGCCGCGGGCATCGATCCGGACACGGGCGCGACGCTCCTCTACGGCATGCCCTATCCGGAGATGGCCGCCGCGGTCTCGACCGGCCGGATCCAAATCGCCGTGCTCCCCGAGCCCTTCGCCACGCTCGCCCTCGCCGGCCAGTCGAAGGCTTCCGTGCCTTTCGACCTTGGCGAACTCTGGAAAGCCGCCACGAAGGGACCGAACTATCCGATGTCGGTCGTCGTCGTGAAGGAAGCGACCCTCAAGAAGAACGCCAAGGCGGTCAAGGCGATCCTCGACGCGTATCGCGCCTCGATCGCCTGGGTCGTCGCCAATCCGAAAGAAGCCGGAGCCCTGGCCGAAAAGCACGAGTTCGGCCTCAAGGCTCCGGTGGCGGCCCAGGCCATCCCGCGTTCGGCGTACGTCTTCGAATCCGCGCCGAAGGCCCGGAAGCGCGTGGAAGCCTTCCTGGCGGTCTTCCTCGACGCCGATCCGAAGTCGGTGGGTGGCAAGCTGCCCGACGGCGCGT
>CAYZZW010000049.1:0-25897 GCA_964482955.1 uncultured Treponemataceae bacterium | reverse complement strand
TCCCGCGCCAGGTCGCGGCGCCGCGCTGCCAGGTCCCGCCTGCGTTCGGCGAGCGAGCGCGAGGTCCGGGCGCGGAGATACGCTCCGGCCTTCGATTCGAAGTCGCGCGCCGCGTCGAGCGCCGCCTCGCCGAGCGCCTCCGCCGCGCGGGCCAGCGCGAGCGCCCGTTCCCCGCGCGACGCGAACGGCGCGATCTGCGCTACGGGCGTCGCGGTGGCGCTCCACGACGCGGTTCGTTCGCGCTCCGAGCCGCCCGCGTTGAACGACGCGGAGACCGGCATGAAGGGCTCGGGCATATCCACGTTGAAGCCGACCGACCACGTCATCCGGTCGAGCGGAAATCCGTCACCCGACAGACCGACGCTCGCCGCGACGCCGAAGGTCGGCCACCACGAGCGCGCGGCCGCGTCCGCCTCGGCGCGGAGCCGCTCGAGATCCAGGCGGGCCGCCTCCAGCGCGGGACTCGCCGCGACCGCGCGCGACAGGAGGCGTCGGTCGTCCGGGTCGAGTTCCGCGCCGGGCGCCCCGACGTCGATCGTCCCCTTGAATTCGACGTCCGCGCCGGTATCGGCCTTGATCGCGCGGAGGAGGCCGTACTTCGACTCGGCGAGACGCGCGTCCGCCTCCTCGACGGCGAGCGCCAGTTCCGCGGCGCGAACGTCCAGATCGAGCGCGTCAAGCTCACGCACGAGACCGAGTTCCAGTTCCGTCCGCGCGAGATCGCGCTGGCGTTCCGCGGCGTCCGCGGCGGAACGCGCGATGGCCGTCTTCATCCCGAGCGCGATATGAGTCCGGAACGAGGCGCGGAAGGCTTCCGTCCGCGTCCGCGTCTCGCGGCCGAACGCGTTCCGCTCCGACGCGAGGGTCCGCGCCTCGAGAAAACGCTCCGCGCCCGCGCGGCCTCCGTCCCAGACCGGCTGTTCGATCCGCGCGCGGAAGGAACGCGTGAAGGAGTCGAGCGCCCCGACGGCCACCCGCTCGTCGTTTCCGATTTCGAGCGACAATGTCGGGAAGTAGCGGCGGAGTCCGAGCCGCCACGCCAGCGATTTCGACTCCATGCCGATGGCCGCCGCGGCCAGGCCGTCGTCTTCGGACAGCGCGCGGGAGACGAACTCGTCCTCCGTCATCGGATCCGCGTGGACTACGCCGACCGCCAACGCCAACGCCAACGCGAGCGCGACGCCCGCCGATCCGTTCATCCGCCCGCCGCCGCCGCGTTCGCGGATAATTCGGCCGCGGCTTTCGAGAGCACTTCGCGGACGAGCCTGGCGAGGGTCCACGAGGAGACGACCGAATCCTCCGACTCGAGCGCGCGCCGCACGACGAGCCCGGCGGATTCGACGGCTGGCGCCGAGCCGCGCGGCCTGAACCGCGCCTCCACGACGATCGAGCGGAGATAGACGGCGCCCCGCAGGAACTGGCGCTCGACCACCGTCAGCTCGACGATGAAGCGCGCGCGCGAGCCGTCCTCGCCCGCGAGGCCCAGGTCCGCGAGCGTCGCGGGCACGAGCCGCTCGAGTTCGCGGCGGACGCTCGCGGACTCCGTCCCACATTCCACCTCGACGAGTCCGAGCGCCACGACGACTGGTGACGTCCGGCCCGAGGGCGTCAAGGCGTCGAGGCTCGATCGCGGCAGCAGCGTGCAGGACGTCATGAGGAAGACGATCAGCGCGACGCCGATTCCGGCCGGCAGTCGATCGGGAAACGCGATATCGGCGGCACGAAGGCGCCCGATCCGGTTCATGGCTTCGCTCCTTTCGCGATCGCGTTCGCGTCGGTTTGCGAGCGGCGTTCGAGTTCGTCGCGCACGAGTCGGGCCGCCTTGCCGGCCGCGGAATCCGCGGGCAATACCGCGAGCGCGGCGTCCAGGTCGCGCGCGGCGCCGTCCCGGTCGCCCGCGGCGTTGCGGAGCCCCGCCCGTTCGACGAGCGCGAGCCCGACGCCGGACGCCGCGTCGATGGCTCGGTCGAGCAGGGCGCGATAGGCGGCTTCGTCGCCGCCCGCCTTCCGCCCGCGCGCGGCCAGTTCGAGGAGCCTCCAGTCGCCCGCGTCGTCCGCGAGCAGCCGTTCCACCGCCGCGTCAGCCTCTCGGAGGCGCCCGGCCGCGTCGAGCGCGCGGACGAGCCATATCGCCGCTTCGCGGTTGTCCGCGGAAATGCGCTCGAGGAGGGCGACGGCGCCCCGGGGATCGCCCGAAAAGAGCGCGGCTTTGCCGGCCAGCACCGCGGCCGCCTCGAACGAGGGCGCGCGCTTCCACAGCGCGCCGGCGCCATCGCGCGCCGCGGAAAAATCGCCAGCGGCATAACGTTCGGCTGCCTTCGCGTATTCGGCCAGCTCGGCCTCGCCCGGCCGATAAACCGTGCCCCCGCAACCGGCGAACGACATGGAGAGCGCCAGAGCGAGCGCGAACTCCGCGACGAACGTGCACGCGACCCGAAACGAGGACGCCCCCGGGAGCGGGCGCGAGCCCGGCTTACTTCGCGAGCGCATAGCGGAGCCTTTCGGCCCGGCGGCCGGACGAGGTACCGAGTTCGCGCTCCAGCGCGGAGCGGAAGACCGGTTCCGAGGCGAAGCCCTTCACGAGCCCGACCGCGAAAAGCGTGTAATCGTTGTCCGGCAGTTCGAAGGTTCCGATCGCGGGCGCGAGGAAGGCCGGATCGCGCGACGCGGCGGCGCGATACCCGGCGGCTTCGAGTTCGCCGCGGGTCCGCAGCTTTCCCGATTCGGCCACGTCGATGCCGAGGGCTCGGCCGAGTTCGCGCCTGAGCGCGACGGCGAGCGGCCCCGAGGGCGCGAGGTCTATACCCGTTTCGCACGCAGCGCGAACGGAGGCCAGACGTGTCCGGTCGCCCGCGAACGCGGACGCGAAACGAAGCCGGTACGACGGAAGGAAGCCGAAGGCCGTCTCCGCTTCGACGAAGGCCCGCTCCGACGCCGCGTCTCCCGGCGCAAGGCCGGCTGTCGCCCCGATCCACGCCTTCGCGCTCGATCGGGTCGTGACGCGCGTCAGCGCCCGCGCCGCGGCCGCCCAGTCGGCGCGAAGGTAGGCTCGAGCCGTCTCGAGAGCCGCGAGCCCGCCCCCCGCCGGATTCGCGACGGAGTCGGCCAGGACGCGTTCGAGCTCCGAGAGCCGGAACTCCAACTCCTCGATGCCGACGGCCCCGGCTTCGTAGGCGTTGAGCCCGTCCTTGAACGCGGCCAAAACGGCGCCGTCTTTGTCCCCGGTCCGCTCGCGAAGCGACGACTCGACGAGCCCCGAGCCGGGTTCGTAGGGGAAAGCCGACTCGTACGCCGCGAGCGCGTCGAGCGCCGATTCGGGTTCGTCCTCGGACAGGAAGCGTATCCAAAAGCGCCAGTCGGAGCGCGTGGCCAGCGTCGCTTTCGTCTTGAGGGCTTCCGAAAATCGCGTCCGCGCCCCATCCCGGTCGCCCGACGCGGCCAGGGCGCGCGCGAGCGGAAAGACGGCGCCCGATGCGTCCGAATCATCCCGCTTGAGGGCCGTTCCGGCCAGGCGCTTCGCGCTCACCCAATCGCCGCGTTCCACGGCGATGCGCGCGCGGAGCGCGGCGACGGCGGCCACGTCCGCGTTTCCCTTCGCGAGCACTTCGGCCTTCGCCAGGTACGCGTCCGCTTCGTCTATGCGTCCCGACAGGAGGAGGAACGACGCGAGTTCCGTCTTTATCCGCGGATCGGCGGGATGCTCCTGGTCTATCGCCGAAATCACGGTGAAGGGATCGGCCCCGAGTTCGATGCGTCGACGCGCCTCCGCCAGCTCCGCGTCCGCCGCCCGCGACGCGCAGGCGGTGGCCCAAAGCGACGCGACGGCCAGCGCGAAACAGGCCACGCGTCGCTCAACACGCACCGAGGACCTCCCTCGCGCGCAGGCTCGCGTGCGAGCTGTCGAGCCGGCCCGTCTTGGCGAACACGGCGCGGAAGACGGCTTCGTTGATGGCCGAATCGACCGCCGACTCGATCCCGCCCGTGCCCGTGGCCTTCCGCTCGATGCGGAACACTTCGGCGCCCGGATGCTTCTGGGGGAACGCGTCGTCGAAACGGAAGACGAGCGACACCGCCTTCGAACGCGCGGTGTCGATGTCGACGTCCATGAGCAGTCGCACGCACCAGGCGCCGCGCCCCTTGCGGCTGCAGGTGTAGTCCAGGGCGTGATCGATCGCGGCGGCGACGGATCGTTCGCCGCGCTTGTCCATGCCCAGGATACGGAGGGTTCCGAGACGGATGGCCAAACCGCGGAAATCCGCGGGCTCGTCGAGTCGCTCTACCGACTCGATGGTAAACAGGGAATCGAACGCGTGTTTCATCGTGTGCCTCCGGATGGATAGCGCCGATGAAACGGTTTCCCGCGCGGCTCCAGCTGAAAAGATTTGCGTTTTTTTCCTTTGGACTATATGCTCAGGGCATATCGCACCAGAAAGGAGTTCCCATGGCCGCCAAATTCGAGGTATTCAGCGACGCGAAAGGCAAGTTCCGCTTCCGGCTCAAAGCCCCGAACGGACAGATCATCGCCACGGGCGAAGCCTACAACACCATGGCCGCCTGCATGAACGGCATCGAGAGCATCAAGAAGAACGCTCCCACCGCCGAAGTGAAGGACTTGGTGGAAGCCGCCGCCAAGGCTCCGAAAGCCAAGACCGCGGCCAAGACGACCGCCAAGAAACCCGCCGCGAAGGCGAAACCCGCGCCGAAACCCGCGGCCAAGTAATCGCCCTCGACGGATACCGTCGGACGCCCCGCGAGAAAGCCGTTTGACAGCGCTCCCGCGGGGTTTTTTTATCGACGGACCGGTCCGGAGGGATACGCGATGCATGTCGCGACGGCATGGCTGTATCCTTCCCTTCTTTTATGCTAGTATCCGTCCACCTTGGTCCCGCGCGGCGCGCGGAACCGCGAGTCCCCCTTCCCCGCGCTCCCGTGCGCACGGATTCAAAGGCCTTCTTTTCCTAGCCGCCGAATCCGTCCGTCCAGGAGCTTCCATGCGCGCAACCAGCCTCAAGAGTCTCGTCATCGGCGATCTCGTCGCCCGGATTCCCATCGTCCAGGGAGGCATGGGCGTCGGCATCTCGCTGTCTGGACTCGCGTCGGCCACGGCCAACTCGGGCGGCATCGGCGTCATCGCGGCGGCGGGCATCGGCCTCCTCGAACCGGACGGCTTCCGCGATTTCCCCGGCGCCTGCATGCGGGCCCTCAGGCGCGAGATCCGCAGGGCGCGCGAGCTCACGAAAGGCATCCTGGGCGTCAACATCATGCTCGCGCTTTCGAACTTCGCCGACATGGTGAAGACCGCCGTCGACGAGGGTATCGACATCATCTTTTGCGGCGCGGGGCTCCCCGTCGCCCTGCCCGAGCTCGTGGCCAAGGGCAAGACCAAGCTCGTCCCCATCGTGTCCTCGGCCAGGGCCGCCGTGCTCATCGCCAAGCGCTGGTTCGACAAGTACGCCCGCCTGCCGGACGCATTCGTCGTGGAAGGCCCGAAAGCCGGGGGCCACCTCGGCTTCAAGGCCGACGAGATCGACGATCCCCTGTTCGCGCTCGAGCGCATCGTGCCCGAAGTCGTCGCCGGCCTGGCCGCCCTGGAAGCGACCACGGGAAGCCACATCCCGGTCATCGCGGGCGGCGGCGTGTTCTCAGGCGCGGACATCGCGAACATGCTGTCGCTCGGCGCGGAGGGCGTCCAGATGGCCACGCGCTTCGTCGCCACCGACGAATGCGACGCCGACCTCCGCTTCAAGGAAGCCTACGTCGCCGCGACGGAACGCGACCTGGCCATCATCAAGAGCCCCGTGGGCATGCCCGGCCGCGCCCTGCGCAACGCCTTCACCGAAGACGCCGCGGCCGGCATGAAAAAGCCGTTCAGCTGCCCCTACCACTGCATCGTCACCTGCGACCGCTCGAACGCCCCGTACTGCATCTCCCTCGCGCTCCTCAACGCGCAGAAAGGCCGCCTGGACAAGGGCTTCGCCTTCGCCGGCGCCAACGCCGGCCGCGTCACGGAGATCGTGCCGGTGCAAGTCCTCGTCGACTCGCTCATGGCCGAATGCGAGGAAGCGCGAAACGCCCCGCCGCGAGAGGAAGGCGCCGCCCTGTCTTGACCCGCGCCGGGTTCCTTCCATAGACCCGTTCAAGCCGACCTGACGGGAGTCTTCCCGGGAAAGGCTCGCTTCGTCCCGTTCGATGTACTATGATTTCGTCATGGACACGAAGTGCATTTTACACGGACTCGCGGTGCTGGCGATCGCCGCCGGCTGCGCCGGGACGGCCCCCCGCGCCGACGCAGTCCTATCGTTCGACTACCGCGCGTGGAACATGGGCGCGGCCTGGGACGGCGCGTCCGACGTCGTCCTCGTCGAGCGCGTCGACTATAAGTACGATTCGCCCGTGTCGGCCACCCCATCGGGGCAGACGTCGCGCGAGGTCGAAGCGGCGCTGTCGCCCGAGCGCGCGAAAGCGCTCAAAGCCGCCCTCCTCGCGGACGCGGACGCGTTCTTCGCGCTGACCGACTCGTACGGCGCCCCCGAAGGCGAACGATATTATCCGTACGCGATCACGCTCACCGTCGGGACGCGCTCCAAAACCGTGGTCTACCGATCCAATCCAGGGTACCCCGAACCGCCCGAAGCCTGGAAGCGCATCGAGCGGGCGATCTTGGAAGCGATCGGCAACTAGACAGCCCTACCCCGCGACCGCCCGCAGCACCCGCAGCCAGTTGCCGCCCATGATCTTCGCGACGTCTTCGCGCGAATAACCGCGGTCCGAAAGCGCGCGCGCGATCAGGGGGTACTCGGCCGCGTTCTTGATCGGGGCGTTCACCTTCCAGTCGTAGCCGTCGAAGTCGGAGCCGAAGCCCGCGTGGTCGACGCCGGCCACCGCCACGACGCGGTCGACGTGGTCGAGGAGCGCCTCCATCATGTCGGCGTTCGGGTCGGCGGAGAGGAAGGGCGGGACGAAGGTGAGACCCACGAGCCCGCCGGTCTTGGCGATGGCCTCGATCCGCGCGTCGTCGAGGTTGCGGTCGTCGGCGAACACCGCGCGCGCGTTCGAGTGCGTCGCGACGAGCGGCCGTTCGGCGATCGCCAGCACGTCATCGAGCGCGGCATCCGACAGGTGCGACACGTCGACGATCATCCCGAGCTTTTCCATCTCCTTGACGACCTTCCGGCCCGCGTCGGTAAGCCCGTCCGTACCGGGCGCGCGGACGCCGCGCGCGAGTTCGTTGCGTCGGTTCCACGTGAGGCCAAGCATGCGCACGCCGCGCGCGTGGAAGGCGCGGAGTTCGTCGACGCTGCCGCGGATGGCTTCGCCGCCCTCGATCGACATGAGGAAGGAGACGGCGCCGTCGGCCTTGGCGCGCTCGACGTCGGACGCCGTGAGCGCGCGTCGGAAGAGCGGTTCGCGCGCGGCGTACGATTCGAGGCGATCGAAGCACTCGTGCGTGTACTCGGCGGCGCGGGCGAGTTTCCCGTCCTCGACGAACACGGCCAGCGTCTGGCAACCGAAGCCGCCTTCTTTCAGTCGGGGATAGTCTACGTGCCCCTCGTCTCCGCGCTCGAGAAGGTCGCGCGGTTCGTTCACGGCTTCCGGCGCCGTGAACGGGGCCAGCGCGTCGCAATGTCCGTCGAAGAAGATCATGCCGTCCACGTCCGACGTTTTCATCGTCATGTCGCCTCCCCTTTTTCGATGCGGTCGATCTCGTCGCGCAGGGCGGCGGCTTCCTCGAACTCGAGGCGCTTGGCGTGCTCGAGCATCTGCTCCTTGAGGGTCTTGAGCAGAGCTTTCTTCTGCTCGGGCACCAGCAGGTTGTGCGACTTGAGGAGCGTCTCGAGCTCCGTGCCGACGGCCGCGTCGCGCTCTTCCTTGTGCCGCTCGAGGATGTCGTGGATGGACTTGATGATCGTCTGCGGCGTGATGCCGTGTTCCTCGTTGTACTTCATCTGCATGGCGCGGCGGCGCTGCGTCTCGTCGATGGCCGTCTTCATCGCGTCGGACATCCGGTCCGCGTACATCACCACGATGCCGGCCGCGTTGCGCGCCGCGCGCCCGATGATCTGGATGAGGCTCGTCGCGCTCCGGAGGAAGCCGATCTTGTCCGCGTCCAGGATGCCGATGAACGACACCTCTGGCAGGTCGATGCCCTCGCGGAGCAGGTTGATGCCGACGAGGACGTCGTAGTCGCCCTTGCGGAGCGCGGTGAGGAGCTCGACGCGCTCGATGGTCTCGATCTCGCTGTGGATGTACTTCACCTTGAGCGACAGCGACGACAGGTACTCAGCGAGCTCCTCGGCCATGCGTTTCGTGAGCGTGAGGATGAGGGAGCGCTCGCCCCGCTCGTTGCGCTTCTTGATCTCCGAATAGATGTCCTCCATCTGGCCCTCGCTCGGGCGCACGATCACTTCCGGGTCGACGAGGCCGGTGGGCCGGATGAGCTGGTCCACGATCCGGACGCTGGTCGCGGCCTCTTCCTTGCTCGGCGTCGCGGAGACGTAGACGACGGACCCGACCGCCTTGCGGAATTCCTCGTATTTGAGCGGCCGGTTGTCGAGGGCGCAGGGAAGGCGGAAACCGTAGTCGACGAGCGTCGTCTTCCGGCTGCGGTCGCCCGCGTACATCGCGCCGATCTGCGGCACCGTGACGTGCGACTCGTCGAGGAAAGTGAGGAAGGGCTTCGGGAAGTAGTCGAGGAGCACCGAGGGCGGCGATCCCTTGGCGCGGCCGGACAGCGGCGCCGAATAGTTTTCGATGCCGGGGCAGTATCCCATCTCCTCGAGCAGTTCGAGGTCGTACTCGACGCGCGTGCGGAGGCGCTGCGCCTCGACGAGCTTGTTGAGGGACATGAGCTCGGCGTAGCGCTCCTCGAGCTCGGCGCGGAGGCCCGCGACGGCGGCCTGGACGGTCGACTCCGGCATCACGAACTGCTTGGCCGGATAGATGACCGCGGCGTCGAGCTCCTCGAGGATCGCGCCGGAGATCGGGTCGAAGCGGCGCACGCGCGTGACGGTGTCGAAGTCCAGCTCGATGCGGTACGCCTCTTCCGCGTACGCGGGGTATACCTCGAGCGCGTCGCCGCGCTGGCGGAAGCGCCCCCGCTCGAGCACCGCGTCGTTCCGCTCGTACTGGAGCGTGACGAGCCGCCGCTTGAACGCGTCGACGTCGAGCTCCTCGCCGACCGAAACGTTCGCGGTCATCTCGCGGTACACTTCCGGCGTGGCCAGGCCGTAGATGCACGACACCGTGGACACGATGACGACGTCCTTGCGCTCCATGAGGCTCCGCGTCGCGGAGAGCCGCATACGCTCGATCTCCTTGTTGATGTCCGCGTCCTTTTCGATGTAGAGGTCCTTCGTGGGGACGTAGGCTTCCGGCTGGTAGTAGTCGTAATAGGAGACGAAGTACTCGACGGCGTTCTCGGGGAAGAACGCCTTGAACTCGCGGAAGAGCTGGGCCGAGAGCGTCTTGTTGTGCGAGATGACGAGCGTCGGGAGCTGCGTGGCTTCGATGATCTTCGCCATCGTGAAGGTCTTGCCCGAGCCCGTGACGCCGCGGAGGGTCTGGAAGCGGTCGCCGGCCCGGATGCCGGAGGCGAGCGCCGCGATGGCCTCGGGCTGGTCGCCCGCCGGCTGGAAATCGGATACGACGCGGAACGGTTTCATGCGGCCTCCCGACGGACGGACACGTCCATCGGGAGACGGTAGCGCCTCCGCGAAAGGCCGTCAAGCGAGACCGCGCCCCGCTTGAACGGCGTCCGGGCGCGCGGCTACACTCCCGCCATGCGCGTTCACCACCAGTTGCCGAAGCCCGTCCTCATCTTGCTCGCCGCCCTCTTCGTCTCGGCGCCGCGCGCGACCGCGGAGACGGACGCAAGCCCCAAGACCAGGACCGAAACCGTCGGCACCGCCGGTCTCGTCGTCGACATGCCCGAGGGCTGGAAACGGTCGAAGAACAACGACGACCTCGGGGACGACCAGTTCCGTTCCGGAGGCTACAAGTTCCTCGCCATCATCCAGGTCGGCGGGTACCTCAACTCGGAGGCGATGCTCGCGGCGAAGATAGCGCGCCTGAAAGCCAACTGGAAGGAGCTCGGCGTCAAGGGCACGTCCGTCCCGCTGACCACGATCTCCGACGGGAACGTCCGCGCGGTGCGCGAGCGCTTCGACACGTCGGAAGGATCGGTCCGCCTGAGCTACTACGTGGCCGCGATCGGTTTCGAGGGCTGCGCCTGGCTGTTCCTCGGCTGGAGCAGTCCGGCGCGCTTCGAGGATCTCGAGAAGGACCTCACCTTCATGCTCGAACATTCGAGGATCGACGGCACCAACGACTTCTACAAGCGGCTCGTCCGGCGTTCGGACGCGCGGTTCAAGACGGCCGGCCACGACGTGCGGCTCGGATACGCCGCCGAGTTCTACGAAGAACGGACGAACGCGGCCGACGCCCTGGCCACGATCGCGTCGGGCGACGGTTCGGTCGTCGTGTCCGCGCTGCCCGAATCGCGTCTCGAGAGCGCGGCCGCCTTCTTCCGGGACCGCGAACGCGAATTGTCCGACGGCGACGGGAAGCCCGAACGCGCGGGCTGGCTGCCGATCCGGGACAATCCCGATCTCGTCGCCCTGGCCGCGAAGCGCGCCGTGCCCGGATTCCTCGACACGAAGCGGTTGCGTTACGAAACCTACGCGCTGCCCGAGGACAGGGGTTCGTACGCGCTGTGCCTGTACGTGCCGCTCACCCGGACCGAGGGCTTCCAGATCCGCTGCGTGGCGAAGGGTGATCCGGAAACGGCCGAGCTGGCCGCTTCCTACCTGCTCGGGCGGCTCGACGTCAAACCGGTCCTGGCGGCGTTTCCGGAAAAGGTCGAGGCGACCGTCCCGTCGGCATCGCGGCTGACCGGCTTCCTCGCGGCGACGAAGTCGTCGGCCCGTTTCGACGGAAGCGCGACGGACGCGATCCTGCTGGCCGACGGCACGACGCGCGTCGTGACGTCCAAGGGCATCTACTCGTACAAGGACGGCCGGACGCGCGCCGTCTTCGCGTTCGACGGCTACGGCTACGGCGTCAGCGCGGCCGCTCTCGGCGCCGACCTCTACACGGCCGCCGGATCCTCCGGAGACGTCGAACTCGTCGGCAAGGACGGCGGAGAACTCCAGACGTGGAAGGCGAATCGCCTGTTTTCGTCTCCGTCCGGCGGCAGCCTCCTCGCCGTCAGGAAATCGCCCGATCCCTTCGCGCGCCTCGCCTGCGGCGCGGACCTCCCGGAAATCCTCGTGCGGCGCTTCGCCTCTGGCGCGGAGGAAGTCATCGTCGAGCACCAGGACCGCATCGCGTGCGCCGGATTCGACGCGAAGGAAAACTCGTTGCTGGTCGCGCTCGCGTATCGCTGGTTCGAGGCGGACGGATTCGGCTGCTCGCTCGTCGTCGTCGATCCGGCGAAACGCGCCCGCGTCGAAGCCGGCCGCTGGGATTCGGTCGAACGCATCGTCCCGGCGGAATCCGGATGGCTCGTGAGCGGCCGGCCCGAGAACGGCCCCGACGGCGTCTGGCTCGTGGCCCAGGACGGCGCGCGGACCCTCCTCGTCGGGAACGGCGAGTTCCAGGCCGTCGGCGTCGCGGACGGTCGCCTGTTCCTCGCCTCGAACTACCTCTCCGACGACGGGACGCAGACCTGGTCAGCCACGTCGCTCAGGAGCGTGCCCCTCGCCCGGCTCCAGGAATTCGCCTCGTCCATCGCCCGCCCGGAAGCCGCGACGCTCGACGCGATCGCGCGGAAACTCGGCTACGGCGAAACCGTCCCGGCGCTCGCGAGCGGCGCCGAGGTCTCCAAGGCCGCCGCCGCGGTCCGCGCCGCGCTCGTCGAAGCGGGCTACGCCGCCCCCGACACGCCCGAGGCTTTCGACCGCTTCATCGAGGACTTCGCCTATTACGACCGGCCCGGATCGGGCGGCTTCCGGATTCTCCTCGCGCTCTACGCGGGCATGCTCGTGGATCGCGGCGCCGTGTGGGTCGATTCGGCCGATCCTTCGCCGGAGGGATTCCACGCGCGCTTCGACACGCTCGAAACCCCGTTCGCCGTGCCGCTCTGTCCGGTCGAGACGCTCTACAGCGCGCTCTACGAGGAAGAAGGCGTCTACGAACCCGCCGCGAGCGCGTTCGCGAATCTGCAGGGGAGGATCCTGCTCGTCGGTCACGACCACGCGACGCTCGGACGCGCGATCGAGGCGAAGGCCGACCCCGCTCTCGCCGCCGCGGCCGCCTCGAACGATCCTGCGCTCGTCGCCGCGTTCCTCGCGAAACCCTCGAACGCCCGCAACGAGTGGCTGCACGCGGCCGTCCTCCGCGGCCTCGCCGCCCGCGGCCAATCCAAGGCGCTGACCGAGGTCATCGCGCGCCTCGGCGCGCTCGGCGCGAAGGGACCGTACGAGGACCTCTTTTCGCTGCTCGTCGCCCATCGCTCGGGCGGGAAACTCGATCATCGGACGGCGTGGGAAACGGCCGAACACCTGCCCGACGAAGCCCTCGCCTTTTTCCTGCTCGGCGCGTCGTGGGAAGCTTCCGAAAACGGCCGCGACAACGCCCTCGCCTGCTATTCGAAAGCGACGGAAATGTACGGCGCGCCCGGAGTCGCGGAAGAAGCCGCCCGCGCCGCGGAACGCCTCGAAGGAAACGTACGGCCGCCGTCCGAGGATTGACGCGATCCGAATCCGATCGCCGAAGCGACGCGGATTATCGCGCGGCCAGCGCCGCGACCGCGGCCTTCCCGATGGCCTTCACCGGCGGCGGCAGCGCCCGGGTTCCGCCGCCCGGCCCGATGCCGAGCGGCGCCTCCGGAGCGGCGTCCGGCTTGCGGCCGTCGAGGTCGAAGAACGATATGGACTCCGAGAGGTGCTGGGCCTGGGCGGCCAGCTCCTCGGCGGTGCTCGACAGTTCCTCTGAGGCCGCGGAGTTGCGCTGGACAGTCTGGTCGAGCCGGCTCGTGAAGGTCACCACCTCGTTCGCGCCGATCGACTGCTCCCGCGTGGCCGCCGCGATGGCTTCCGCAAATTCGGCGGTCTTCAGGATGTCGGGAATGAGCCCCTCGATGCGCGCGCCCGCGTCGTCCGCCTTCGCCACGCTGACCCCGGCCAGCTCCGTGATCTCGCGGGCGGCCTGGGCGCTCCGTTCCGCGAGCCGCCTGACTTCCTGCGCCACGACCGAAAAGCCGCGCCCCGCCTCGCCGGCTCGCGCCGCCTCGATGGCCGCGTTGAGCGCCAGCATGTTCGTCTGCCGGGCTATCTCCTCCACGACCGACACCTTCTCCGCGATGTTCCGCATGTGGACGATGGCTTCGCGCACCGTCGAGCCGGACGCGTCCGCTTCCTCGCCGACCCGGCGCGCGAGCTCGTCGGCGCCGTTGGAGGCCGCGGCGTTCGACTCGGTGTTCGCGCCGAGCTGGCGCATCGTCGCCGACAGCTCCTCGACGCCCTGGGCCTGCTCGACGGCGCCGTTCGACAGGTTTTCCGCCGTGGCGGCGAGCTCTTCGGCGCCCTGCGCCACCTGCATGGCCGCGACCGAAATGTCCTTCACCACCTCGCGGAGCTTGTCGCGCGTCGAGTCGACCGCGCGCACGGCGTCGCCGATTTCGTCGGTCCGGCGCGCCGCGTCGTCGTGTCCGGCGGTTTGATCCGCGTTGAGATCGCCCACGGCGAGGCGCTCGGCGAAGCGCGTGAGGAGAGCCACCGGTTTCGTGATGGACCCGGCCAGCGCGACCGAAGCGCCCACCGACACCGCGAAGGCCGCGGCTATGATGATCCCGAGGATGAGGAGGAGGCGGTTCGTCGTCTCGAAGAGCTCCGCGACGGGCGTAGCCACGATCATCACCCACTCGGGCGCCCCCGGCACGAAGGCGGCGAAGAGCTTGGCCGCCGTGCCGTCGGGCTTCCGGTAGTCGATGACGCTCGCCTTCCCGGCGAGCACCGCCTTGGCGCCCGCCTCGAGCCCGACGTAACCGTCCTTGTCCGAATCCGCGGCGTTCAGGACGAGCACCTGCGACGTGTCCTTGTGCGCGATGATGAAGCCGCGCCGGTCCATGATCGCGGCGTAGCCGGTCTTCCCGAGCCCCACCGAAGCCACGTACGCGTTGAAGTAGTCGAGGGCGATGACCGCGCCGATGAGCCCGAAGCCGTCCGCGCGTTCGGCCGGCCGGGCCGCGACGATCACGGGCTTGCCGTCTACCTTCGAGAGGACCGCGTCCGAAATGACCCGGCGCGAAGTCTTCGAGACGATCGCCTGGAAGTATTCGCGGGTCGAGATGTCGCCCTTGCCCGAATTCGACGTGACGAAGGCGCCGCGCGAATCGGCGCTGACGAGGTAGACGATCTCGGGCGGCAGGCGCTTGTCGAAGGTTTTGACATACTCGTCCGCCTCCGCGCCGCCCGCGAGGAGGCGCGGATCGGCGGCCAACATGTCGAGGAGCAGGAAGACTTTTTCGGTCATGCGGCCGAGCTCGGCCGCGCGGGCTTGCACGAGTCCCGCCGCGTCCGACGACAGGCGCGAGCCCGTCTCCGACGACAGCACGAAGCCGACGACGATTCCGACGATCGCCAATGAAATGACCACGACCGCCGACACCGTCAGGGCGATCCGGGTAGCCAGACGCGTTTTGCGCTGTTTCATGAATTCGTTTCCTCGCCGGGCATCCCGGCAGATCGATCGAGGACGCGGAATCCGCGGGGGATCTCCGCGAGCGCCTGTGGGCCGCGCGACCCGTCCGGGAGATGGTGCGGCGCGCCGGGACGGCTTACAACGCCTTAAGTGTAGGTTTCGGGAAAATCGTGTCAATGGAAGGAAAAGAACTTACGTGAATTTTTCTTCGTGACGGCCGATCCGCGTCACACGATGACGCGCGGTCCCGCCGGCCGGTCGCCGGCCGGCTTTCCGAGCGCCGTCAGGGCTTCGGCGACGATTCCGGCGGCGCGGACGGCGTCTTCCGCCCGCGCCGGGGCGAAGCCGACCCGGAGATGCGCGTCGCGGCCGTCCGGCTCGAAAAAGGCTTCCGGCACGACCAGGCACCCGCGCGCGCGGAGCGTTTCGTGGACGGCATGGGACGACAGCCCCTCGGGCAGGGTCAGCCAGAGGTTGAGGCCGCCCCCGGGCGCGTCGAACGCGCAGCCCGAGGCGCGGAGGGCGCCGAAGGCCGCGACGAAGGCGTCGTGGACGCGGGCGTAATGGTCGCGGAGCCGGGCTACCTGCGTCTCGAGCATGCCGCGCCGGACGAACAGCTCGAGCGCCCGCTGGACGAGTCCCCCCGACGAGAGGTCCGAGCTCCGCTTGAGGGCGTCGATGCGGCGGCGGAGCCCCGGCGGCGCGGCGACGAAGGCGGCGCGGAGGCCCGGCATGAGGATCTTCGAAAAGCTCCGCACGAGCACGACCCGGCCGCCTTGGTCCAGCGACCGGAGGTTCGGGAGGCGGGGGGCGGCGCCGTACGCGAGCTCGGCGAGAAGCTCGTCCTCGATCACCGTGAACCCGTATTCGTCCGCCAGCGCGAGGAGCCCGCGCCGCGTCGCGTCGTCGTAACTGACCGTCGTGGGATTCTGGAAGGCCGGATTCGCGTACACGAGCCGGAGGCGCGCGCGTTTGGCCGCGGCTTCGAGGGCGTCGAGGTCGATGCCCCTCTTCGTCATGGGAATGCGCTCGACGCGGGCTCCCGCCGCGCGGAACACCTCGGTCGCGCCCCGGTAGCCGGGGCTTTCCGTCGCCACCGAGTCGCCCGGGCGCACGAGCGCGCGCACGACCACGTCGAGCCCCTGCTGGGCGCCCGAGACGAGGTGCAAGTCCGCGGGGTCGAGCGGCGCGCCCGGCAAGGCGGCGGCCAGGGCGTTGCGAAGCGGGGCGTAGCCCGAAGGTTCCTGGTAGTCGAAGGCGGCCGCCCCGTCGCGTTCGATCACTTCGTCGATCGCCTCGCGGAATTCCGCCACGGGGAACAGCTCGCGCGCGGGGGCGTTCGAGCTCAGATCGAGGATCCGCGCCTCGTTCCGCGCGGAGCCTTCATATTGAAGATTCCAGTACGGATCGCCTTCGCGATCCTCCACGAACGCGGATCCGGCCGTTTCCTTGAGGTAGACGCCCGAGCCGGCTCGCGCCTCGACGGCGCCGTCCCGCTCGAGGATGCGGTAGGCCGAGACGACCGTGGCCGGATTGATCCCCAGGGCATCGGCGAGTTTCCGCACCGAGGGCAACTTCGCCCCCGCGGCCACGCTCCCGTCCGCCGCCAGTCGTCCGATTTCCCGCGCGATCTGGAGGTACATAGGCACATCCGAGCTTGCCGCAATCCGTATCAGTTCTACCATACACTCCCTTGTCTACCAATACAGTTTATAATACAGTTTGCACGTACCTGAAAAGACTTTGCCACGGCAGTATACCCCGAAGGAGTTGCGGTATGTCGACGAATTTGAACAAGAACCTGGCGCAGATGCTCAAGGGCGGCGTCATCATGGACGTCGTGAACGCGGAACAGGCGAAGATCGCCGAGGCGGCCGGCGCCTGCGCCGTCATGGCCCTCGAGCGCGTGCCGTCGGACATCCGCAAGGAAGGCGGCGTGGCCCGCATGTCGGACCCGAAGCTCATCAGGGAGATCCAGGCCGCCGTGTCCATCCCCGTCATGGCCAAGGTCCGCATCGGCCACATCGTCGAGGCGCGCATCCTCGAATACCTCGAGATCGACTACATCGACGAGAGCGAAGTGCTCACCCCCGCCGACGAGAACTTCCACATAGACAAACACGCCTTCAAGGTGCCCTTCGTCTGCGGCGCCCGCAACCTCGGCGAAGCCCTGCGCCGCATCGGCGAGGGCGCGTCCATGATCCGCACCAAGGGCGAAGCCGGCACCGGCAACGTCGTGGAGGCGGTGCGCCACCAGCGCGCCATCATGAGCGAGATCCGCAAACTCGTCGGCATGCCGTCCGACGAGCTCATGACCATGGCGAAGGAACTCGGCGCCCCCTACGAGCTCGTCGCCGAGGTGGCCAAGCACGGGCGCCTGCCCGTCGTCAACTTCGCCGCCGGCGGCATCGCGACTCCGGCCGACGCGGCTCTCATGATGACCCTCGGCTCCGACGGCGTCTTCGTGGGCTCGGGCATCTTCAAGTCCTCCGATCCCGAGGCCCGCGCCCGCGCCATCGTCAAGGCGACCACGTGCTGGCGCGATCCGGCCGTGCTCGCCGAAGTGTCCGAGGGGCTCGGCCAGCCGATGACCGGCATCGACGTCCGCACCCTCGACGCGAAAGATCAGCTCGCCACCCGGGGCTGGTGACGGACATGGAACCGAAGCCGGTCAGGATCGGCGTCCTCGCGCTCCAGGGCGGCATCGAGGAGCACCTCGCCGCCCTCGCCGCCCTGCCGGGCGTGACGGCCGAGCGCTTCGTCGACTCGAGGAAACTCGACGCGTTCGACGGCGTCGTCCTTCCAGGCGGCGAAAGCACCACGATGGGCAAGCTCCTCGTCGACTTCGGACTCCTCGAGCCGCTCCGCGCGCGGATCGCCGCCGGCATGCCCGTGTGGGGCACCTGCGCCGGCGCGATCCTCCTCGCGAAAGGCATCGACAACGACGGACGTCGACACCTCCAGGCCATGGACATCACGGTGTCGCGCAACGCGTACGGCAGGCAGGTCGCCAGCTTCGTCGCGACGGGCGAGGTGGCCGGCATCCCCGACTTTCCGATGGTGTTCGTGCGCGCCCCGGTCATCATCTCCAAAGGCCCCGACGTGGCGACCCTGGCCGTCCACCGCGGCTCGATCGTCGCGGCCCGCGAGCGGAACATGGTCGTCACCACCTTCCACCCGGAACTCACCGACGACCGCCGCTTCCACGCCTGGTTCGTGGACGCCGTCGTGCGTGCGGAACACTAACTGTGGCGGGTGTCAGACACCCGCCACATTCATCTTCCGCTATATAACGCTTTCCTAGGTGTGAGACACCCGCCACAATTCATTTCAACCGTTCCAAAACATGCTATGCTCTGCCCGCGGTTTTCGTACTCCGGTCATCCCGCGGAGGTCCTCCCATGCGTCGCATCGAGCTCCTCGTATCGTCGTTGGTACTGGCGCTGTTAACTGGCGGGTGCGCGTCCGGTACTCAAGGCGCGCCCGAAAAGCATGAGTGCGCGCCGCCGCCCGCGTCGTCCTTTACCGCTAGCGTGAAAACCTACGGCGCGACGGGCGACGGCGTCACCGACGACACGGCCGCCATCCAGGCGGCCATCGACGCGGTGGGCGGCACGGGCGGCACGTTGCTCGTCCCCGACGGCGTGTACATGATCAACGCGGTCGTCGCCGGCTCGAAAGGGCTCGTCCTCCGCAGCGACATGACCCTGCGCCTGAGTCCCGGCGCCGTCCTGAAAGCCCTCGCGAACGGATCGGACGGTTACGCGATCCTGTACCTGCCCGCGGTGAAAAACGTGACCATAACCGGTGGCGCGCTGGAAGGCGATCGCGGCGCCCACACCGCGGCCACGGGCGAATCCGGCATGGGCATCCTGATAGCTAGCTCGGAGCGCGTATGCGTCGCGGGCATCACCGCGCGCGAATGCTGGGGCGACGGCTTTTACGTGGGAGGAGCGACCGGCTGCCGCGACATCACCTTCTGCCACGTCGTGGCCGACCACAACCGCCGGCAAGGCCTGTCCGTGGTGAAGGCGGACGGCGTGCTCGTTCGCCATTCGACCTTCAAGAACACCCAAGGCACCCTGCCGGAGTGCGGCATCGACATCGAGCCCAACGCGGGAGAGACGGTCGCGAACATGCGGATCCAGGACTGCGCGTTTCTGAACAATTCCGGCAGCGGCATCCAAAACGGCGTCGCCCTCGCGAACACCGGCAGCTCCTACGTTCGCGACGTCGTCATCGAAGGCAATGTCATCACGGGCAACGGCTTCGGGGCGGCGGGCGGCGGACCGGGCGGCGGCGGCATCGAGATTTCCAACACCGCGGGCCACCGGGTAGTCGACAACGCGATCCGCGACAACAACAACTGGGGCGTGCGCCTGCGCGACAACGCCGACGGCACGGTCGTGTCGGGTAACGTGGTGTCTGGCACGAAAAAAGACGGCATCTACGTCGATCCTACCATCGCGGGCTACGTCATCACGGACAACACCGTCACGGACAACGCCCGGTACGGCATTTACCTGGGTTCGGGATCGAGCGGGACGCTGTCCGGCAACACGCAGTCCGGCAACGGCATGTAGGAGCGTGACACGCCCGCGGACGCCGGGAATCCGGGCGCGGCGCGGGAGAGGGGGACGCATGTACTGGTTCCTGGTCGAAGACCTCGACGACATGAGCATGAAGGAATTCCTCGGGTACGGTCCCGAGTCCGCCGCCGCGAAGAGGATGTGGTCGACGGGCCGGAAATTCGACGAACCGCTTCCGCCCGAGGATTTCCGCGTCCGCACGCGGGTCCTGGGATACGGCTTCCCGGACGGCGACGAAATGCCGGATCTGATCGACGCCTTGGTCACCTTGATGTCGTCCCGGCTGCTCGGGGCCTTGGCCGAAGCCGGCGTCGACAACATCGATTCATACCCCGTCCGCATCGTCGACGCGGAGAAAAACCTCACGCGGGACGATTATCGCGCCGTCAACGTGATCGGGCGCGTGGACGCCCTCGACCGTTCGAAAACGAAGACCGAGCACGACATCGAATCCTATTATCCCGCCTATCAATCCGTGGTCATCGACGAAGACAAGGCTTCAGGCCGCCTGTGCTTTCACCTCCACAAGGGCCCCCGAAATATCGTCCTTCACGACACGGTCGCGCGGCATCTCGCGTCCCTGGATTTCAAGGGGATCAAGCTCGTACGGACCGAGGATTTCGGGGAATAGCGGCGAATGCGTCGGACGCCCGGCGCTCAATCCGCGAAGGCCACCTCGGTCTTCATCGTGGCGACGTGCGAGAGCGTCTGGTAGATCGAGCAGTACTTGCCGGCCAGTTCGGCCGAGCGCTCGATGGCGGCGCGGTCGGAGGCGCCGCGGACCGAGAGGCGCACGGTGACCCAGTTCAGCGTGGTCGGGACCTCCGTCCGCTTTTCGCCCGAGACGTCGAGTTCCGCCGCCTCGATCGTCACGCGCTTCTTTTCGAGGATGTCGAGGAAGGTCGAGTAGAAACAGGACGCGAGGGCGCCGAGCAGCATGTCGTACGGGTACAACGCCCCCTCGCCGTCTCCGACGGGAACGCGCGCGCGGGAGGTGACGAGGGTTCCCTTGAACGCGGGATCGAATTCGGTCTTGATCGACAGTACGGCCATAACGTCTCCTTGCTGATGGATTTCGGGACCGGTTCGGGACCTACGGTAGCCGCGAATCGGATTTTTGGGAAGCGGCAAAACGGAGTTGACAGACTCGCGCGCGCGGCGTATCTTTGACGCATACAGGATGTCGCGTTACGGCCGCTTCATGGCCGGCGCGGCGGTCCGGGCCGAAGCCCCTCCGTTGGGGCGGGCGTAGGCAACGGGAAAGAAACCCGTGGGAATCATACTCTAATCAGTATCCTTCCCGCGGGTTTTTTTGCGCCCGGGCGGTTCGTCGGTTCGACGGACCCGGTTTCCGACGCCCGGCAACGTTTTTCAAACCCGACGGAACGGATGCGAAGGGGCTCGCATGCCGGCGTCGGAACGCACGTCCTGCATACCGCTATCCCCAGCGAACCTCCTCTCATTGGCGCTGCGCAACACCGGACGGCACGGTCTCAGGGCCACCGCCAACATCGTCGGTACCGCCGTCGCGGTGGCGGCGCTCGTCTTCTTCCTCTCGTTCTACCGGGGCACCTACGAGGGCGTCATGTTCTCCGCGGTGATCGACTACTCGACGTCGCACGGGCAGTTCATGCGCCCCGGCTTCGACGACGACGACCCGGACGTCTGGCTGGAACCGGGCAACCTGTTCGACGAACGGACCGTCGGGAGCCTCCCGGGCGAGGTGGAGACCGCCGCGCCGCGGCTCATGGGTCCCGCGTTCGCCGGCGACGGCTCGCGGAAGGTCCCCGTGACGCTGGCCGGCGTCGACTTCGCCGCGGAAACCGCCGTCATGGACGTCGACTCGAGGCTCGTCTCCGGTTCGTTCGGCGGCGACGGCGGGGTCGTCATCGGGAAGAAGCTCGCCGAGTCGCTCGGACTGTCCGCGGGCGACGAAATCCGCGTCCAGGCCACGACGGTCGACGGCGCGCCCAACCTCGATTACTGGAAGGTCGCGGGGATCTATTCGACCGGCTATCCCTCCATGGACCGCGCCCTCGTGCTCATGGACTTGTCGCAGGCGCAGGATTTCCTCGCCGCTCCCGGTCTCGTCAACAAGGCGTATTGCCGGCTCTCGGGCGCCCGCGACGCGGTGGCGCGGGAGGCGGCCATCGCGCGCATGGGTTCGCCCGCGGCGCGCGCGAAGGTCGGATCGCTCGGCCTCGCGTTCCGCGACTGGAAGAGCTACGCCCGCAGCGTCGTCAAGGACGCGAAGTTCGACGGGATCTTCTACTCGATCTTCATCTTCATCCTCCTCTTCCTCTCGCTGGCCACGCTGGCGGGCACGATGCGCGTCACCGTCTTCGAGCGGAAGCGCGAGATCGGCATGATGCGCGCCTCCGGTTGGCTGCGGAAGGAGATCGGGCGGCTGTTCCTCTTCGAGTCCGCGGCCATCGGTTTCTTCGGCAGCGTCGCGGGAGGGCTCGTCGGGGCCGCGGCGGCGCTCCTCCTCGCCGCGCACCCGGTCGGCTTCGGGGATTCCTTCGCGAACCTCGACATCCCGAGTTTCGTGCTGACCTGCGACCTGCAGACCGTCGACGTCCTCCTGGGCGTCGCGGGCGGTTTCGTCACGGCCGTCCTGGCCGGCATCATGCCCGCGGCGAACGCCGCGCGCATGCCCATCCTTTCGGCGCTCGCCGAGCGTCAATGAACTCCAAGGAGCATCCAATGAAGACGTTTTCACTCTATTCAGGCAAAGCCTTCGCCTTCATCGCGATCGCGGCGATATCGGTCTCCGCCGCGGCGGCGCAAGTCCCGGACGGGAACGCCATCGTCGCGGAGATGGACAGGCGCATGAACTTCGACGAATGCCGCATGACGATCCGCATCGAAGACAGGAAGGCGGACGGCAAGACGCGCACCCTCAAGGCCCGCGTCGAATACGTCCGCGACGCGGGCACGCGCGTCGAGTTCGACGAGCCGGCGCGCGAAAAGGGGAAGCGCATGCTGTTCTCCGGATCGTCGCTCTGGATGGCCGCGCCCTCCGTGTCGAAGCCGGTCAGGCTTTCCGGCAAGGACTCGTTCATGGGCACGTCGTTCACGAACGACGACGTCATGAACCTCGACAAGTCCGACGATTACGACACCGTCGTCGTCGCGTCCGACTCGGGCGGGTGGGATCTCGTCATGACCGCGAAGACGGCGAACCAGCCGTACGCGAAGATCGAGGCGAGGATCGGCCGCGATTACCTGCCCGTCCGGCAGGCGTTCTACGCCCGTTCGGGAAAACCCTCGAAGACGGTCGAGTTTTCCCAAGTGAAGGATTTCGGCGGGAAGAAACGCCCCTCCGTGATGGTCATCGTCGACCTCATGAAACCGGGCGATTCGAGTTCCGTCGTCTTCGAGGACATCGTGGAAGGACGCGTCGACCGCGCCCGCCTGACTCCCGCATCGCTTTCCAACTGAGGTACGACATGAGCAAGATAGAAATCCGCGGACTCACCAAGACCTACCGGCTCGGCCACACGGACGTCGAAGCCCTGCGCGGCATCGACCTCGTCGTGGAGGGACCCGAGATCATCGGCGTCGTCGGGCCTTCCGGCTCGGGAAAGACGACGCTCCTCAACATCCTCGGCGGCATCGACCTGGCCACGTCGGGCAGCGTGTCGATCAACGGCCTCGAGCTCGAAAAGCTGACCGACGACGCGCGCACCGCGCTCAGGCGGCGCGAGATCGGCTTCATCTTCCAGTCGTTCAACCTGATCCCCGTCCTGACGGCCCTCGAGAACGTGGAACTGCCGCTCATGGCGCTCGGCGTCCCGAAAAAGGAACGGCGCGAGCGGGCGCGGAAGCTGCTCGAGCGCGTCGGCCTCGTCCGCGAGGCGAACCAGCGCCCGGACGAACTCTCCGGCGGGCAACGGCAGCGCGTCGCCATCGCGCGGGCCCTCGTCATCGAGCCGCGCCTCGTGCTGGCCGACGAGCCGACCGCGAACCTCGACGGCGAAACCGGCCGGACCGTGCTCGAGATCATGCACGGGATGAACCACGAGATGAAGACGACCTTCCTCCTCTCCACCCACGACCCGCGCGTCCTGCCCTACCTCGACCGGCGCGTCTACCTGGAGGACGGCCGCATCACGCGCGCCGAAGCCATGGAGGGGCACATCGCATGACGGCCAAGACGATCGCCGCGCTGCTCTGCGGCGCGGTCCTTTCGGCGGTTCCGCCGCCCGTCGCGGCGGACGAGGAAGCTCCCGCTCCGTCCCTCGCGGGATCCGTGACGCAGCGGTCCGGCTACGCCGCCGCCGCGGACGGGATCCCCGACGCGGCGTTCCGCGACTGGTACTCGCTCACGTCGCTGGACGCGCGCGCGTCGTACGACGGCGACGGCGGGAGCTGGCGCGTCTCGCCGTATGTCGCGTACGACAACGCTTCCGGAACGTGGACCTGGTCGCTCGACGAAGCGTGGGGCGAATGGCGCCCCGTCGCGGCGCTCGGTCTCAGGCTCGGACGCTCGCCCCTCCGGTACGGCCCGTGCTTCGCGTTCAATCCCGCGAATCCGCGCGCGGCCAAGGACGGCTTCGACGCGCGCGCCGGCAGGGTCGGCCTGGACGGGCTATCGATCGAAGCGCACCCGCTCCTCCTCCTCGGGATCGAGGACGCGCCGGTGTCGCTCGTGGCCGACGCCGCGCTCATACTGCCGTCGGGCGGGACGGCGGCGTACGACCTCGAGGAAGCGGGGATGCACGCGCGGCTCTCCTTCATGGCTCCCGAAGCCGGATGGCTCGGCGCCACGGAGCTCGGCGTGTCCTGCGACGTCAGCCGCCTGGGCGGCGGCGCGCGGGACGGCGTGCGGCCGACCGCGCTCGGCGCGTGGCTCAGCGCGGACCTGGCGGGTTTCGTACTCGGGGCGGAAGGAAGCCTCCGGAGTCCCGACCATTCGCTCCTCGCCGAACCGGGAAGCGTCGTCGCCCCGGGCTCGGGAGATCCCGACGCGCCCGAATGGGGCTGGGCGGCGTCCGCGAACCGGCGCCTGGGCGACTGGCTCGTCATGTTCGAAGGCGGCCGGAGCCGGCCCGACGGCGTGCCGCGGGTCTTCGCGCGCGTCGCCCGGCTCGGCGACGACACGGAGTTCGCCGTGCAGGCGCTCGTCGACTTCGAAACGCTCGCCGCTCGGGCATCGGCCGAGTTCTCGTGGAGCGCGAACGATTTCCTCGTCCTCACGGCGGAGGCGTCGTGGAACCTGAAGCCTGACGAATGGACTCCCGCGTCGCCCGTGGGCGGAACGGCGGGCGTCTCCATCGAATGTTTTTTCTGACGGAGTGATCGACATGAAACCCTGGCGTTTGATCCTGTTCCTGGCCTGGCGCAACGTCCTCCGCTATCGGAGGCGCACGATCCAGAGCTTCCTCATCCTCTTCCTCGGGGCGTTGTCGGTCATGTTGATCGACGCGTTCCTGCGCGGCTACGCGGCGAACTCCTCGGAGCGCGTCGTGAGTCTTTCGGGCCACGTCGACGCGCACGCGGACGGCTACCTCGAAAACGTCGACGCCATGCCGCTCGACCTGGCGATTCCGGACGTCGGCGCGACGACGGAAACCATGCTGTCGGCCGCCGCGAACGCGGGCTCCGGAACCTACGTGCCGATCGCGGCCCCGTCGGTGACGACGGGCTGCATGCTGTCGAACGGCGACCTCTCGCGCCCGTCCCTCGTGCTCGCGACCGATCCCTTCGCCCGTTCCGCCGCGGGCGGATCGGCGCCGAATCCGCTGCTCGACGGCGTCCCCGCGTCGGTCCTTTCGGGCTCGAGCTACGGCGGAACGGTCCGGCGGGGTGCCGTGCTCGACGAAAAATACGCGAAGCGGCTCGGCCTGGCCCCGGGTGACCCGCTCATCCTCCTCGGGAACGACGCGTACGGTTCCTTTTCGATGCTGGAGACGCTCGTGATCGCCGTGGTGCGCGAAGCGTCGCTGCCGCTCGAGGCGGGCTGCGTCGTCGACCTCGAGACCTTCGCGCCGACCTTCGGCCTCGAAGGCCGCGCCACCGCGGTGTCGCTGTGGTTCGCCTCGCCGGACTACTCGTCGCTCGCGGACAGCGCGGCGGAGCCGGGAGCGGCCCGCGCGGTGGCGGACGCCCTCGCCGCGGTCGACGGCGTCGAGGTGAGGAACTTCCGCGAGATCAGCGAGACCTACACGGCGATCTTCCGGTTCCTCGACGGGTTCCTCGCAGGCATGATGGCGGTATTCGCCATCGTGGCGGCGGTGGGCATGACGAACGCGATCCTCCTCTCGGTGCAGAACCGCGTGAAGGACCTAGGCACGTTGCGGGCCATCGCCCTCACGTCGCGGCAGGCGGGGATGCTCGTCTACGCGGAAACCGTCATCACGTCGATCGCGGCAGCGGCGGCGGCGCTGATCGTCGGCGTCGTCTCGGTCTTCGTCATGAATCGCGTCGGATTCGGGATCGGCTTCGCCTATTCCGACCTCGGTTCGGCGCTGCCGGACACGATCAGGCCCATGATCCTGCCCGCCAGGCTCGCGACGATCGCGGCCGTCAGCGCGGTGTTCCCGCTCGTGGCGGCGTTCCTGCCGGCCCGCTCGGTGCGGCGCATGACCATCCGCGAAAGCATCGGATACTGAAGCGGCGCGCCGGGTCTCCCCGGCGCGCCGCCCGCGGGCCCCGGCCCCGGC
>CAYZZW010000048.1:0-26218 GCA_964482955.1 uncultured Treponemataceae bacterium | reverse complement strand
CATCCGCGACAAGAAGCAGATCCAGCTGGTCTGCGGGCTCGAGGAGTGGGACTCCGCGAAGGTCTACGACCGCATCGGCACGGACGAGAACGCCACGGACATCCTCGGCGTGCGCGTCCCCAAGCTCGACATACCCGTGAAGCCCGGCCGCAACATCCCCATCATCATCGAGACCGCGGCCATGAACGAACGCCTCAAGAAGATGGGGTACCATTCGGCGCGCGAGTTCAACCAGAACATCCTCCGCTGGCTCGAGAGCGAGAGCGCCCGGGCGGTGTACTTCAGCCGCGACGAGACGATTTGATTTAATCCCGATTCCCGGTATAATGGTCGCAGCGATCCAGGCGACCGACACCGTGCGAACCGAGGAGCTGCCATGACCGAGCGCGACATCACGATCCGCAATCGAGCGGGCATCCACGCCCGTCCCGCCGCGCTGATCGTCCAGACGGCAGCCAAGTTCAAGTCGAAAATCCTCCTCGAAAAGAACGGCTCGAGCATCAACGCAAAGTCGATCATGGGCATCATCACCCTGGGCGCGGGTTTCGGCGCCGTCCTCAAGCTCCGCACCGACGGCGAGGACGAAGCCGCGGCCGCGGACGCCATCGCCTCGCTGTTCGAGCGCAAGTTCGAGGAAGAATGACCGGCGCGCGGGTCGGCGCCGGGCGCCGGACCGAAATCGTCGCCCTCGCCGTCGTCTACGCGGTCATCCTGGCCGGCGCCCTCGTCTTCGCATCTTCCATCGCCCTCCGGCAATCCGAGGGCGGCCAATTCCGCGACCGCTTCCTCCTCTTCCTCCTCGCCGTCGTCCCCGTCGCCCTCGCCGCGGTGACGGCCTGGCGCCTTCATCTCCTCGCCGCGGACCGCGACCGGCGCCTGTTCGGCGCGCGCCTCCGGATGAAGGTCGTGATGGCGGTATGCCTGGCGGTGGCGCTCTGCTCGATCCCTCCCGCGGCCGTGTTCGGCGCGCTCGCCTTCAACGCCGCCGACGCCCCGGCGTCTCGCGAGACGGCGGAGGCCGCCGGGGCGGGGCTCGAACTCGCGCTCGACGTCTACGACGGCATCATCGCCCGCCTCGACTACGAAACCCGCAACGACGCGCCCCTCCTCGCCGAACGGACGGGCCGGGACGCCGCGCGCGCCCTCTCGCTGCTCGCCCGGCGGGATCCCAACGTCGTCGCGGTGGAGTTCTTCGCGGACGGGACGTCACGGTCCTTCGCCGGCGACGAGCGCGCGCGCACCGATCCGGGCATCGCGCGGGCCGCGCCCGACGGCATCCTCGACCGCCGCGTCTTCGACGACGGCAGCCTCGTACGCGTCCGCCAGGGACTGGCCTCGGAAACGGGCAGCGTGGTCGTGACCGGCTTCGTGCCCGACGCCGTCACGGCCGCGGCGGAAGCGCTCGACGGGGCCGTGAACCGCATGGAGAGCCTGCGCCGCTTCACGCGCGGCTTCGTCCCCGTCATCGTCTACCTCTGGTTCGTCTTCCTCTTCCCTGCCCTCACCCTCGCGGTCCTCTTCGGCCTGGAGGCGGCGGACGCCGCGGTGCGGCCGCTCGTCGCCGTCCACGACGTGATCGGGAAGGTCTCGGAAGGATCGAAGACCGCACGCCCCTTCGTGACCTCTGACCGGGAGCTCGCGTCCTTGCTGGCCTCGTTCAACACCATGCTCCGCAACCTCGAGCGTTCGCGCGACGAGGCCGTCTCGGCCGAGAAGATCTCCGCGTGGCAGGACATCGCGCAACGCCTGGCCCACGAGCTCAAGAATCCCCTCACCCCGATCAAGCTGACGGCGGAGCGGATGCTCAGGCGTTACGCCGCCGACCCGGCCTCGGTCGGCGAGATCCTCGAACGATCGATGCTGGCGATCATCCAGGAAGCCGACGGCATGAACGCGCTCCTCCAGGAATTCCGCACCTTCGCGCGCCTGCCCGAGCCGCAGCTCGACTGGGTGAACCTCCGCGCGGTCGTCGAGGAGGCCGTGGCGGCCTACGCGTCCGGGTATCCCGAGGTCGATTTCGACCTCGGCGCCGTCGCCGCGGACATCGTCATCCGGGTGGACCGGGGGCAGCTCCGGCAAGCCGTCTCGAACCTCGTCGCGAACGCGATCGACGCGATGGACGGCTCGGGAACGGTCACGTTCCGGGCCGACCTTGCCAAAAACGAGGAATCCCGCTATTGTAGGTTCCAAGTGCGCGATTCCGGACGCGGGATCGCGCCCGAACACCACGAACGCGTTTTCACGCCGTATTTCACGACAAAGACGAACGGAACGGGCCTTGGGCTCTCGATAGTCCAGCACATCGTGCACGACCACGGCGGACGCATCCGATTCGAGTCCGAACCGGGCTCGGGCACGGTGTTCATCATCGAATTTCCCGTGGACCGGTAGGGGCAGCATGAGCACGATCCTCGTCATCGACGATGAGCCTGGAATCAGGACGACGGTCCGAGACATCCTCGAGGACGAACGCTATAAAGTAATCACGGCCGAGGACGGCGTCGTGGGACTCGAAGCCTTCCGGAAGGAGCGCCCCGACCTCGTCGTGCTCGACGTCCGCCTGCCGCGCATGGGCGGCATGGAAGTCCTCGGCGAGATGAAGAAGCTCCGGCCCGACATCGAGATCATCGTGGTCTCGGGCCACGGGACGATCGACATGGCCGTGCAGGCCGTCAAGCTCGGCGCCTTCGACTTCCTCGAAAAACCCCTCTCGATCGACCGCCTCCTCACTTCCGTCCGCAACGCGACCGCTCTCGGCACCCTGCGCGCCGAGAACCGCCGCCTGAAGCGCGTCGTCCGCGAGGACGATTCGATGTTCGGCGACTCCGAGCCGATGCGCGAAGTCCGCGCCCTCATCGAGCAGGCCGCGCGGTCCGACGCCCGCGTCCTCGTCACGGGTCCGAACGGCACCGGCAAGGAGCTCGCGGCCCGGAGCATCCACGCCCAGTCGCGCCGCGCGGAAGGCCCATTCGTCGAGGTCAACTGCGCCGCGATCCCCGACACGCTCATCGAAAGCGAGCTCTTCGGCCACGAAAAGGGCGCGTTCACGGACGCCGTGACCCGCAGGCGCGGCCGCTTCGAGGCGGCGCACGGCGGCACCCTGTTCCTCGACGAGGTCGCCGACCTCTCGCAGGCGGCCCAGGCCAAGCTCCTCCGCGTCCTCCAGGAAATGCGCTTCGAACGCCTGGGCGGCGAGGAACCGATCGACGTCGACGTCCGCGTCATCGCCGCGACCAACAAGGACATTCCCGCGGAAATCGCCGCGGGCCGCTTCCGCGAGGACCTGTACTTCCGCCTCAACGTCGTGCCCATCCGCATGCCGGCGCTCCGCGAACGCCCCGACGACATTCCCGGGCTCGCCGGCTACTTCCTCGGCAAGCTCGGCCGTGGCGATGGTCCGGAACGCTCCCTGTCGCCGGAAGCCCTGAAGCTCCTCGCCGCCCACGCCTGGCCCGGCAACGTGCGCGAGCTCAAGAACTTCGTCGAACGCCTCTCGGTCATGAGCGACGAAGAGACGATCTCCGCGGAGACCGTCTCGCATTTCCTCGGCCGGGTGGCCGCCCTCAAGCCGGCGGAACGCGACCGTCCCCTCGTTCCCGAGGAATTCTCGTCGCTCAAGCTGTCGGAGGCGAAGGACCTCTTCGAAAAATCCCTGATCGTCCAGAAGCTCCGCGAGAACGGCTACAACGTCGCGCGCGCCGCGGAGGCGCTCGGGCTCTACTCGAGCAACCTCCACTCGAAGATCAAGAAATACGGTATCGGAGGCGTTTCGTGAAAAACCTCACGGAGCGGCAGTCGAGCGTCCTCGGCTACATCGCGTCCCACGTCGAGAGCCACGGCTACCCGCCCACGGTCCGCGAGATCGCCAGCGCCTTCTCCGTGTCGGTGAAGGGCGCGTACGACCACATCAAGGCCTTGGAGAAAAAGGGCTCGCTCAAGCTCGGCGAAAACCGCTCGCGCTCGATCGAGCTCACGGACCGCGGCTCCGGAGACGTGGACGAAGTCCCGATCATCGGGACCGTGGCGGCCGGCAAGCCGCTCTTCGCCGAGGAGAACTACGAGGGTACGGCCAAGGTGCCGGCCGCCATGACCCGCTCCCGCGCCTGCTTCGCGCTTCGCGTGAAGGGCGACAGCATGCGCGACGCAGGCATCCTGGACGGCGACCTCGCGGTCGTGGAGGAGCGCTCCGTCGCGGAGAACGGCGACATCGTCGTGGCCCTGCTCGAGGATTCGGTCACGCTCAAGCGCTTCTTCCGCGAGGCGACGCGCGTCCGCCTGGCCGCCGAGAATCCCGCCTACTCGCCCATCTATTCCCAGGACGTCCAGATCCTCGGGAAACTGCGCGGCATCCTCCGGACCTACTGACATGCCCGTCCAGGCGGTCCAGATCTTCGCGGGCCCCGAGCTGGGCCGCCGCGCCGAAGCCCTCGCGAAACTCAGGTCGCAGCTCGCCAAGGACTGGGGCGAAGCCCCGGAAGAGCACCGCCTCTACGCGGGCGAAACCGGCGTCAACGAACTCCTCTCGCTCCTCATGAACGGCAGCCTCTTCGCCGCCGGCAAGCTCGTCCTCTTCATGAACGCCGAAGCCGTGAAGGCGAAGGCGGACGCGCAGGCCCTCGCCGCCTTCGCGAAGAATCCCGCGGAACGGACCGTCCTCGTCCTCGTCACGGAGACCTTCGGCGTCGACAAGGCCGTCGAGGACGCCGTCGGCAAGAGCGGCAAGCAGATGTTCTGGGAGCTGTTCGAAAACGAAAAGGAACGCTGGATCGTCGACTTTTTCCGGAAGGAAGGCGTCTCGCTCGCGGGCGGCGTCGTCGAGGCGATCCTCGAGCTCGTCGAGAACAACACCGAGGCGCTCAGGACCGAGTGTTCGCGCCTCGCGCTCTTCGCCAAACGCGGCGGCGCCATCTCCGAAGAGGACGTCGAGCGCTACATCGCCCACAACCGCGAGGAAGACGCCTTCAGCCTCTTCGACCGCATGGCCCTGGCGGATCTCGAAACCGCGCTCGAGGTGCTCGACGCCATACTGGCCGGGCGCGAGGGGAACGGCGTGGCCCTGCTCGGCGGCCTCCTCTGGTCGTTCCGCCGCCTGCAAGCCATCCACGAGGGCATCGCGGGCGGATCGTCCTACGAGGACGCGGCGCGCGCCCAGCGGGTCACGAGCCGCAAGCTGCTGGCCACCTACGACGCGGCGCGAAGGCGCTGGCCGCGCGAGGTCTGCCGCGCGCTCGTCGCGTTCGGCGTCGAGACGGACCTCAACCTCCGCGCCATGGGAGCCGCGCACGAACGGACGCTCCTCGAATTGTTCCTGTACGCCGCGCTCGTGAAGAAGGCGCCGGTGCCGCTCGAAGCGGCGCGCTGAATCGTTCCGCCCGGGTTCCGGTTAACGCGCGCGGAGGGATTTACGGCCCGACGCAGACGCGGTTCCGGCCGCGTTGCTTGGCTTCGTAGAGCGCCTTGTCGGCGCGGTCTATGACGGACTTGCCGGAGATGTCGCGCGCCGGGTCGTACTGCGCGACGCCGAGCGAGATGGTCACCGCGCCCAGCTCATGCCCTTCGTACTCCATGAGCGTCGTCTCCACCGAACGCCGGATGCGCTCCGCGATGAGACGGGCGTGCCCCGCGTCCGTCTCCGGCAGGAGGACGCAGAACTCCTCGCCGCCGTAGCGCGCCGCCAGGTCGATGGCGCGGACGCCGGCGTGGATGAGCCGCGCGACTTCCTTGAGCACGTGGTCGCCGCAGGAGTGGCCGTACGTGTCGTTGAATTTCTTGAAGTGGTCGATGTCGGACATGATGACGCTCAGCGGCGTCCCCGTCTTTTGCGCCGCGTCCATCCGCTCGATGAGGGCCGAGTAGAAAAAGTGCTTCATCTTGAGCTTCGTCATCATGTCGGTCGTCGTCATCTCGAACAGGAACGAATTGTTGATGGCGATGGCCGCGAACGAGGCGATGTTGACGACGAACTCGCGGTCGTCGGCGGTGAACTCGTCGCCCTCGAGACGGTCGGCGAGGATGATGAGGCCGTTGATCTGGCCCTTGGTGCGGAGCGGCACGACGAGGCTGGGCGCGAGCGATTCGAGGCACGCGAGCCCCTCGAAGCCGCCGAGCCGCTGCTCGATCTCGACGAGCGTGTAGCTGCGGTATTCGGACTGGAGCAGCTTGATGAGGGGATGGTCTTCCCGGATCGAGTAGTCGACGCGCTCCTCGAGGTTGAAACCCTGGAAATTGCGGTGGAAGCTGAACTCGGCGGCGTCCATGCCCTTCTTCGTGAACAGGCCGGCCTTGAGCACCCTCATCTGGCCCATGATCGTGAACAGGATGGAGTCGATCAGCTTGAGGTATTCGAGGGTGGAGTTGAGGCTCTTGGAAACCTCGAGCAGCAGTTCGAGGTCGCTGATGCGCTTCTCGTACCGTTCGCGCAGTTCGTCCGCGAGCGGTTCCGGTGGGTCGAGTTTCGTTTCGGACACGTCGTGCGCGGCCACGGGTTCAGTATACCGGGCGGCCCGGCGGATTACCAGTCTCCCGAGGGGTCGTCATCGCGCCGTGAATTCGAGGAAACGCCGCGGGATCCCGCGGAGCGTCGCGTCGAAACGCTCGCGGTCTTCCGGTCCGATCGCCACGAGGAAGCGCGGGGATGAAGATTCCCCCGCCCAGGCCGCCGGCGCCGGATCGCGGCCGGCGAACGCGGCGATTTCCGCGCCGATCCGCGCCGCGTCCGCGCCCGGCCGCAGCGCCCGCCCCGCGCGCAGGAGCAGGCCCGACGCGCAACGGACGCAGGACTCCTCGGCCCCGCGTCCGTCCCTTCCCTCGAAAATGACCGCGACGAGCGGACCGGCGCGCCGGTCCGGTTCCGCGACGCGCGGCGGCACGGCCTTCCGGATGTCGGCGATGAGGCCTATCGTCACGAACGTTCCCGGACGGAGCGCGTCCGGTCCGGTCGCGGGAAAAGAGAGCGAGCGGAGCGGATCGCCGCCCGACGCGACGAAGGCGCGGCGCGCGTAGGCTGCCGCGTCGGCGTCCGATTCGCCGCCCGGGCGCGAGGCCGCGGCCACGACGAGGCCGGGGCCGCCGGTCGGATCGAGGGCGTACAGGTGCGGGAAGTCCGGAACGCCGCGCGCGAGGGAGCCCGCGAGGGCCGCCGCGATGGTTTCGGGCTCGAAGCCAAGCGCCGCCGAAAGCCGTCCGAAGATCTCCGCCGGCACGTCGCCTGGAACGATCATCGAGTCCGGACTCAGTAGAAGAGCCTGATTTCCTCGAGCTTCGTCTTGTGGCGCATCTTGAGGAACATCGAGTTCGAGGTGCGGTTGAAGTAATAACCGGAGACATCGTAGATCTCGAACGAAGCGTCCGGGCGGTAGTCGATGCCGTAGAGCTGGATGTTCGCGAAGGGCTTGATGCCGTACAGCACGAGATGATGCGCCGCGCCCACGGGGAACTCGGTCTTGAAGACGACGCGCGACGGTTCGGCGACGGCCTGTATCGAGGGCGAACAGGTCCACGCCCACACGCCGGGTCCGAGCTCGCGGTAGAACGGCACTTCGTGGGGATAGTACGGATTGCCGGCGACGAGCGGGTACAGTTCCTCCGGCGCGAGGAGCGAAGACGGCGCGTCCTTGCCGGTCAGGTCGAGGACGAGGGGCACGAAGCCCTCCGCGTTCGCCAGGGCGAGGACGCCCGTCACGAGGCTCTGTCCGACGCCGACGAACACGTCTCGCCCCGAGATGCCGCCGTAGCGGATCAGCTCGAAGCCCGCTTGCGCGGACAGGAGCAGTTCCGAATCGCCCTCCGGGGAGGACTGCAGGAAAAAGCCGTCGTTGAAGCGCTTGATCGCGGGCAGGAGCACCTTTTCCGCCACCGCGGAAAAACGCTCGAAGGGATTCTCGCCTTCCTTCATGAAGGCGGCCCCGTCGTTGAAGGCCGCGAGCGCGTTCACGGCCTGTCGCTCGGACAGCTGACCGGGGTCGACGGCCGCGACGGCCTGGAACGCGGACTGCGCGAGGGAATACGGGGCGCGGTCCAGCAGGAACAGGGCGATGCCGGAGCGGTCGAAGAGCCCGGCCGGCTTGTCCTGGATCACCTTTTCGAGGCGTTTCACCTCGGCGAGCGACGCGTCCTCGAGCGACTTGGTGCGCACGAGAATGCCGCCGAGGAAGGGCGAGCTCAGGTAGCTGAGCGACGCGGGATACAGCGCGTTGGCGGCCTTGGCGCGCTCGAGCGCCTGGGTGCCGGCGCCGCGGCGGTACGCCTCCGCGATGTACGCGGTCAGGGCCTTTTCGGTGAAGGCGGCCGGGGCCGCCGGGAACTTCCAGACGAGATTGGCCGGATCGAAGCGCGTGGTCGAGAGGCCGGACCACGCCTTGTCGACGAAAGCGTCGATTTCCTTTTTATAGAGCGCCGGATCCATGGGCGCCTGCGCCATCACCTGGGGCGACACCGTCGGCTGGCCGGCCCGTTCGCGGAGCGCCGCGAAGGAGCGCGGCCTGCCGTTTCCGGCGCCCAGCACGATGACCCGGCGCTTTCGGTCGAGGGCGGACGCCGGCAGGTCGAGCGCGTAGGAAACGCCGCCCGACACGAGCGTGAGGCCGGAGGCGCCGGAATCGATACGGGCGCCCCGCACGAGCGCGTAGCCGAGCTCGAGCGACGCCGTGTCGCCCTTGAACGAGGGGACGACGGACAGCCGAGAGCCCTCCTTGTCGGAAGCGGAGACGGCCAGGGTGATGCCGTTGTCGAAGGCCAGTTTCCAGCCGTTCGCCAGGTCGGAACGCGAAACGGGAGCGCCGGGTTTCCGGCCGCCCGACGCGTCCACCGCCACGAGGGGGCGACGGGCGGAAAACTCGAAACGGAGCCCCGCGAGGTCGACCACCGCGGATTCGAGCGGCCCGCCTTCGGCGCGCGCGCCCGAGCGGAGCGAAAGCGCTCCGAACGCGGCGGAAATATCGCCATGAAGCGGAAATTGCATGACGACGACGAGGCAAAAAATACCGATATAAAGGGTAACGAGGCCGATCGCGCGCCAAAACGCTGGGATTTTCATGGCGAGCACGGACTGTAGCAGGTTTATATATGAAAGGCAACCTAACAGGTTGTCGAAAAACTTGACGCTTTTCAACAACCTGTTTTTGATTTGCTCGAAAACCAGGTGGTTTTCTGCGCAAATCCCTCATTATGGTAATGTTGAAAAGCCACTTTCGGCTTTTCAACATTTTTCTCAGCGCCTGTCGAACCCGGGAGGGTTCCGGCTTGCCCGTCAGGCCTCGGGTCGATACCATGCCCGCGGAACGCCGGTCACGCGCCGACGCGATTTCCCGGAACGGAGTACCAGATGTCCTTGAATCACCAGCCGCGCTTCAGCAGGGCGGCTTTCGTTACGACCGCCTTGTGCGCCATCGCCGCCCTGCTCGCGGCCTGCGCCGGCGCGCCCGCTTCCTCCCGGACCCAGGCGGCCGATGACGCGGTGAAAGCCTCCGCCACGGTCCCGGCCGCCGAACCGGCGCAAAAAGCCCCGGTCGAAACCCCGGCCTCCGTCCCCGCCGCCCCCGAAAAGCCCGACGCGGCCGCGGCCGAACGGGCCAGGGAGCGCGAAGCCATCGAGGCGGTCGGCGAACGCCTGAAAGCCGGCGACACGGCGGGCGCCCTCGAGCTCGTCGACGAGCTCATCGCGAACAAGCCGAACGAAGCGCGGTATCGCCTGATCCGCGCCTCCATACTCGTGTCGTCCGGGGATTTCGAGGGCGCGCGGAAAGCCGCCCGCGAAGCCCGCGCGCTCGATCCGCGCGGACTCGACGCGCTCTACCTGATGGCGGAGATCGAGCGTTTTTCGGGGGACAAGGCGGCCCGAAAGCGCGCTCTCGACGAACTCGTGGCCGCCGCCCCGAACGACCCGCGCGCTCTCGTCCAGTACGCCGACGCCCTGTCGGAGGACAAGAATGACGCCAAGGCCGCGGTCTGGTACGAAAAAGCCCTCGCCCTGGCTCCGGACGATCCCGACGCCCTGGTCGGGCTCGCCAAGCTGCGTTACCGGGCCGAACGCTACGAAGACGCGGAAGCCCTCCTCACGAAAGCCCTCGCGGCCGACCCGAACCACGCCGACGCGTATTCCGAGCGCTCGAAGGCGCGTTACCACCTCGGCCTCTACAACGAGGCGATGGCCGACATCGAAGCCGCCATCGCCCTCGAGCCGGACGTCCCGTGGCACCACATGGACCGCGGCACGCTGGCCCTCGAGACGCGCCGCCTCGACGCGGCGCTCGAAAGCTTCGACCGCGCGATAGCGCTCGAACCGGACTACTTCCTGCCGTACGTGTACCGCGGCGGCATCCGCGAGGAGCGCGGCGAGGACGCCAAGGCCCTCGCCGACTACGAGACGGCCCTCAAGCTCAATCCCGATTACTGGTATTCGTGGGAATCGGTCGGCATGGCGGCGTTCCGCCTCGGCGATTTCCCGAAGTCGTGGACGGGCTTCCGGAACCTCTACGCCCGCGACGCGACCCGCGTCGACTACGCCGCCTTCGCCGTCATCGCCGGACTGCGCGCGGGCGGGGGGCTGGCGAACGAGGCGAAGAATCTCGCCGCCGCCGCGATGCCCGCCATCGACCGCGAGAAGAACCAGGGCTGGTGGCTCCTCCTCCGCCTCCTCCACGACCGGAACGACCAGGTGAACGAGCTGGAACTCTTCATCAACAAGGAAAAGAAGCTCGACGCGAAATCGACCATGCTCTTCGGGCTCGCGGAATACTGGATGATCCGCGGCAAGAAGGAACTGGCCCACAAGTACCTCGGCATGGTCCGCGAACTCCGCCGCGAAGGCAGCATCGCCTGGCGCCTGACCCTCGGCGAGCTCGACGAGACGGCGAACGCGGGCGGCAACTGACATGGGCGCGCCGTTCGGGACCCTCGTCGCCGCGCTTCCGCGCGACCGTCCCGTCGCGGTCCAGACGCACGACCGGCCCGACATCGACGCGCTCGCGTCGGCGTACGCGCTGGCGCGCCTCCTCGAGCTCGAAGGCTTCGACGCGAAGTGGACCTGGCACGGCCCCGTGCGGAGCCGCAGCCTCGAGAACCTGATCGACTACCTCGGCATCGCCGGAGCCGCGTGGGGCGGCGCCGACGGCGCGTCCATCGTCGTCGTGGACGGCATTCCCGAGAACGGGAACGTCTCGCTCGTGCGCGGCCGCATCGTCGCCGCCATCGACCACCACCACTCCTCCTCCGCCAGCGCCGCGCCCGTTTCGGACATCCGCCCCGAGGTCGGCGCGTGCAGCTCCATCGTCTCCGACTATTGGCGCGAATCCGGCCGTCAACCCGACGTCAAGGTCGCGACCGCCCTCATGGCGGGCATCCAGTCCGACACGGACTTCCTGACGCGCGAAACCTCCGACGTGGATCTCGCGGCCTTCACGTGGCTGTCCCCCCGGGCCGACCACGAGACGTCCGCCGCCATCGTCAAGATCGCCATCGACTCGAGCGACCTCTCGCTCATCTCGAGCGCTCTCGCGTGGGCCGTCGTCGAAAACGGCCGCTTCTTCGCCGCCCTGCCCGAACCCTGCCGGCAGGAAGTGCCCTCCGTGCTCGCCGACTTCGCCCTCCGCGCCCAGGACGTCCGCGTCACGATCGTCGCCGTGGTCGAAGAGGACGGTTGTCGCGTCTCCGTCCGCTCGCGCGATGCGTCCTTGCCCGCGGCTTCCGTCGTGCGCGACACCCTCGAGGGCATCGGCTCCGGCGGCGGGCACTACCGCGGCGCCGGCGGCTTCATCCCCGCGGCCACCTTCCCCGGCGAACGCAAGCTTATGGCCCGCTTCTTCGCCGTCATCGACACCCTGGAACGCCGCAAGACTCAATAACGCCCGAGACCAATCCGCTCCGTCGCGTTCTGATTCGGGCGCCCCCGCCGCGCGAACGCCGACTCCGTATCATCGATCGACCCGGCTCGTCGCGTGGCCACCGCGGATGTTCGCGCGGCGGGCCGGGTGCTCCGCTCCAAGTCCTCGCGGCAGCGGCACGGCCGCTGTTGCGGCGCATCGTAGTCGACGAGCTTCGCTCATCGCGGGAACGCCGTCGGCGTTCCCGCCGCTGCGGGCTTTCCGCTGCGCCCCCTGGCGCGATATCGTACCTGTCATGGATACCCTTCGCCGGAAGCCCGCCGCGCGCGGCGTCCTCGTCGCGGCGGCCTTCGCGTGCGCGCTCGCGTGCTTCCCCCGCGGCGCGTCGGCCCAAGCGAGCGCCGCGTCGCCAGCGGCGTTCGCCGTCCTCGTCACGGGCGTCGCGCCGGGCTCGTCCGCGGCGCGCGCGGGCTTCGTCCCCTACGACCTCATCCTCCGGATCGACGGACGCGCGCCGGCGTCGACGAGCGAGTTCCTGTCGCTGATTTCGGCCAAGGGCGCGCGCCGTTTCGAGATCCGGCGCGGCGACGGCACGGCCGCGTTGAACGCCGACAAGACGGACGCGCCCTACGGCTTCGAATTCGCCGCGCTCGATCCGGCGGCGGACGACTATGCCGCGAGCCTGCTCCTCGTCTTCCTCCGAGAACCGGATCCGGCGGCGCGTGCGACGGCCGCGTCCGTCCTCCGCGAGCGCTGCACCCGCGCGTGGATGCGCGCCGCGTTCGACGCCGCGGAGGACCTGGGCTCAGGCGGCGACGCCGACACGGGTGTCACGATCCTTTCGCGCGTCGCGGAAATCGCGGCGGCCTACGGCGACGCGGACTATCTCGGCATCGCGCGGTTTTACGAGGCGCGGCTCCACTTCCATTACCGCGACGACGCCGCCGCGGCGGAACGCGCCTTCACGGACGCGCTGGCCCTGTTCCGCAAAACGGGCAACCGCCTCGGAGAAGCCAACTGCGTGATGAGCCTCGGGGACCTGGCCCTCGCGCGCGCGGACTTCGACGGGGCGAAGCGCCGCTACGACGAAGCCCTGGCCTCGTACCGTGCCCTCGGCGACGCCCTCGGGCAGGCGAACTGCGCGAAGGGCCTCGGAGACCTGGCGTTGTACGCGGGCGCGTACGACGAAGCACGGGCGCGTTACGAAGACGCGCTGGCGCGCTACCGGGCGGCCGAGGACGTTCGCGGGCAGGCGAACTGTCTGCTCTCCCTGGGCGACCTGGCGTTCCGCACGGGACGCTACGCGGAAACGGCCGACCGTCTCGAGCGCGCCCTGGCCCTCTACGGCTCGCTCGACGACGGCCTCGGGCGGGCGAACGCGCTCAAGGCCCTCGGCGATCTCGACTTCGCTCGCTCCGCGCACGCGGACGCCCGCGCCCGCTACGAAGAGGCTCTGGCGCTCTACCGGAAACTCGGCAGTACTTCGGGCGCCGCCGCGTGCGCGCTCGGGCTCGGGGACGTCGCGCTCCAGCGGAGCGAACTCGACGGCGCCGCGGCGCGCTACGCCGAAGCCCGCGCGCTCTACGAACGCTCCGGCGACGAGCTCGGCCAGGCGAGTTGCCGCAAGGCCTTCGCGGACATCGCCCTCCGCCGCGGCGACTACGACGGCGCGCGGCGGGGGTACGAGGACGCCCTGGCCGTCTTCGAGCGCTCGAGAGCTTCGAGCGCGTCCGCGGACTGCCTCTCCAACCTCGGGGAGCTCCTCTTCCGGCGCGGCGACTACGAGGGCGCGCGCTGGCGCTACGAAGCGGCGCTCGAGCGGTACGCGAAACTGTCGAACGTGAACGGCCGCGCGAACTGCCTGTCGAGCCTCGCCACCCTCGACGTCGCCGCCGGCCGATTCGCCGACGCGGAAGCGCGTTACCTCGAGGCGCTCGCGCTGTACCGGGGCGTCGACGGCTTCCTGGGCATGGCCAACTGCCTCGCCGACCTCGGCTCGCTGGCCAGGCGGCGCGGCGACCCGGACGGCGCCCGCGAACGCTACGACGAGGCGCTTCCGCTCTTCAAGCGAGTCGGCGACATCCTCGGCGAAGCCAACTGCGTGAAGGATCTCGGCCTCCTGGCCCGCGACCGCGGGGACTACGCGGAAGCCGACGGGCGCCTCGCGCGCGCCATCGCGCTGTACGAATCGATCGACTCCGCCCATTCCCTCCTGTACGCGTGGACGGAGCGTTGCCGCAACGACCTCGCGCGCGGCGACAAGAAAGCCGCCGTCGACTCCCTCGGGCGCGCCGTCGACCGCGCCCTCGACGTGCGGTCGAAAGCCGGCGGTTCGGGCGAACGCCTCCAGTTCGCCGAGGCGCGCGGAACCTCCCTCAAGGAAATCATGCTCGCCGTCGCGCCGGTCGACCCCCGAGCGGCGCTCGACCAGTGGGAGCGCTACCGCGGCCGCGGCTTCCTCGAAGGACTGTCCGGCAAGGCCGCCCTCGACGCGGCGGGCGTCCCCGAGCGCGACCGCGCCGCCTGGCTCGCGGGCACCGATGCCCTCGCGCGCGCGCGGGACGAACTCGCCCGCGCGGCGCAGGCGGGCGGACCCGACGCGGCCGCCCGGCTTCCGGTCTTGCGGGAAGCCGTCACGGCGGCCGAACGCGCCCTCGACGCGGCCGCGGCCGACCTGGCGGCCCGGCATCCCCGCTACGGCGAACTCCGCCTGCCCGTCATACCGCCCGCGGCCCGCGCGGCATCGGCGCTTCGTCCCGGAGAAACCGCCCTGGTCTACCTGACCGACGGCGCGCGGACCGGCGTGTTCACCGTGCGCCGCGACGGATCCGTTTCCTTCGCGGCGCTCGCGGACGCCCCCGGCGGCGTCGCCGCCCTCGTCGTCGCTTACCGGACCGCCCTCGTCGCCAAGAGCCGGGGCGAACCGTTCAAGGAAAAACCGGACGCGATCTGGAATCGCCTCGCTCCGTACCTGACGCCGCCCGAGTCGAGCGTGCCCGCGGGCACGGAACGCCTCGTCATCGTGCCTGACGGCGCGCTGGCCCTCGTTCCGTGGGAATACCTGCCGTGGAACGGCGGCTTGTACGGCCAGGCCTTCCGCGTTTCGTACGCGCCCTCCCTCGCCGTGCTCCACCGCCTGCGTTCGCCCGAGCGCGACTATTCGTCCCGCGCGCGCGTCCCCATCCTCTCGTTCGGCGGCGCGTACTACGAGTCGACGGCGGCCGCGGAATCCCCGGCCGCTGCTGCGACCGCTACCGGCGAAGCGGGCGCCGCGGAGACCGAAGCTTCCAGCGGGACGAACGGCGACGGCCGGGACCTCGTTCGAGGCTTCCGCGAACGCGGCTGGGAAAACCTGCCGGGCGCGGAGCGGGAGGCGAAGGACGTCGCCCGGCCGTATTACCGAAGCGACGCCGACGCGGCCGCCACCGTCTTTTCCGGCATCCTGGCGAGCGAGGCCGCGGTAAAACGCCTGAACGCGGGCGCGCTCGCGATCCCGGGATCGAAACCGCTCCGTCTCGCCGACGCGCGCGTCCTCCACTTCGCCTGCCACGGCCAGGCGGTGGCCGACTTCCCGGAGACGAGCCGCATCGTGCTGACGCAGGCGGAAGCCGTGCCGGCGGCCGAACGAGCCGCCTTCGCGAAGCTCGTCGAAGGAACGGGAGCGTCGGACGGAACGCTCCTGGCCGCGGAGATCGTCGGACTCGACCTGAAGGCCGACCTCGTCGTGCTGTCCGCCTGCGAGACGGCGGAAGGCAAGGTGACCGCCACCGAGGGCGTCGTGGGCCTCGTGCAGTCGTGGATGACCGCCGGCGCGAACGGCGTGGTCGCGAGCCTCTGGCCGGTGGACGACGAAGGCACCCGCCTCTTCATGACGCTCTTCCACGCCCGCCTGGCCGAAGGCGCCGATCCCGCCGAGGCTATCCACGCCACCCGGGAACTCCTCCGAACCGGCGCGTGGAAGTCGGAGCCGTGGCGCCGCCTCGTCCCGTGGGCCCGCGGCGACTACTCGAGTCCGTTTTACTGGGCGGCCTTCCAGTACTGGGGGAAGTGACGCGCGGCCCCAGCGGGCGGCCTCAGGCGCCCGCCCGTCTTGCCAGCGGGCGTGAATCCCTATATCTTCCTTACACTCGAACGTGAATCAAGGAAGCCACATGTCCAAGACGGTACGGCGCGTCGAACTCGGGGGACGGACGATCATCCTCGTGGGCACGGCGCACATCTCGCGGGAAAGCGTCGACGAAGTCGTCTCGCTCATCGAAACCGAGCGCCCCGGGCGCGTCTGCGTCGAGATCGACGACGCCCGCTACAAGAGCATGACCGGCGACTCCGACTGGGAGAGCCTCGACATCGCCAAGATCATCAAGGAAGGCAAGGGCTTCCTCCTCCTCGCCAACCTCGCGCTCTCCTCGTTCCAGCGCCGCCTGGGCGCCGGCGTCGACGTAAAGCCCGGAGAGGACATGGTCGAGGCCGTGCAGGCCGCGGGCCGGCTCGGCATCCCCTGCTCCTACTGCGACCGCGACGTCCGCGTGACGCTCCGCCGCGCCTGGGCCCGCTGCGGCCTCTGGGACAAAGCCAAGCTGATGTCGAGCCTCGTCTCCGGCGCCGTCTCCAACGAAAAGCTCTCGCCCGAGGAGATCGAGCGCCTCAAGGAAGGCTCGGAACTCGACGAGATGATGGGCGAGCTCGCGTCCTACCTGCCCAAGGTCAAGGAAGTCCTCATCGACGAGCGCGACCGCTACCTGGCGGCGCGCATCTACGAGTGCGCGGAACCGGTCACGCTCGCGGTGGTCGGGGCGGGCCACGCGTCCGGCATCGTCTCGTGGCTCGAGCGCTTCGAGCGCGAAAAGGTCTCCACGGACACGTCGGAACTCGAAACGGTACCGGCTCCCTCCGTCTGGTCGAAAGCCGCCGGCTGGCTCGTGCCCGCCATCATCGTCGGCCTCCTCGGCCTCGGGTTCCTGCGCGGCGGCGCGGCGGAGAGCCTGGATCTCGTCCTCAAGTGGGCGCTGTTCAACGGCTCGCTGGCGGCGCTCGGGGCGCTCGTGTGCCTCGCGCACCCGCTCTCGATCCTCGTGTCCTTCCTCGGGGCGCCCGTCGCCACGCTCAATCCCCTGATCGGCGTCGGCCTGTTCTCCGGCGTGACCGAAGCGCTGCTCCGCAAGCCCCGCGTCCAGGATTTCGAGAACCTCAACCACGACATCGCGAGCGTCCGCGGCTTCTACACGAACCGCGTCACGCACGTCCTGCTCGTGTTCTTCATGTCGACGCTGGGCGGCGCGATCGGCAACCTCATCGCGCTGCCGCTCCTGGCGCGCGGGGCGGTGTAGGCCTACAGGCTCCTACGGATTCCCCTCGGGCGCGATCTCGGCATCCTCGACGGGCACGTCGGGCACTTCGACGGGGCGGACGGCCTCCGGCTGCTTGATCGACATGAAGTTCTTCATGACGTGCACGAGCAGGTCCATGAGGCGCTTGCCCTCGTTAAGCTGGGCGATGATCTCCTTGTTGCGCGCGCCGCCCATCGAGCGGATGTTCGTGACCAGGTCGGGACTCGAACGACGGTAGTCCTTGAGCAGGTCCCCGAGGGCGTCGCTCAGCATGCCGTACAGCCCCGTCTCGTCCTCGCAGATCTCGCGCACGCGCTGGTTGGTCCCGTCGACGAGGCGCTCGAGGATCTGGTGGACGTCCTTGCCGTGCCGTGATTCCTCGACGTAGCGCTTGAGCGCCTGGGCCGTCATGCGGCCCGAGCCGGAAAACTGCTCCTCGAACGCCGCGATGCGCGGGGCGGTGCGCTCGCACTGGAACACGATGTTGGCCAGGTTGTTCTGGAAGACCTTGTCGTCGAAATACCCCTCCACGAGGATCTTCTTGATCGGCTCCTTGAGCTTCTGCTCGAAGACGCCGTAGACGAAGGTCTTGAGGATGCGGAGCGGCTTCACGTGGGAAAAGCCGAACGGCGTCTCCTTCCGGAGGAACAGGTCCGTTTCCTCGTCGTAGGAATCCACCTGGAGGATCTCGGATTCCCCGAAGAGGCCCGTGATGTCGGCCGCGATGGCGTTCTCGTGGAGTTCGCGGCGGGCCCGCTCCCGGTCCTGCTCGAAGCGCGCCGTGAGGCGCCTGCGGTACAGTTCGACGAAATCGCGCTTCTCCCGCGTCACCACGGGTTCGTAGACGGGATCGTCCTTGAGGACGCGGATCAGGCAGAGGAGCAGTTCCCGGTCGAGACGATAGGCGAGCATCTTGTTGAGGGCCGCGAAGATCTTGTCGATCTTCCCGCGCTGCGCGCCGTCGACGGCCGCGGGCGCGTGGCGCTCCAGGATGCGGTGGACGTTCGCGGCCAGCGACGGGTCGAAGGAGAAATCCGCGACGAGATGGTACATGTCGAGGAGCTCGGCGAGGAGCGGCCGGCCCTCCGCGGGCTGGAACGCGGGCTTGCGGGCCGGGTCGTCGAGATTGACGGCGGGATCGAAGAAGCCGAGGATGCGCTCCCAGTCGTACTTGCAGATCTCGATGAAGCGGTCCATCTCCACGAGATCGCGGTTGATCGGCGACGAGGTCGAAAGGCTCGTGAGGAGCGACGAGAAACGCCGGAACTCCTCGCCGATGGCCTCGAACTCCTCGTCGGTCCTGACCGCGCGCAGGGCCCGGTCGCGCATCCCCTCGTAGGAGAAGTACTGCTTGCGGTCCTGCTCCTCGGGCGGCAGGTTCCCGTCGATGAGGTAGTCGTAATACCGCTGGGACACCCGGAGGTCGGAATTGGCCACGGTCTTCCGCACGAGGTCGACGAGGGGCCTGAGCGCGAACGCGAAGGAATACACGGCCTGCGCGAAGCCGGGCAGCGCGAGCCCGCCCCGGGCGCGGAAGTATGGCGGCTTTACCTGTTCCAGGGTCCGCTGCAGGCGCTTGAGCTCGGCGCGCTTGGCGGCGTCCTGGGGCGAGCCGCCGAGCAGCTTGCGCAGGAAATCGGCGAAACGTTTCCAGATGGACATGAAGGAAGTGTATCCGCGCCTTCCGTACGACGCAAGCGCGGGCGGCTCAGACGGCCGCGCGGCCCCGTTCGGCGTCACGGCGCTCGAGGTAGTACAAATTGCCGCCGCGGGTCTTCGCCGCCGGCCAGGGACAACGGTCCGCGATGCCTGCCGGCGCGGCCACGGGAGCCCCGAGCTTGAGCGCCAGCGCGATGGCGTCCGCCGGTCGCGCGTCGCGCCGCCAGCGGCGCATGCCGCCGCGGTACACCAGCTTCGCCCTGAAACGCGCGCCGTCCGGACCCATCCCGTCTTCTCGGAGCTCGATCCGCTCGAGCTTGAAGCCGTGATCGCGGAACATCGAAGCGAGCACGTCGTGGGGTCCGGGTTTCGCGGGGGACAGCCCCTCGATCTCGAGGAGGATCGCGCCGGCTTCCGACGGTCCGGCCGGCACGGCGAGCTTTCCGCCCGAGACGGGATCTTCGAGCACCAGGACCGGATCCGATCCGTCCCGCCCGACGGCGACGCCGCGCACGCGCAACTCGATCATGGCCGCATTCATGGTACAGAATATAGTACCCGTCCGCCGCGTTTTCCAAAACGACGGGCCGGAAGCGCACGTTTTCGCGCACGGCGCGTGATTCCGCGCCGCGGAACGGGAGCTCCCGCCCCGGCGTCATTGACAGCGCTCGAAAGCCCCCACTACACTTTCCACGGAGACGAAGCGTTCCGTAAAACGCGCGTTTCCGTCCCGCCCCGGGCGAATCCCGAGGCGATCCGAGACCGTGCCGAATACGGTCGAATTCATGTTGAAAGGTCGCACGGCATGTCGGAATTCCTCCCGGACCCCGATTTCGAGTTGTACCGCACGCTGATCTACAACGAAAGCGGCATCCATTTTTCCGAGACGAACCGCTCCATCCTCGAAAGCCGACTGCGCGAGCGGCTTCGGGAAAACAAGCTCGGCGACCTCAAGGCCTACTACTCCCTCATCACGAGCGATCGGGAGGAGCTCAAGATCCTCCTCGACTCGGTCACCACGAACCTGACGCGCTTTTTCCGCAACCAGGCCCACTTCGACGCCCTCGAGAAGTTCGTGATCCCCGAACTCATGAAGCTCAAGCAGGCCACCACCGACCGGACCATCCGCGTCTGGAGCGCCGGCTGCTCCACCGGCGAAGAACCGTACACCATCGCCATGGTCCTCAAGGACGCGCTGCCGCCCGCCTGGAAGTTCGAGATCGTCGCCTCCGACATCAGCCTGAAATCCCTCATGGTCGGCAAGGAAGGCTTCTACCCCGAAACGCGGATCCAGGGCATCCCCGACGGCGCCCTCGCGCGGCATTTCGAGAAGAAGCCGACCGGCTACCAGATCCACGAAGATCTCAAGAAGGCCATCCGCTTCGACTACCACAATCTCAAGAACGATTCGGGACTCAGGGGCATGGACCTCGTCTTCTGCCGGAACGTCCTCATCTACTTCGACGAAGCCGCGCAGAAGGCCTCCGTCGAGCGTTTCTGGGAAACGATGGGCCCGAAGGCCTTCCTGTTCATCGGCCACAGCGAATCGCTCTTCGGGATGAACACCCGCTTCGAGTTCGTGAAGACGGACTGGGCGTGCTTCTACAGGAAATGGCTGTGAGCGCGTCCCGGAGGCGACCGTGCCCCTGACCGACCCGGTATCCGTCCTCGTCGTCGACGATTCCGCGCTCATGCGAAACCTCGTCTCCCGGATGATCGAATCGACTCCGGGACTCGCGGTCGCCGACAAGGCGATGAACGGCGTCTTCGCGCTGCAGAAGATCCCCCGCTGCAACCCGGACATCATCGTCCTGGACATCGAGATGCCCGGCATGAACGGCATCGAATTCCTCAAGGAACGCAGGCGGCTCGGCATCGACATTCCCGTGGTCATCCTCTCGTCGCTCGCGCGGCGGGGCGCGGAGATCACGATGGAGGCGCTGTCGCTCGGGGCGTCCGACTTCGTCACGAAACCCTCGGGTTCGGTGTCGTCCGACATCCACACCGTCGCGGGGGAATTGTCGCGGCTCCTCCTCGTCTACGGCACGCGCTACAAGGAGCGGAAGCAGGAACTGTCGCCGCAGGTCCGCTCGGAGATCCGGGAGCGTCTGTCGGACGCGTTCCCCGAAGAGGCGCATCCGGTCGAGGAGCGCAATCCCGCCGAAAAGATCGTCCCCGCCCGGGAGACCGGACGCATCGAGCTCGTCGCCATCGGCATCTCGACGGGCGGGCCGAACGCGCTCCGCACGGTGTTTTCGAAGCTCGACAAGGACCTCGAGCCGCCCGTCCTCGTCGTCCAGCACATGCCGGCGGGCTTCACGGACGAGTTCGCCAAGAGCCTCTCGCGCATCTGCCCGTTCGAGGTGAAGGAAGCCGCCGACGGCGATCTCGTGCGCAGGGGCCGTATCCTCATCGCGCCGGGCGACCGCCACATCGAAGTCGAGCGGAAGCAGCTGGCCCCGATCGTGCACGTCACGGAAGACCCACCCGAAAACGGCCACCGCCCGAGCGCGGACGTCCTGTTCCGCTCGGTGGCGCGCGAGTACGGCAACCACGCGCTCGGGGTCATCATGACGGGGATGGGGCGCGACGGCGCGCGCGAGCTCGGCTCGATCTACCGCGAAGGCGGCTACACGCTCGGCCAAGACGAGGCGTCGTCGGTGGTGTACGGCATGCCGAAGGTGGCCCACGAACTCGGCTACGTCCGCGAACAGGCGGGCGTGGACGACATGGCCGCGAAAATCATGGACGTCGTCGCCCGCCACCGGTAACGGCGAGGTTCGCGACGCTCAGGCTTGGACGACTTCGCGGACTTCGGGGACGACCTGCTTGAGGTAGCTCTCGACGCTCATCTTGAGGGTCATCGTGGCCATGGGGCAGGAACCGCAGGCGCCGGTCAGGCGGACCGAGACGCGGCCGTCGTCGGAAGCGGAGACGAACTGGATGTCGCCGCCGTCGGCCTGGAGCTTGGGGCGCACGTCTTCGATGGCGCGCTTGACCGCTTCGATATTCATGGGTGACTCCTTGTCGCGTTCGTGACCGCCCATCGGACGGCGAGTGTAAGCTATCGTCCGGACGCGCGGGCGGTCAAGCGCGACGAGAGGTCACTCGGGCGTTCCGAACAACCCGAACAAGTCCACCTCCACGCCGCGGATGATTCCCGTCGCGGACAGCATCCGTCCGTCAACCGCCGAAAAGACGAACGACGTCACCTCGAAATCCGGTATCGTGCCCTTCACCGCCTGGGGATCGACCACCGTGCCGATGCCCGACAGCGCGACGATCTCGCCGTCGATGTCCTCGAAGTCGCGGAGCCGTATCAGCGCGCCGCCGAGGCGGAAGACGAGATCGCCCGAAAGCGACGCGTCGCGCCAGGAGAGCGAGCCGTCCGACTTGGCGCGCACGCCGTCGAAGTACGCCGACGCCAAGGGCGAACGCTCGTGCACCGCGAGCGAACAGCCGTCCAGGACGGCCACCAGCGCGTTCTCCGCGAACTCGACGCGCATCCCCGCGGCGTCCAGGATCCCGTTCCCGTACGGCATCGAAAGCCCGCCGGCGAGGCGCTTCGTCACGAAGTCGGGCGCTCCGCCCGCCGCGGGAAACCGGAGCCGCGAGAGATCCAGGGTCTTTCCGCTCACACCCTCCGGAAAACCGGCCGGCACTTCGAGCGTTCCCGTCACGCGCGTGGAACCGTCGCGGAACGCGATTCGCTCCGGGTGGACGGTCGCGCCCGCGAACGAGAATTCCCGCGGTTCGTCCACGTCGATCGAGCCGTCGGGAAGCAGCGTCGCGGCGGCCGCGCCGATCGGCGAAACCGCCGCGGGCGATTCGACGGCTATCTCGATCCCGTCCGCGCGGATCAGTTCCGGCTCGAGCGTCAACGCGCCGAGGCGGAGCCGCGATCCGTCCACGGCCATTTCCATGCCGGCCGGAAGGGGATCGCAGGTCCACGAGCCGTCCGGGCCGAACGTCACCTTCCCGAACTCGAGCGTCGAGCCGCCCTGGGCGTCGGGCAGGTCGACGAAGATCGAAGCCGCGACGGCGCCGGAACGTATCGAAAGCGTCCCGAGCCGGGTCCGGCCGCCGAAGAAGGGCAGTCGCGTCTCCCCGCGGCCGTCGACGGTCGAATCGCCGAAAGACAGTCCCTTCGCCGTGTCTCCCGAACACGAACCGACCGGAAAGGCGAAGGTTCCGGACTCGACGACGCACGCCCGCGCGTCGAACGAGGCGAAGCCGTCCGGCTCCAGTTTCACGGTCACGCCGCGCGCCATCGCGTCCCACCCGAGCGCGACGACGGGCACGGGGCCGTCCAGTTCGCCCGCCGCGAACGAACCGCGGCCGAGCGAGGTCGAGGTCAGCGCGCCCCGAGGCGCGTCGAAGTCCGCGCCGCCGAAGGATTCGGGCAGCGTCACGCGGCCTTCGCCTTCGACCGCGTCGTCGCCGAACCCGGTCAGGCGGAAGACGACCCGCCACCCGGGCGCCGAACCGTATTCCAGTTCGCCGCGGCCGACGACGTCCGACAGAGCGCCGCCCGTGCCCATGGCGAAGGAATCGAGCGGGACGATGCGGCCGCCTTCGAGCTCCGCTTCCGGCGGCACGACGGCGCGAAGGAGAACCGCGCCGTCCCCAAGCCTCTCGAGCGTCGCCCGTTCCACCGGCACGCGCCCGAGCCCGGGCAGTTCGACCTGCCCCGTGGACAACGTTCCAGAAGCGACGTCCGGCTTCCATCCCGGTTCGACGCGCAAGTCCCGGTAATCCACGGCCGCCGATCGCGCGCCGTACGGCGTGTCGGGTCCCACGGATCCCGACCGGAGAAGCAAGCCCGCGTCTGACCATTCCATCCCGTCGACGGTCAGGCGCACGCCGTCGAACCTGAGGGCGAAGCCGCCCGATTCCGCCGCGTTCCCCGACAAGTCGGTGACGGTCTTGCGTCCGAGATCGGCGACAGCGACGCCGACGAAACCCGACGCTTCCACGCGGAGTGCGGCGAACGCGGGAGCCGCCGCGTCGGGCGGTTGGCCGGTTTCGCCGGGCAGTGGGATCGCCGTATACCGGGCCCCCGGAGGGGCTTCGAGCTCGAAGCGCTCGATGAGCACCGCGTCGCCGTCGAGCCCGAGCCCGCGCGCGACGCCGAAAAAACCGCGCAGGATCGCGCGCGCGCGCTTGCGGCCGATCGGTCCCGTCGCCTTGTACCCGCTCTCGTCCACGAACACGAGGGGCGAACCGTCCTTGACGGTCCACGCGGGCGGCTCGAACGTGTCGGAGGCCGGCGAAGCCGCGTCTCGCGGGTATTCGGGCAGGGGATCGACGAGGACGATACCGTCGACGCCGATGGGCGGCAGATCGGGAAGGGACGACTTAGGCGCGCCCGTCGTCGCGCACGAGAGCGCCAGCGCGGCGGCCAACGCGGCGGGGATGAAGGATCCGCGGATCATGGTTTGCTTCATCGTCTTCATCCTCATCGACCGACGTACTCGACGCGTCCGCCCGAACCGCGGACATAGCGGCCCAGATACCGTCCGTCCGCGACTACGATCGCGCCTGCCCACGCGCCGTCGGCGTCGAACACCTGGCGCGTCCCGCCCGCCGCGCCATCGTCGAACGACGCGAACGGTCCGGCCACCGCCGACGTCCCGATCCGGAACGACCACGCGCCGCCCGACTTCGCGAAGTACGCCGCTTGGCCTTTCGCGTCCGCGCCGAGCTCGACGACTTCGTCGAAGGGCCCGGCAGCCGACGCGCCCGAGTGGACGAAGACGCCTTCCGGCGTCGTGCCGACATACGAACAGACGGCGCCGCGCGACCGGAAAAACCGTACTTCCGAAAAGGGCCCGGCCGTCGCGTTTCCCGACGCGACCGTCCACGAACCGTCGACGGCCTTGACCGCGACGACAGCCGGGAAGCCCGCGTCGAGCGATCCGTCCGCCGTCCACCAGGCGAGCTCCGCGCCCTCGAGGACGCGGTCCCCCTCCGCGACGCGCGCGGGCGAACCGTCGAGCGGTCCCTCCGCGAGCGTGACGCGGTTTCCGTCGGCCGACAGCCCGAGTCCGCGGAACCCGCCCGCGATGGCCGTCTTGAAGCCGTCGCCCGTCAGCCAGCGCGCGTTCTTGAGGTCCTCGACGACCGCGGCGAAACGCGTCCCGTCCGCGGTATAGCGCAACGCCAGGACGCCGAGGAAGGGCCCGTACCGGAAGCGCGTCTCGTCGATGTAGAAGAAGCGGCCATCGCGCTCGACGAAGGCGACCCGGTCGCCGGACGGATTCGCGGCGGCCAGGCACGCGCCCCGGGGATCGGCCGCGCGCGCCTCGGCGTCGGTCCACGCGACGGCCGGCTCCGCCGGATACGGCCCGAAGGGACCCGCGAGCCGACGCTCGGCTTCCAGCACGAACCAGAGACGGCCGTCCGCGGTGTCGCGGGCGGCGACGTAGCGCGGCGTCCGTCCGTCGGGCGCCCACCCGACGAAGCGAAGCGCCTCGAACGGACCGTAGGCGCGGTCGTTGTGGCCGAATCGGCGGGCGCCGGTTTCGTCGACCGCCGGATACGCGAACGAGGTTCCGTCCGGAGAAAGTTCGAACGGGCCGACCGACGCCCACGAGCCGAGTGGCCGTCCCTCCACGGCGTACTTCATGAGTGGTCCGTCCGCTTGGGGCGCGAGAAGGTCCCGGGCCGCCCCGAGAAAGGCGATCCGTCCGTCTTCCGGAACAGTCGGCAGTTCAAGCTCTCCGGCGACGAGCACCGCCGTACCGTCCGGCTCCGTCGCCCGATACGCGACGCGCGAGCCGTCCGCGCTCGTGCCGAGCGCCGACACCGCGGCGTACGGGCCCCGGCGCGCGCCGGCGGACAGGATCGACAGGGCTCCGGCGGCGTCCCGCACGATCACGGCGGCCGCGCCGGCCACGCCGTAGGCGCCGACTACCTCCTCGCCCGCGGCCGGACCGAAGGGCAAAGGCTTTGCCGCGAGGGAGGGGACGGTCAGGCAGATCGAAAGGATGAGGACAGACAGCGCGCGTTGAATCCGCATGGAACGCTCCGGTACGGGTGGGCTCGCTTCCGAGTATGGCGCGGCTTTCCGCCGCGGGCAAGGGCGCGGGACGAGGCGCGCCTGAGCCATGGACGGAAGCCGGCGCGAACCCCCGACCGGCGGACGAAAAAAACCGCCGTCCTTTCGGGCGGCGGCTTTCGTCATGGAATCGTCTTCGTCAGTCGCGCTTGCACGGATTGATGATGCGCACCGTGTCGGTACCGACGATCGGCGTGCCGTCTTTCATCGTTCCCCGCAACGTCAGCGTCACGGTCGCGTTGTGGGAATAGTCGTCGAGCAGGTCGCCCAACTCCCAGCTCGGTATGTGGAGCATCAGGTCGAGAACGCCGTCGCAACCGAGGACGTCCTCGAACGAGTAATGGTGCACCCCG
>CAYZZW010000047.1:0-26327 GCA_964482955.1 uncultured Treponemataceae bacterium | reverse complement strand
CGGCCCGGGTGGGGGCGGCGCTGCCCCCGCCCCCCCCGCTTGGTTTCGTGCCGGGGGGGGGGGGGCCCCCCGGGCGCCCCGCCCGCGGGCCCGGGACCCGGATCCTACTCCGCCGCGCCCTTGTCCGCTCGGTCGGACAGCGTCACGGTCGCCTTGAGGAGCTTCCCGTTCCGGTAGTACTGGACTTCCACCTGCGTGCCGGGCTTGTTGTCCTCGAGCGCCGCGTGGAAATCCGCGATCGAGGCGATCTTCATGCCGTCGACCGACACGATGACGTCGCCGCCCACGTAGAACACATCGCGGTAGTAGCGCACCGCCGTGGCGCCGCCGCGGAGCCCGGCCTTGTCCGCGTTCCCGAGCCGCTTCGTCTGCGACACGAGCAGGCCCTTTTCGACGGGCAGCGGCGTGCCGTTCTTGGCCATGTACGCGACGAGGTCGGGGAAGATCTCGACGTAGGTCGCGTCGATCCAGCCGCGTTTCACGCTGCCGGTCTTGAGGAGCTCCGGCACGACGCGCCGCGCCGTGTCGATGGGCACCGCGAAGCCGATGCCGACCGACCCGCCCGACGGCGAATAGATCATCGTGGTGATGCCGATCATCTCGCCGCGCGCGTTGAGGAGCGGGCCGCCCGAGTTGCCGGGGTTGATGGACGCGTCGGTCTGGATCATGTCGCGGATGAGCGTGTCGTTGCCGCCCTGCACGGGACGGCCGAGACCGGAGACGATGCCCTCGGTGATCGTGCGCTCGAGGCCGAAGGGATTGCCGATGGCCAGCACCTTCTGGCCGACCTTGAGCGGCGCCGACGTGCCGAAGGGAATGGTCTTGAGCGGCCGGTCCTTGGGCGGGTCGAACTTGAGCACGGCCAGGTCGTTCTCGGGATCGACGCCGACGATGGTCCCCTCGTAGCGGCCCCCGTCGGCCAGACCGATGAAGACCTTGTACGCGCCTTTCACGACGTGGTTGTTCGTGAGGACGTAGCCCTTCGCGTCGATGATGGAACCGGAGCCCGAACCGCCCTCGCGCGGCACCGGCTCGTAGAACACGTTGAGCGACACGACTTCCGTGGTTACGTTGACGACCGCTTCGTTGTAGCGCTCGTAGACGGTGATGTTTTCCTGCTCGTCCTGCGTGAAGCCCGAACTCGTGTCCGCGGGCAGGGCTTGGGGCGTTTCGGCCGGAATCACGCCGGGCACGGAGGTTTCGCCTCCGGACGGGATCCCGGAGACGGCGGTTCCGGCGGCCGGGTCTCGAAGCAAGGCAGGTCCGGCGAAAAGCACGAGCGCCGCCACGGCGAACGCGGCGGCGGCCGAAACGAGGGCGGTGACGACGAGGTGGCTGGTCCTGAAGAATCTCATGGTGCGGCTCCCGGCTTTCGTAATGGATGCGAACGATCCATCCGGACCGTGTCCGCGTCAAGTATACAAAAATACCCCGCCCCGCGGCCAGCCTTGCGCACGGTCGGCCTTTCCGGCATGATTCCGCCCGCGATGGCGTCCCAATACACCCACCTGTCCGTAGGCCGCGCGGCGCTCGCCGCCGTGCCGGAAGCCTCCCGCTCCGCGGCTGCCCGGTCCGCGGCCGATCCCCGCGCGGCCGGTCCCTCAGGTCCGCGGGACGACTCCGCGTGCCGTGACGCGGATCTGAGGACCGCCTTCGCCCTCGGTTGCCAGGGGCCGGACCTCTTCTACCACGCCCAGCGCACGCGGCCGTCGGGGCTGCACTTCGGTTCGCTCGCGCACAAACGCGGCTACGGCGTTCTGGCCGCGGCCCTCGCCCTGCGCGCCGCGCGGATCGCCGATCCGGACGACGCAGCCTACGCCCGGGCGTACGCCCTCGGCTTTTCGACGCACGCGGCCGTCGACCGGATCACCCATCCCTTCGTCGTCTACCGCTCGGGCCGCTTCAATCCCGTCGATCCGTCGACCTACCGGTGGCGCAGCTGCCACGTCTTTTACGAACGGGTCCTCGACGCCTGCCTCGCGCGCGCGGAGGGCCTTCCGGACATGACCTCATTCCGCCAGACGGAGCTTCTCTCGTTTCCGGGCGACGCCGCGCCGCCGTTCCTCGTCGACATCCTGTCGGGCGCCCTCGCGGACGCGTACCCCTCGCGCGCCGCGGACGATCCGCTCCTCGGACAACGGGTCGTCAACGCGCTGTCGGACGCGTCGTTCTTCCATCGCCTGACCGACCCTTCGACCATCCACCTCGTGCTCGGCGCCGCGGACTCGGGAGGCTTCCTCGACGACGAACACGCCATCAGGCGGATCTCCACGCTCTACCCGCCCCGCCTGCCCGACGGCCTCGACTTCGCGAACGAGGCGCATGCCGAGTGGCTGCATCCCTGCCGCCCGGAAGAACGTTCGACCGCGTCCTGGTTCGACCTGGTGGCCGAGGCGAAGCTCGCCGCCGCGAAGGCCTTGTCCGCCGTGTGGTCGCTCATGAACGGGACCATCGACGCCGCCGAAGCCGCGCGCCGCGTCGGCGACGGATCGCTCAACGCCGCGGCCGCCGACGGCGCGCCCGCGCCCGTCGTCGCCACCGCCCCCCTGCCCCTGCCCGAACTCATGGAACGGGAGCTCGCCCGGTACCGTTCAGGGCGCGCCCGCGATTGACCGCGGGCGGGACGGCGTGTAGTATTGCCGCATGAACATCAAGGACCGGCTCAAGAACGCCTACCAATCCTCGTCGTCGCAGGGAAACGGCTCGGCAGGTCGTCCCGCCGACCCCGACGGCGCCGGGCGTCCGACCCCGACCAAGCCCGCTCCCGCCAAGCCGGTTCCGACCAAGCCCGCGCGCTCGAAACACGACCCCGATCCCACCCGCCCCGCGCCCGACACGGGCAAGCGGAGCGCCCCCGCCTTCGCCGAAGGCCTCTTCAAGTCGGGCCTCTCCGGCATCCAGAAGGCGGCCAAGTTCCTCCTGCTCCTCGGCGCCGACGAGGCGGCCAAGGTCATCCGCCACTTGAAGCCCGACGAGATCGAAAAGGTCTCGCGCGAGATCGCGTCCATCGACCGCATCGACACCGTGGAGGCGAACCAGATCCTCGCGGAGTTCGGCTGGCTCGTGAAGACGCGCGGCGGCTCGGTGGAAGGCGGCTTCGGCACCGCCGAAAAGATGCTCGTGGCCGCGTTCGGCGAGGACCGCGCCCGCGACGTCCTCCGCAAGGCCGTGCCCGCCGACACCAAGCCCTTCCAGTTCCTCGCCGTCTACGACGCCAAGGACCTGTTGCCGCTCCTCAAGGACGAGTCGCCGCAGGTGCTGTCCGTCGTGCTGCCCTACCTCGACCCGAAGACCGCCGGCGAGCTCATCGTGAAGCTGTCCGCCGCCGCGCGCTCGGAAGTCGTGAAGCGCATCGCCCGGCTCGAAAAAGTCGGCCCCGAGACCGTCGCGCGCATGGAAGAAGGCTTCAGGGAAAAACTGCGCCGCATGGGCTCCGTGCGCTCCGAGGAGGTCGACGGCCGCTCGGCGCTCGCCTCGATCCTCCGGCACGTGGACAGCTCCGTCGAGGAATCCCTCCTCGACCACATCGGCGAGGACAATCCGGAGCTGTCGGACGACATCCGCGAACGCCTCTTCACGGTGGACGACATCCTCCGCGTCGCGGACCGCGACATGCAGAAGGTCCTCAAGCCCATGGACGAGCGCGCCGTCGCCCTCGTGATGAAGGGCAAGAGCCAGGCCTTCCGCGACAAGCTCCTCGACAACGTGTCGCAGAACCGCCGCCTCATCATCAAGGAAGAATACGATATCCTCGGCGCCGTCCGCCGCGACGAGTCCGAGCGGGCCACGCGCGAGTTCATGGAGATCTTCAAGCGCAAGCTCGACTCGGGCGACCTCGTCCTCCACGGCGACGACGACCTCGTCGACTGATTCGAATTACCGGCGATGTTTCCAGAGGCGCCCCCGCGGCTTTGCAGCCGCGGGCCGGGCTTTCCGCTCCAAGTCCTCGCGAAAGCGGCCGGGCCGCTTTCGCTGCGGGCTTTCCGCTTCAATCCCTGGCGCGTCGCCCGGGTTCGCTTCGGCTCATCGGGTTTTATAAATACACGATGCCTCGTCATAGATAAACTATGCCGCCGCCCGAATCCTCCTCGGCCCTCGCCATGAGGAAGAGCAGGTCCGACAGGCGGTTCATGTAGCGTTTCAGGTGTTCGCCGACGGGCGCGGTCCGCGCGAGCGACACGATCCGGCGTTCCGCCCGGCGCGCCACCGCCCGCGCCACGTCGATGCGCGCCGACGCGTCGCTCGTGCCGGGCACGACGAAGCCCTTGATCTTCATCGATCCCTCGAGCCCGCCGATGCGCGCCTCGAGCCGCGCCACGTCCGCTCCGCCGATCGGCTTGTCGTACGGCTTCCCCACCGACGCCAGCTCGCCGCCCGCGCGGAAGAGGTCCGCCGACACTTCGCGCAGGACGGTCTTCGTCTCCTTGAGACGCGCCTCGTGCCACGCGAACGCCATGAACGACATGAGTTCGTCGATCGTCCCGTACGCCTCCACGCGGAGGTCGTCCTTACCCACCCGTTCCCCCGACCACAGCCCCGTCGTGCCGTCGTCGCCCGTCTTCGTCGTGATGCTCATGGCTTAAGCATACCTTATTGGAAGGAGTTTGCCACGATGACGGAGGCGCGCGAAGCGCCTTACGGATGGTTCGCGCACGGACGCGCGAACCACATCCGTCGAACACTTCGTGTTCGACGGATGTCAAAAATCCGCAAGGAAGCGGATTTTTGACCAGGCACGGAGCGAAGCGTGGTGAGGCCTACGCAAGAAGGCCTCTTCATAGCGCATCCAAAAAAAACGCGGGACCCCGAGTCGGAGCCCCGCGTTTTCCAAGACCGTCGGACGGCAAAAGCCGCCCGACGTCGGTCGGATACTTATTTCTTCACGGTCCAGTAGAGGTCGGGATCGCCGCCGACGGCGCGGCGGACGACGCCGGAGATGTTCGGCTGGGCGGTCCACCAGCGGAAGCGGAAGTAGATCGGGGCGATCGGCATGTCCTTCATGAGGATCTTCTCGGCCTCGAGGAGGTAGCCCATGCGCTTCGCGGGATTGGCTTCGTTCTTCGCCTTGACGATGAGGTCGTCGTAGGCGGCGGACGAATAGTACGTGTGGTTGTTGCCGTTGCCGGTCTGGAACACGTCGATGAAGGTCATCGGGTCGTTGTAGTCCGGGCCCCAGCCGGCGAACACCATCTGGAAGTCCTTGTCGGTCATCTTCTGGAGGCGGGCCTTGAAGGGCATCGGCTCGATCGTGACCTCGACGCCGAGGTTCTTGCGCCACATTTCCTGGAGCGCGGCGGCCATGGCCTTCGGGCGGTCGCCGTCGTCGGAGAGCATGGAGAGCTTCACGGTGGTGAGCCCGAGTTCCTTGAGACCCTCGTCGAAGAGCTTCTTGGCCAGGACGGGATCGTTGTCCTTCACGAGAATGCCGTTCTCCTCGCGGAACGATTTCTTGAGTCCGGGGAGAATCGGAACGACGTAGCCGGTGGCGGGGAGGGACGCGTCCTTGAGGACGTTGGTCACGAAGGACTTGCGATCCACGGCGGCCGAGAGGGCCTGGCGGATCTTGATGTTCTTCACGACCGGGTCGGTGGTGTTGAACTCGAGGTAGAAGCAGGCGCCGTCGGCGTAGGTGTCGATCGGGTATTTCCTGTCGACGAAGTCCTGCTTGTGGACGCCGGCGACGCCCTGAATGTCCAGTTCCTTGTTGAAGAACATGGTTTTCGACGTGTTGGAATCGGCGATCATGTAGCCGGTGATCGAATCGAGGGAGATGGCCTTGGCGTTCCAGTAGTTCGGGTTCTTCTTCATCACGAGCTTGGACTCGTGCACCCACTCGCTGACCGTCCACGGGCCGTTGGAGACGATCTTGTCGGCTTCCGAACCGTAGCCGCCGTCGGCGCCGAGGGACTCGATGAACTTCTGGTTGCAGGGCATCGCCGTCGGGAAGGTGAGGATGGTGGCGAAGTAGGGCACCGGACCCTTGAGGGTGATGACGACCTTGTCGCCCTGGGCTTTCACGCCGACCTTGTCGAGGCCGACTTTGCCCTCGTTGGCTTCCTGCGCGTTGAGGATGTCGTACAGGATGTAGGCGTACTGGGAGGCGGTCTTCGGATCGAGGGCGCGCTTGATGCCGTACTCGAAGTCGGCGGCCGTGACCGGGTCGCCGTTGGACCACTTGGCGCCCGAGCGCATGGTGAAGGTGTAGGTCTTGCCGTCTTTGGAAACGTCCCACTTGGTGGCCATGCCGGGCATGATGCCGCCCTTGTTGTCGTAGCGGACGAGGCCTTCGAACACGCCGTTGATGATCTGGATGGAGACCGTGTCCGTCGTGATCTGCGGATCGAGCTCGGGCGGCTCGTTGCCGTAGTTGATGTTCAGGTTACCGGCCGCGAAGAGCGAGCCGGCCGCCACCAGCGCGATGACGGCGAGCAGAAGCGACTTTCTGTTCAACATGCGTGTTCCTCCGTATTCTGGATCCCGCCTGTCGGCAGGGACCTCGGGAGCTGTTCGGCGAACCATACCCTGTTTGGAATACTATCCCGCCTACAACCTTCACCCGGCAACGCCGGACTCCATATTGTTCGCCGCGCTTCCGCGTTTGTCAATGAATTTTTCCTGCCTGAAAAAAGCGCTCCTCCCCTCATCACGCCCCTTCCATATATAAGCCATCTTCCCATCTTCCTTCGTGTCCTTCGTGTCCTTCGGGTCCTTCGGGTCCTTCGGGTCCTTCGGGTCCTTCGGGTCCTTCGGGTCCTAACGCTCGGGTACTCGCCAAGCTACGCTCGTGTCAACACCTTCGTGTCCTTCGTGGTAGATCTTTCGTCGTACGCTCGTCATCGATCTTCTTGACGGCCTTCAGGCGGCCGGGGATGATGGGCCATGACGAATCCGACCCATCCGGCGTACGAAGCCCTTTCGGCGCGACGGCTCGACGAATACCGCGCCGACGGCTTTTGGTTCCGGCACAAGACCACGGGCTGCGAAGTGTACCACCTCCGCTCCGACGACGAGGAGAATACCTTCGCCTTCTGCTTCGCGACGCCGTCGCGCGATTCGACCGGCGTGGCGCACATCGTCGAGCACTCGGTGCTGTGCGGCTCGCGCCGTTATCCGGTCAAGGACGCCTTCCTCGCGCTCGCGCGCGGCAGCCTCCAGTCCTTCCTGAACGCCCTCACGTATCCGGACAAGACCGTGTACCCGGCCGCCTCCACGGTCGAAGCCGATTACTGGCACCTCCTCGACGTGTACGGCGACGCGGTGTTTTTCCCCATCCTTTCCGAAGACACCTTCCTCCAGGAGGCGCACCACCTCGAGTACGGAGACGACGGCCGCCTCTTCGTGAAGGGCGTCGTCTACAACGAGATGCGCGGCGCGTACGAGAACATGGAAAGCTTCGTCGGCACGCTCGCGCAGTCGACGCTGTTTTCGCCCGGGCATCCCTACTCGTTCGATTCCGGCGGCGATCCGGACGCGATTCCCTCGCTCGACTACGCGACCTTCCGCGACTTCCACGCCACCCGATACCATCCCTCCAACTGCCGGATCTTCCTTCACGGGAACATCGATACGGCGAGGCAGCTCCGGTTCCTCCACGAGAACTTCCTCGCGAAGTTCGGCGACGGGACGCACGGGTCCGCCGCGTCACCCCGAACCGCGCCCCGTCACGTCGTGACGCTGCAGCCGCGCTTCGCGTCCCCGATCCGCGTCGAGCGGGCGTTCGCGGCCTCCGACGGATCCGACGCGAAGACGAGCGCGCTCCTGAGCTGGCTCATCGGTCCCTATCACGAAAACCCGGTAGCCATCGAAGCGGCGTCGGACGTCCTCCTCGGGCACGACGGGTCGCCGCTCGCCAAGGCGCTCCGCGACTCGGGGCTCGGCGAAGACCTCTCGCCGCACAGCGGGCTCGACATCAACCTGAACGAGGCGATCTTCACGGCGGGACTCCGCGGCGTCGGGCGCGGCCGCGAAGCGGAACTCGAGCGGCTCTGCGCCGACACGATCGGGCGAGTCGTCCGCGAGGGCATCCCCCAGGACGACCTGGACGCCGCCCTGCACGGCATACTTTTTTCGAACCGGGAAGTCCGCCGCGGGTACGCCACCTACGGCCTCCGCCTCTTCGACCGCTCCATCCGGGGCTGGCTGAACGGCGCCGGCCCCGAGGGCACGCTCTCGTTCGAGCGATACTACGCCGCGTTCCGCGCGGACCTGGACGGGGATCCGCGCCACCTCGAGCGCCTCATGGAAACCTGGTTCCTCGACAACGCGCACCGCGTCACGCTCACCGTCTTTCCCGAGCCGGGGCTCTTCGCGGAGAAGGCCGCCCGCGAACGCGAACGCCTCGACGCCCTGGACGCGAAACTCGACCCGGCCGGACGGGACGACCTGCGACGCCGCGCGAAGACGCTCGCCGAACTGCAAAACCGCCCCGAAACGCCGGAAGAAGCCGCGCGCATCCCCGCGCTCGCGCGCGCGGACATCCCGACGCGCATCGACCTCGTGCCCAGGCGGAACCTCGTCCACGACGGCGTCGGCTGCACCCTGCATCCCCTGTTCACGAACGGGGTCCGCTACGTGGACTTCGCGTTCCGCCTCGACGACGGCGACGAAGCCGCGCTCCTCCTCCTGCCGCTCCTCTCGCGCTTCGCGTCCGCCTGCGGCACGTCCGCCACGCCCTACGACCGCATGGCTCGACGCCTGTCCCTCGCGACCGGCGGCTTCGGCATTTTCCTCCAGAGCGCCACGCCGATCGGCGCGGATCCGGATTCGTCGGGCACCTGGCTCTTCTGGCGCCTTAAGGCGCTCGACGACAAGCTCGACGACGCACTCGACGCGGTTCTCGAACTCATGACCGACGTCGACTTCCGCGACGAACGGCGCGCGTCCGACCTCGCGGACGAATGCCGGAACGACGCCTCGGGCTCGATCATCCCCGCGGGCACGGCGTACGCGCTGTCGCGGGCCGGCGCCGGCTTTTCCCGCGCGGCCCGCGTCGAGGAACTCTTCGGCGGGCTCTCGCAATACGCGTTCCTCCGCGACTCTGGCGAGCGACTGGCCGCCACGGTGGCGGCGGCGCGCGGGCTCCTCTCGTCGATCGTCTCGCGCGGGCGGCTCCGGGTGAACCTCACGGCCGACCCCGACGGCATCGACCGCTCATTCGACAAAGTACGGCGCGCCATCGACCGCGTGCCGACCGGCCCGTCGGCGGCGAGCGCGGGGATCCCTCCCGTACCCGCCGCCCCCGCGCCGGCCCCCCGGGAAGCGTGGGCCATCCCCGCGAGCGTCGGGTACGCCGCCCTGTGCCTGCCCGGCTCCGACTACACGACTCCGGAGTACGTCCACGAAGGAGTGCTCGCCCACGCCCTCTCCACGGGCTACCTCTGGAACGAAATCCGCGTGAAAGGCGGCGCCTACGGTGCTTCGGCCCACGCGGACGGAATGGAGCGCTGTTTCGCCTTTTCGACCTACCGCGATCCGGCGCCGACCGCGTCGCTCGGGATCTTCCGCCGCGCCCTCGAAACCCTGGCCGAAGGACGAATGGACCGCGACGGACTCGAACGGGCGGTGGTGGGCGCCGCCGGCCGCGACTTGAAACCGCTGTCGCCCGAAGAACGCGGCTACGGCGACTTCCGGCGCGAACTCTACGGCCTCGACGACGGACTCCGCGCCGAACGGCGGAACACCCTGCTCGCCACCGGCCCGGACGAGCTTCGGGACGCCGCCGGGCGTTTGGCCGGGACTTGGGAACGACGCGCCGTCGCCTTGATTTCCGGCGCGGATGAGATAGAATTGATGACGCGGCTCGAGCCCGATACGGTCGTCCGCCAACTTCCGCTGTGAAACGGGTTTCCACCGCATGGACAGAACAGGCAACCGGCTCCTGCGCCAGCTCGTGGCCGACATCGAAGGCGCCCCATATCCCCAGACGATCGGCAGCGAGCTGTACACGATCTGGTACGAGCACGTCCGCCGCGACACCCAGGCCGCGCTCGAATACCTCTCGGAATTCGAGCCCCATCTCGTCGACGACGATGCGGACGTACCCTGACCCCTCGCCGCCTTCGGCGGCGGTGCCTTCGGCGGCGGCGCTTTCGGCGGCGGCGCCTTCGGCGGCGGCGCTTTCTGGCGAGCTTTCATGACGCGAGCCGATAACCGGCCCCACGGCGAAACCGTGACCGCCACCGCGTCCATCGACGGCCGCAACGCGACCGCGCGCAACCTCATGCTCGACGACCCGGAAAGCGCGCTCGCCCTCGCCCTCGAGACCCTCGGCGACGCCGAAACCGTCTCGTACCAGAAAGGCGTGGCCGATTCCCAGCTCAACGCGGGCTGCTGCTGCATCTATCTCTCGCGCCCCGAGGAGAGCGCCGAGCGCATCCGCGCCGCGCTCGACGTCTACGGCCGGCTCGACGACGCGTCCGGGCAGGCCAAGGCGACCCATGCCCTCGGCGTCCTCTACCACAAGCTCTCGCGGCTCGAATGGGCGGTCGATTACTACTCGCGCTCCATCGAGATAGCCAGGCAACACCGGCTGGCCGACCGCGAATCGTCCTCGCTCAACAAGATCGGCGAGATATGCAAGGAGCTCGGCAACTACAAGGAAGCCCTCGACTATTTCCTGCGCGCCTACGAGATCCTGCCCGTCCTCGAGGACAACGACGAGCTGGCGGGCGTCCTCCTCAACATCGGCGCCACCTTCACCGCCATGGAAAACTACGCCCTCGCCCGCGACTTCATCGAGAAATCCCTCGTGATCGCGGAGCGGCTCGGCGAACGCATCCTGATCGCGCAGGCGTGGTCGCACAACGCGCGGGTCGACCGGGCGCTGGGCGACAGACGGAACGCCGAGGAGCGCATCCGGACGGCGCTCGACCTCGCGCGCGCCGCCGGCGACCGCCTCCTCGCGGTGGAGTGCCTCCTCGACCTCGGCACCGTCGAATACGAACAGGGGCGCTTCGACGACGCCCACGCCTGCTTCACCGAGGCGGTCGAGCTCGCGGAACGCCTGGGCGCCAAGATCCTCGCGTCGCGCGGCTACGAGGCGCTCTCCCGCGTGCACGAGCGCACGGGCGACTTCAAGACCGCCCTCGACTTCTACCGCCGCCATTCCCTGTACGAGCGGGAGATCTCCGGCGAGGACACGACCCGGAAGATCAAGAACATCCAGATCCAGTACGAGATCGAGCGGTCCCAGCGCGACGCCGAGCTCTACCGCCTGCGGACCATCGACCTCGGGGACCAGGCGGAACGGCTCGAGGCCATGAACCGCAGCATCTCCACGATCGCCGAGATCGGCCGCAAGATCACCTCGAGCCTCGTCTTCTCGACGGTGACGGACACCATCTACCAGAGCCTCATGTCGCACATGGCCGTCGACGTCTTCGGGATCGCGCTGTACAACGAAACGTCCGACACGATCGCGTACCCGGCGTACCGCGAGGACGGCGTCGCCCTCAAGCGTTCGCCGAGGAAACTCGACCACAAGCGCTCGATCGCGGCCTACTGCATCCGCCGCAACGAGCCCGTCTTCATCCGCGATACCGAGCGCGAGCGCGTCAAATACGCCCGGGGCAAGCCGATGACCGTCGGAAACCGCGTCTCGCGCACGGTCCTCTACCTGCCGCTCTCCATCGAAAACAAGGTGATCGGCGTCATGACGATCCAGAACTACGAACCGAACGCCTACACCGACGACGACTGGAAATTCGTGCTCGCCCTGACCCCGTTCGTCGCGGTGGCGGTGGAAAATTCGCTCATCCACGACCGGCTCGAAGACCTGAACCGCGACCTGAAGCGCGACAAGCGCGCGCTCGAAAAGGCCTCGCGCGAGATTTCCCACCTCGCGAACCACGACACCCTCACGGGCCTGCCGAATCGCCGCCTCCTCTTCGAGCTGCTCGAGGACGCCCGACGCCAGGCCGACCGCCAGCACGGCCTGATCGGCGTCATGTACATCGATCTGGACGACTTCAAGCCGATCAACGACCGATACGGCCACTTCACGGGCGATCACGCCCTCGTCGCCATCGCGGAACGGCTCCGGGTCCTCCTCCGGTCGTCGGACATGGTGGCGCGCGTCGGCGGCGACGAATTCGTCGCGGTGCTCCGCAACGTCAAGTCCAAGGCGGACATCGAGCTCGTGGCCGAGAAGATCCTCGCCGAATGCCCGCAACCCCTCGACTTCATCGATCCCGACTGCCGCGTGCGGCTTTCCATGGGCATCGCGGTATACCCGGACGACGCGCTCACCATCGAGGAACTCGTCAACCGGGCCGACGCCGCCATGTACGCGGTCAAGCACGGCCTGAAGAACGATTACGCCTTTTATTCCGGCGAATCCCAGAAACCGCGTGCGTAAAAACGCACGTGTGCGTAAAAACGCACGCGTTCGCGGTGGCGCGCATGCGTGACGACGCGCGCGCGCCGGAAACGCGACGGACGGCCGTATTGACGATCGGGGGTGCCCGTGGTATCGTTCCGGCTCGCGTCGGGATTCCGGATCGTTCCATCCGAAGCCCGACGTCGACCACCCAACGTTCACGGGAAAGGACCATATGGCACCCAAAACCGCAAAACCCGAAACGACCAAACCCGAAACCAAGGACGGCAAAGGCGGCTTTTCGATCCGCTACGTCCTGACCGTCCTCCTGCTCGTCATGATCGTCGTGGCGTTCGTCTTCTTCCCGACGGTCGGCAAGATGGACGGAACCGGCGGACAGGATCTCGTCATGGGGTCCTTCGCCGGCAAGCCGATCGCCTTCCAGTCCGGCAACTATTTCGCCCGCCAGGTCGAGACGATCGACAACTACTACCAGAGCCAGGGATACTCCTCGCAGGACAACCCCCTCTACATCCTCCAGGTGTGGCAACAGGCTTTCAACCAGACCGCCATCCATCTCGGCGTGCTCGACGACGCCCGCCGGGCCGGCCTGTCCGTGAGCGAAAAACACGTCGACGAGACGGTGCTGAACGATCCGGAATTCATGGAGGACGGCGTCCCGTCGCTCACCCTCATCCGGAAAGCCTCCCCCGCGCGCGTCGCCGAAAAGCGCGTGGCCGCCCGCGAAGACTACCTCAAGACGACCTACGTCACCGACCTCATCGTCTACCGCCCGAGCGAACGCGAACGGTCCCTCGTCTCCCAGGCGATGAAGCGCGAACGCTCGTTCGACTACGTGTCCTTCCCCTTCTCGGAGTATCCGAAGACCGAGATGGCCGCGTTCGGCGCCGCAAACCCCGAGCACTTCGCCCGACTCACCGTCTCCCGCCTCACCGTCGACAAGGACAAGGCCGAGGCCGAACAGATCCGGCAGAAGGTCGTGTCGAACGCCATGGCCTTCGTGGACGCCGCCAAGAACTACTCCAAGGATTCCTACAAGGACATCGGCGGAGCCATGGGCCAGAAGCGCCTGTACGAAGTGGCCACCGACCTCGCGAACCGCGACGACGCGAAAGCCCTCGCCTCGCTCAAGAAGGGCGAGGTGTCCGCGGTCTTCGAGACCTCGTCCGGCGGCTGGTCGTTCTACAAGGCTGACGAGGACCCCGTCGCTCCCGACTTCGCCGACGACACCACGCTCAAGCACGTCGGCATCTACCTGAGCGGCTGGGAGCGCGGAAAGCTCGAGGACTATTGCAAGGCCAAGGCCGCCGACTTCATCAAGGTCGCCGCCGTCGATTACGCCAAGGCTGTCAAGGATTTCGGCCGCGAGACCAAGTCCGCCGGTCCCTTCCCGCTCAACTACGGCAACGCCTTCGAGGATCCGCAGCGCCCGCTCTTCAAGTCGGTCAGGATCGACGGAGACGCCGCGCTGTCGAACGTCGCCGAGGACGAAGCCTTCTTCCGGCAGCTGTGGAAGACCGCCCCCGGCGCGGTTTCCGAACCCCTGGTCGCCAAGGAGTCGGTCATCGTGCTGCGCGTGAAGGAAGAGAGTTCCGCCGGCGACGAAGGACTCCTCGCGATGGAGTACTACTACCCGACGATCTGCGTGCAGTCCTTCGAAAACGCCTACTACGAACGGCTTCTCAAGAGCCCGCGCCTGAAGGACAACTTCCAGGAAGTCGCGGCGAAACTGATAAAGCCGAATACCGCGAAATGAACGGTGAACGCCCCCGGGTCGTCGATACGGCCGGGGGCGTTTGCGTGATCCACCGGGGGCGCCACCTCTACTCCCGCTTCGACGCCTCGGCCCTTCCCCGCGCCCTCGTCGCCCGCCTCGAACCGCTTCCGCGGACCCTCTATCTCGTCCCGAGCCCCCTCGCCTTCCACGGCGTGCCCGAACTCGCCGCCCGGCTTCCGGAATCCTCCGCCGTGCTGTGCGCCGAGCTCGATCCCGAGCTCCTCGAACTCGCGTCCGGCTTCGCGCCGGGCCGCGTGCCGGCGGACGGCCGCGTCGTCTTTCCGGCAACCGTCGATCCCGAGGCCGTCATCGCGGCCGCGGGGCCGCTCGGCCGCTTCCGCCGCGTCGTGGAACTCCGCCTGTCGGGCGGACGGGACCTCCGCCCTTCGGCCTACGACGCGCTGTTCGAGGCGTTGCGCGACCGCATCGCCTCGAGTTGGCGCAACCGCTCGACCCTCTGCGCGATGTCGGCCCTGTGGACCCGGAACATCCTCCGCAATCTCGGCGGCGTCGGGAACATCGAACTCCGGGCGCTCCCGCGCGTCGACGGTCCCGTGATCGTCCTCGGAGCCGGCCCCTCGCTCGACGACCTTCCCTCATGGCCGGACCGCCGGCGCCCGTACCTCCTCGCCGCCGATACCGCCCTGCCCGCGCTGCTCGGCCGGGGCATCGTCCCCGATTGCGTCGTCTGCCTCGAAGGCCAGGTGTACAACCTCGCGGACTTCCACGGTCTGCGAGGCCGCCCTCTCGATCTCGTGATCGACGCGTCGGCCCACCCGTCCGCGTTCCGTCGCGTGCGCGGGCCGAAACGAATCGTCGTCTCGCGTTGGGACGACCTCACGTTTCTCGACCGGCTGGCTGCCTTACCTTTCGTCGCGGACGCCGTCCCGCCGCTCGGCTCGGTCGGCGTCCTCGCGCTGCGCGTCGCGCTCGACATGACGGACGGCCCCGTTTTCGTGTCCGGCCTCGATTTTTCGTTCGCCCCGGGCAGGACGCACGCCCGCGGTTCGCCCTCCGAGCGGGCCGAGGAGCGGCGCGAAAACCGGTTGTACGGAAGGCGGCGGCAATGGGAGGCGAGCTTCGGCCCGCGCGCGAAACGCTCAGGCGGTCTCGTGTACGATTCGGTGCTCGAATCCTACGCCGCCGGCCTCGCGGACCTCGCGCGCGGAACGGGCCGGGTCTACGACCTCCGGCGCGGCGGACTCGAGCTCGGACTGCCGCGCGCCGCCTGGACCGATTGCGCGGGCGGCTTCGAGGTCCGGAGGGACGAGGCCTTCGACCGCGCGACGGCGGCCGCCGCCGCGCGCGGATTCCTCGCGGGACTCGGCGCCGGGCTCGAACGCCTGTACGGACTCCTGAAACGCGGCGGCTCCGACTCGGAGCTCCGCCTGGCGCTCGCGGAATCCTCGTGGATGTACGCCGCCTTCCCGGACGCGGACCGCGCGCCCGAACTCGCGCAGGATTTCCTGAACCGGGCGCTCGTGGCGGTCGCGTATTGGGACGGACGCGTGCGCGACGCGATCGACGACATCGACGGATGCGGAGGAACACGATGAAAAGCGGAAAGGAATCTTCGCTCGACCGGAAACTGCTCGCGGGCCTCTCGGGCAAGGCGAAGGAAGCCGCGGAAATCCTCGTGGCCGACGGTGAAGTCCAGGCCCTGCAGGAGTACGCCAACGTCGTGGCCATCCGCAGACTCAACTACAACGATCACGGCCCCGTGCACATGCGCAAGGTGGCGATCAACGCGCTGTCCATGGCGGCGATGCTCTCGGACTCGGGCGTCCGACTGAGCCTCGAAGCCGACGAGGCCGGCACCCGCGAGGATTCGCGCGTCGCGATCCTCCTGGCGGCCTTCCTGCACGACGTCGGCATGACGATCGGCCGGCAGAATCACGAGCTCTCCGGTGCCACCCTCGCCTCTCCCATCGTCGCGCGCATCCTCGAACGCCTCTACCCGGACGATCCCGCGCGGCGCGTCGTCATCCGCAGCCTGGCGCTCGAAGGCATCCTCGGGCACATGGCCACGCAGCGCATCCACTCGATCGAAGCGGGCCTCGTGCTCGTCGGCGACGGCTGCGACATGGAAAAGGGCCGTTCGCGCATCCCCATGCTGATCTCCACCGAAGCCCGCGTCGGCGACATCCACCAGTATTCGGCGGCCGCCGTGGAGCGCGTCGTCATCACGAAGGGCGAGCGCCTGCCCATACGCATCTTCGTCGAAATGTCTGAATCCGTCGGCTTCTTCCAGGTGGAGGAAGTGCTGCTGCAAAAAGTGAACATGAGCCCCGCGAAGCCCTTCATCGAGCTCCACGCCGCCGTGCGCGGCCAGGAGGCGCGGAAGTACCTGGGCTAGGGGTTTGTCGGGCTCGTCGCGCGCTCGACGCGATCATCGGCGATCGTGTCCTCCGAATCGATCGATGTTGCTCCGCGCGTCCCTTTTCAACGTTCGCCGTCCTCCCGGGCGGGCAGCGTGATCGTGAATACCGAGCCTCCGCCCGCCCTCGGGGCGTAGTCGAGATTCCCACCCGCGCGCGCGACGTTCTTCCGGGACTGCGCGAGGCCGAGGCCGGTGCCCGTCGTCTTCGTCGTGTGGAAGGGCTTCCACAAGTCGGGTCGCGCGTCCTCCGGAACGCCCGGGCCGCGGTCGGACACCGTAAGCTCGACGCGTCCCTTGACCGACTTGAACGAGATTTCGACCGGGTCGGTCGCGCCCGCTTCGTCGTTCGCCTCGAGGGCGTTGCGGACGAGGTTGTCCATCGCGGCCAGGAGACGGTTTTCATCCATCCGGACCGAGCGCGAGGGCGCCTCGCCGACCGTCACGCGGTCGCCCCAGCGTCCTCCCAGCGAGGAGGCGAACTTGGCGAGATCGATATCGACGGGATCTCCTTCGTCTGCCCTGATGAAGTCGCGCACCTTGTCCACGAGTGATCCGATGCGAAGCGTCTCTTCCTCGATGACGCGTACGCTGTCCGGCGGGGCGGCCCGCTCGTCCCGCTTGAGGAGCCCGCAGTGCACGCGTATGACGCCGAGCGGATTCTTGATCTCGTGAGCGAGGAGGCGCGCGGCTTCGCCGAGGCTCACGAGTTCGCGGTTGCGTTCCTCGCTCGCGCGGAGACGCTCGTAACGTTCCCAGGTCGACACGAGGAGCCAGGCGCCGAAGCCCAGCGCGACCGATACCAGCACGGCCGCGCCGATCACGAAGGCGCGTTCACGATGGTATGGGGCGACGTTCACTTCGAAATAGACGAAGCTTCCGTTTCCGCGCCCGAACATGCCTGGCATGCCGGGCATGCCGGGAGCGTTCGGACCATCGGGCGCGGCAGGGGCGTTTTGCATGCCGGGAACGCCGCGCATGCCGCGCATGCCGCGCATCGAGGACAATGCGGCCATGCCCATACGCCGGATAATGATCGCGTTGGCGCCTCGGTACCGGACGATTCCTGACGGAAGGCCGGGATCGTCCGCGTCGATGGACGATGGCGCGCTGCCCATGATCATGAGGGCGCTTCCGTCAGGCGCGTACAACCCGAAACCGAGCGGCTTCACCGCGTCGAACGCGAGCGTGTCGCCTTCCCGGAAGCCCTCGGTCATCGCCGTCATCACGCGGAACAGCGAAAATTCGAGACCGATGCGCCGCGTCGAATTCTCCCGCGCGACGAAGCCGGCCACGAGCCCGTAGATCCCGGCCAATGAGGCGATCACCGCGATTCGGAAGATGCGCGCTTCCCGGATTTCGGCTCGTTTCATGGTATTATCCTAGCCCCTTGCGCGGGTACGCGCAACGCGGGTACGCGCAACTAGAGTACGCGCGTCGCCGGAGCGCGCGACACAAAGCGGACGCGGGAACCCTCGCCCCGCGTCCGCTTGCCCTGATTCGGCGATCGGAACCGATCAGCGGCCGGGACCGCGCATGCCTCGGCCTATGCCGCCTCGGCCCATGCCGCCCTGGCCCATCATGCCGTTGCCGTACAGGCCTCCGCACCCGCCCATCATGCCTCGGTTCCCGCCGCCGAAGCCCGGGAAGCCCTGCATGACCGCGGTGAAATCGTACGTCTTCCCGGCGATGGTCGCCTTGACCACTCGAACGGCTCCCACGGTCTGGCCGGGCCACGCGGGCAGCTCATAGCCTTCCACCTTGACGGCCGCGTCCTTCTTGATGCCGTCGGTGTACGCGTAGTAATAGAAGCGCGGCATCCCGATGTTCCAGGTCTTGCCGTCCTTCGCGACGAGCACGGGGTGGCCGTCGACGAAATCGAGTTTGCCCTCGAGTGTGATCGTCTTGAGGGCGGGGGCGGCGGCCGCTCCGGGCGCCTGCGCGAAGGCTACGCCCGCGATCATGAGCGCGAGAGCCGCGATGACAGTGATCTTCTTCATACCTGTCTCCTTTTCAACGCCGCGTTCCGCGGGTTGCGCTTATTATTGAGCATGATCCGTGCCATCCTCGCGGCGAAGCTTCGCCAGCTTGCGCGAATATGGCATTATTTCCTTTTTCCACATGGAGTTACAATTTTCCATTTTCAGCCGATCGAAACGATCCGATCGAAACGCCCTCAAGCGCCGGCTCCGAGAAACGGGAAAGCTTTTCCCGCCTCCGCGCATTTCTTGCCCGCCTTGTGCCGCCAGGTCGCTTGGTATAGAGTGGCGTGATGGCACAGGCATCGCTCAAAAGCGCGCTCCGCATGGCGATCCAGGCGGGAGAAGCGCGGGATTACGGACGCTCGATCGAACTCCTCACCCGCGTGCTCGCCGAAAGCGATGAATACCCGGAAGCGCTCGTCTATCTCGGCCGCGCCCACCACGCGCTCGGCGAACACGAACGCGCCGTCCAGGCTCTCCGCGCCTACGTCGAGCGGGGCGGCGACCCGGAAACCGGACTTTTTTTCCTCGGCCGCAGCTACCTGGCCCTCAGGCGGAACGCCGAAGCGCTGCAATGCTTCCGCGGCAGCGTCGAAGCCCAGATCGCCGCGGGCAAGCCCGAACGCGCCGAAACCCTCGCCTTCCTCGGCATCTCCCTGCTCAGGGAACGACGGCCGGCGAAGGCGCTCGAGATCCTCGAGCGGGCGGTCACCATCGCGCCCGACGATGCGCGCGTGTTCTCCGGTTACCGCAACGCCCTCTTCGTGAACGCCGTCCGCAAGCTCGCGCGCGGCGAGGCGGACCTGGCCGCGCAGATGCTCGGCTTCGTCATCGCGAACGGCGGCGACGGCGTCTCGCCGCGGCTCTACCGCTCGCGCGCGCTCCGTTCCCTCGGCCGCCTCGACGAAGCCATCGAAGACATCGGCGCGGCGCTCGAATCGGAACCGAACGATCCGGCCCTCGTCTACCAACGGCTCGTGCTCCTCCTGCAGGCGGGCCGGGCCGACGAGGCGGGCGCGGAACTCGCCCGGCTGGCGGAAACGTTCCCGGACTTTCCGGCCGTGGACTGGGACGCGACCCTGCTCGACCGCTATCGCGCGTTCTCGCTCCTCAAGTCCGGAGATCCCCGCGGCGCGCTCCAGGCGGCGCTCGACCTGCTCCGCTCCGGCGCGAAGGACGTGCAGAGCCGCATGATCGCCGCGGAAGCCTGCCGCGAGCTCGGCCAGTACGAGCGCGCGGTCAACCACTTCACGCGCGCCCTCGAACTCGATCCGAAATCGCCCGACCTCCTCCTCGGCCGGGCGGACGCCCATCGCGCCTCGGGCGATCTCGAAGCCGCGTTGGCTGACGTCAAGCGCGCCGAACGCGCCGGCGCGGATCCGGGCCTCGTCCTGTACTACGGCACGCTCTGTCACGCAGGTCTCGGCGCCGATCCGCGGGAACTCCTGCCCCGCCTGCAAAAACTCGTGCGCGAACGCGCGTCGGACCCGGCGGTCCTCTTCGCGCTCGGCGAAGCGCTCTTCAAGACCGGCCGGCCGGATCTCTCGCGCGGCTGGTTCGAAAAAACCCTCATTGTCGACGAGGACAACGAAAAGGCCTTCCTGTACTTGATCGCGGTCTCCGAATCGGTGGACGGCCCGGACGCCATCGTCGACGCCTACGACCGTTACCTCGAACGTTGGGCCGACAACAACGAAGTGCGGCGCGAGTACATCCGCTTCCTCGTCGACGCCAAGGACTACGGGCGGACCGCCTCGGTCATCGAGTCGGGGCTCGCGTACGGCGACCCGGGGCCGAAGACCCTGAAGCTCCTCGCGTTCTGCCAACGCTCCTCCGGCCGCTGGCGCGAAGCGGCCATCCTGTACCGCTCGCTCCTCCGCGCCGAACCGGAAGACGCGGAGCTCCTCCTCGGCCTCGCGTACTGCCTCGACAAGTCGGGCGCCCGCGCCACGGCGCTCGAGCTCCTCGAAAAGGGCGCCGCCTTCACCGGGAATCCGGTGGCCTTCCTCGCGCTCGGGCGGCTCCGCGCGCAGGCGGGCAAGGCCGAGCAGGCCATCGACGCCTTCAAGAAAGCCGCCGCGAAGGCCCCCGGCCATCCCGAGCCGCTCGAGGCGCTCGCCGCCCTGTACAAAAGGACCGGGCCGTCCACGCTGGCCGCGCGTTACGCCGCCGAAGCGGCCGCGCTTCGCAAGACTTCGGGCGCTCGACGCAAGACCGCGCCGCCTAGTCGCGAAACCGCGGCATCGAAGGGCAAGGCCGCCGCGCCCCGAAAGCGCGCGACATGAGCGCGGATCCGATCGCCCTCGAGCTCCTCGACGCCATCGGACGAAGGTCTCTGCCCGACACAGGCATCATCGTGTCGGCTCGGCCCGACGGCGCGACCTGGCGCTACGGCGTTTTTTCATATCGCGAAAAACCGCGGGTCGACGCTGCCGGAAGCGCGCTCGCGGTCGGCTGCGATACGTGGAACTTCGCGGCATGCGCCGACGGGATTTCGTCTTTCGCGGAAACGACCGCTCAGGGCATTCCCCTCCCCGAATCGCGCGGCCTCGGGTTTTGCCTGGTTTTCTACCCGCGCCCGGATCTCGCGCCCTCGCTGCGCCGCTTCCTGGCGCGTTCCTTCGAAACGGACGCAGGACTCCCGCCCGCCTTAGCCGACGCCGAATCCGCCCGCCTCGTCGAATCGATCATGCGAACGGTCGCTTGACGGCATTCGCCGTCGCGACGAACGAAAAAAAGGACCGCCCCGTGAGGGGCGGCCCTGCGCACGGCGCGTAAGGGACGTTACGCTTTCGTCGCGGCGCGGTCCAGTTCGGCCTGGGCGACGGCGAGCGTCGCGATCGGCACCGAGTAGGGCGAGCACGAGACGTATTCGAGTCCGGCTTCCATGCAGAAGCGCACGTTGTCCGGGTTGGCGCCGTGCTCGCCGCAGAGGCCGGGCACGAGGCCGGGGCGCGTCATCTTGCCGCGCCTGACCGCCATGGCGATGAGCTCCTTCACGGGCTCGGTGAGCTTCGCGAAGGGGTTGCCGTCGATGAGGTCGAAGAGCGAGTAGTCCGGCATGAAGCTGTTGAAGTCGTCGCGGCTGATGCCGAGCGTCGTCTGCGTCAGGTCGTTCGTGCCGAAGCTGAAGAACTCGCTGTAGCGGGCGATCTCGCCGGCGGAGAGCGCCGCGGCGGGCAGCTCGATCATCGTCCCGATGCGGAAATGCACGGGGCGCGCCTTGAGCTCCTTCCGGACCTCTTCCTCGATCTCGACGAGGCCGCGGTAGGTCTGGCCTTCGATCTTCTTTCCGAAGAGGATGAGCTTGAGCTCGGAGGCGTTCATCACGATCGGGATCATGATCTCCGGCCGGACGTCGATCTTGTCCTTCTGGAGCTGGTAGACCGCCTCGAAGATGGCCCGCACCTGCATTTCGTAGATCTCGGGATACGACACCGCCACGCGGCAGCCGCGGTGGCCGAGCATCGGGTTGATCTCCGCGATCGCGTCGATGCGCGCCTCGACGTCGGCCTTGGTGAAGCTCTTGCTCTTCTTCGCGCCGTTCAAGTGGCCCAGGAAGGCCGTCATCTCGGCGTCGTTGTGCGGCAGGAACTCGTGGAGCGGCGCGTCAAGCAGGCGGATCGTCACTTCCTTGCCGGCCATGGTCTTGAAGAGGCCGTAGAAATCGTCGCGCTGGAAGGGCTTGAGCTTGGCGAGCGCCTTCACGCGCTCGGCCTTCGAGTCGGCGAAGATCATCTCGCGGAACACGTTGATGCGCTTGTCGTTGAAGAACATGTGCTCCGTGCGGCAGAGGCCGATGCCCTCCGCGCCGAACGAGAGCGCGAGCGCCGCGTCGCGAGGACTGTCGGCGTTCGCGCGGACGTGGAAGGTCTTCATGGCCTTCTTCGCGAGCGCGATGAACTCGATGAGCCCCGATTCCTTCGGGTTCGGCTCGATGAGCGACGCCTTGCCCTGCCAGACTTCGGGCTTGCCGTAGTACGGCACGTTGACCGTGATGTAATCGCCCTCCGAGAACGTGACGCCGCCGGTCGTGGCCTTCTTGCCGCGGATCTTGAGGTCGGGCAGGACGAGCGACACCTTGCCGTACTGGCGCGCCACGACGGAGGCGTGCGCCGAGTAGCCGCCCTCGCAGGACAGGACGCCCGTCGCCACTTCGATGGCCTTCACGTCCTCGGCGAAGGTGGAGTTCATGCAGAGGATGAAACGCTTGTCCTCTTCCTTCTTGAGGGCCGTGCGGTGCGCGTCGAGCAGGGCTTCCGTGGAGAAGTAGACCCGGCCTACCGCGGCGCCCGGCGCGCCCGCGATGCCGCCGGCGACGCCCGGCAGCTTTTTCACGCTGGACGTGTCGACGATCGGATGGAGGATCTCGTTGAGGCGGCCCGGATTGATCGAGCGGATGACGAACTCGTCGGTCACGACCTTGCGGGAATTGAGGTCGAGGAGGAGCCTGATGTCAGCCTGCGTGCTCTTCGCGACCACCTGCCGCTGCTCGATGAGCCAGAGCTTCCGGTTTTCCACCGTGAAGCGGATGAGGCGGATTTCCTTGAGGTAGTCCTCGAGCTTCTGCGCGATCTTCTCGAGGTCCTTGAGGAACTGCGGCGGGATCTTGTTGATGTCCTCGCCCTTCGCGCCGATCTCGTCGAAGCGTTCGATGAAGAATTCGCCCTGCAGCTTCTTCTCGCCGGTCACGACGTTCCGGGTGAAGAACGCGCCCGAGGCGGAGTCCTTTCCGTAGTTGCCGTAGACCATCGGCTGGACGAGGATGGCCGTGTCCTCGGCGTCCTGCTCGTCCACGTCGAGCATGTGGGAGATGCGCTTGAGCGCCGTCTCGAGCTGGACCCAGGCGTCGTCGAAGATACCCTTGGGAAGCACGTCGCCGTACTCGGAGACGAGCTCGTCCACGCTCTTCGCCACCTTGTCGGAATCGAGGTCCGCCGAAAGCTTCTTGAGCTTGTCGCGGATCTTCTTCACGTCCGCGTCGCGGTTCTCGAGCTCCGCGATCTTTTCCTCGATCTTGAGCATGCCGCGGATCATGAACATGACTTCGTGGATGCCGAAGCGCTCGCCGACGTAGGCGTTGAAGCCGGGAATGGTCTTCCGCGTGAGGCCGAAGTTGTGCAGGGTCGGGTAGTTGGAGACCGCCAGGTTCGGGGAGATGACGATCTTGAAGACGAGCGGATTCTTCTCGTCGCCGTACGCCTTTCCGACGACCTTCTCGATCTTCGAGACGAGCGGCTTGATGGCGCCGAGCAGGTCTTCCTTGCCGAGGTGGCTCGCGACGTCCGTGTCGATCACGAAGCCCGGCAGGATGGGGAAGCCGAGCTCGGCGAACTCGTTCGCCTGCTTGCCGCGCATGCCGAGCTTGTCCCGGCTCACCGACTTCGCGACGGCTTCGTTCTGGCTGAAATAGTGTACGTTTGCCTTCATACCGTGTTCCTCCGACGCGACCGCTTTAGAACAGCGGCAGGATGCTGTTCACCGGCCCCTTGAGGAAGGCTTCGAACATGTGGCTGGCGCCCTGCGCCAGATACCGGACCAGCTTGGCCACGTCGGCGATGTTCTCGCCGCAGACCTTGAACTGGATAGACGTGCCGCGCTTCACCTTGCCCCACTTGAACAGGGAATTGAGGTCGGTGATGCGTTCGCCGTCGTAATACACCATGACCTGGCAGTCGGGGTGCTTCGCGTGGTAGCTGCCGACGATGCGCTTCCAGGCTTCGACGTTGCCGTTGTGGAACAGTTCGTTCGTCACGTCGACCGAGTACATCGGGGTGATGCGCTTGCCGGCGGACGGCGCCTGCGTGACGGCGGCCGCGGCGGCCTCCGCGACGACGGCGGCCTTCTGCGGCTTCGGTTCGGGCGCGGCCGGGGCGGCCATGCCGCGTCCGCGCTTGGCCAGGTCGGCCTTGGTGAGCGCCGGCGCCTTCACGCCGCCGCGCGTCGCCTTGGCGGCGGGGGCCGCTTTCGCCGCGGCTTTCCGCGGGGCGGCCTTCGGGGCCTTGGATCGGAAGACGCAGTCGCCCTTCAGGAAGGACGGCAGGGCCTTGGCCGACTTGCCGGCGAACAGGTCCGCGACGGCCGCGGCGGCCTTGTCGAGCATGCCGGCGTCGACGTTCTTGCCGAAGGCGCCGACGTAGATGTCGAGCAGTTCGTATCGCGACAGGCGGTCGAGGCGTGCGTAGTGGGCTTCGTTCTTCGGGTTGAGGAGGAGCGGACCCAGTTCGGGGTGGTGGTACAGGACGACGATGTCGACGCCGTTCCATTTCTTGAGCCCCTCGGCCAGTTCGGCGGGATTTTCGTTGACCGTGAGCAGGTTCACCGCCTTGGAGCGGTAGCCGAGCTTGTCCCTGAGGACGACGTTGACGATGGGGTGCAGGGACTCGGGCTGGAGCGCCTTGTCGTCGAGCATTTCGAGGACCACGTCGGCGAGGTTTTCCTTCGCCCCGACGCGATCGAGTATTCCGAGGACCGTCTTGATGTGCTGGACCGACAGGTTGAAATGGTTCCGGTCGGACAGGCTTTCATAGCGCCAGGAATTGTTGTCCATAATCGATACTCCGAGGCGGCGGACGCCGCGTTCGCCGCGTCCCCGCTGCCTGATGGGATCTCGCCGTCGGGCTTCACCCCCGCGACGGACCGTCCGGCCCGCTCAAACCGCGCGAGGCGACCGGAAAAGCGAAAAGGCCGTCCCGTCTGCCGACCGGATGGCCTTGAGGATGGTCGCTTGTCCTGTCAGTCGAACCTTCGCGGTTTCCAAAGCAAGCCTTTCAGGAATCGGGCGCCCCGGACGGATCCGGGACGCCCGCGTTCCTTAGATCTCGCGGATGCCGCCGTCCGACCTGCGGGACGAGCGGGCGGCCGGTTTGCGGGCGGATCCGGCTTTCCTCGTGTGGTCCACGACGCCGCGGCCGGAAGACTTCGGCGCCGGCTTGGCGGCGGCCTTGCGCGCGGTCGGCCTCACCGTGACCGGCTTCGGCGCGGCGGTTTCGGCGATGGCCGGGGCGGCGTTGTCGATCATCGACAGGTAGTCTCCGCCCGAGCCCTGTTCCTCTTCGAGCGGCGTGGCGGCGAAGGACTGCGCGATGTCCGAGCGGACCGTGGAGCGGCGGCGGCTGAAGGCCGCGAAGGCCGCGTCCTGGAAGCCCTTGGACACGCCGTGGAGGAACTCGTTGAGCACGTTGGCCATGCCGTCGAGCGTGGCCTTCTTGCGCTTGATCGAGGTGATGTCCACGTCCAGGAGGATACCGGGCTGGATGTGGTAGGGGTTGATCATGTAATCGAAGCGGAAGAACTCCGTCTCGAGGAAGGTGAGGCGCTCCTCGATGACGCGGCGCTCGATCGGGTACTGGTAGGAGTACATGTTCTTGAGCTTGTCGCGCATGAGGATGAGCTTGGACCGCATCTTGTCCTTTTCGTAGATGTAGGTGCGGTTGTACTTCTCGACGTCCGTCTCCGCGGCGCGCACGAAGCCGATCTCGTCCCAGACCTTGTCGAGCTTCTCGTACTCGGGCTCGTTGTCCTTCTTCCGGAGGCGGGTGCGGATCTTGCCGCGCATGATCTTCGCGAGATCGTCGAAGTCGGTGATGCGCTTCAGGAACTTGGAATCCTCGTACTTCATCTTGAGGACTTCCCAGATGTGCTTCACTTCCTGCTCGAAGCTCGTGACCTGCACGTGGTAGGCCTTGCGCTCCTCGTTGAGCTGGGAGTTGTCGTAGTACTGGAGGCGGATCTTGTAGCGCTCGTCCGGCAGGTGGGCGTAATCGGTGTCCTCGTACTCGCGGATGATGAGGGTGCGGGCGTTCTTGAGGTTCTCGATGTACTGGTAGCCCATCTTGGAGGTGTCGAGGATCG
>CAYZZW010000046.1:0-26558 GCA_964482955.1 uncultured Treponemataceae bacterium | reverse complement strand
ATCGACCAGTACCCGCACCAGTTCTCGGGCGGCATGCGCCAGCGCGTCATGATCGGCATGGGGCTGTCGTGCAATCCGGAGATCCTCATCGCCGACGAGCCGACGAGCGCGCTCGACGTGACCATCCAGGCGCAGATCCTCGACCTCATGAAGGACCTCACGAACCGCCTTGGCACCGCGGTGATCCTCATCACCCACTCGCTCGGCGTCGTGGCCGGCATGTGCGACACTATCTGCGTCATGTACGCGGGCCGCATCGTGGAGCGCGGCAAGACCGACGACATCTTCGCCGGTCCCAAGCACCCCTACACGCAGGGACTCATCAAGTCGGTGCCGCGCCTCGATCGCTCGACCGGCCAGCGCCTGCAGTCCATCCGCGGACAGCCGCCCAACGTCATCGACCTGCCGGACTGCTGTCCGTTCTATCCGCGCTGCGACATGGCGAAGGACATCTGCAAGAACAAGTATCCGACCACCACGGACTTCGGCGAAGGCCGGACGGTCTCGTGCTGGCTCTACGCGAAGGAGGCGAACTGACATGGCCGGCAAGGAAGTTCTCCTCGACGTCAAAGGCCTTTCGATGCACTTCCCCATCGGGAGGACGGGCATCGTCGGGGGTCAGCACCGCTACATCTACGCGGTGAACGAGATCGATTTCCAGATCAGGAAGGGCGAGACGCTCGGCCTCGTGGGCGAGTCGGGTTGCGGCAAGTCCACGACGGTGCGCGCGGTGGCCCAGCTCTACAAGCCCACCGCGGGCGTGGTCGAACTCAAGGGCCGCGACCTCACGAAGCTGCGGGCCGACGAGCTCATCACGGCGCGCCAGGACATGCAGCTGGTGTTCCAGGATCCGTACGCGTCCTTGAACCCGCGCATGACCTCGGGCGACATCATTTCCGAGCCGATGCGCATCTACAAGAAGCGCGGCGTGCTCGACATCGCCCAGGAAGAGATCAACGAGCGCGTCGAGCAGCTCATGGAGCGCGTCGGGCTTTCGAAGTTCTTCAAGAACCGCTACCCGCACGAGTTCTCCGGCGGCCAGAGGCAGCGCATCGGCATCGCGCGCGCGCTCGCGCTCAAACCGGAGCTCATCCTCTGCGACGAGCCCGTGTCCGCCCTCGACGTGTCCATCCAGGCGCAGATCCTGAACCTCTTCAAGGACCTGCAGGACGAATTCGGCCTCACGTACCTCTTCATCGCCCACGACCTCTCGGTCATCGAGTACATCTCCACGCGCGTCGCGGTCATGTACCTCGGGGCGATCATGGAGATATCGGTGTCGAACGAACTCTACGCGAAGCCCCTGCACCCGTACACGCAGGCTCTCCTGTCCGCGGCGCCCATCCCGGATCCGGCCATCGAGAAGAAGCGGCAGCGCATCATCCTCACGGGCGACGTGCCGTCCCCGGACAAGAAGCGCACCTGCTGCTACTTCTACGACCGCTGCTCGAAGCGCATGGACAAGTGCGCCCAGGCGATCCCGACCCTGAAGGAAGTCGGCCCGGACCACAAAGTGGCGTGCTTCCTGTACCACGACTGACGTTCCCGTTTTCCGTAAAGCGAAGGAGCCCTCCGGACGGAGGGCTCCTTTTTGCTAATGGGGCCGCTCAGTACGAGTACGTGCAGTCCATGATGCCCGAAGCGCTGTGGACGCGGACGTAGAACTTGTGGCCGTTGCCGTTGTCGTCGCAGGTCCAGGTGGCCAAGCCGCCCGACGCGGTCGCGACGCTATCGACGGGACTGTCGACGCTCTCATAATCGTAGAAACTGATCGTGTCGCCGTCCGTGCCGGTGTCGAAGTGGTACTGAAAGCCTTTTTGGAGCATCGTCACGAACCACGTGTCGCCGTCGTAGCCGGCGTCGCTGCCAGAGTCGTTCGGCAAGGCGGCCGTCGTCCACGACGGATTCCAGACGAGGTCGCGCGACTGGAGCGCGAAGCCCTCGTCGGAGTTGCTCGCCGTCTCGCCGGAACCGCCGGACACGTCGATGTGCGCGGTGACCGTGACGTACACGGCTAAGGCCCGATCGCCGATGTTCATGCCGCCGATCGTGTACGACGTGGACGTCGTCGAGACCGAGCCCGTCACGGCGCCGCTCCACGAAACGGTGTAGCCGGTGACCGTATGCGTCGCTTCGTCTTCCTCTGAGAAGGACGGGGCGTTCCAGTCGACGACCACGCGGTCCGCGTACTCGCCGTCGCTGGCTTCGACGCCGGTGGGCGCGTGCGAATTCAGGATGGCGCCGATGATGACGTCGCACGAGGACAGGGTGAGGAGCGCGGCGGTGAAAAAGATCGCGTTGAAAGCCCGTTTCATATCCGCATCCCCACGTAAAAGACGAAATTGCCCGCCTTGTCGAGGTAGCCGAGCCAGTCCTGCGACATGGAGTAGGCGATCTTCGTGAAGTCGTCGATGAGGAACATGTACTCGAAGCCGAGCGCGACCAGCGGGACCGGGTGGTATTCGAGGCCGACGTTTACCGTCCAGCCCAGGTACGCGTCGAAGGTCTTTTCGAACTGTTCGAAGGCGTCCGCCAGTTCCGGGTAGTAGATTGCGGCTTCCGAGGGGATGATGAAATTGAGCGCGGGGCCGGTCCCGAGCCGCAGGTCGAAATCGCCCGCCTCCGAGAGGGCGTCGAGCGGGACGAGGTACCACGCCTTGGGCGCGATGTAGTGCCTTGTATGGTAGAAAATCCAGTCGTACGCGTGGATGTCGCCCGACGGAACCGAAGTCCACGGTACCGGCCCGTACCAGTCGCCCGAGTCCGGATAATAAAACTCCTTTCCGAGGTAGAAGTAGTCGAGGCTCACTTCGATCCGGTCCGTGGCGAGCCAGCGGACGCTCGCCCCGAGCGACACGGAGCGGAAGATATCCTGGAAGGACGATGGGGTGCCGATGGTGAAATCGACGCCGAGGACGTGCGGCAGATCGTCCTGCGCCGCAACCGGCAAGCCGCCCAAGAGGAGCGACGCGCAGAGCGCGAACACGATGCGTTTCATGCCTTCCATTCTACCGCGCCCGCTCCGCGCATTCCACGCAAGGACTTCGACACGAAACGAAGCATGGCGAGCGCTCGAGCGTCGGTCCGGAGGCACGAAAGGAAGAATACGGGACCGGGAAAGATGGATGCGGGTCGTGCAAGAACGCTCGTCGGCCGTGCCGAATCGGCACTGGACTTCCGGTGGATTCTTTCGCGGGTCGGATGAAAGCGGATCGAAAAAAGGAGAGGAAGCCGAAGCCTCCTCTCCTTGAATCCAAATGCCGCATCGTGTCCCGGCGGCAAGCCGTCTTGTTACTTCCGGTCCGCGCAGGAGGCGCAGTCGCCGCAGTCGGAGCAGGCGTGGCCTTCGCCGATGCCGGCTTTCACGGCTTCCTCGGCCAGGCGCGCGGCCAGGTCGTCCGCGTCGTCCAGGAGCGACGCCGCCTCGCGCTCTCCGCGGAAGCGGAGCACGTTCACCATGAAGATGTTGAGCTTGTTGACGATGTTCGGCGGCAGCATGTTGCCGTCGACCTCGACGGAGATGGACGGATAGTTGCGGTCGCGCGCCCACGGCGTGTACAGGCCCTCGATGACGCGACCGATGAGGCAGGCGAACGGCGAGATGTTCACGACGCCCGAATAGCCTTCCTCCATCGCCGTGGCCGCGACGCCCGTGGATACCGCGATCTCCGAGTTGAGCTCGTGGCTCACGAAGTGCTTCGCGGTGTTGGCCATGATGCGGCGCATGTCGTGCGGCGCGGAGGGCAACAGGTTCGCGGGCGCGAGCGCCTTCTTCACCTTGTTCTCGACGGAATGCTTCCACCATTCCTCGATATGGAGTTTGAGGAGCTTCATCGCCGGCTCGGAGAAGGGGCGCTTCCACCAGGGCAGGAGCCTGAGCCGCTTCTTGAGGTCGTACTCGCGCACGAAGTCGAGGTAGTGGATCCACTCGCAGATGCCGGACACCTTCGGGACGATGCCGCGCGCCGCCATGAGGTCGATGAGCTCGCCCACCGCGTAGTCGTCGCGGCGGACGTAGATCTCGCCGACGATGAGCACCTTCGGGCAGTCCGAGAGCTTCCGCCTGAGCGGGATCTTCGCCACTTCGCGGGCGATGTGCGCGAGCTCCGGCATGAGCTTCGACGAGTCTCGTTCCACCGTGGCCATCATCTTCATCCATAGCCCGTGGTACTTCTCGATGGCGGCCGAAGGATCGACGGCGGTCGCCTTGAGCGCGGTGTGGATGTCCTTGAGGTAGTCCGAGACCGCGAGCCCGAGCCACATGTCCTTCGAGAAGCCCGGCCCGAGTTCCGTGTACGAGTTGTCCGCGGAGAGCGTGAACACGACGACGTTCTCGAGCCGGAGGTCCTTGAAGAGGTTCTCGTAGAAGACGAAGTACTGGCCGGTGCGGCAGGGGCCCGTCGTGATGGGCACGAAGAGCATGTAGATCTCGTCCTTCCGGTACTTTTCCGAGGCGAAGTACTGGAGGGCGCTGCCGAGCACGAGGTGCGACGGCACGCATTCCTTGCCCGACGCGTGCGAGCGCGCCATCTGGATGGTCTTCGGGTTGGCCACCGGCATCGCCTCGGCGTTGAGCCCGCCGCCGCGCAGCACGGCCGCGAGGAATTCCGTGGCGATGTTGCCCATGTTGGAGAGGAGGATCTTCACGCGCTTGTTGTTGCGGATGGGGATCGCCTCGCCGGTCTTGCGGTTTTCGAGGTGCACTTCGCTCTTGCCGTCGTTCACGAAGACGAGCCCGTTGTCGTACCCGTCGCCCGAGAGCTCGGACTTCTTGGAGCGGTAGCCCTCGATGATGTCGAGGAACGCCTCGACGCGCGTGTCGATGCCGGCGTCCGCGGAGTGCGAATCCAGCTCCAGGATGAGGAAGGGCTTCTGGCCCATGATCCACCTGAGGTAGTGGAGGAGGAAGGAGTCCGGCGCGCAGGAGAAGTTCGTGATGAACGTGACGTAGATGTTGTCTTCGTCCTTGAGGAGCGACGCGGCCTTCATGTCCTGCTGTCCGTAGAACCAGTACATGTTCGGGAAGATTCCTTCGCCCTCGAAGGGGAGGATGTCGAAGGGAATGACCGAGTAGCCGCGCGTGGTGAACTTGCGCGGGATGCCCATGTTCGCCTCGGCGGTGAAGGCGTTGTACGGGCGGCCGAGCACGGCGATGACGGGGCGGTCGGCCTTGCGCGCGTCGGCGATGGCGTCTTCGCCCAGCTTGCGGGCTTTCTTGAAGTAGTCTTCCTGCCTTTCGTAGGCGACCTTGAACGCCGCCTCGATCTCCGCGGCGGGGATGCCGAGGCGCTCGCCGAGCGTCAGGAAGTGCTCGAGCGCCTTCGCGACGCCGAACTTGAAGCTCACGACGAGCGGCAGGAGCTTGTCCTTGTCGACGTCGGGGAACGCCTTTTCGATGTAATACGGAAGGCTCTGCGTGATGGGGCAGAAGTTCGCGTGCACGTCCTCTTCGTAGCTCGGCATGTCGCGGAAGTGCGGGAGGAAAACGTAGTCGCAGCCCTTGTTGACGACGTCCTGCACGGCGCCGTGCGCGATCTCCGCGGGGAAGCAGTAGGTGCTTTCCGCGCGCGCCACGCCCTCGTGCTCGACCTGGTCGGAGAGGATCGTCTTCACGCCGAGCTCGTGCCAGAACCACGAGTAGAGCGGATAGAGCGTGTGCACCGAGAAGCAGCGGGGTATGCCGACCGTGTAGGTCCGCTTGGGCTTCAAGGTTCCGGGTTTCGGGGCGCACTCGGTGAAGAGAAGCTCCGAGCGCTTCGAAACGTAGTCGAAGACGGGCACGTCGGTGACGTTCTTCCGCATGTTCGCGTACTTGTTGCATCGTCCGCCGAACATGTAGGGGTGCCCGTTCACCTTGAGCACCTGGATCGAGCAGTAGTTGTCGCACGCCTGGCACTGGAAGACGCGCTCGTACACGATCTCGCGCGCGAGCAGGGCGTCGAGGTCGACGTCCGCCTTCTGGATGAGCCCGTCGGCCAGCTTCCGCTTGGCCAGGAGGGCCACGCCGAAGCAGCCCATGAGCTCGGGGCTCGGCGGCACGAGGATGGGCTTGTCGAGGAGCATGGCGAACGCCAGCGGGATGGCCTTGTTCTTGGCCACGCCGCCCTGGAGGAAGACCTTGCCGCCGATGGTGCGGTTGCCGACCACGCGGTTCAGGTAGTTGGCCACGATGGAGCAGACGATGCCCGCGGTGATGTTCTCGCGCGAGGCGCCCTGCTGGATGGCCTTGCGGATGTCCGAGTTGATGAACGCCGAGCAGTGCTCGCCGAACTTGAGCGGGGCGTCGGCCTTGAGCGCGATCTCGCCGATCTCCCAGGCGTGCGCGATGTTGAGGTCGCCGGCGGCGGACTCCTCGAGGAAGGAGCCCGTGCCCGCGGAGCAGGCTTCGTTCATCGCGTAGTCGATGGGGACGCCGTTCTTGAGGAGGACGTACTTGGCGTCCTGGCCGCCGATCTCGAAGATCGTCTCCACGCCCTTGTCGAAGTAGGTGGTGCCCACCGAGTGCGCGATGATCTCGTTGTAGACGCCGGGGGTCTCGAGGAAGACGCCGAGGATCTCGCGCGAGGAGCCCGTCGTGGCGGACAGCGTGATGCGGATCTTCTCGTCGCCGATGTCGGCCTTGATCTTCGCCTTGATTTCCTCGACGCACTTCTTGAAGGACTTCACGGGATCGCCGTGGGTGCGGCCGTAGAAGGACGCGACGACCACGTCGGTTTCCGCGTCGATGAGGCACGCCTTCGTCGTCGTTGAGCCGCCGTCTACGCCGAGGTAGTACTCGCGGCCGGCGACGACCTTGCCTTCCTTCGCGTCGAAGTAGGTGACCTTGTCGGTCCACTTCTTGAGGTCGTCCATGGCGCTGAAGCGCACGTTGTTGGGCTTCAGGAGCAGGTCGATCGGCGGGAGCGGGGAGCCGTTCTCGGCGGCGAGGAGCGCGGCGCCGTAGGCTTCGAACGCGGACGACATCTCCGGCACGACGAAATCCACCTTGTCGGACTTGCCCTGGATGAAGCGGACGATGTGGCGGTTCTGCGTGACGCCGCCCGTGAGCATGACGCGGCCTTCGGAAATCTTGGCGCGCTTCAGGAAGTCGATGACCTTGGTGGCCATCACGTCCGACAGCGAGAGGACGATGTCGTCCTTCGTCGCCTCGCGCTTGTTGAGGCGGTGCGTGCAGTCGCTCTTCATGAACACCGAGCAGCGAGTGGACAGCGACAGGACGCGCGCGGTGTCGGGCACCGCGGCCACGTCGGACAGCTTCATGTCCATGCGCGCCAGCTGCTGCTTGAAGAATTCGCCCGTGCCGGACGCGCACTTGTTGCCGGAAAAGTTGTTGACGATGCGGCCCGACGAGTCGATCGTGTAGACGATGAGGTCCTCGCCGCCCATGGAGACGACGGCGTCCACCGTCTGGCCGGAGCGGCGCAGGGCTTCCTCGACGCAGAGGGGCTCGATGATGGAGGGCAGGTTGAAGAGGTAGCGGCCCTCGTTGCCGGTGACGAGCGCGGGCACGCCCTCGGGCACTTCGCGCGCGGCGAGCGTGCGGCGGACGGCCGCGTGAAAATCGCCTTCGTGCGGGACGACCTCGAACCATTCGAGCTTGTCGCCGTCCACCATGGCGAGCTTGAGACTTGAAGAACCGATGTTGATGCCGAGAGAACGCATGGGATCTACCCTCGATTGACGCTCCGGGACGGAGCGCGTTTTTGAGAACGCGAGCTAGGTGTGCGACCGAGGGGAGTCGGGGAACTGTCCTGACGTTATGGGATCGCTCGACGCGAAGTCAAACCGACATGTTCGCTGCCCTGGCCGCTCGCGCGGCCGCCCGGCGGCAACGCTGCCGCGGGGCCCGGAGGCGACCGCGATAGTACGCTGAAAACGTCACCGTTTGCAATGGGGCATCGGCTTTCCTTCTATATCAGCGCGCTTCAGCGACCGCCCGGCGGCGTCCGGTCCGCGCCGAAGTATTTTTCGCTGCGGTAGCGGAGCCAGACGAGGAGAACCTGCGGAATCTTCGCCTTCTGCTCCTTCGCGAGCGTCGCGTACAGGCCGAGGGCCCGGTCGCGCTCCCGGCGGCAGGCGAGGTTTTCGTGCGCGTCCCAGTGGCTCCGGGCCAGGCGGATCAGGCGGCAGACTTCCTTGACGAGCGTCTCGCCGGTCAAAGGAGCCTCGGTGCCGTTTTTTTTCGCCATAATCCGCCTTCCCGTCCGAATAGAGGATGAAACCGGCGGATTGTAGCTCCGCGCCGGGGCCGCGGCAAGCGGGCGCGTCGGAACGGAGCGGTTCGGGAAACCCGGCATCTTCCGCGCTCGGGGCGATCAGGGTTTTTCTGGATCTACGACCAAAGACCTAGTCCGATTATGCCGTTGGACTCATGGAATCGTCCGCGGAGGGCGATAACGTAAGGGAAGACCATCAAAAGAAGTTCGAGGTATCGGATGAAAGAAACGAAATTCGACGTAGTGGCCCTCAAGGCCGTGTTCCTGTGCGTCTGCGCGGCCGCGTTTTTCGCGGCGCAGACCCGCCCCGAAGTTGGAGTCGTCACCGAGCGACCGGCCGCCGGGTCCGTGATCGAGCGAGGCGGGGACCTCTTCCGCCCCCTGTAAACGCGTTCGGCGCCCGAGTGTAGGCGGAGGGAGATGAACAATCGCGTGTCAACAAGCCCGAGCCAGCTCCGCATAGCGTGTTTCATCCGGAATCGGATGCGGCCCGTTTTTATCGAACAATTTCCTCATGACATAGGCTGTCTGTCCATCCGTTCCGTAGCCTTCGAACGCTTCCAGCAGGGGAATGTCCCATTCTGAGGCGATCCTGACGTGGTCACGGTCGAAATGCATCATGCCGGCGAATTCGAACGCAGTGTTCCCGAAACCCATGCGCCGCATTTCCTCCTTCAAGTCGACGTAGTAAGAGGCGGCTATCTCGATATCGGGCACTCCCACGACGGCGATGTGGCACCGTTCCGGCCGGCATTTCCGCAATGTTTCGAAAACGAAGGCGGCGGCGGTGGAGCCGGTGCCTACCGGTAGCAGCAGCCCGTCGAAGAGACGGAGCCGCTCGACGTCGGGCGGCTCGTCGACGAAAACGAGCAGCTTGCGCCGCGATGAGAGTTCCCGGTTCCTGGACGCGTCCCTGCAAAATTCGCGAAAATCGTTCCTGTTCAGGACCGGCGCGTCTCGGAGGCCCAGTCCGCGGGCGTATTTCGCGGCTTGATCGTTCGAATTGATGCGTCCGTGGCGGAGCCGAAGCCCCGCTTGCGGATCGAGCACCGCCGACAGCGCCCGATCATCGTAGCGCGAGGCTCCGATCGCGAGGCTTTCGACGAACAGTGTCCGCTGAGAGTCCGGAAGGCCCGCTGTCGCGACCGCGAAGGAAACCAAATCGCTCATCGACGCTCCCCCTGTGCGGGAACGGCGCGCGCGAGTGCGTCAACGATGTCCCGATCGAAGTGGGCGGGCGCTTTTTCGGCGATGATGCGGAGCGCGACGCGGCTTTCCTCCTCGCGCGGGCCCGAGCGACTGGCGTAAGCGTCCGCGACGCCTATGATCCTCCCGAATAGCGGGATATCCCCGCCTTTCAAGCCGTCCGGATAGCCGGAACCGTCGTTCAGCTCGTGATGATGCACGAGGCCGTCCCTAAACGCGTCCGGCAGCGCGATTCCCGAGAAAAAGTCCGGCCCCTTCGATGCGTGCGTCTTCACGTAATCCCGATCTTTTTTCGACGATTTCGAGTCCGCGAAGATGCGCTGCAGTCGGTCCCGGTCGAGCATGAGATAGCCGCAATCGTGTGCGAGCCCCGCCTTGAACAGCAAGTCGCAATCGTTTTTCGACAGGCCGAGCTCGCTGCCTATCCCGCGGGCCACCCTCGCGGTCATGAGCGAACGCTCGCCGTCCTTGAAGATGGCTTTCAGGCGCTCGGGTATCTTGAGGAGCGCGTCGAGCGACAAAGGATCGGCGGCTTTTATGGATTCGGGGCCGTCCGCCATGCGTTCCCGGGGAACCGGGGCGTACGCGTCGGACGCGAGCGTTTCCGCCTTGCCGCGGACGTAATCGTCGCGATCGGCCAGGAAGGGTAAAAGCACCGGAAGCGCCGCCTGCGGCGTGAGCAGGTCGCCTTGGTCGATCTTGCGTTCCGCCGCCTTGAGAATCTCGATCTTGAGCGCGAGTCCGAGTTCGTCGAGATAGCGGCGTATCGCGTCCCAGCCGAGCCCGCCGTTCCGGGCGTCGTCGTAAAGCCGTTGGAGGCGCTCCGCCGAGAGCAGGTCCTTTCGCATGTCGAGTTCGACAGGAAGGCGCGTGCCTTGGCCGTTCGCTTCCACGAATTCGAGCGCGGGAGAGTCCTCGCGACCGCCGTCAGGCAAGGCGCGCGAAGGCCGGTTCGACGAAGACAGTTGCCTTCTCGCCGTGTCGTAGCGGGGGTACGCGGCCCGCGCCGCGTCGCGACGGTTCCGGACGACGGAAATCGCCAACAGCGTCGTTACGGTTATGAAGGCCAGGACGAAGCAGCCGGCGGCGACGAGGGCGGTCACGGCGGCCGGATCAGACAACCAGTCTTTCGGACCTTGGGGAACCGCCTCGGGAGGCTCGCTCGCGCGATCGGAGAGCTTGACCAGCAATTCCATCATCCGGGCCAGGAGCTCGCGTTCTTCCGCGCTCGCGGCGGCGCTCGCCGCGGGCTGCGCACGCGGGGCGTTCCTGGAATCGTTCTGCGCCGCCATGTAGGATTCGATGATCTTGAGCTGTCGTTCGACCTGGGCCCGCAACTCGTCGTTTTCTCGGTCGCGTCCCTGCATGGACGACTGCATCGCGTCCATGCGGGCTTTCGCGTCCTCGAGGTCCTTGCGCGCCGCTTCGAGTTCCGCCCGGTTCGCGGCCGCCGCTCGCTCGGCGGCGGCTTTTTCGGCCGCCATGCGCTCGGCCGCGGCTTTTTCCTCCGCGACGCGGGCCGCCGCGCCTTCGTCCGCTTTCGCGGACTCCCCGTTCGCGCCCGATGCGCCGTCGGTCTTGGTTGCCGAAGGCTTGACGCGCGGGCCGCCTTCGTTCTTGAGCTCGGCGACGTTCGATTCCTTCCGCATTTTAAGGAAGTATTGCGTGGCCTTGGCGTTGGACGGATCGTATTTAAGGGCTTTCTTGAAGGCTTCGTAGGCGTTCTTGTAGTTCTTGAAGTCGTATTCCTCCACGCCGATGGTTGCCAGGGCCTCGGCCACGCGCCGTTTGAGGATGGTGTCTTTCGAGGTCTCGGGTACCGAATCGGATATGATCGCGAACGCCTTTTCGAACGAACCGTTCCGGAATTCGGCCATGGCCGCCTCGGCCGGATCGGACGTTTGCGCGGCAAGGCTCGACAGCGCGTAGAACGCCGCGAGAAAGGCCGCGATCGGGAGTTTTTTCGTCATCATGGATCCTCACTTCGACAAGGAGACCGCGCCGTGTCCCCAACGTGCGCGGGGCATGGTCGTCACGGAGTTCCAGCTTTCGCTCCAGGTCGCCGGCGGCGTTCCGGACGGAGGAGCGATCCAATAGGCGGAAGTCTGACCGCCGGCGGAAGCCCCGATCGCGGTGGTTCCGCCGAAGTGGTATACCCGGTGCGAACCGGTAACCGACGTGGCGACGGCCGCTCCGAAGGCGATCGAGGAAGGATAGTTGGGCGGGGTCGTCGGCGTGGCGGGGGTCCAGACGTTGGGCGCCGTGAAGGGATACGACAGGTATTGGACGGTCGACACCAAGGCTCCGGCCGTCGGGCCGTTGTTCACGAAACAGGTGGGCGTTCCGGTGAAGCCGGTGATGCCGCCGATCAGGATCACGCGGGCGGGACCGTCGTCCGGATCCACGAGGGCGCCCGAGAGCCCCGTGCGCACCTGGCCGGCGGGAAGCACGACTTCCGTTCCGGAGGTCACGGTGTTCGTGGTGAATACGATGCCTTCGTGCGTGTTCGTGGTCGTCGAGCCGTTCGTTATGCGTCCGCCGACATAGTATACGACGTCGTCGTATACGTAGGAAAAGCGCTCCGAACCGGCGACCGCGAGCTTAGTCGCCCAGGAATTCCCCCCGATCGAGTATTCGTAATAGGTGTTGCCCTGCGCCCAAGCGGCGTTGTAGGCGCCGTTGGTGCCGCCGAGGATGGACACCCGTCCGTAGATGACCGCCGCGTTGATGTTCGCGCGCGCTTGGGTCATCGAGGCGCCGGTCGACCATGATCCGGCGGTCACGTCGTAAATCTGGACCGACTGCTGTTGCGCGCCGGAAGCGTTGAAGCCACCGATCACGTACAGCTTGCCCCCGTACGCGGCGTACGCGGCGAAGCTCACGGGAGTAGGCACGCTCGTGATCGCGGGGTACCACGTGTTTGTGACGGGATCGAACAGGTCGACTTCCGGGACGGTGGATCCGACGACACCTCCGGAAATGCCGCCCAAAAGCCAGATGCCCCGGGTTTTCTGAACGGCGGTCGGTGCGGTTTCCGCGTTCGTCGACGCCGAATATTCGGCCGAAACGTAGTCGTCGCCGGCGTTCCAGTACAGTTTCAGGCGGTAATAGAACGTCGTGGCGGGAGCGAGGCCCGAAAGCAGGGCGGTGTGGGTCGTGTCGGCGGCTGCCGTCTGCAAGGTGGACGACGTGTACGATCCGCTCGACGTTCCGTATTCCACGACGTAGGTGCACGGATTGTTGGTTCCAAAGCCTATGGAAAGCGACGAAGTCGAGGGCGTCGCCGTCGGTCCCGTCGAGATGGCCAGGAAGGCGGGATTAGCCGTGGTCGTGAAGGAATACTCCGCGCTCGGGAAGGAACGGGTCCCTTTCAGCCACGAGACCACGCGGTAGTAGTACGTCGTCGCCGGCGTGAGTCCGGAGACGGCTACGCCGTGGTCCTTCGTCTCGGACGAGGTTCTCGGCGTAGCCGCGGTATAGGAGCCGGGCGTCGTGCCGTATTCCACCGTAACCGTGGCGACGCTGTCCGTCGTGGCGGAGATGGTGACCGAATCGTACGAAACGGACTCGACGGGCGGAGACACGAGGGCGATCGTCACCGATGCGGGCGGCGTCGCCAAAAGGTCGGATTCGCACGACGCGAACCCGGCGGCCGCCAGGAGGGCCGCCAGGATCGTCGTGAACTGGCGCGAGGATCGTGTTCGGTTCATGGGAGGTCTCCTCGTTTACAGGTCGTAGGTTGCGAACAGGCGAAGGCCGCAGGCGACGAACGGCGCGGTCTTTTGCATGACGAGCGAAACCGTTCCGTCGAGCCGGATCCCGAACGCGCCCGCGACGGCGAAATCGGAGCCGACCGACAGCCCGAACGAGCCCGACATGCTGCCGGAACGCTCGGGATACGACTCGGGATCGCGCAACGCGATGTAGGTGATGCCCCCGCGAAGGGCGGCGAACGGTGTGATCCGGCCGAGTATACCGGCGGAGGGACGCCACCCCATGAACCGGAATTCGACCTCCGGTTCGATGGCGGCGAGCAAATAGGCGACGGAATCGGATTCGAGATAATCCGCGCCCGAAACCGACGCGCACAGGCCGCCGTAGAGACCCCGCAGGAACGGCAGCGCGGCCGTTCCGCCCGCGGAGCAGGTCCAGTCCGGTCCGAACGATTCCGCGGCATCCAGTATCGGGGCGTAAAAGCCCCCGCCGACCTTGAGTTGGTACGGCGATCCCGAGTAGCGTCCCCGGGCTGCCATCTCCACGATTTCGGCGATGGCGGAAACCGGGACCGTGAGCACGCCGAAGCCGATGTCGACGAACAGGCCTATCTCCTCGTCGTAATCGGCGATCGCTCCCTGGAACCTGGCCCCGTCCTTGAGATGGACGAGCAGCACCATGCCCGAAAGCGATTCGAGGGATTTTTCCGTACGCTTGATCATGTCGATCGGCACGGTCGTCTCGACGCCGAACGCCCGATAGGAAACTCCGTTTTCAACGGGGCCGACCAACGCACCGATCAAGATCCTGCCGTCGGACAGGAACACGACATCCGCCCACGAACCGGCCGTCATGCCGAAAAAGAGCGCGATGGCCAAAAGCCGGCGCCATTTGATGAACGGCGCGAAACGAGAGCTGTTGGATTTGGCGGGCATACATCCTCCGATACGATTATCGTACTCAATACGCCCGTTGTATAGAGGAAACGGCCCGCTTTTTGCGCAAACCTCTTCCGCCCCCTGTAAACGCGTCCGGCGCCCGTAGTATCCTCCCGGGGACGAATCCCGAAAGGAGCGAGCGCATGAACCCCATCATCCAGTCCCTGTTCGACCGCAAGTCGGTCCGCGTCTACGAAGACCGGCCGATTTCCGCGGCGGACAAGGCGCTCATCATCGACGCGGCCATCCAGGCCCCGAGCGCCGGCAACCAGGCCCTCTACACGATCCTGGACATCGAAGACCAGGCCCTCAAGGACGCGCTGGCCGTCACCTGCGACAACCAGCCCTTCATCGCGAAGGCGCCCCTGGTGCTCGTGTTCCTGGCCGACTGCCGCCGCTGGCTCGACGCGTACGAAGCCGCGGGCGCGACGAGCCGCGCGCCGGGCGTCGGCGACCTTCTCCTCGCGTGCGAGGATGCGATGTGCGCCGCCCAGAACGCCGTCGTGGCGGCCCAGTCGCTCGGCATCGGATCGTGCTACATCGGCGACGTCCTCGAAAACCGCGAAAGGCAGATGGAACTGCTCAAGCTCGACGAGTACGTCGTGCCCATCGCCATGCTCGTCTTCGGCTACCCCACCGCCCAGCAGATGGAACGCCAGAAGCCCCGCCGCTTCGACGCAAAATACCTCGTGCGGAAGAACGTCTATTCCCGCCACACGGACGCCGAACTCCGCGCCATGTTCGCCGAAGCCCATCCCGAGCCGAATTTCGACTTCGACCGGTGGATCAAGGCGTTTTGCGAGCGGAAGTACAATTCGGAGTTTTCTCTGGAGATGTCGCGCTCGGCGAAGGCGTATGTGGAGCGGTTCTTGAAGGGATGACGACCCGGACGGATCGCTTCGACCTCCGGCAAGCGGCGGAAACCGATCGGAAGGCGTTATCCGGCGACAGCCCCGGCCGACGGCGCCGGGGGGGGAAGTCAGAAAAAGGCGATCACCACCCGTTGGAGCGGTAGTCGCGCTGTTCCCGGGGCTTGTCCATGGCTTCATTGACCCGGAGCAGGCGCCCTTCGAAATCCTTGCCGTCGAGCGCGGCGATGGCGCCCGCGGCGGCGGTATCGTCGACCATTTCGACGAAGGCGAAGCCCTTGGCGCGACCGGTGGCGCGGTCGGTGATGACGGAGACGGACGCGACTTCGCCGTACTGGGAGAAGAGTTCGCGGAGGCTGTTTTCGGTCGTGGCGTAGTTCATGTTGCCCACGTACAATTTCTTGGCCATGCCTGAGGATCCTTGGAACGCGGCCGGGAAGGGTGGACGCGTAGGTCGTTTCGCGCAGGGCGAAGCGGCGATGCAGGTTTTAGGTCGTTACGAAGGCCGGAATTGGGTCGATCGGGGCGAAAATCGCCGCAAAGTTGCCAAAAACGAAGTCGAATCGCTGAAAACGAGCGGAATGCCGTCGAAAATCGCCCGTTTGCGGTGTCATCCGTCGAAGTCGCTCCCGTACTGGAATCGAACGATGCTAAAAAAGACCGCTCGGCGCTCGTGTCGAGGCCGTACTTCGAGTGTAGGACCGGGACGGGTTCCGGTCAACGTCAACCGGCATTTTTTCTTGACAAAGACTTTCATGCAAGTATAATCAGCATCAAAGTTTAGAGTAGGGGGAACCATGAAGGCGCTCGTATATGTCGCCCTTCCTCTTACTGGTGCGCTCCTGGGTTGGATCATTCGCTGGCTCTACGCCAGATTTCAGCTTTCGTCCGCCGAACAGCGCGCGGAACGAATCAAGAAGGAAGCCGTAAAAGAGGCGGAAGCGGAAAAGCGCCAAATCCTCTTGGAGGGGAAAGACCAGCTCATCCGGGAACGGAACCAGCAGGAACGGGATACCAGGGAACGCCGCGGCGAGCTCCAGAGGCTCGAGCGGCGCGTGCTGCAGAAAGAAGAGAATCTCGACAAGAAAGTCCTCGTCCTCGAAAAGCAGGAGCAGGACCTCGACGACCGCGAAAAGACGCTCGACGAGAAGGCCCTCATGCTCGAGGGGCAGGAGGAGCAGTACCGGCGCGAGCTGGAACGCATCTCCGGCCTGACGGCGGACGAGGCCAAGAAGCTCCTCATGCAGGGGCTCGAGAACGAAGCCAAGCGCGACGCGCAGGCCATCGTCAACAAGATCGAGCAGGACGCGCAGCTCGCCTCCGAAAAGCGGGCGCGCGACATCCTGGTGACGACGATGCAGCGCATGGCCTCCGAGGTGACCACCGAGGTCACGGTGACGAGCGTGTCGCTCCCGAGCGACGAGATGAAGGGCCGCATCATCGGCCGCGAGGGACGCAACATCCGCACCCTCGAGACCCTCACCGGCGTGGACGTCATCATCGACGACACCCCCGAGGCGGTCGTCATCTCCTGCTTCGACCCCGTGCGCCGCGAGATCGCGCGGATCTCGCTCGAACGCCTCATCGCCGACGGGCGCATCCACCCGGCGCGCATCGAGGAAGTCGTCCAGAAGGTCACGAAGGAGATCTCGCAGAAGATCTACGAGGAAGGCGAGAAGGTCGTCTTCGACATCGGGCTGCACAACCTGCCGCAGGAGCTCATCAAGGCCCTCGGCCGGCTCTACTTCCGCACGAGCTACGGCCAGAACGTGCTGGCGCACTCGAAGGAAGTGGCGGTCATCGCGGGCATGCTCGCGTCCGAGATCGGCGCCAACCGCGAGTTGGCCAAGCGAGGCGCGCTCCTCCACGACATCGGCAAGGGCATCGAGACCGACTCCGACCAGAACCACGCCGAGATCGGCATGGAGCTGGCGCGGAAGCTCGGCGAGGATCCCCGCATCGTGAACGCCATCGGGTCGCACCACGCCGACGTCGAGCCGACCTGCGCCGAGTCCATCATCGTCCAGATGGCGGACGCGATCAGCGCGGCCCGCCCCGGCGCCCGCCGCGAGACGCTCGACAACTACGTGAAGCGCCTCGAGAACCTGGAGAACATCGCCGAGAGCTTCACCGGCGTCGAAAAGGCCTTCGCCATCCAGGCCGGCCGCGAGCTCCGCGTCGTGGTGAACTACGAGCAGATCTCCGACGACGAAGCCAAGGAGCTCTGCAAGGCCATCGCCAAGAAGATCGAGACCGACCTCCGCTACCCCGGACGCATCAAGGTCACGATCATCCGCGAAACCCGCATCGTCGAATACGCCCGCTAAGCGAACTACGATTACGACGAAAGCCCCCGCCGAAACGCGGGGGCTTTTTTATCACAACGAGAAGAATTTGCCACGGAGGCACGGAGGGAAGAGAGGTTTAAGAGAGGAAGTTTCGAGTCGGTCCATAGCCGAACAAAGCCCGCCGCGATTCGCCGGTCTGCGAATCATCGTGCGGCTTTACTGGGGCAAGGCGGCACCAGCTTGTTTGAACCGGATGCGCCGGGTCGGGTGGCGTGAAAAAAGCATGGTATCGCGAGGTACTCCGAACGATACCATGCTTTTTTCAGCGACAGGACCCGACCTATACGGTTCTAATAAATTCGCCGCACCTTCCCGGGAAGCCCCATGAGAGTACACGGTCTTACGAATCGCCGCTCGCGCCGTTGTTTTGCGAGTACTCTCGCCTATTCGTCATGGGTACTTGTATGCCCCACTCCCCGGTCGATCCGGTCCGACACCCGCGCGCGCACCTTACCGGAAAACCTCACGAGGGTACAAAGTCTTCGCCACGGAACGTGGCGCCGAATCGCCGCTGGACATCGCTTTTTGACAGGCCGCGGGAAGTGGGGTACCATGAAGCCAGAATCCGCGTATAAATAGAAGAAAGCCCGGAGAAGTATGGGAACCACGGACAAGGCCATGCCCCATTCAGCCAATTTCGGCTTTCTCTTGGATGTCGACGCAAGCCTGTACGCCCCCGCGGCGCAGGCCGAGCGCTACCTCGCCGAGGATCCCGCCGTCGCCATCGCGAAGCTGCGGCTCTTCGCCGAGCGCGCGGCCAAAGCCGCGGCCGCGCGGCTCGGCTTCTTCGTGGAGGAACGGGAAGAGTTCGTCGAGACCCTGAGGACGCTCGCCTGGCGGCGTTCCATGGACGAGCGCATGGCCGACATGTTCCACACCCTACGCAAGGACGGGAACAAGGCCGTGCATTCGGGCGAGGGCGGCGCCGCGGACGCCCTGCGCGACTTGCGTTTCGCGCATCGCATCGCCGAGTGGGTGTATCGCGTCGCCCTCGACCCGAAGTTCGAGGCTCCTCCGTTCGCGGAGCCCGAAGCGCCACGTGAGACTGCCGCCAAGGCGGCGATGGAGCTCGAAGCGGCGCGGAAGCGCATCGCCGCGCTCGAGGCGGAAATGGCCGCGAAGGGCGAGGCGGAGCGCTTCGCCTCGGAACTCGCGCGGCTCAGGGAGGCGGCGCCCGCGATCGACACGGCCGAAAGCCGCGACGCGGCGGCGAAGGCCCTCGACGCGTCCATCAAGATGGAGTACGACGAGGCCGAGACGCGCGAGCTCATCGACGCGCAGCTGCGCGAAGCCGGGTGGGACGCCGACACGAAGGCGATGCGCCACTCGCTCGGCGCGAGGCCGGAGAAGGGCCGGAACAAGGCGATCGCCGAATGGCCTTGCGAAGGGAAGTTCGCCGACTATGTCCTGTTCAAGGGCCTCGAGGCGATCGCGATCGTCGAGGCGAAACGCGCGTCGCGCAACGTGCCCTCCGTGCTCGACCAGGCGGAGAGCTACGCGCGGCTCGTCTCCGAAGGCGGCTGGACCGTCGCGGGCGGCGACCCCGAGCGGGCGGGGCGCTGGGATGGGCATCGCGTGCCGTTCGTCTTCGCGACGAACGGACGGCCTTGGCTCAAGCAGCTCGCGGAGGCGAGCGGCGTATGGTTCCGCGACGTCAGGATGAAGACCAGCGCGGCTCGCCCGCTCGAGGGTTGGTACTCGCCCGAAGGACTTTCAGCCCTCCTCAAGATCGACGTTCCCGAGGCGGAGAGGAAGCTCGACGACTTCGGCTTCGAGCTCGACTTCCCGCTCAGGTACTACCAGAAGGACGCGATACTCGCCGTGGAGAAAGCCATCCGCGAAGGGCAGCGGAGCGTCCTCCTCGCCATGGCGACGGGCACGGGCAAGACCAAGAACTGCATCGCGCTCCTTTATCGACTGCTCGCGAGTGGCAGGTTCCGGCGGGCGCTCTTCCTCGTGGACCGTAACGCGCTCGGCGAGCAGGCAGGCGACGCGTTCAAGGAGACGAAGATCAGGGGACTCCGGAGCTTCGCCGATGACTTCGGCGTCAAGCCGGCGAAAGAGGGCGCGCCCGATCCCGAGACGCGCGTGACGATCTCCTCCGTGCAAGCGATGGCGCGCAGGATCCTCTCTGGCGGCGGCGACGCGCCCGGCGTGGACGAGTACGACCTCGTCGTGGTGGACGAGTGCCACCGCGGTTACCTCCTCGACCGCGAGCTCTCCGACGACGAGCTCGAGTTCCGCTCCTTCGAAGACTACGTCTCGACCTACCGCCGCGTGCTCGAGCATTTCGACGCCGTGCGCGTCGGCCTGACCGCGACCCCCGCGCCGCACACGATCGACATCTTCGGGAAGCCCGTCTACTACTACTCGTACAGGCAGGCCGTGATCGACGGCTACCTCGTCGACCACCGCCCGCCCGTGCTGATCGAGACGAAGCTCTCGCGCGACGGCATCGCCTGGAAGGCGGGCGAGAGCGTGAGCGTGTACCGCGGCGACCGCGGCCAGATCGAGCTCTTCGAGACGCCCGACGACCTCGCGTTCGACGTGTCGGAGTTCAACAAGCGCGTCGTGACGCGGGAGTTCAACCGCGTGGTGTGCGAGTACCTGGCCGGCGCGATCGATCCCGAGGGCGAGCGCAAGACGCTCGTATTCTGCGCGACCGACCTGCACGCGGACATGGTGGTGGAGGAGCTCAAGAAGGCTTTCGCCGCGAAGTACGGAGAGGTGCCCGACGAGGCGGTGCGCAAGATCACCGGCGCGGCGACCGAGCCCCTGACGCTCATCCGCCGGTACAAGAACGAGCGCTACCCGAGCGTGGCCGTGACGGTGGACTTGATGACGACCGGCATCGACGTGCCGGAGATCTGCAACCTCGTGTTCCTGCGCCGCGTGAACAGCCGCATCCTGTACGAGCAGATGATCGGCCGCGCAACCCGCCTCTGCGAGCAGATCGGAAAGGACTATTTCGAGATCTACGACGCGGTGGACCTGTACGCCACGATGCGGGATTTCACCGATATGAAGCCCGTCGTCGCGAACCCGAACATCGGCTTCGAGCGGCTCATTCGGGAGATGATCGAGACGGACGGGAAGACCCCCGCGGAGCTCGAGGCGGCCCGCAGGGTGTCGCTCGACCAGCTCAAGGCCAAGCTCAGGCGCAAGATCGCGCGTATGCGCGACGAAACCGCGGAGGTCTTCGAGACCAAGACCGGCATGGCTCCCGGGGAGTTCGCGGACGCGCTGGCCGGCATGGGCCACGCCGAGGCGGCGGCCTTCCTCGGCGGAATGCCGGACTTCGGCGCCTGGCTGGACCGGCTCGGCACCGGGACGCCGGGCGACTTGCCCATCAGCGAGCACCCGGACATTGTCGTGGGAGTGCGTCATAAATACTTCATCGCCGACGACGCGAAAGACTACCTCGAGCGCTTCAAGGCGTACCTCGACAGTCACGAAAACCAGCTGGCCGCCCTGCGCGCCGTGACGACGAAGCCTTCGAGCCTGACGCGCAAGGACCTCAAGGGCTTGAGGCTCGCGCTCGACGAGGCGGGCTTCGCCGAGTCCACGCTGCGCGAAGCCTACCGCGAGGCGACCAACGCCGACGTGGCGGCCTCGATCATCGGGTACATACGCCAGCAGGCGCTCGGCGACCCGCTCGTGCCCTGGGAGAACCGCGTCAACGACGCGCTCGCGAAGCTCAAGGCCACGAAGCCCTTCACGTCGCAGCAGCTGCAGTGGCTCGAGCGCATCGCGAAGCAGATGAAGGTCGAGCTCGTCGTGGACCGCGCCGCGCTGGACTCGGGGCAGTTCAAGGCCGACGGCGGCTTCAACCGGATCAACCGCGTGTTCGATGGAACGCTCGAGCGCACGCTCGGGGATTTCGCCGACCTGATATGGAAGCCCGGCGCCTGAGCGGCCGCGGCTTCCTCAATATCGCTCTTGGTAAAGGAATAGGACGTGAACACCCGCGAGATAGTCGACAAGCTCTGGAACCTGTGCAACGTGCTCCGCGACGACGGCGTGACCTACCAGCAGTACGTCACCGAGCTCACCTACCTCCTCTTCCTCAAGATGATGAAGGAGACGGGGCAGGAGGACAAGCTGCCCCGGCAGTACCGCTGGGACGTCCTCGAGCGCGCGAACGACCCGGATCGCCTCGAGCACTACAAGCTCATGCTCGTCGAGCTCGGCGCCAAGGGCGGCAGGCAGACGCGCGAGATCTTCGCGAACGCCACGAGCTTCATCCGGAAACCCGCCACCCTCGCCTCGCTCGTCAAGGCGATCGACGACGTGGACTGGTACTCCGCGAAGGACGAGGGATTGGGAGACCTGTACGAAGGCCTCCTCGAGAAGAACGCGGGCGAGAAGAAGTCCGGAGCGGGCCAGTACTTCACGCCGCGCGTCCTCATCGACTCGATGGTGCGCCTGACCAAGCCCAGGCTCGGCGAGGTGATCCAAGACCCCGCGGCGGGCACGGGCGGCTTTTTGATCGCGGCGAACCACTACCTCCTCGAAAACGTCGACGTGTACAGCTTGAGCGAAGCCGACCAGAATCGCCTGCACAACTCCACGTTCTTCGGCATGGAGCTCGTGCTCGACACGCACCGACTGGCCATGATGAACCTCATGCTCCACAAGATCGACTCCGACGGCGAGACCACCGGCATACGACTCGGCGACACGCTGTCGAGCGCGGGGCGCGAGCTGCCGCCCGCCGACTTGATCCTGACGAATCCGCCCTTCGGCACCAAGAAGGGCGGCGGGCTCCCCACCCGCGATGACTTCAGCTACCCCACGAGCAACAAGCAGCTGTGCTTCCTCCAGCACATCTACCGCGGCCTCAAGCCCGGCGGGCGCGCCGCCGTCGTCCTTCCCGACAACGTGCTCTTCGAGAGCAACGTCGGCGCCGACATCCGCCGCGACCTCATGGACAAGTGCGACCTGCACACCATCCTGCGCCTGCCCACGGGCATCTTCTACGCGCAGGGCGTCAAGACGAACGTGCTGTTCTTCACCCGCGGCGCGAAGGACACGGGCTCCACCAAGGACGTGTGGGTGTACGACCTCCGCGCCAACATGCCGAGCTTCGGCAAGACCACGCCCCTCAAGAGCGAGCACTTCGCCGAGTTCGAGAAATGCTTCGGCGCCGACCCCTACGGAAAATCGAAGCGCACGGACCAGGGCGAGGAAGGCCGCTTCCGCCGCTTCGACCGGGAGTGGATCTGCGACAAGAAACAGGATTCGCTCGACATTGCCTGGCTCCGCGACGAAAACGCCGAGGACGCCGCCTCGCTCCCCGAACCGGCCGAGCTTGCCCGCGCCGCCGTAACCGAACTCGAGGGCGCCCTGACCGAGCTGCGCGGCATCCTCGACGAGCTGGGCGAAGAGGCGGAGTAAGCACTAATGCAAAAACAAGTGGAAATTGAAATAGCGAAATGCGCTCATGCAAAAACTGAAACACAGCGCCAATAGCAGCAAAAACGTAAAAAACTGAAATAGTGAAATACGCTATTGCAAAAACAGCCACTAATTGAAATAGTTAGTGCCAGGCACCATGCCTGTTGAAAGGTGCCAGGCACCATGTCGAGGAAGGTTTGCTGATGAACGAACGCGCTTCAGGGCGATACGTGGACATTTCGCTTACCGGGGACAAGGCACAGGCCTTCATTCCGGATCCGCTGCCTCCCGACATGCAGGATTCGCCCGAGCTGAGACGGCTGTACCGCGAAGCTTTGCATGCCCTCGGCGGGCTGTCCGCGGCGACGCCGTTTTTCCCCGACAAAGAACTCCTCCTATACATGTACGTCAGGAAGGAGGCGGTGATCTCGTCGCAAATCGAGGGGACGCAGTCGAGCCTCTCCGACCTTCTCTTGTTCGAGCACGAGGCCATGCCCGGCGTGCCGCTCGACGACGTCGAGGAAGTGTCGAGCTATGTCGCGGCGCTCAATCACGGCATGGAGCGCATGCGCTCCGGCTTCCCGATTTCCACGCGATTGATCCGGGAAATCCACGGCGTTCTCCTTTCGACCGGCCGCGGCGCGGACAAGGACCCCGGTGAATTCCGCCGCACGCAAAACTGGATCGGCGGCGCGCGTCCCTCGCTCGCCGCTCACGTGCCGCCTCCGCCCGACGAAGTGGAAGCGTGCATGTCCGAACTCGAGCGCTTTCTGCATTCGCCCGCGGCGAAGGCGGATCCGCTTGCCGCGGCCGCCCTGGCGCACGTGCAGTTCGAGACAATCCACCCTTTCCTCGACGGCAACGGCAGGGTGGGAAGGCTCCTCATCGCCCTCATCCTGACCGATGCGGGCCTTTTATCGGAGCCTGTTTTGTACTTGAGCCTGTACTTCAAGACACACCGCGACGAGTATTACCGTCTGTTGAACGGCGTGCGCCAATCGTCGGGCTGGGAACCGTGGCTCGCCTTCTTCGCAACCGCGAGCCGGGATACGGCGCGTCAGGCCGTCGACAACGCCCACCGCGTCGCCGACCGGATCAGGCTCGATCGCGAGAAGCTCGCCGCGGGCGGGCGCGGCTCGTCCAAGAACCTGCTCGTATTCGAGCGTTTCAGATCGAGGCTCGTGCGTTCGATCCCGCAGCTGCATGCGGAGACGGGACTCGCGCCCAACACGATCGCGCGCGCCCTCGAGGATTTGTCCGCGACCGGCATCGTACGCGAACTGACCGGCAAGAAGCGCGACCGCGTGTACGCGTACGAACCCTTGCTGGCCATCATGTCCGAAGGAACCGAGCCGATATGACGGCATCGATGCTATACTTGTTCAGGAGGGAGGGCGTATGCAAACGATAGATATCGCGGCCACCATCCGCGCAAGCTCCCCGGAACTCGCCAGGCTCGGCGTCGAGCGCTTGCGGCTCTTCGGTTCGCGGGCGCGCGGCGAAGCGCGCGAGGATTCCGACATCGACTTCCTTGTCGAATTCGCCGACGAACGGAAGGATTTCGACGCGTTCATGGACGTCGCGGACCTGCTCGAAGAGCGATTTCCCGTGCGCGTCGACCTGGTGACGCCCGAGGCGTTCGACGACCGGCGCCGCGAACGCATCCTCGGCGAGGCGGTGGTCTTTGAAATCGGCGCGTGATTTTTTAGCTCTCGCCTTACGGACGAGCGTCATCGCGATCCTTGAAACATACGAAAAGGGATAAGCCTCAGTTGGAGAACAAGATGAAGAATGACTCTCGTGACGATATAGCATCCAAAAACAAAAACGGAAAAGATGGCCACGAAGACACACATGAAGAAATTTGCCACAGAGGCACAGAGGCAAGGAGGGAAGAAGGATTACCGGTGGGATGGAATAAGGTTCTGATTACACAAGTAGCGAAAATTATCGGCGGTGCGACTCCAAATGCGAATGATCCAGCGATGTTTTGCGAAGAGGGTGGTATTGCTTGGTTAACCCCTGCAGATCTTAGCGGGTATGAAGAAAAATACATTACGCGTGGTAAGCGTAACCTTACACAACTTGGCTATGAATCCTGCTCGACGAGGCTTATGCCAAAAGGATCTGTGCTGTTTTCAAGCAGGGCACCGATCGGATATTTGGCCATTTCCAGTAATCCAATATGCACAAATCAGGGCTTCAAGAGCTTTGAATGCGGAAGTGTAATAAATAATGAATATTTGTACTATTATTTGAAGTCATCAAAAGAATACCTTGAATCCATCGCGACAGGCTCTACATTCAAAGAACTCTCCGCGACGAGAATAGCTGATCTTACTCTCCCCCTCCCCCCTCTCCCCGAGCAGAAGCGGATCGCGGCGCGCCTTGATCTGCTGCTCGGCCGGCTTAAGGCGGCGCGGGCGCGGCTTGACGCGGTGCCGGAGCTGGTGGCTCGCTTTCGCAAGTCGGTGCTGGCCATGGCGGTGTCGGGGCGGCTCACGGAGGAGTGGCGAGCGGAGCACGCGGCCGAGCTTCCGAGCGCGGAGGAACTCTTGGCGCGAGTGCGCGCGGAGCGGCGGGCGGCGTGGGAAAAGGCCGAGCTCGAAAAGCTGCGTGCAAAGGGGAAAGATCCCAAAGACGACGGGTGGAAGCAAAAGTACGTGGAGCCCGAGCCGGTGGACGCGAGCGAGCTTGGTGAACTTCCTGAGGGGTGGGTGTGGGTTGTTACATCATCTGTTTGCAGCTCGGTTTTTGATGGTACTCATGATGCGCCGAAGTACTATGACCATGGATTTCCACTCGTTACTTCAAAAAACATTATCAATCATCAGATTGATCTTGAAGACACTAAAAAAATTCTAGAAAAGGATCATCGAGAAATTTCAAAAAGATCTGGTTTGAAGATTGGCGACTTGCTCTATTCCATGATAGGAACCGTTGGTAATACCGCAATAGTAAGAACTACAACAGAATTTAGCATAAAAAATATTGGTGTCTTTCGATGCACTCTTGTAAGTAGTAAGTATCTAGAGCTGTATCTGAATTCCCCGATTCATTTAAGTTGGTTGTCTGAAAGTATACAGGGTACTTCGCAGAAATTTGCAGGATTGGATTTGCTTAGAAATATTCCTGTCATGATGCCAGAAATTGCAGAGCAATCTGAAATCGTCCGTCGTGTCGACGAGCTGTTCTCCATGGCCGACGCGCTCGAGGCGCGGGTGGCGGAGGCGCGGGCGATGGCTGAGCGGCTGGAGCCGAGCATCCTGGCCAAGGCGTTCCGGGGCGAGCTGTCGGAGCAGGTGCCGGAGGAAGCGGCCGCGTGGGAAGCCACGCTCGCGGAGCTCGAGCGGGAAGCCGCGGCGCTCGGGGAAAAGGCGGCGCCCAAACGCGGCAGGAAAGCGAAGGCAAGCGCCGCGCCGGAACCGGTGGCCGCGAAGGCCCCCGCGAAGCGCGGGAGAAAACTGAAAGAGCAGGCGCAGCTTGCGGCCGAAACCGAATCGATCTATGGCGGCGAAAAGAAGAAGCGGGGCAGGCCGCGGAAGGCTGAGAGCGCGGAGCCGGGTGCGAAGCGGGGGCCGGGTAGGCCGAGGAAGGCGGAGAGCGCGACGCCGGTTGCGTCAAAGCGCGGTCGAGGACGGCCCCGTAAAGAACGCCCCTGAGTTTCTCCGACTAGGATCGGAAGGCCCCTGCTGAAAAGCCTCTTTCTTGTCGGTTTATAGCCGAACAAAGCCCGCCGCGCTTCGTTCGGCCCGAAAGCCGTCGCGCGGCTCGACTGGGGTTTGGTAGCGCCCGATGACGTACCGGATGAACCAGCCGGGTGGGGCATACAAGTACCCATGACGAATATTGCGAGTACTCTCGCCTATT
>CAYZZW010000045.1:0-27252 GCA_964482955.1 uncultured Treponemataceae bacterium | reverse complement strand
CGTCGAGTCGGGCAGGAGGAGGACGTCGAGGCCCATCTGCCGGTAGTACTCGGCGAGGGTCACCGCGGTGTACACCGAGGCTTCGCGCGCCGCGACCGGCATGGACGAGGTGTTGCAGATGATGATCGTGCGCTCCATGAGCGAGCGCCCGGTGCGCGGGTCGACGAGCTCAGGGAACTCCTTGAGGGTTTCCACGACTTCGCCGGCGCGCTCGCCGCACGCGGCGATGATGACGATGTCGACGTCCGCGTTGCGGCTGGTCACCTGCTGGAGCACCGTCTTGCCGGCGCCGAAGGGACCGGGGATGCAATACGTGCCGCCCTTGGCCACGGGGAAAAAGGTGTCGATGATGCGGTTCTTGACCACGAGAGGGTCGACCGGCTTCAGGCGCTCGGCGTAGACGTCGACGGCGCGCTTGACCGGCCAGCGGAACACCATGGTGACGGGCACCACCGTGCCGTCGGGGGCGGTCAGCTCCGCGATGGTGTCGGTGACCTTGTAGGACCCGGCTTGCTTCACCGTCTTCACGACGTGGTCGCCTCGGAGGCCGAACGGCACCATGATGCGGTGCGTGAAGGAACCTTCGGGAACCGTGCCGAGGGTGTCGGACGCCTGGACCACGTCGCCCGGCTTCGCGACCGGGGTGAACGCCCAGGTCCTGTCGCGCGGGAGCGGCGCGAGGTAGACGCCCGGCTCGAGGAAGTTACCGGACTGCTTGGCGACTTCCGGCAGCGGGTTCTGGAGGCCGTCGTACACCTGGCCGAGGAGGCCCGGCCCGAGTTCCACGGCGAGCAGGTCGCCCGTGAACTCCACCTCGTCGCCGACGAGGATGCCCTTCGTGATCTCGAAGACCTGCAGCTGCGTGAGGTCGCCGCGGATGCGGATCACTTCGCTTTTAAGCGTCTTGCCTTCGGCCTTGATATAGGCGACTTCGTTCATGGACACGGCGCCGTCCATGCGCACCGTCACCATGTTGCCGTTGACGCCGGTCACTTTGCCTTTCGTCGTCGTCATGCTCATCTCCGATCCGTGCGGTATTCGTTCGTTCCGGCGGCGAGGATGCCGGCATCGTCGGATCCCCCGGCCCCCGCTAGTATCGATTCGTACGCGTTCGTGTAGGCGGCTTCGCCGCGCTCGACCTGGAAGCGGGCGCGCCGCTCGAGGGCTTGCAGTTTGAGCCCGTAGGCGACCAGCGCCTCGAGGTCGAAGTAGTGTCCGGTCTCGAGCCGGTCGATCAGCGCCCAGCGCTCCCGCTCGATGAGGAGTTCGGCCTCGAGCGGATCGTCGCACGCGACGGCCGCGTGGGCTATCCGCGCCGCCTCGAAGCCCGGTTCGCCGGGGCGAAGGAAACGCTCGGCCGTCTTTCCGAGGGCTTGCGCCCTCGCCTTGACCAGTTCGTTCCGGAGCCCGATTTCCCAGGCCAGGTACTCGCCGAGGAGCGGCGAGCGGCCGGAGCCCGTCGGAAAGCTGCCGTCCTCCGGCGCGAAGATGCGCCCGCCCGAGAGCGTCTCGTAGTCGTCCGCCGGAATCAGGTTCCTGGCGCGCTCGAGGAACTCGGCGTACGGCATGGGCGGCGGCCCTCCCGGCAAGGCGCTCGGGAGCGTCGTCTTGAAATAATAGTGAGCGGACACGATCGTCAGGCGCCCTTGCCGGCGACGAGGGTCGCCAACTTGCCGCCGAGGTATTGGCTGAGAAGCGTGGCGACGGCGTCCGCGGAAAAATCGTAGTACGCCGCGCCGTTCTTTTCGCCGAGACGGAAGCCCGCCTTGATTCCGGGGAACGGCTTGAGCTCCAGCCCCTTCTTGAGTTCCGCGGCGAGCTTGTCGCGGAAGTGGCCTTCGATCTTGTCGAGCGAGTCCTTGGGGAGGAGCACCGCGAGATCGTCGACGCCTTTGTCCCGCCAGGCCGCGATGAGCGCGGGTATGGCGTTCTTGAGCACGGAGTCGTCGTAGGTCCTCGCGACTTCGCCCGCTACGATCGAGGAAAGGACCTTGTCGATTTCGGTCCTGAACGCGAGCACGAGGTTGCGGGAAGCCTGCGCGACGGCGGCGTTCGACGCTTCCTCGAAACGGGCCGCGTCGGCTTTCGCCTTGTCGACGATCGCCTTCGCTTCGCGCTCGGCGGCCTCGATGATCGCCTTCTTGCGGGCGTCGGTCTCGGCCAGCACGGCGGCGGCGGCGGCGTTCGCCTCGTCCACGCCTTCTTTCTTGATTCGGTCGAGCAGTTCCTGAAGACGGATATCCATATGCGTTCCTCTCCGTTGCGGATTAGCGGCCGTCGTCGCTTTCGACGTAGCGCAGCACCTTGTCCAGTTTGCGTTTGAGGAAGCCGTAGACGGCTTCGGGTTCGTCCAGTGATTTGACCATGTCCTTCGCCATCGCGTCCAACGAAGCGCTCAGGTTTTCGATCGTGGGGAACGACGAGGGATCGAGCGCCACGAGCCGCTCGCGGAACCGGCGCACGGCGTCTTCTTCGCGCGAAAAGACGGCTTCGTTCGCCCGGAACACGTAGTTGGATATCTCGAGATTCTTGAATCGTTCGGTGGTCCGGGTTTCCATCGCCTTGATGTCCTCGAGGAGGTCGTCCATCTCGGCGATGAGCACTTCGATGTAATACCCGCGTCTTTTGGACATGAGGATCCCCCTTGGCCCGAATGCGGACGATTATACAGTATTTGTCAAAGTTGGCAAGCGCTATCTCGCGCGCCGTCGCGGTGCTGCGCGACCGGTCCCCTGATCGCAGGCGGCTAGGTGAGAATCGTTCATCCTGTACGGGAAAAGCGCCAGAAGGGAGTCGAACCCTCGTCAGAAGCTTGGAAGGCTTCGGTAATAGCCGTTATACGACTGGCGCGTCGGTGCGCGGGCATAGTACCAGAGGCGGTCGGTCGCGTCAAGAATTGGAAAGCAGATGCGGCATCCCCCCGACGATCCGACATCTTGTCGCGCGCGAATCCGCTTCAGGCGAATTGACGTACCGCGCGTGGCGTTCGAGTCCTCGTCAGCGCGTACATGAGGACCGCCCCGGCGGCGCCGACGTTGAGCGAATCGACGTCCGACGCCATCGGAATGGCGACGAGTCCGTCGCAGGCGTCGAGGACGGAAGGCGGCAAGCCCCAGCCTTCGTTCCCGAGAACGAGGACGAAATCGCCCGCAAGCTCCGCGCGCTCGGGCGTCACCGCCCGCTCGTCGAGCGCCGCCCCGATCACGCGCCTGCCGCCCGCCTTCAAGCCGTCCAGATCGCCTTCCGACACCGCGACGAGCGGTCGGGCGAACACGTTGCCCATCGAAGCGCGTATCGTCTTTCTATAGAAGGGATCGGCGCAGCCCGGCCCGACCATGACGGCTCCGAAGCCGAACGCGGCCGCGCTCCTGACGAGCGAGCCGAAGTTGTCCGGATCGGTGACGTTCCACAGGAGGAGCGATGCGCCCGCCGGCAGGGACGTTTCGGCTAACGTGGAGATGGGCGGTCGCTTTCCGATCGCCAGGACACCCCGGTGGAATTTGTAACCGATCGTCGATTCAAGCTCGGAAGGCGTCATGACAGAAAGTTCCGCCTGAGTCCCTACCAGCGATTCCCAGTGCGGCAGTTCCGAAGCGACGCATACGAGCGACTCGAGCTCAACTCCGTTTTCGATCGCCTTTTCGATGACTATGCGCCCTTCGGCCACGAAACGGTTTTCCGCTCGATAATCGCGGTCGCGCAAACCGTCGAACGAATCGGGGATACGTATCATGAATGCTCCATTATATGGAAAGAGTTACCCTCGCTGGCATCGTCGTTCTTGCGGATTATACTCGAAGAGACAGTCTTCATCATTTAGATATTGACTATATATGGTTTTTTATATATTTACTACATGACGACTCGCCAGACAGAGCCGTCATGACGGAGGGCAGCATGGAAAAACGGGGAACTCGGCTGGTCATCATCGGCGGCGTCGCGGCGGGAGCCACCGCGGCGGCACGCGCCCGTCGGCTCGACGAAAGCGCCGACATCACCATCGTCGAAAAGGGACGCTACGTCTCGTTCGCGAACTGCGGGCTCCCGTACTTCATTTCGCGGGACATCCAAAAGCGGAGCGCCCTCATCCTCCAGACACCCGAGGGTTTTTATAGCCGCTACCGGGTGAAGGTCCTGCTCGAAACCGAAGCCGTCTCCATCGACCGGAATGCCAAGACGGTCACCGTGCGGGACGTGGAAGGCGAACGCGCCCTGCCCTACGATTCCCTCATCCTCGCCCAGGGCGGACTCCCCTTCGTCCCGCCCCTCGAGGGCGCGGACGGCCCGAACGTGTTCAAGCTTCAGACCATCCCCGAGATGGACGCCGTCACCGGGTACATCGAGTCCTCCAAGGCGAAGTCCGCCGTGGTGGTCGGCGGCGGCTTTATCGGGTTGGAAGCGGCGGAAGCCTTCGTCAAGCGCGGCCTTTCCACGACGATCGTGGAACTCACCGACCACGTCATGCCGCCGGCCGACCGCGAATTCGGCGAACTCATCAGGCGCGCGTACGAGGCGGCGGGCGCCCGCGTCCTGACCGGCGTGTCGGTGACCAAGCTCGCGCGTTCCGGCGAATCGGGTACGGCGGTCCTGAGCGACGGTTCGACCGTCCCCGCCGACGTCGTGCTCCTCTCGGTCGGCGTCCGCCCGAACGTCGCGCTCGCGAAGGCGGCGGGACTCGAGCTCGGCCCGACCGGCGGCGTGGCGGTCGACGAAAGCCTCCGCACGGGCGATCCGGCCATCTGGGCCGCCGGTGACATGATCGAGATCGCGCAACGCGTCTCCGGGAAGAAGACCCGCGTGCCGCTCGCCGGTCCGGCGAACCGCCAGGGGCGCATCGCCGCCACGAACGCGCTCGGCGGCTCGATGAAGTACCGCGGGGCGCTCGGCTCGAGCGTCTTCAAGGCCATGGACGATACCTTCGCGATGACCGGCCTCGGATCGAAGGCCGCCGCCGACGCGGGATTCGACGCGGCGTCCGTCGTGGTGCACCGCAACGACCACGCGTCGTATTATCCCGGCGCGAACGAGCTGACCTTGAAGCTGATCTACGACCGGAAAAGCGCGCGCGTCCTCGGCGCCCAGGCTTTCGGACGTTCGGGCGTCGAAAAGCGCGTCGACGTGATCGCGACGGCCATCGCGGGCGGGCTCACCGTGCACGACCTGGCGGAGCTCGACCTGTCCTACGCCCCGCCCTACGATTCGGCGAACGATCCGGTGAACATGGCCGCCTTCGCCGCGGAAAACGACCTTTCGGGGTATTCCCGCGTCGCCGCGCCCGCTGAAGCCCTCGCGCCGGGCGCGGCCGTCCTGGACGTGCGCACCTTGGGCGATTTCGGGAAGAAATCGCTGCCCGGATCGGTTCACGTACCGCTCGACGAACTGCGCGACCGGATCGGGGAATTGGATACCGGCGCGGCGTGGCTCATCCTCTCGAGGAACGGCTACGAAGGCCATATCGCCACCCGCATCCTCGTCGGCGCCGGTTTCGAGAACGCGCGCTACGTTACCGGAGGCATGAAGAGCGTCGAGCTGGAGTCATCGTTCGCGTGACGATCGGGTCGCGCGCTCGCATCATAAAGGGACAAGGAGTTTGACATGACGATTTCCGAGAAGATCAAGGCCGGGGCGAAGGTGATCGACGTGCGCACCCGCGACGAGTTCGACGACGGCCACTACGAGGGTGCGGTGAACATCCCCGTCGGCGAACTCGCCCGGCGTTTCGGCGAAGTCGGCCCGAAGAACGCGGCGTACGTCCTCTACTGCGCCTCGGGGGCGCGGAGCGCGATGGCCGCGCAGATGATGAAGGCGCAGGGCTTCACCGACGTGGTCAACGCCGGCGGACTCGACGACATGCCGAACTGAGTTTCGGCGCCGCGGCCTTTCCTTTGCAGGAAGCCGCCGCTTTGCTTTTTTCCGAAGCCGCGTCTTCGCCTCGTGACGAAGCCGCGGCTTCGATTTTTCGCCGAAGCCGGTCTATCCGGCGTTCGACGGCAAGAACGCGGCTTTCGGTCGTGGCCTCGGCGCGCGCTTGCTCGGCCAGGGCGAGCGCCTTCGCGAAATCGCGCTCGACGCGTTCGGCCTTCCCCGATCTGAGCGACCACGCCTCGAACGACGGCTCCATCGCCGCGAGGACGCGATCCGCTTCCGCGGTCCTTCCCTCCCGGGCCAGCAATCGGTACAGCGGCCACGCCGCGTCGGCGCAGCCCGCGCGGAACGCCGCGCGGAGGACGGGCTCGGCCCTCGCCGGATCGTATTGCAGCATTTTCCGGCCGATACCGCCGAGATCGACGTCCGCGCGCGCGAGCGGATTCGCGAACGCGTCGAACGCGGAAGCCACCACGGCCGCGAGCGACGCTACGTCCTCCGCGTTGTGCGACAGCACGAGCCCCATCCGGTCGTCGTCGCCCCGGCGCAGGTACTCGAACCAGACTTCGGGAACGAGTTCCCCTGGTATGTCGCGGCCGCGTTCCCGGCCGAGCGCCGCCTCCACGGTGCCGAGCGAGCAGTCGGGGAGGCGTTTCCGCCACAGGCGCCTGGCGGCGTGCAACGCGTCGACGTGCGGTCCGCTGACAGGCCGCATCCGGTTCACGACGAAGCGCGTCCTGAGGAGCGGTTCGTCGAAGGTCCGTCCGTTGTACGACGCCAGCACGGTCGACGAATCCAGCTCGACCCGGCATCTTTCGAGAAACGCGGGCTCGTCCGGATAATCGCGCATGAAATACTGCCTGACGAGGAGCGCCTTCCCTTCGAAGCGCCCGAAGGCGGCCAGGAACGCCACGGTACCGGCGCCGCCCGAAAGCCCCGTCGTCTCGAGGTCGAAGAACGAGAAGTCCGATTTCGCAGCCCGATCCGGCGTGACGGCGTCGCCGCGCGCGCGGAACGGCCGGAGGTCGATCTCGTCGGGAAAGTCGATATCGTATCGAGTGACGCGCGTCGCGAGGCCGCCTTCGATCTTCCAGCCGGCGAGGAAGCCCGGGATGCCTTCCGTCGTCGGACGCGGCTTCCTCGCTTCCGGCGACGCCTTGCCCGATCCGGTTTCGCGGGCCCTGCGAAGCCGGTCCCGCAAGCTCACGGGGCGTGTCCGGCCAGCGCCACGAGGAGAAGCGCCGCGGCCTTCTTGACTTCGTTCCCCGCCACGAGCGATCGTCCGTCCGCGAAATCGGGACCGATGCACGAGGGACAGCCCTTCCCGCAAGCGCAGCCGGAGAGGCGCTCGCGCGCGGCCGCGAAGACCTCCTGGAAGCGCGGCACGAGTCCCTCCGCGAGCCCGGTGCCGCCGGGATACTTGTCGTAGAAATACATCGCCGGCACGCCGAAGTGATCGTCGCGCGCGCGCCCGAGCGCGCCGAGGTCGCGGGGATCGCAGAGGAGGAACGCGGGCGCGAGGTCGCGGATCATCCCCGCGGCCGACGAGACGACCGCGGCCTTGAAGGCTTCGTCGTATCCCGAAAGGAGCTTGCCCGCGGCGGTGTCCTCGGGAAAGCGAGTCACCGCGGCACGCGTCTGCATTTCCTCGGGCGGCAGGTAGATCTCCCCGAAGCCGACGTTCTCGTGCGTGTGGAAGCGCAGCTTCTTGAATTTCTCCGCCTGCGTCCGCACGAGCACGTCGCCGAGCGACCACGCGAAGTTCGGTTCCGATCCCGCCTCGTCTTCGGCCAGGAGCTTGAGATCGGTCTTCACGACGGCGTCCGTGTAGTAGTTGACGTCGCGTTCCGACACGGTGCAGATCCGGTTTTCCAGGTCGAGCTTCTCGACGATGTACTGGCGGCCGCGGTGGATGTAGACGGCGTCGTCGTAGATGAGTTCCTTCGCGCTCGGCCGGTCCATCTCGCCGATCACCGCGTTGCGTCCCGCGGTCGCGTCGACGATGACGATGTTGTCCGCGGTGGCGGAGCGCAGGCTGATCTTCTCCCCCGGATAGCCGCCCGACGACCAATACCAGCGTCCGCCGGTACGGCGCACGATGCCGTCCTCCTCGAGCATGTCGAGCACGTCGGGCAGCGCGGAGCCGAATTCCTCGCCCTCCTCGAACGGCAGCTCGAACGCCGCGCACTTCGCGTGGTCGGCGTACACGTAGGGATTGTCGGGATCGATGCGCGCGGTTTCCGCGCCGCGGCCGAGGAAATACTCGGGGTGCGAGGCGAGGAACTGGTCGAGCGGGTCCGCGGTCGCGACGTAGAACACGACGCTCGTGCCGGCGCGCCGGCCCGCCCGCCCGGCCTGCTGCCAGAAGCTCGAAAAGCTGCCCGGGAAGCCCGTGATGACGGAGGCGTCGAGTCCGCCGATGTCGATGCCGAGCTCGAGCGCGTTGGTCGACACCACGCCGTGGATCGTGCCGTCGCGGAGCCCCTTTTCCACGGCGCGCCGCTCCGACGGGAGGAGCCCCGAGCGGTACGGCTCGACGACGATGCGCTCGTTGTCGGTGTAGCGGTTCCGGAGCTCGTCGTTGATGTAGCTCGCGATGAGCTCGACGCGGAGCCGCGAACGCGCGAAGAGGATGGTCCTCACGCCGCCCCGCAACAGCTTGAGCGCGATCTTCTGCGCTTCCGTGGCGGAGCTCTTCCGGATGCCCTGCACCGCGTCGACCACGGGCGGATTGTAGAACACGAGGAGCTTTTCGCTGCGCGGCGCGCCGTTTTCCCGGATCTCGACCACGTCCTCGCCCACGAGACCGCGCGCCAGCTCACCGGGATTCGCGATGGTCGCCGAGCAGAGGATGAAGACGGGATCCGATCCGTAGAAGCGGGCGATGCGCCTGAGGCGCCGGATGACGTTCGCCACGTGCGAGCCGAAGACGCCGCGGTAGCCGTGCATCTCGTCCACGACGACGTACTTGAGGTCGGAAAAGAAGCGGCACCATTTCGCGTGGTTCGGAAGTATCCCCGAGTGGAGCATGTCCGGGTTCGTGATGACGATGCGGCCCGTGTCGCGGGCGGACACCCGGAGCGAGGACGGCGTGTCGCCGTCGTAGGTGCAGATCTTCACGGGCAGGTCGCCGCCGAGCGCTATCTCGTTGAGTTCGGACTGCTGGTCCTGGGACAGCGCCTTGGTCGGAAACAGGTAGAGGGCGCGGGCGGTGCCCGATTCGAGGAGCGCCTGGACGACCGGCAGGTTGTAGCAGAGGGTCTTGCCGCTCGCGGTGGGCGTCACGACGACGACGTGCCTTTCCGCGCGCGCCGCGTCCCAAGCCGCGCGTTGGTGGACGTACAGCCGCTTCACGCCCCGCGACTCCAAGGCCGATCGTATCCGCGTGTCGAGACCGGCGGGAAAGTCCGCGTAGCGCCCCTCGGCAGCTTCGATGCGCTCGACGTGCACGATCGACTCGGCGATTCCGGGTTCGGCGATCATTTTCTCGATGAAAGACATGGCGGGAACCGAATTCATAGCCTATAGTATATACCAATACTGCCGAACCGACGTCCACCGGATTTCCTCGCTTCGAAAAAGCGGGGTCAATCAGGCGTCGGCGTCCGACCGACGTATCTATAATCGTCCAGGAGGGGAATCGTGAGCAAGGTACTTTCCATCGTTCTCGGCGGGGGCAAGGGCACTCGCCTCTTTCCCCTCACCAAGGATCGATCCAAGCCCGCCGTCCCCTTCGGCGGCAAATACCGCATCGTCGACATTCCCATATCGAACTGCATCAACTCGGGCTTCAACCAGATTTACATACTCACACAGTACAACTCGGCGTCGCTCCACCTGCACATCGCGCGCACCTATTCGTTCGACAACTTCTCGAACGGCTTCGCGGAGATCCTGGCCGCGGAGCAGACCCTGACGCACTCGGGCTGGTACGAAGGCACGGCCGACGCGGTCCGCAAGAACCTCCAGCACTTCAAGCCGCACGCTCCCACCCATTACCTCATCGTATCGGGAGACCAGCTCTACCGCATGGACCTCGACGACATGTTTCGCAAGCACGTGGAATCGGGCTGCAAGCTGACCATCGCCTGCACGATGGTGGACCGCCAGGCGGCGAGCGCCTTCGGCATCGCCAAGATCGACAAGGACCACCGCATCCTCGAGTTCATGGAAAAACCGGGACCGACGCGCGACATCTCTGACTTCAAGATGCCGCACGCGCTCCAGACCGAACGCCGGACCGGCGGCAAGGATTACCTGGCGTCCATGGGCATCTACATCTTCGACGCGGATTTCATGGAGCGCTCGCTAGACAACGACTACCTCGATTTCGGCAAGGAAGTCATCCCGCGCATCCTCTCGACGGAACCCGTCAACGCGTATCCCTTCGACGGCTATTGGGAGGACATCGGCACGATCAAGTCGTTCTACGACGCGAACCTGAACCTGACCGACATCAATCCGTCGTTCAACTTCTACGACGAAAACCATCCGTTCTACACGCATCCCCGCAACCTGCCCGCGTCGAAGATCAACTACTGCACGCTCAACCAGGCGCTCACGGGCGAGGGATGCATCATCACGAACGCGAGCATATCGAGGTCGATCGTCGGGATCCGCACGGTCATCGAGTCGGGAGCCAGCCTCGACGGCGTCGTGTGCATGGGCGCCGACTTCTACGAAACCGTCGCCGAGCACACGGCGAACGCCGCCAAGGGCGTTCCGAACATCGGCATCGGCCACGGCACGATCATCAGGCGGGCCATCATCGACAAGAACGCGCGCATCGGCGAAAACTGCCGCATCGGCTTCGACCGCCCCGAATACCAGGACGGCGACTACGGCTCGTACCACATCGTCGACGGCGTTATCGTCATTCCCAAGGGGGCGATCCTCCCGTCCGGCACGGTCATTTAGGGGCGATCGTCACCGTGAAGGCGGGGCGTGCGCCGGCCGTTTCATCGCCCGACGCCCCGTGCAGGAAACCGGCCGCGACGAACCGCATGACGCCCTTTTCGAAACGGGCCGTCAGGCGGCCTTCGGGCGTTTCGCCCGAGTTGCCCTGAAGCTCCTCGCCCCGTTCGTTGAAGACCGAGATCAAGGCCCCGTCGAAACGCGAGCCGCCCCGGCTCGCGACGATCTCGAATGCCGCCGAAACCGCTGGTTCGAAGGCGAATACGGCGAATTCCTCCGCCCCGCCCGCCCTCGCCCCTTCCGCGTACGGCCTGAACCTGATCGAGAGCGCGTCTTTCGCGCCCGGCAGCCTGAATTTCTCGAGCGCGCCCGCGATCCTGCCCCGGATTTCGGCGTCGGGCGGGAACGCGACCGGGAGATTCCGGGACGATCCGGGAAACGCGCGCGCGACGTCGTCCGCGCCGAGCAGGATCCAACGCCCCTCGCCGACGACGCCCGCGATCGGGCAGAAGCGGAGGGCCGAATAGGCGAGCGGTTCCAGCGTGGCGGCGTCCCGTACCGACAAGCCGTCGCGCGAGGCGAGGAACACGCGGCCGATTCCGACGGCCAGGACGGGATCGCGCGTCGCCTCGGTTTTCGCCCGGGCGACGGTCGTCCCGTCCTTCCGGGACAGCGCGACGAGTTCGCCTCCGGACGCGACGAACGCCCGCGCGGCATCGGCCGCGACCGCGCCTTCTCCGGTCTTCAGGCCAACCGACCAGACGCGCGTTCCGTCGAGGCACGAATACGAGGCGAGCTCGCCCTTCGCGCCCGATAGCACGAGGCAATTCGCCTCGTCGAGGGCGAACGCGGACTGACCGACTTCTGATTTTCGCAGTTCGAACAGGAGGCCCGCATCGTCGAGCTTGAGGACGGCGAATGTCGCGTCGGTTTCGACGACGGCGCGCGCGGCGCTCGTCGCCACGATGCGCTTGGCTTTCAAGGAGACGCGCTCGAGGGATCCCGACGGCGCGAGAGCCGCGTCGACGAGCGACAACGCGCCGTCCGCGGCGCGGAGCAGGAAGTTTTCGCCCGCGGCCGCCGCTTCGACGATCGCCTCCGAGCGCGCTGTCTTGCCCGGCGCGCCGGATTCGAGGTCGCGCTCGCTCCAGACCGAAAGAGTCCCCTCGGCGACGACGAGGGCGACGGCGCGGGTGACGGCGATCGAGCGCCCCGGGACGCGGAGACGGCGGGCGCCGGAACGCAAATCGACGAAATCGGCCATGACGCCATCGCAGTGCGCGAGGTGGTTCCCGAGCGTCGCGAGGCCGGACGACATGCCGAATCCGGCAAACCGGTATTCATCGCGCGATTCGAGATCGGTCGTACCCAGGTCCCGCCAATATGACGCTCCCGGCGCCGACGGGCCGGCTTCATGCGCGGATATGCCGGTCGAGGTCGAGGGAACCGTTTCCGCGGGCTCCGGAAGCGCGACTGACCGATCGCGGTTCCCGCATGAGACGAGAAAAACGGTCGCCGCGGCGGCGAACGCGGCGACGCGGGTCAATCGAAGGAAATCGCGGGCGTTCACGGGCGTAGCGCTCCTTCGCCGAGAGCGGCGTAGCGGATGGCGTCGAACAGGTCGCGCTGTCTATCGAAGGGATCGACCGCGCACCGCTTCGCGAAGTCCGTCATCGCCGCCGGGAATCCGTTCGCGTTCCGATCTTCGAGTAATTCGCGGCATTCGTCCAAAAGCGCGGCATACGGAGCGTCCAAGAGAAGGCCCTCCGGAATGCCGGCGATGGCGATCGCTTGCTCGAGGACTCGATGGTTGTCCAGCAACGAGACGGCGGTCACGGCGGGCGGAAGCCCCGACGCCGACTTTCCCGCGATCCCACCGGCCAAGCGCCATGCCAGGATACGGGCGGAGACGGAGCTTGTCTTCGCGCCGCCAAGATCGGCGTTCATGAGGGCTTTTTCCGCGATATCGACGGCGTCCGGGAGCAGGTCGCCGACGGGCGCGCTGCCGGAAGGCCATACGGCCTCGATCCGGATCGACGGTCTCCACGCGTCCGGCGGCGTACGCGTCGACAGGAACGCCGGAAAGCCGGGCTCTGGCCGCAGTCCCGACGCGACGAGCGCCGCGGCCACCCCGGAACGGCTTTCGAACGCGCGCCGTATGGCGTCGACCGTCCGATCCGCGGCGCGCACGAGGACGTCGGCATGCCAGGCGCGGAGTTCGTCGAATCCCGAGTCTTCATACAGAAGCCGTTCGGCCCGCGGATCGCCGAGCACGAGCTCGAGCGCCGCCGCCGGATCGGGCCGTTCGCCCCACAACAGGTTTTCCGCCCTCGCGAGGATAGCTGCCTCCGCGTACGCGGGTTTCCAAAGGTATCCGGAAGGCGGATCCGTCCGTTCGATGAGCGCCAGGGCGAGTTTCGCGTACATGGTCGCTGCTCGGGCGTCTCCCCCCGAGCGCGTGCGCGCGCCAAGGCATCCGAGCCTGAACAGCGCCGCGTACGCGGGGACGCAGCCGTATTCCGCACGGGACACGACCCGTCGGGCGCTTTCCCGCGGAAGGGCGGCAAGCGCCGCGACGAGAGGCTCGATCGCGTCGGTTCCTCCGGCCTCGGTCGTGCCGACCAGCAAGTCCGGCGCCCGGACATCGAGCAAGGTTCCGAGGCCGCGTTCGGCCTCGAGGGCGCCGGCGGCTTCCCGATACGGCTTCGATCCGGCGTTGCGTTTCCGCACGGCCGGATCGAGGATGAGATCAGCCAACGCGTCGCAATCGTCAGCCGCGAGCGCGGCGACGAGCGGCGCGCGCGCGGCGGCGTCCGCCGCAAGCGCCTTGACGGCCGCCGGGATGGAGGGAAGCCGCGCCGCGTCCGTCGATTCGCCAAGCAGCGCGTCCACGAGGGCGCCGTAAGTCGCCGCCTTGAGCGCGGCCGCCGGTTTGGCGAGGAGCTTGGCGAACTTCTCGCGTTCGGCTTGACGGCGTTTCCGCGTCGCGTCGAGCTCCGGCAGTCCCGTGACTTTGAACGATCCGCTTTTCCACGAGGCGACGATCGCCCTGACGCGCTCGATGACGGACGACGGATCGCCGGCCGGACCCGCCGCGTCGAACGCGGCGAGCGCGAGGCGGAGTTCGGCGTCGCGGGCGTCCCGCAAACGCGCGAGGTCGGCGCGCAGGACATCGAGCGTCCCTTCCGCCGCGGCGAAGGTCTTGGCGTCGATCGCCTTGAAATAGGAGGGCCAATCGATCGCGCGCGCGGTAGGCGCGCAGAAAGCCGCGCACAGCGCGGCGGCGAGGAGTCTCGTTCCCGGTTTCATCGTTTCGACTCTATCGCTCCCACGTCCGCCTTTCCGTCGTTCCGGTCGTTCAAACGGGAAAAACCGTAGAAGTCGAGGCTGTATTCGGATCCGAGCGGTATGGCGGCGCCCAGGCAGGCGGATGCGGGACCGAGCGTCGGCACACCCTTCAGGGCCGGTCCGAACGTCGAGGCGGCGGGTTCCGTGAAGTTCTTCCGTTTTCTCGCGTAGCGTTCGTTGAAGGTGGCGAATCCACTATCGAGCGCGGAACCTTCCTCGATGAAGGCGACTTCCGAGAGACAGTTCGCGTCCGCTTCGATCGCCGTCGCGCCCGCCCCCTTCGAGGCGGACGCTTTCAGGAACACCGTCTTCGCGCCCCGAGAGGCGAAAATCGAATTCGCGAGCGACGCCGACGCGCCGCCCGACAAGTCGACGAACAGCGCGCTTTTCGGACGTCCGCCGACGTCGAACGTGTCGTGGTAGAGGGAAACGCTCCCGCCCTCGGCCGCGCACGCGACGAGCGCGCCCGGCCAATCCGCGAGGAAAACCGACGAGTCGATCGTCACGGCGGTTCCGCGGGACCTGACCAGGCGGCATTCGCCGGTACCGCCTCGAACCTGCACGAGGGAACGGGTCACCCGGACGGAGCCGCCGTCCGTGGCGAACGCGGAAAAATTCGAGCTTGCCGAAGAATCGATCCTGGATTCCGAGAAGGTGACGTCGCTTCCGGACGACGCGAACGCGGTGAAGTACTGCACCGAGGGCTCGACCGCGATACGGGCCCGGTCGGCCACGACCTCCGAATCGCGCGCGTCTACGAGGAAGGCGAAGGTCGTGCGCGCGAAGGACGCGGACACTTCGTCGAAGACGACGGTCGATCCGACGCAGGTCGCGAAAGCGAATTGCGCGGCCCGTTCCACGATCACCTCGACCCGGTTGAAGGTCAGCGAGCCGCTTTCGCACCGGACGAAGCCGCCCGTCGACGCGTCCGCGAAGCGGAACCGGATGCCGCGGGCCGCGAACCGGGCGCCGCGCACGGTGACGGGCACGCCCGGAGCGCGCACGGTAACGACGCTCATCGCGCCCGTGGTGTCGTTCCAGTCGCGGTCGAAGGATCCCGAGAGCTCGAAATCCGTTTCGATCGCGATCGGACGCGAAAGCTCCATCGCTCCGGACAGGCACACTTTCGACAGGCCGCGTGACCTGGCGGTTTCCAGCGCCCGCTCGACGGTGCGGACGGGCTCCGCGGAAGTCCCCGGGTTCCGGTCGTCGCCCCAATCCGCCGCGTAGACGGAACTCCGGTCGATGAAGACCGCGATCCGCTCCATGTCCGCGGAACGGTTGCCCGCCTCGTCGACCGCGTACGCGCGGAGGAAGTAGCGCACGCTGCGGTCGGGCGGTATCGCCGCCGGCACGGTTCCGCCGCAGCGGACGAACGGGGCTTCCGGATCGCCCTCCGCCGTCACCGAGGCGAACACCGTGCCGTCGCCGGCCGAGAAGACGAACAGCCGCCGGTCGGGATCGGCGGGATCTTCGATCATGCCCCCGAATCTCGGAACCGGCGGAGGCTCGCGGTCGATCACGAATTCGTAGACGTCTTCGTCCGCGCATTCCGCCCCTGGCGATGCGTCTGAGAACGCGCGGACGCGGACTTGATAGCGGATGCTCTTGCCGTCCTCGCCGTCGAACGAAAGCCCGTCGCCGAAGAGCGGCGACGCGGAGCTGACTTGCCGGGCGCGGGATCCGGCCGAGTTCTCGTAGCGGACCGTGCCGGCGTCGCCGAGACGGAGACGGACTCGGCTCGCGGTGGCCGTCTCGGGCACGCCGAACAGCGGCGGGGTCCTGAGGGGGGGCGGCGGCGTGATTTCGGTTTCCATGATGGCCGAGCGCATGCCGTCATCCGTTTCTCCGTAGTAACGGAAGCGGATCGGAACGCCCGGGCGCGCGCCGTCCAGGAATACGGGGGCGCGGTAGCGCTCGTACTCCCCCGAATCGACGCTGTAGAAGATCGCGGCGGAAAAGGGTGGCCAGGACAGCATGACCGCCTCGCCTTCGGGGATCGGGGACACGACCGGCGCGGGCGGCGAGGCGGAGGACGCCTGCGCGGAGTCGAACGAGAACCCGATCTCGACGGCGCGGTCCGCTATCACGGCGCCGTCCGGGCTGCGATAGCCGTAGCGGAGGATGAGCGGCCGGTTCCAGAGATACGGCGCGCCGAGGTCGAAGGAAACCTGGCCGCGGGCGGGGGCGATCTCCACGAAGTCGTCCAGGACGCGCGCGCCCCGCGACGCGTCGACCGCGCGCGGGTTGACCGCCACGAGCGCGCACGAGGCGCCCTCGGGCAGCCCCATCACGATCCGCCTGGTGCCCGGTTTCGGTTCGGCGAGCTGTATCGAGACCGAATCGAGCCGCGCTATCTTCGGGGACGACGTTTCCGGCACGCTCATCGCGGCGCCGTCGGCGTCGCCCTTGAGGTCGGAGACGAAGTAATGCCTGATCTCGGGACGGCCGGCGTTGCCGACGTCGTCGACCGCGTAGGCGACGACGGAGTACCTGCGGATGCCGTTGCCCGGCGCCGACAGCGCGGGAGGTGCCGAGGCGGCGTACTCGACGAACTCGCCGGTCGGCAGGCCGGAAGCGACGATGCGGTACATGATCCGCGCGCCGTCGTCTCCCGAAAGGCGGATCACCGTGTCGCCGCGATAGCCGCCCGGAGTCGGGGAAAACGCAGGCGCGGCCGGCGGCCGCTTGTCGACTCTGAATTCGACCGTCCGCTCCGCCAGCACCGCGCCGTCCTTCACGGCCCGCACGGCGTAGGAGTAGACGCGCTCCTCGTTCGGAAAGGCGGACAGGTCGAGCGGGCGGTCGAGGAGCGCCCAGTCCTTCGCGCCGTCCCAACGGAATTCGAGCGTGGCGCCCCTCGCGGCCGATGTGGCCAACGCGACGACGTCCTCCGGATAGCGGCCCGGCGCGGGGGAAACCTCGATCGCCCCCGGAAGCTGCGCGGCGGCGATCGAGGCGGCCGTCGCGAGGACGAAAACGGTGACCGCCCGCCTCATGTCAGGATTTCGTGATGATCGACAGGACGTTCGCGAGTTCCGGGTCGGCGTCGTAGTAGCGTTCGCGGAGTTCCTGTTCGGTCAGGCCGACGAGCTCGTGGCTCATGTAATGGATCCACGGGTTGTCCGCCGGATCGGTGATCACGTGCTTGCGGCACCAGTAATCCGGCTGGATGGGTAGCGGCTCGTCCCGGTAGGCGTAGATCTTGTAGTCGTGCACGGCGATCTTGACGTCGCGCCGCGGGATGCCCTTCCCGAGGATGATCTCGGTAAGGTGGTTGATCGTGCGTCCCGAATCGAAAATGTCGTCGACGAGGAGCACCTTGTCCCCGTGGCGCAGGTACTCGGGACTGTAGGTCCATCCGTCGATGCGGACGGTCTCGGCCTTGTGGATGTCGGTGTACGAATGGGCCACGACCGCCGCGTAGAAGACGGGCCGGTCCTCGCGACGCACTACCTTGAAGTACTCCGAGATCACGTTGCCCAGATAGGCGCCGCCGCGGAGCGAGACGTAGATGACGTCGGGAACGAAACCGTCCGAGTGGATGCGCGCGGCGAGTTTGAGCGCGTTGTTGCGCACCTGGTCGAACGGGAGGAAATCCTTCTTCATGGCCACCTTCCAGGGACGCGTCCGGACCCCGATCGGATCCGGACGAAACGCGTCCCGGTTGGGATTACTCTACTCTCACTTGCGCACAAGCGCAAGCGTGGAGAGCGTCTGGCCCTCGCGCTGGATGGTGAAACGGATCTCCTTGGCCTGCGGATCGTTGAGGAGGCGGTAGAAATCGCCCGCGGTCCGCACCGGCTTGTCGTTGACGGCGGTGACGATGTCGCCGAACTTGAGTCCGACCACGGCGGCCGGCGTCTTTTCGGTGAGCGAGGCGACGAACACGCCGACCGCGTCCTTCGGCAGCTTAGTCCTGTCGAGTTGTTCGCTCTTGAGCGACAGCACGCCCACGCCCGGCCACAGCTTCGCGTTGTCCCGGGCTATCTCGTCGTTGCGCGGGTCGATCACGGCGGTGAGCTTCAGTTCCTTGCCCTGCCGCACGACCGTGAAGGCGGCCTTGTCGCCGGCGCGGAGATCGCCTACGACGCGGGTGAGCTCTTCCTTGGACGCGATGTTCCTCCCGTTGACCGCGACGATCAGGTCGCCGGGAAGCACGCCGGCCTTGTTCGCGGGGCTGCCCGTGAACAGCGCCTCGATGAAGGCGCCCTTCCGGTCGGCGGCGCCGAGCTCCGCGGCGGTGGCCTTGTCGATGTCGAGGAGGCGCACGCCGAGCCAGCCGTACTGGACCGTGCCCTTGGTGATGAAGTCGTTGATCGCCTTCTTCACGTTGTTGACGGGAATGGCGAAGCCGAGGCCGATGTTGCCGCCGGTCGGCGTCGCGATCCAGGTATTGATGCCGATCACCTCGCCCCTGATGTTGAGCAGGGCGCCGCCCGAGTTGCCGCGGTTGATCGCGGCGTCGGTCTGGATGAAGTCGTTCATGTTGTTGTCGGGGCCGCCCTCGCGACCGAGCGCGCTCACGATGCCCGCGGTCACGGACTTGAAGAGCCCGAGCGGACTGCCGATGGCGATCGCCCAGTCGCCGACCTTAACGGTGTCGGAATCGCCGAGCGCGGCCACCCGGATGTCAGGATTGTCGGTGTCGAATTTGACGAGGGCGATGTCGCGGCGCTCGTCCCGGCCGACCAGGGTCGCCTTGAACTCGCGGTCGTCGGACATCTTCACCGTGATCTCCTCGGCGTTGCCCGCGACGTGGTTGTTCGTGAGGACATAAACGGTCTTGCCGTCGCGCTTGACGATCACGCCGGAACCGAGGCCCTTTTCCTGCTGGGGCGGCGGCGCGAGGTCGCCCTGCTCGTCCTCGGGTCCGAAGAAGAACTTCCACGGCAGCTGGTTGCCGTCGGCTCCCGGCTGTTTCGCGGCCTCGACGACGTCCAGCTCGACGATGCTGGGCAGCACCATCTCGGCGACGTAATTGAAGGCGGTCTGCATCGCCACGGCCTGGTCGAGCGCGGCCGTCACGGCGGGGGGCGGCTGTCCCGGGCCGTCCGCGGCGACCGCGGCGGACGACTGGTCCGCCTTGCCGGACAGGGAGAAGAACGCGATGCCGAATCCGGCGATGATGCCGATCAGCACGAGGTTGACCAGGAAAAAGGTCTTCGAATACATCCGTTTGAGCAGCGTCATGGTGACTCTCCTTCTTCGCGGGACAAACAACGTTCTCCCGATTCGGTTACAGTCCGCGCTACCACGCGGTCAGGACTTCGACGCGATCCGCAAGGACGGCGACGGTGTGCTCGAAATGGGCCGACATCGAACCGTCGAGGGTGACGACCGTCCAGTCGTCGGCGAGGACGCGGACGTCCCCCGTACCCGCGTTGATCATCGGCTCGATCGCGAGCACCATGCCGGGCACGAGACGCGGATTGGGCCCCGAGCCGACGTAGTTCGGCACCTGCGGATCCTCGTGCGGCGAAAAGCCGACGCCGTGGCCGCAATACTGGTGGACGACGCCGTAGCCGTTCGCGCGCGCGTGGGAAAACACCGCGCGCGAAAGGTCGTGGACGCGGCCGCCCGGTTTCGCGGCGGCGATAGCCCGATCGAGGCACTCGCGAGTCACCGAGAGGAGACGCGCGTTTTCCGGGGAAGGTTCCCCGACCGCGACCGTGATGGCCGCGTCGGAAAAGGATCCGTCCAGGTCGATGCCGCAGTCGAGTCCGACGAGGTCGCCGGGCGCGAGCTTCCGCTTTCCCGGGATCCCGTGGATCACCTCGTCGTTCACGGAAACGCAGAGCGATGCGGGGTAGTCCAGGTATCCGAGGAAGGCCGGCCGACCTCCCCGTCCGACGATGAAGGACTCCGCGAACTTGTCGAGTTCGCCCGTCGTGATCCCTTCGGTCACGAGCGGCCTGAGCGCCGCGAAGAGTTCCGACAGGAGCGCGCAGGATTTCCTGATGCCGTCGAGTTGTTTTTCGTTTTTCAGCCGCAACATCGCAACCTTCCTTGTGGATCGTCCCGGTTCATTCGTTCAAGAGGTACGCGGCCTCGGCCGCCCCGGGATACGCCTGTATCGCGGCCGTGAAGGCGGCGCGCGCCTTGTCGGGACGGCCCCTGAGCCGTTCGGCCTTGCCGAGGCCGATGAGCGCGTCCGCGCGCCGCGGAGCGGTTTCCGCCCAGGTGGCGGCGATCCCGAAACGCTCCGCCGCCTTATCCGCGGAGCCCCGCGCCAGGTACAGGAGGCCGAGATCGTACACCGGCGCGAAGCCGCCGTCCGCGGCGCCTCCCGTTTCGAGCCGTTCCGCCGCCCGGGCGTAATCGCCCGCGATCACCGCGGCGACCGCCTCGTGGTAGTAATCCCGCGGGAGCGGGAGCCCGCGGCGGGCGGAAGCTTTCCGTACGGATACCGCCTCGCCATAGCGGCCGAGCCGCTCCAGCGTGGCGCACGCGAAATCGACGGCTCGGGCGTCCGCCTGGTGCCGTTCCGCGAGGAGCTGCGCCGACGCGGCGAGGCGCTCCTGGTTCCCCCGCAAGCCTTCGACGGCGAGCCGCACCGTCGCGTCGTCGGCCGCTTCCTGGTCGAGGCGCGCCACGAGGGCTTCGGCCTGGCCGATCATCCCGCGCCGCGCGTACACCGCGATCGCCGCCCGCACGGCGGCGTGATCGCCCGGGAAGATGGCGGCCATGCGGCCGAGCGTCTCGTCGGCCGCTCCGTCACCGGAGGCGATGAGGGCCAAACCGGCGTACGGCCGCCACGAAGCGGCGGGATTCAAGGCGATGACGCGGCCGAAGCGCTCGGCGGCGCGGTCCGAATCGCCCGAGAGCAGGGCCAGTTCGGCCTGCATCGACAGAAGCGCGAGGTCGTCCAGGACGGGCGCCCGCGCGAGGAAATCGTCGAGCCCGAGATCCCACGCGTATTCAGGATCCGGCAGGAAGCCGCGTTCGACGGCCGCGCGTCCGTACGCGATCGCGGCTTCGCGCTCGCCCGACAGCATCGAAAGGACGGCGGCGTCGAACAGGAGGCCGGGATGTCCGCAGCCTTCGAACGCCGCCGCCAACTCGGCTGGTCGGCGCTTCAGGCGATTGGAAGCTCCCGCGGCGGCGTTCCGCACGAGCGCCTCGGCGTACAGGGTCGGTCGCGCCGCCGGATCGAGCGCCCCGTCGAAGAGCGCGAGCGCCTTGTCGGCCCGCCCCGCTTCGAGGAAGGCGTTGGCGGCCACGACGGCCAGGATTTCGTTGTCCGGCCACGCCGCGACTGCGCGTTCCGAAAGTCGGAGGAAGAGCGCCAGGTTGTCCGGATCGCGCTGGGAGACGAGCACGTCGTTCCAGGCGCGCTTCTGGAGCTTGAGCCAGTCGCCGGAACCTCCGGCCGCGTCGGCCGCTCGGTCGAACAGACGTCCGCGGGCTTCGCCCGGCGCGGCGGAGTCGACGGCCTCGAGCAGTTCGTCGAAACCGGGTTCCGCGCGGCATGACAGGGCGAGCGCCAGCGCGGCGGCCGCCACGACGAGCGGCGCGCCCGCCGGCCGGAGCCTATTCGGCCGCCTGTTCCGACTTCCAGAGCGCATCGAGGACTCCGTTGATGAATTTGTACGAGTCCTCGGATCCGAACTCCTTCGCGATCTCGATGGCCTCGTCGATGACGATGCGGGCCGGCATGTCGCGCTGGAACATGAGGGAATAGGCGGAGACGCGCAGGATGGCGAGATCGACCTTCTTGATCCGCTCGAAGCTCCAGTGTTCGAGGTGGCTCCGGATCGCGGCGTCCACCTTTTCGACCTTTTCGATCGTGCCGGAGATGATGAGGGTCGAGAACGCGCGCGACTCGTCGTCGAGGGCCGCCAGTTTCGCCTCCTCGAGCCAGTCGAACGCGAGGAGTTCCCCGACCGGAATCGAGGAGGCGTCCCAGGCGTAGAGCGCCTGGAAGGCCAGGATGCGGGCTTTGCGTCGCGATGCCATGTCAGAACTTCAGGTTTTCTTCGAAAATCTTGATGGTGGCCTCTTTCTTGAGCTGGACGAAGAGTTCCTCCATCGACTTCTTCAGGAACGAGGTCTTCTTGAACTCCATGATCTGGTACTTGATGTAATCCTGTACCGTGGCGGTCTGCCCGATCTGGTAGGGGTCGGTCAGGGTGAGCTGCTTCTGGGGGAAGGTTTCGTTGATGCGGATGATCTGGTAGCCGAGCTGGTTTTCGATGATTTCGGAGATGTCACCGGCCTTCATGCCGAACACGACGTCCATGAAGCGCTGGCCGTAGCTCTGCATCGTCTCGGGCACCTTTCCGACGACCAGGCTGGGAGTGACGGAATAGCCGGAATCCTTCTGGGCGCCCTTGAGGAGGAATTCGTCGAACTTGGACTTGTCCGCGCGCACCTGGCGGCCGATGCCCTGGATCAGTTCCCCGGCCTTCGCGCGGTCGGCCGGATTCATCGAGCGGGCGTCGATGTAGATGATGCTGATGCGGGCGGCTTCCGGACGGACGAGCTTCGACTTGTAGAGCTCGTAGGTCTGCAGGATCTCGTCGGCGGTGGGTTCCTTGAGCGCCTTCGCTTCCGCAGATTTCTTGGCTTCGATGTACTTGTTGAGGAGCATCATCTGCTTGATGTAGGTACGGAGGTCGGAGAGCTGGATGCCCTGGGCTGACAGCGCGGCCTCGAGCTGCGCGTCGGTGGCGCCTTTCCCGAGCTGGGTTTTCATGGCCTGGATCTGGCCGTTGATCTCGCCGTCGGAGACGACGATGTTCTCGCGGGCGCAGTACTGGAAGAACAGGATGTCGTTGATGCGGGCGTCGAGGAACTGGCGCCGTTCGGCGTCCTGGAGGGCCTTGCCGCCGGCTTTTTCGAGGCGCTGCAAGTCCGCCTTGAACTGACGGGAGGAGATCACCTCGAGTTTGGTCAGCTTGACCGTGGCGACCGGATTGTCGATCTGCTGGGCCGCGGCGAAAGCGGCGACCGCGGACGCGAGGACGAGAGCCGAAATGATACGCTTCATCGTGAACCTTCTCTTCTGGTGTCGTATTGAAGACCGAAACGACGGCTTCAGAGCGCGTGCCCGACGGTTTCGCGTCATCGCGCCTCTTCTACCAAACAACCGAGTCGCGAAAAGGTAATGGAAAGGATGAAATTGTGCAATGGGACGCGGAGCCCGTCGGACGTCCGTTTCAGGACCGGGAACGGTTTCCGAGGCGTTTCCTGAGGAGGTCGAGCCCCGGCATCGACGGAAACAGGCGTTCGGCCGCGTCGAACGCCTCCGCCGCCCCTTCCGCGTCGCCGAGCTCGGCCAGCGTCTCCGCCCGTCGCCGCTCGAACGCCGCGCCGAGCTTCCGGTCGGGGGCCGCGGCGGCGGCCCGGGCCAGGGCTTCGGCGTATTCGGGCGGCGCGAGTTCCCCGGCCAGGCTTCCCAGCACGAGACGCTTCCAGTATTCCAGGACCACTTCGAAAAAGTAGCCGAACACGGGACGCTCGGCTTCGATCCTCGCGAGTTTCAGATACAGCTCGAAGGCGTCCCGGGCGCGACCCCGCGCCTCGAACAGCTCCGCGATGCAGAATTCCGCCTCGGCCGCCTCGGCCCGCTCGAAATAGCGTTCGAGACGGCCGTCAGCGCGTTTCGTGAGGGCGTCGTACACCGACAGGGCTTCGTCGTCCAGGTCGTGCAAGAGGTCGTAGAAAACCAGCTTGGCCCGGTATTCGCTTTCGTCCTGGCGTTCCAGCAGCCAACGCCGATAGTCGAAACCCGAGTCTTCGGCGGCCTTGTGCCGGCGTCGGCGGCGTTCCGCGTCGTATTCGTGGCGCCGCTCCGGATCGGACAGGATGCGGTACGCTTCGAGGATGACGAGCATCGCGTCGCCGCGCGGCCGTTTTTTCCCGTCGCCCGAAACGAGATCCGGATGATGGTCCTTCGCCTTTTTACGGAAGGCGCTCTTGATGTCGCGGGTCGAGGCTTCCGGGTGGACGCCGAGAACGGCGTAATGATCCGTCATGGCAACGCCTCGCTCGCGGATTCGCGCCCCGGTCGAGAAAAAACGCCCGGGCGCCGGAGCGCACGGGCGTTTTAACCGGTCGGCGGAAGCTCCGCTCGAACCGACTCAGGGATTGGCGGGAGTTTCGGCGGGGGTTTCCGCCGGCAAGGCCGGCTGCGCCGGTTCGGAGATGGACGGCGCGGCATCGGGCAGCGGCGCTTCCGACTTGGCGTCCGCGTCGAACCAGGTATTCTCGCGGGTGCTCTGCTGGGCGCGCGCGGCGTCCTCGAGCTTGCCGGAATCCGAGCGCGTAACGAGCGCCATGCCGAAGGCGACGACGAAGAACAGGGCGCCGAGCACGTAGGTGATCTTCACGACGACGCTCGAAGCGCGGGATCCGAACGCGGACGATCCGGAACCGGAGAAGACGCCGCCGATCGTATCGCCCGACTCGTTCTGGACGATGACCATGAAGACGAGGAGGACGCTGACGATCACGAAAATGACGAGAAGCAGTATGCCGAGAAGACCCATGATGATATCTCCGTTCGAAACCGTCGGCTCTGGAAGCCGCCATCCGGTTTAAGGCTGGGCAGTCCGTCCGGACGCGATACGCCGGTCGGCGGACTGCCGCCGATACTAGCCGAAAACGAAAGCCGAGGGCAAGGGGCGCGCGTTACCTGAACCGCGCGATCGGAACGAAACTGTCGGCCTTGAGGCTGGCGCCGCCGACGAGGGCGCCGTCGATGTTGTCCTTGGCCATGAGGCTGGCCGCGTTGTCCGGCTTGACCGAACCGCCGTACTGGATGCAAAGCGACTTGGCGGCGACCTGGCCGTACAGTTCGCCGACGATCTTCCTTATATAGGCATGCACCGCATCGGCGTCTTCGGGGGTCGCGGTCTTTCCGGTGCCGATCGCCCACACCGGTTCATAGGCGATGGTCACTTTCCCGATCGAAGCGGCGTCCACGCCCTTGAGCCCCTCGCGGACGTGGCGCCCCACCACCGCTTCGAGTTTCCCGGCTTCGCGTTCCTCGAGGGTTTCGCCGACGCAGAGAATGGGCTCGAGTCCGTGCGCGAGCGCGAGCTTGAGCTTGCGGTTCACGAGGGCGTCGTCCTCGAGGTACGCGTGTCGCCGTTCCGAGTGCCCGAGGATGACGACCTTGACGCCGAGATCCTTGAGCATGAGGACCGACACTTCGCCCGTGTGGGCGCCCTGCTCTTCCGGACCCATGTTCTGGGCGCCGAGGAGGATCTTCGTGCCCTTCACGACTTCCGCCACCGCGGCGAGCGCGGTGAAGGCCGGCGCGATCATGAGCTTTTCCGTGCACGAACCGAGTCCGGCGACGAGTTCCTTCGCGAGGGCGACGGACTCGCCGACCGTCTTGTGCATTTTCCAGTTGCCGGCGATGAAATAGGATCGCATGTAAACCTCCGTCAGACCGTCTCGAGGCAGGCGATGCCCGGAAGCGGCTTGCCTTCGAGAAACTCGAGGCTGGCGCCCCCGCCCGTCGATACGTGGGTCATCCGGTCGGCGAGCCCGAATTTGTTCACGGCGGCGACCGAATCTCCGCCGCCGACGACCGTCAGGGCGCCGCGCGACGTGGCTTCTGCCACGAGCTTGGCGACCGCTTCCGTACCCTTGGCGAACGCGTCGAATTCGAAGACGCCGACCGGGCCGTTCCATACGACGCTCTTCGCGGCGGCGAGCACGTCCCGATACAAGGCAACCGTCTTCGGACCGACGTCGAGCCCCATGAGGCCGTCCGGCAAGTCCACGCCGTCCACCGGCACGGGCTTCGCGTCCTGGGCGAACGAGGAAGCGGCCACGTGGTCCACGGGCAACACCACCCGCACGTTCCGGGCTTTCGCGTCGGCGAGCAGCTTTTTCGCCGTGTCGAGGTAGTCGTCCTCGACGAGGCTCGACCCGATGGGAACGCCCATGGCCTTGAGGAAGGTGAAGGCCATGCCGCCGCCGATGACGAGCGTCGAGGCGTTCGCGAGGAGGCTTTCGAGCACCGCGATCTTCGAGCTGACCTTGGCGCCGCCGATGATGGCGACCTGCGGCTTCGGAGGATTCCGGAGCATCGGCTCGAGGTGCGCGACTTCCTTTTCCATGAGGAAACCGCCGACCTTGACAGCGGCGAACGCGGCGATGGTGGCGGTGGACGCGTGCGCCCGGTGGGCCGTGCCGAAGGCGTCGTTCACGAACACGTCGCCGTAGGACGCCAGTTCGCGGGCGAGGACTTCCTGCTTCGCGACGTCCTTCGCGGTTTCTTCCTTATGAAAGCGGGTGTTCTCGAGCATGGCGATCCCGCCCGCGGGCAGGGCGTCGACGGCGGACTTCTGGCCGACGCAGGACGGCAAGAGCGTCACCGGCTTTCCGAGCTTCGCGGCCAGGTATTCGGCGACCGGTTTCATCCGGTGCTTGCCCGAGAGGTACGTTTCGAGGTCGAAGGGCTTGCCGTCCTTGGCGGCCTTGTCCTTCGCCTTCTCGGCGTCCTTGTCGGGGTCCCCGAGGTGGGACATGAGCACGAGGCTCCGCGCCCCCTGTTCGAGCACGTAGCGGATGGTGGGCAGGGCCGCCGCGATGCGCGTGTCGTCCTGGACGACGCCGTCCTTCATGGGGACGTTGAAGTCGACGCGCATGACGACGCGTTTGCCCGCGAGCGCGACGTCGCGCACGGTCTTGATCATGGCTTACTTCTTGAGCCCGGCCATGTGGCAGAGCAGGTCGATGACGCGGTTCGAGTAGCCCCACTCGTTGTCGTACCAGCTCACGAGCTTGAAGAAACGCTTTTCGCCGGGCAGGTTGTTCTGCTTCGTCGCCAGGCTGTCGTAGATGGACGAGCGCTGGTCGTGGACGAAGTCCGTGGAGACGAGTTCCTCGTTCGCGTAGCCGAGGATGCCCTTCAGGTAGCTTTCGCTCGCCTTCTTGAGCAGGGCGTCTATCTCGTCGATCGAGGTGTCCTTTTCGGCCCGGAAGGTGAGGTCGACCACCGAGACGTCCGGCGTCGGGACGCGGAACGACATGCCGGTGAGCTTGCCCTTGGTCTGCGGAAGGACTTCGCCGACGGCCTTCGCCGCTCCGGTCGTGGACGGGATGATGTTGATCGCCGCGGCGCGGCCTCCGCGCCAGTCCTTCTTGGAGACGCCGTCGACCGTC
>CAYZZW010000044.1:0-29926 GCA_964482955.1 uncultured Treponemataceae bacterium | reverse complement strand
AAGACCAAGCAGTACATCAAGAAGGCCTTCGAGGCGCAGCTCCGCGGCGAGGGCTTCACGATGGTCGAGATCGTGTCGCAGTGCCCGACCAACTGGGGCATGGACGCCGTCGAGAGCGTCGACTGGCTCGAGAAGAACCTGATTCCCTTCTACCAGCTCGGCGAGATCAAGAACACGCTCCAGACCGCCGCCAAGGAGGCCGGAAAATGACCGAAAAGACGTTCATGGCGGGTTTCGGCGGCCAGGGCATCATCTCCCTCGGCCAGCTCTGGGTCTACTCGGGCATGAAGGAAGGGCTCAACGTCACCTTCTTCCCCTTCTACGGCGCCGAAAAGCGCGGCGGCATCGCGCGCGCGTCGGTCATCGTCTCGTCCGCGGAGATCGCGAGCCCGCTCGTCACGCAGGCGGACTCCGTCATCGTGATGAACGAGGACTCCCTGGCCACCTGCGAGGCGCAGACCAAGCAGGGCGGCGTCATGCTCGTGAACTCGAACCTCGTGAAGAGCGCCCCGAAGCGCTCCGACATCAAGGTGATCAAGGTTCCGGTCAACGAGCTGGCCGAAAAGCTCGGCGACGCGAAGTTCGCCAACATGGTGATGATGGGCGCGCTCTCCAAGGTGACCGGAGCCCTCAAGCTCGACACCTTCGAAGCCGTGCTCAAGAGCTTCTTCCCCGAGAACAAGCACAAGTTCATCCCCACGAACATCGCCGCCGTCGAGGCGGGCCGCAAAGCCGTCTGAGTCAACTTTCCCGTCCACACGCGCCCGCCCAGGTTCCATCCTGAGGCGGGCGGTTTTTTACCACGAGCGAAGCTTAGCGAGTACTCGAGCGTTGGTATGGAGTTATGCCACGGAGAGTACCAAGAAAAAGAGAAGGAAATCTATTCTGTGCAAGTATCGAAAATGGATATGAAGTGTAAGCGCTTGTTTATTTGAATCCCCGGTATGAATGGCATAATACTAGGAAGGCATACAATCGTTGAGGTGTCAGAATATGAAGGTGAAAAGTGGTTTTCTCGCATTGATTTTCGAGATTTTTGCTCCAATGATGGTCATCGCCCAGGGGAATGGATTTGTCAGAATCCCGGGCGGTTCCTTCATGATGGGTACTCCGAAATGCGAGGATACTCGGATAACGGTTGGCTATCCGCAACATAGTGTCACCGTAAATGCGTTCTATATTGGTAAATGCGAAGTGACACAAGCCGAGTGGAAGGCTGTGATGGGAAATAATCCAAGTTGTTTTCAGGGTGAAATGTTGCCAGTCGAATGCGTGAGCTGGTACGATGCGCTCGTTTACTGCAATAAGCGATCAATAAAGGAAGGCCTCAAACCCTCATATTCGATAGATGGCAGGACGAATCCCGTTTTATGGGGGGAAGTGCCCACAATAATCGATTCGACTTGGGATGCCGTCATTTGCGATTTTACGGCTAACGGCTATCGTCTTCCTACTGAGGCGGAATGGGAGTACGCCTGTCGTGCCGGCACGACAACGCCGTTTAATACAGGGGACAATATTACAACGAGTCAGGCAAACTATGATGGAAACCATCCATATTATGGTAATGTGATTGGGGAATCGCGAGGAAAAACCATGCAGGTCGGATCTTTTGAGCCAAATGGATATGGTTTATTTGATATGCATGGCAACGTATGGGAATGGTGTTGGGATTGGCAAGTAGACTATACTATAGATAGTCAGACAAACCCGATTGGACCGGACTCAGGCACAGGCCGAGTATTGCGTGGCGGTTTTTTTATGGCACATGCAGAATGCTTACGATCAGACTTCCGAATCAGCATCGATCCTCATGACGGATTGGATAGTACCGGTTTTAGGTTGGTTGTTTCGGCTCAGTAGTATCAGGGTGTTGGCTGGACGGAAATTATTAGATCACAACGCATATTAGATGAGAGTTTCGGTCTTGAATGCTGACTTCTTACTCATGTCATATCAACATGATAATGCCGGAATGGTGACAAGCACAGCCTTCTATAAGGTATGATGTATTGGAAAGGGAGCGCAAGCGAAGGCCATCGTGATTCGTTGACCATCGAGTCGCGGATGCGACGATACTGGGGTTAAGTGGCGCCCGAAGACGAATCACCTGCGACCGCCAGGTGGCCTTATTCGTCTTGTCCTTAGCCGAACAAAGCCCGCCGCGATTCGTTCGGCTCTCAAGCCGTCGTGCGGCCTTGCTGGGGTAAGGAGGCGCCAGCTTGTTTGAAGCGTATGCGCCGGGTCGGGTGGCGTAAAAAAGAGCATGGCGTCGCGAGGTACTCCGAACGACACCATGCTCTTTTTTTGCGACAGGACCCGACCTGTACGGTCCTAATAAAATTGCCGCACCTTTCCTAATAGCCTCACGAGGGTACGCAGTCCCACGAATCACGGCCCGCTAGAAAACCAGTCCGAAGGTGAGATTCGCGATCGGCTTCACTTCCCAGATGATGTCCACGTAGTCGTGGCGGAAGGCGTATCTGGCGCCGCCCGAGACGCTCGCGATGCCGCGTTTTCCGAGCAGCCAGGAATAGCCAGCTTCCGCCTTGGCGGTCACTACCGCCAGGTAGTTCGATGTCTCGAGGCCCACGCCCGGCGACACACCTATGAACCAACCGTCGAAAGCGCGACCCTCCGGCCAAAATCGCGGTCCTATGTCCATGAAGAATCCGAAGTATCCTTCCCTGATGACGAAAGTATCCGTCAGTGGAACGGATGCGAAACCAATCACCCGGCACTGCCCGCCCATACTGATGACCGAGGATTGTTCCAGTGCGCCGAGCAGCATCGTCCCGATCTGCGCCTCGAACGCGAGGAACGGTTCTGCTTTCGACTGTCGCGTTTGCGCCGAAATCCGCGGCGACGCGAAAACCGTCATCAACGCCGCCAGCACGATGATCGTACGTCGCAGGTCCCCGTTCTTCTTCGCCGCGTCGACATTCATGTCGCACCTCGTTCCTTCATGCCATCAACCGGGTTTCTCATAGTACTATACCCTCAATAACGCTCGAACAAATCTTTCATTGAATACGCCTGCACGTTTTCCCGCCATGATCCGATGAAGAACCGGATACGACCGCTGAGCCGATAGGTTTTTCATATTGCCGGTACTTAGCCGAACAAAGCCCGCCGCGATTCGTTCGGCTCTCAAGCCGTCGTGCGGCCTTGCTGGGGTAAGGAGGCGCCAGCTTGTTTGAACCGTATGCGCCGGGTCGGGTGTCGTCTTCAGAGGCGGGTCTTAGCAAACGAAAGCCCGCCGCGATTCGTTCGAAGCGATAACCATTGTGCGGTGTTCCTGGGGACACCCGGCGCCCGATGACGCAATGGATGCGAGCGCCGGGCCGATAGGTTTTTCACATTGCCGGTACTTAGCCGAACAGAGCCTGCCGCGATTCGTTCGGCTCTCAAGCCGTCGTGCGGCCTTGCTGGGGTAAGGTGGCGCCAGCTTGTTTGAACCGTATGCGCCGGGTCGGGTGGCGTAAAAAAGAGTATGGTGTCGCGAGGTACTCCGACCGACACCATGCTCTTTTTTAGCGACAGGACCCGACCTGTACGGTCCATATAAAATGCCGCACCTTTCCTAATCGCCTCACGAGGGTACCCAGTCCTCGCCACGCAACGTGGCGCCGAACCGCTGCGCGCGTATGCCTTACGACACGAACGCCCCGAACGCGTTGATGCGGCGCTCGTACGTTTCCAGCAGCTTCCACTCGATCGTCGGGATCTTCTCGAGGGCGGACGAAGGGATGGCGAACGCCTCCACCTCGGAGTCGGCGACGGCCGTCTCGATCGACGACGAGCGGAGCAGGATGCCCTCCTCGCCGAAGATGCCGCCGGGGCCGACGGTGTCCACGGGGGCTTCGGCGATGAACACGACGAGCGTACCCTTGTGGATGAGGTAGAGTTCCGCCGGATCGGGCTCGATGCGGTCGCCGGGCTTGAGCGCGAAACGGCGTACCTGCCGCGCGAGGCGGGCCGCGATAGACGAGGATATCATGTCGCCGAAGACGCGCGACGACTTGAGTTCGAGCATGTGCTCGTGAAAGCGCGTCATCTCCTCGATCGCGTAGTTGCGGGAGATGAAGCGGCGGTAGAGCGCCGAGGGGATCCTGAGCATGCGCGCGAGGCTCGCGGTGCGATAGGCGAGCCCCGCCGACTTGCCGGTCAGCGCGGCGTATTCGCCGAGGAAGGTCCCCGCGGGCAGGAGGTTCGTGACGTTGCGGGCCGGATCGCGCAGTTCCACGACGCCGGTGACGAGCAGGTAGGTGACGTCCTTGAGCTTGCCCTGGTCGATGATGAGCTCGCCGGAGTCGAAATTCTCCACGGCGCAATTGAGGAGCGTGTACCGCTCCGATTCCGGCGTCTCGGGGAAGCACGCGGCGAGGAAGCGCGCCGCCTCGCGCATCGTGTAGTCCTGGTTGGCCGCGATGAACACGTCGCTCGAGCCGAAGGGCGCTTCCTTGCCGACGCGTCTCGATTCGGGCGGAAGCGGGGCGGAGGTGTGGGAGAGGTACACCGTGCCGGACGGATCGCCCTCGAAATCCTCCCACGCGCCGTGGATCATCCCGCCGCCCGAGTCCACCTTCTTTACGTCGGCGGGCAGGGCGTAGAAGCGCTTCGCGCGCTCGACGAGTTCCGGACCGATCTTCCCCTTCGTCGAATCGACGAGATTTTGAAGGGTCTTGATCGAGATGATGTCCGCGAGGTGCGCGTAGGTCTTGTAACCGCCTTCGCCGTACGCGCGGAAATAGAAGGCGCAGGTTTCCACGGGATGCGGCGACGGCACGGGCATGACCTCGAGGCCGTCGATGTCGTTCCATTCGTTCGGCGCGAGGTCGGTCGGCTCGAAGTAGCCCGAAAAGCGCGACTCGGGTATCGCCATGAGCGCGCACGCCTTCCGGTTCACCGACATGCGGACGAGCTTCGTCGAGTAGTACTTGATGCGGTGGTCGCTCCGCGCGAGGGTCGGGAGGCCCGCGAAGTGGTCGTCGTGGGCGTGCGTCTGGAAGACGCCCTCGATGTCTGAGGCGCCGAGCCCGAGGGCGGTGAGCGTGCCGATGACGTTCGGCCCCGTGTCGATGAGGTAAACCTTGCCCTGGTGCACGAGGATCGAGCCCATGCAGGGGCGCTTTTGGTCCCACCCGTCGCCTTCGCCGACGTGCACCACGGAGAAGTACTCGCGTCGGAAGTCGTGGAAGCCGAGTTTCACCGCGGGTTCGTAGCCGTCGCCGGGCGACAGGTTCAAGTCCACCGAGGCGCTTTCGTCGCCGTGTTCGAACTCGTACTGGTTGAGCCCCGTGCGCCTGAGCGCCACGCCGCCCGGAAGCTCGACGCCGCTCGGCTCGATCTGGACCGCCTCGACGAACTCGTTTATCTTCCGGAGGTCGCCGAAGGCGAAGGCTTTCTTGAGCTCGATGAACTCCGCGATCTCGGGCGGGGTCAGCCCCGCCTGCGAAAGGATCTTTTCGTCCAGTATGCCCGTCTTGCCGAGGTCGATGTAGGCGAGCTGGGCGCGCAGCTGGTTCGTGATGCCGATGATGAGGGGCTTGCGGCCGTCGTTGCCGGGGTGGTTCGGGATCAGCATGCCCTGGCGGTAGAACATCTGGAGGATGGGGAACTCGGCCAGGTTCGAAAAGCCGCCGTTCTGGACGGAGATGTCCGAGAGAAGGATGGCGTTCGGGCCGGATTCGTAGCGGACGCCGTCCTTTTCCTTCGGGGCGATGAAGCCCTTGATCATGAGGTGCTTGACGACGTCGGCGGGGCAGCCGCACAGGACGCGGAGGTCCGCGTCCGGCGCTTCGATCCAGGTGACGCCCTTCGTGACGATCGTTTTCGTAAGACCCATGGCAAGCTCCCGACCGTGTCGCCCGACGATGATTCCGGCCATCTACAGTATCGGCAGAACGGCGAAAAACGCCCCCGCGCCCGGCGGTCTCAACGAAGAAGCGCGCGGGCCGGGACGAGGCCGTCGAGGGGGTCGGGGATCGGCCGCGACCGGAGCTCCCGATACCGGGCGATGAAATCCGACCGGTCGATCGTCCCGGCGCCGAGGCGGAGCTTGTAGTCCATCGCCATGCCGAGGTCCCAGAGCGCGACTCCGGCGGCGTCGAGCCAGCGTCCCGTCGCGGCCAGCTGGACCGTGCCGGCGCCGCCCTGGTCGGTGAAGCCCGTGAGGCTCGTGTAACAAGCTCCCGAAAAGTAGCCGATCTCGCCGGCGACCAGGCGCGGGCCGTCGTAAAGCTCGAAGGAGGCGAATCGGACGTTCCGTCCGTCGCGGGACGGCGCGCGTCCGCGTGTCCCCCGCTCGAAGAGCGCGACGAAGGATTCGACGAGCGGCGGCCGGAGCCATTCGTCCCCGTGGACGCGCGCGCACGAAGCGATCACGGCGGCGAAGCGGCGGTTCATGCCGAGTACGTAACGGCCGCTTTCCCGTCGGACGGTGCGCCCGACGCGCGTGCCGTCCGGGGAAAGGACGCAGCGCTCCGCGTGCAGTTTGGGCGTGAGGATGTCCCGCGCGCCTCCGTCGACCGCGAGCGCCATCGGCATGAAACCCGCGAAGCAGAGTCCCTCGACGGCATCCGGATCGAAGGAAGCGCACGCGCAGAACTCGAGGGGGTAGCCCGCGCAAAAGGCGTCCGCAAGACGGTCGGCGTCGAAGCCGGCCGGCACGAGCGGCAGCCCGGTCGAAGGTTCGACGTTCACGCGGCCTCCCGACCGCCGTGCCGGGCGGCGGGCGGGAACGGCGGCTCTGACGCGATCGGCAAGCTGCGAGGCATGGCCGAACTATACCATTCCGGGGGCGTGTCCGCCACCCGACGTCCATGCGGTCCGGAACGGCCCGGACGGAATTTTCGCCATTGAACGGCGGGACGCCATCGACTAGAATTCTCGCAACGCGCGTTCCGGGCGGCGACGAGCGCCGCCCGCGCCCGACAAGGACGGAACCGATGAAAAACCCGAAAATCGCCATCGTCATCCTGCTCGCCGTCACGCTGCTCGCGTGGCTCGGCATCGATTACGTGTTCCTGCCGGCCTACACGCCGCAATCCTTCGGCTTCTGGATGCTCCTCGCGTTCGGCCTCGCGTGGCTCGTCGGGCTCGGCGGCGGACTTTTTGGCGTGAAGAAGAGCCCGCTCTTCGGGCTGGCGACCTTCGGCGTCGTCGGCGCGCTGGCCATCGTCATCTCGATCGGGTCATGGACCCTGTGGCCCGGCAACGACGCCAGGCTCTACGCCCAGATGGACATGGCCGAAAGGCCCGGGGCCGATTTCACGAAGGACTTCCCGGGTTCGGGTTTGCCGGACGCGGCGGGGCGGACCCTGAAACTCCCGGTGATCGACAAGGAACTGTCGGTCACCATCGCCCAGAGCAAGCTCGGGGGATACGGGGCGCAATCGCAGATGGACGCCGAGATCTTCACCGCCATCTCCGTGAAGCGCGGAAACGGGCACGCGCTCGTCCGCGTGTCGCCGCTCGACTATTCGGGCTTCTTCGTGGCGCTCTCGGGCAAGGGCACCGCGGGCTACATCGAGGTCGACCAGCTCACCGAGGAGTCGCGGCTCGTGGAAGTGCCGGGCGGCCTCAAGTACACGCCGGGCGCCGTGTTCGGTCGCGACCTTTCGCGCAGGCTCCGCTTCGCCTATCGGGGCGCGCTCTTCGGACCCTACAGCTTCGAGATCGACGACGACGGAAAGCCGTATTGGATCGCGCCCGTGATCACGCACACGATCAGCCTCTTCGGCGGCGCGGAGCTCAAGGGCCTCGTGCTCGTCGATCCGGTCACCGGGGCCATGACCTACCACGAACGCGGTTCGGAGCCCGCGTGGGTCGACCGCGCGGTGCCCACGTACCTGGCGATGGAGCAGGCGAACAACCGGCTCGGCCTCAAGAACGGCTGGGCGAACCGCGCTTTCGGCGACAAGCGCGACGTGTTCCAGATCTCGGACGGTTACAACTACGTCTTCTACGACGACGAGTCGAGAGGCTCGACGTGGTTCGTATCGGGCGTCACGTCCCCGAACGAGGCGGACCAGACCCTCGTCGGCTTCCTCATGATCGACATGAAGACGAAGGAGGCGCGACGCTACGCGCTCGGCGGCATCACCGAGATGCGGGCCATGGAGATCGCGCAGAACGACGAGCGCGTGCGGGCGCAGGCCCTCACGCCCACCTGGCCCATCCTCACGCAGGTGGACGGCGAACCGGCGTATTTCCTCTTCCTCAAGAACTCCGTGCAGCGCCAGCGCTTCGTCTACGTCGACCTGGCGACCGGGCAGCGCGTCGCGATGGGCGAGACCGTCGACGCGGCCGCCGCGCAGTTCGCGCTCATGTCCGGCGGCAAGCGGCCGGCGGCGGTCGGACTCCTCCGGGCGGCGGGCTCCATCCTGCGCGTCCGGGAGGACGTCCAGGCCGGAGTGATGCGCTTCATCCTGGCGGACGACCTTGAGCACGTGTACCAGGCGGAGACGAAGCTGTCGAACGCCGTCCGATTCCTCGAGCGCGGCGACCGCGTGGAGCTCGGCTACCGCGCCTCGCCGTCCGATCCCGCGGAGCGCTTCGTGTCGGAACTCCGCAACCTGAATCTGGAAACCGGCGCCGGCCGATAGACGGAGGACGGACGACGCCATGCCGGACCGCTTCGAACGCATCATCAACGCCTCGGGCGATTTCATCTCGCTCGTGAACCGCGACTACCGCTACGAATTCGTCAACGAGACCTACTGTCGCGAGGCGGGCCTGTCGATGGACCGCATCCTCGGAAAGACCGTGGCGGAGGTGTGGGGCGCCGATCGCTTCGAAACGCGACTCAAGGGGCTCCTCGACCGCTGTTTCGCCGGCGAGGAAGCGCACGACATCGACCGGTTCCGTTTCGGCGATCGGAACCGGTACATCCACGTCTCCTACTACCCCTACCGCGACGGCGACATAGTCACCCACGTGATGATCTATTCGCACGACATCACCGCCATCCGCGAGCTCGAGTCCAAGCTGATCGACTTCGAGTTCAAGGACGCGACGACGGGGCTCTTCAACCGCAAGAGCTTCGACATCGTGCTCGACATGGAGCTGGAGACGGCCCGGCGCTCGCAGCCGGCGGCGCTGCGAGCGGTCCTCTTCGTCAACCTGCGCGACTTTTCGGAGATCAACGCGCGCCACGGGCACGAGGTGGGCGACCTGATCCTCGAGTCCACGGGCATACGCGTCAAGGACGCCCTGCGCGCCTCGGACTACGTCTTCCGCTTCGAGGGCAAGGAGCTCGCGATCATCCTCACCACGATGAAGCGCGGCACCGACCTCGCCATCGTGGCCGAGAACATCCGCGCGGCCATCGCGCTCCCGTACCGGCACGGCGGCGCGGACCTCCAGGTGTCGTGCAACATCGGCGCGTCCGTATTCCCCATCGACGGCCAGGAGCGCGTCCAGCTCGTCGGTTTCGCCGCGTCGGCCATGAACGAGGCCAAGGAGCGCGACGAGCCCTTCGTCATCTTCAACCGCGAACTGCACAGGGAGTCGCTCCGCAAGGCGCGGATGCGCTCCGACGTGCGGAAGGCCCTCGTCGCCGAGCAGTTCGACATCCGTTACCTGCCCGTCGTGGACGTGAACGGCGCCGTCGTCGGGGGCGAGGCGTTGCTCCGCTGGAAGCATCCGGAACTCGGGCCCATCGCGCCGTCGGATTTCGTGCCGGTGGCCGAGGAGACGGGCGACGCGGTGATGATAGGCCGCTGGGTGCTGTTCCGCGTGTGCCGCTTCCTCAAGGAGGCGGCGGACTGCCTGCGCGGGCGCTTCGTGTCGGTGAACCTGTCGGCGCGGGAATTCCGCGGCGACGGGCTCGTGGAGTACATCGAGGGCGCGCTCGCCTCGGAGGGCGTGGACGCGCGCTCCCTCCGCCTCGAGATCGCGGAGACCGCGAGCGTCGCCGACATCGACGAAGCCGTCGGCAAGATATCGCGCCTCGCGAACGCCGGCGTCGAGTCCTCGATCGACGATTTCGGCGCGGGCTCGTCGTCGCTGTCGGCGCTCGGCCGCCTGCCGGTCGGCGTCGTCAAGATCGACCGTTCGTTCGCGTGGCGCATCGCCGAAGACGAGCGGGAGCGCGCCTTCCTCGCCGCGATGATCCGCATGATCCGCAGCCGCGGCAAGCAATCCCTCGTGTCGGGCGTGGCCGACATACGCCAGTACCAGATCCTGCGCGGGCTCGAGGTCGACTTCCTCCAGGGGTTCTACTTTTCCGAGCCCCTCGACGCCGCGGCGTTCCGCGAACTCCTGGAGTCGGGCGAAGGCTTGCCGCGCCCCGGCGACCTTCCCCGTTCGACCTTCCCGCCTTTCGACGCGCGTTGAGGCGCGGGAGCCCGTCGGGACGCTCGCCCCTATCCACGGCCGCCAGGCGCGTGCTATCATCGCCGCATCTTATCCGATCCCTTCAGGGACCGCGTTGAATCCGCGTCGTGGCGCGCGCGCCGCGACGTATCGCGCGCGAAGCGCCGAGCGCGAAGGCCGTTCGCAAGATGCCGCCGCGACGCCGTCCTCCCGACCAGATCGCAAGGAACACGATGAAATCTGAAGATTTCCGCTCACTCGGGCTGTCAGACGCCCTGCTCGCCAATCTCGCGCGCGAAGGCTACGAAAGCCCCACGCCCATCCAGCGCGAGTCCATTCCGCCGCTGCTCGACGGCCGCGACCTCCTGGGCTGCGCCCAGACGGGCACCGGCAAGACCGCCGCCTTCGCGCTGCCCATCATCCAGCGCCTGGCCGCGTCGAAGGACCGATCCGCTCCGCGCGCTTGCCGCGCCCTCGTGGTCGCGCCGACGCGCGAACTCGCCGCCCAGATCGACTCGAGCTTCGAGGCGTACGGCCGCGGAACCGGCCTCACGCGCGCCTGCGTCTTCGGGGGCGTCGGCAAGGCGCCGCAAGTGAAGGCGATGTCGCGCGGCGTGGACGTGCTCGTGGCCACGCCGGGCCGCCTCCTCGATCTCCAGTCGGAAGGCGCCCTCAGCCTGGGCGGCGTCTCCATCGTCGTGCTCGACGAAGCCGACCGCATGCTCGACATGGGCTTCATCCGCGACGTGCGGAAGATCATGGCCCTCCTGCCGGCCAGGCGCCAAACCCTGCTCTTTTCGGCGACGATGCCGGGCGACATCGCCGGTCTCGCGTCGTCCATCCTGCGGAATCCGGTCAGGGTGTCGGTGTCGCCGGAAAAGCCCGCGGTCGAGCTCATCGCCCAGACCGTGGCGCACGTTTCCAAGGAAGAAAAGCGCTCGTACCTCGCCGCGCTCATCGAAGCGCAGAAGGCGGACCGCGCGGTCGTGTTCACGCGCACGAAGCACGGCGCCGACCGCCTCGTGCGGACGCTCGCCCGGGTGGGCATCTCCGCGGCGGCCATCCACGCCAACAAGAGCCAGAACAACCGCACGAAGACCATGGACGGCTTCCGGTCGGGGTCGCTCCGCGTCCTCGTGGCCACCGATCTCGCGGCACGCGGCATCGACGTCGACGGCATCACGCACGTGTACAACTTCGAGTTGCCCGACGTCCCCGAAACCTACGTCCACCGCATCGGCCGCACCGCGCGCGCCGGGGCTTCCGGTTCCGCGGTGGCGCTCTGCGAACCCGAAGAGCGGCCGCTCCTCAAGGCGATCGAAAAGCTGCTCGGAAAGCCGGTGCCGGTCGCGTCCGGACCGGAGTACGACCAGGCGGCGAAAGCCGCGCGCGAGGACAAGGAAGTCGAACCGCCCAGGCCGCCGCGCGAGAGCGTCATGTCGGGCAACGTGCGCGCCCGCGGCCGCCACGAAAATCCGCGCGTCCCGCCATCGACGCCGCCCCGCGGCAAGCCGGCGCATCCATCCAATCCCGCGGCCCAACCCGCGCGCGGCCGCCACCCCGAAACGACGGCCGCGAGGCCGGGCGGCGACCATCGGGGCGGCGATCGAAAACCGACCGCCCAGCGCGCGCCCGAGCGCCGTCACTACCGCGACGCGAGGGGCGGCGGCCGATAATACCCGAACGCCCCGCGCCGGAACGACCGCGCGGGGCTCAGCCCCGTACCATGATCCGTTCGGCGACGCGGAGGCCATCCATGGCGGCCGACATGATGCCGCCCGCGTAGCCCGCGCCTTCGCCGCAGGGATACAAGCCCGGGAGCGCGCTCTCGAGATCCGCCCCGCGCGCGATCCTGACGGGCGACGAGGTCCTCGTCTCGACGCCGGTCAAGACCGCGTCGGGCCTGGCGAAACCCGGCAGTTTCCGGTCGAAGGCGGCCATTCCTTCCTTGATGCCCGACACGACGTAGGGCGGCAGGCACGTGTTGAGGTCAGCCAACGCATAACGGCCGGTTACGACGGGCGCGATGCCGCCGAGCGCGGTCGACGTCCGTCCCGCCGCGAAATCCGCGAAGGTCTGGACCGGCAGCGCGAAGCTCCCGCCGCCCGCCTCGAAGGCCCGCGCCTCCCAGGCGCGTTGGAACGCCACGCCCGCGAGCGCGCCGTCGCTTCCGAAATCGGACGGGGATACCGCCACGACGACGGCGCTGTTCGCGTTCGGCGAATCCCGCAGGTAATCGCTCATCCCGTTGCACGCGACCATGCCCGGCTCGGAACTCGCGTTGACGACCCGGCCGCCCGGGCACATGCAGAAGGTATAGACGCCGCGGCCGTCTCGCGCGCGGTGGGTGAGCTTGTAGTCCGCCACGGGCAGCGCGTGATGCCGCCACGCGTCGCCGTATTGACGCCGCGAGATCAGCTCCTGGGGATGCTCGACGCGGAGGCCGATCGCGAAGGGCTTCGGTTCCATGGGAGCGCCGAGGGCGAGCAGGAAGCCGAAGACGTCCCGCGCGCTGTGACCGGTCGCCATGACGACGACGGCCGCGTCGACGCGCTCCGATCCGTCCACGATGACGCCGCGGACCGCGCCGTCCCCGATCGTCAAGCCCGTCACCTTGCTTCGGAAGCGCACTTCCCCCCCCGAAGCGACGATCTTTTCGCGCAACCGCCTGACGATGTCCCGCAGGCGGTCGGTGCCCAGGTGCGGCTTGGCGAGGTAGCGGATGTCCGCGGGGGCGCCGGCCTCTACGAACTCGCCGAGGATCTTTGCGGCGCGGTACCCGTCGTCCGAGACGGACGTGGCGAGCTTGCCGTCCGAGTAGGTGCCGGCGCCGCCCTCGCCGAACTGGACGTTGGATTCCGGGTCGAGCGAACCGGAGCGGAAGAACTCGCCCACCGATCGGTGGCGGGCGTCCACGTCGTCGCCGCGCTCGAGCACGATCGGCTTGTACCCCTGTTCGGCAAGAGCGAGCGCGCAGAAGAGTCCGGCGGGACCCGCCCCGACGACGACCGGGCGGCCGTCGAGCCGACGTCTGTCTCCGGGGTACGCGTAGCGCCCGGGCGGATCGGCCCTGACGACGTCGGCCCCGCGTTTGATGGACGTGGCTTCCCGCGAAAGCTCGACGAGCACGGTGTACGCGAAGGCGGGACGGCGGCGCTCGCGGGCGTCGACCGATTTCCGTTCGATGACAAGGCGTTCGAGATCGGGGGCGCGGGCGCCGAGGCATTCGAGCGCTGCGCGCTCGAGGTCGGTTTCCGTGTGGTCGAGCCCGAGCTTGAGCTGGCGGACGCGGTAGAAGGGCATCGCGGTCCCGGGGCTAGGAGCGCGGGGCCGACGGCGCCGCCACCGAAGGTACCGCCAACGGCGCCACCGAAGGTGAAGCCTCGAAGTCGACGCCGTTCACCGCGATCACCCGCGCGCGCACCACGTCTCCGGCGGCGCACGCGGGATCGGCGAGCACGACGAGGCCGTCGACGTCGGGAGCGTGCGGCCACGAGCGCCCGATCGCGAACTCCTCGCCCTGGACGCGCTCCTCGACGAGGACGTCGAGCTCCCGCCCGAGGAAGGGGCGGAGCCGGCGCTCGGTGATCGGCCCCTGCGCGGCCTCGATTTCCGCCTTGCGGGAACGGGCGTCGCGCCGCGAAACCTTCGGTTTCAGGTCGGCGGCCTTCGTGCCCTCTTCCCGCGAATAGGCGAAGGCGCCGAGCCAGGTGAGCTCCGCGCGGTCCTGGAAGTCGCGCAACGCGCGGAAGTCGGCCTCCGTCTCGCCGGGAAAGCCGACGAGGAAGGTGGAGCGGATCGCGCACTCGGGCAGGCGCGACCGGATCGCGTCGAGCAGCTTGAGGTACGCCGTCGCGTCGCCGGAGCGCCCCATCGCGCGGAGCACCGGGACGGAGGCGTGCTGGAAGGGCAGGTCGAAGTAGGGCATGATCCGCGCGTCCCGGGCGCAGGCGTCGAGGACCGCGAGCGGAAAGCGGTCGGGGTGGACGTAGAGCATGCGGACGCGGAAGTCCGCGTCGATGTCGCGGAGCCCGTCGAGCAGGGCCGGGAGCATCTGACGGCTTTCGAGGTCCAGCCCGTAGGATCCGAGATCCTGCCCGACGAGGTTGAGTTCCCAGACGCCGCGGCTCACGAGCTCGCGGGCTTCGGCGACGACTTCCTCGACGGGCTTCGAGCGCATGCCGCCGCGGATGAGCGGGATGGCGCAGTACGAGCAGTTGTTCGAGCAGCCTTCGGCCAGCTTGAGATAGGCCGAGCGCGGGAACGAAAAGAGCCGGCCGCGCCGGAACGACGAAGGCGCGACGGCGCCGGGAACGAGCGGCGTGCGGTCGGAGGCGAACGCGCGCTCCGCGGCCTCGACCGCGAGCGAGAGGTCGCCGTTCCCGAAGATGCCGTCCGCCTCCGGAAGGTCCGCGGCCAGGTCGTCCGCGTAGCGCTGCGACAGGCAACCGGCCACGAGGATGCGCGCGTCGGGGCGCGCGGCGCGGAGCCCGATCACGGCGTCGAGCGACTCCTTCTTGGCGTCCTCGATGAAGCCGCAGGTGTTCACGATGACGAGCTCCGCCGCGCCCGGATCGTCGGTCCAGGTCCAGCCGGCCGCCTCGAGCCGCGAGGCGATCTCCTCCGCGTCCACCTGGTTCTTCGCGCAGCCGTGATTGTCGATATGGAAGGTTTTCATTCGTTACCCGTTGAAGAAGAATTTACCACGAAGGACGCGAAGCTCGTACCACGAAGGGCACGAAGGAAGATAATAAAAAATGTAAAAACGAAATTACGAAGTTTGAACCGTGAGACGCCTATGCCGGCAATGTCTGACCCGACACTTGAATACCGGTAAAAGCCAGTCTTGGTTAAAGCTTTTACTTTCTTTCCCTTCGTGTTCTTCGTGGTCTTCCTTCGTGCCCTTCGTGGTAGCCTCTTCCCGGCGGCGGTCCTATCAGTCGACGTCGTAGAGGACGAGGCTCCAGGTGCCGTTGTCGCCCTGGACCCATTTCACCTGTTTCACGACGACGGCGCCGGGCTGCCCGAGGTCGATGTCGACGGAGCGACCGCCCGAAGCCTGGATGATCGCCTTGCAGGACGCGGCGTTCGACGCCCAGAGCTTCATGCCGTTGTTCGCGTTGACGGTGAGCTGGTCGCCCTTGTGGTAGTAGCGCTCGTTGCGCTCCTTGCGGTCCACTTCGTAGCGGAACATGCAGTAGTTGCGGAACGTCGCCGAGAGGACGAAGGGATGCGGGCTCTTGAGGTCGGTGAAGAGCGGCACGCCCTTCGCGGGGTCCACGGGCGTGTCGGCCGCGGGCACCGCCGTCACGGCGGCGGCGGGGGCGGTACCCGGCGTCGTTGCGGGAACGGCCCCGGGAGCGGCGGCGGCCGGGGCGGAGGCGCCCGGACGCGCGAAGCGGATGAGGGCGCCGCGCGAGGCGTCGTTCTTCACGAAATCGCTCACGAAGACGGTGAGCTCGGGGATGTTGTCCTTGTCGAGGTCGATGGACCCTTCCTCGCCGAGGAGGTAGAGGTTGCGGCCGACGGGCGTCTCGATGGCGACGCGGTCGGCGATGGCCGCCACGAGCAGCTTCTGCTTTTCGCCGAGATGGTCGACGAGGACGGAATCGCCCGGGTACATGCGCTTTTCGAGCGGCTCGTCGGCGAGCGCGTATTCGACCGGCTTGCCCGTCTTCTCCGGCGCGGCGACCGCCTCTCCGCCCTTGCCGGCGAAGAAGAGGAAGTACGCCCCGACGGCGATTCCGACGGCCGCGAGCGCGGCGAGACCCACTGGCAGGACGGGGAAGGTACGCCCGGTTCCGCCGGAGATCAGCTCCGCGACGGGTACCGGCTGCTCCTGGATGCGCATGTTCTTGAAGGACGCGACGAGTTCCGCCGGATCGAGGCCCAGGTATTCGGAATAGTTGCGGAGGAACCCGACGATGTACGGGTCCCCCGGGAAGATCGAGAAGTTGTCTTCCTCCAAGGCGGAAAGGTAGCGGCGGGCGATGTTGGTGTCGGAGGACACCTGGTCAAGATCGAGGTTCTTGGCTTCGCGCGCCTTCTGGAGCTGTTCGCCGATCGCGATCATGGGATCCGCCTCGTGGTTTTCAATCTTCGGTCTTGAACAGGAAATCGCTGTACGTGTTGGAGCCCGCGGGCAGGTCGTAGCTGAAGCGGGCTACCGGGATGTTCTGGTTGATCTTCACGTCGGAGAAGGTGAACGCGATCGTGTCGCCCCCGACCGTCACCCCTTCCATGCGGCGGATGATTTTCGTGTCCGGGTTCACGGAAATCTTGATGGTGCGGAAACCCTCGGAGACCGTGCGGCGGCTCAAGGCCAGCCGGACGACGTTCTCGGACGAACCGGCCTCGAGGGGCACCGGCGTGGGGGAGCTTTCGAAGGCGATCAGGTAATTCTTCTTGAGCAGCTTGAGTCCCTCGCCCGACGCCATGCTCGCTCCGGCCGGACCGCTCGCGGTTCCGGGCGCGACCTCCTGCGACAGGATGGATCGGAATTCCGGCAGGTAGACCACCAGGGTCTGGCCGTTGAAGCAGATGACCTGGTCGGCGGGCTGGGTGAAATCGACGCGCAGATAGGAGGGCGACTTGTAGGACACCGTTCCGACCATCTCGGTCTTGCCGACGTTCACCTTGAGCTGGGCTTCGTAGTCCGTCACCTGGCCGTAACGCTGGGCGACCAGGTCGAAATACTGGTCGGCGGACTGCATCGTCTGGGAAAACGCGGTTCCGGCGAGGAACGCGGACAGGATCGGAATCAGGACATATCGTTTCACGTTGATGACCTCTTGTGGAACGGTACGCGCCTTTGGGCGCGGATACCGGGCACTCGATTTTACCCCGCCCCCGCGAAAATGACAAGACAGGCGAACTTTCTTATAGAAGATTTATCGCACGGGAACGGCGCGAAGGGGGATAAAGCGGGGACGGGGGAGTGCCGGCCGGGAAGGCGGCGGTCGGCCGGCTTGAGCGGGGAGCGTCGGGACGCTACTCCCCCTCGCTTCGAAGCGCCGAGGCGCTTCTCCGCTACCCCCACTGCGGGAACAGCGGGAACCCGAATTGTGGCGGGTGTCTGACACCTCGGGGAAGCGGCTGCGCCGCTTCCCCGGCGACGAGCTTCGCTCGTCGATAATCCGTTATAAACACCGGTTAGGCTTCGGCGGCGCGCTTCAAGAAGTCGCGGACGAGCCAGCGGAGGCGATCGTCGGAGAGCTTGAGGGGGATTTGGCAGTCGGGGCAGGTGAAGCGGTCGTCGACGAGGGCGTCCTTGCGGCAGGCGATGCAGAAGACCTTGCCGCACGACGGGCATGCGCCCGCGGGCGACTCGTCGGGCGGCATCGCCATGATCGAGTTGGAGTTCTGGGGAGGCAGGACCTTCGGCACGCGCCATTCGCGGGCGCAGGAGTCGCAGGAGAGCTTGTCGGTCGTCGCGTCGAGCAGGTCGGTTTCGAAGCGGGCGCCGCGCTCCGGGTCGAGGGCGGACAACTCCTTCCCAACCTGGCCGGCCTTGTCGTACAGGCGGCGCGTCAGGTAGTTGCGCGCGAGCGCCTCGCGGGCGGCGGCGTCCTTCGGGTCGAGGTCGATGGCGGAGCGGTACGCGGTCTCGGCGCGGACGTATTCGCCGTAGAGCGCGGCCACGTCGCCGAGGAGCCGGAGGACGGCCGCGTTCGGCGACAGCTCGTACGCCCGCGCGAGGGCCTCTTCCGCGTCGGTCCAGCGTTCGAGCCGGATGCAGGTTTCCGCGAAGTTGGCCAGGTAGTCCGCTTCGTCCGCCGGGGGGACGAGGTCCTTCGCGAGGCGGACTGCGCGTTCGTAATCCGCCATCGCTTCCTCGAAACGCCCCGCCGCCGCCAGCACGTTGCCGCACTGGTTCACGCACGCGGGATCGTCCGGGAACTCGTCGAGTTCGGCCAACGCGTCCTCGACTCGGCCGAGCCGCGACAGGACTTCGGACAGGTTGATGGCGGGCGCCGGTTCGTCGGGCAGGGCGCGGCGGGCGCTTTCGATGGCCGACTTCGCGCCGTCCAGGTCGCCCGAAGCCATGAGCACCTGTCCCTGCAGGTTGCGCGTCCAGCCGTCGTCGGGCTTGAGCTCGAGCGCCTTCGAGAGTTCCGCGGCGGGATCCTCCCCCGACAAAAAGAGGGCTTCGGCGAGGCGGAAGCGGTAGAGCTGCTCGTCCGGATCGCCTTCGACCGCTTCCCTGAAGCGCGCCAGCGCGTCCGTCCGCCGCCCGCGCCCGGAGAGCGCGATGCCGTGGAGGTAACTGAGGGACGGGTCCCGGTAGCCTGAGGCGAAGAGGCCCTCGATGATCGCGACGGCCTCGTCCCGGCGGCCTTCGCTGAAGGCCACCTTGGCCCGGACGGCCTTCGTGCCCGGATCGTCCGGTTCGAGCTCCTCGAGGCGTTCGAGGCACTCGGCCAGGTCCTGGAAATCCTCCTGGTCGTAAAAGCCGCGCGCCGCGGCCCGGAAGGCGGCGGCCGCGCCTGACGGATCGCCCGCGAGCTCGCGCGACCGGGCTTCGTTCAGCGCGAAGATGGGCATGTCCGGCTCGAGGGCCGCGGCCTTGGCGTACCAGTCCGCCGCGGCGTCGTGGCGGCCGAGGTTCGACCAGGCGTGCCCGAGGAGGTTCGAGAGGCGCGGGCTCGAGCGGACGCGGCCCGGGTCGGCTTCGAGCTCGTCGCGGAGTTCGAGGAAGCGGCCGCGCAGGTAGTGGAGGTTGGCGCGCTCCTCGAGGGCGCGCGCGTGCGCGGGTTCGGCGCGCAGGCAGGCGGCGAGGGCTTCCTCGGCTTCGTCGTGGAGGCCGAGGGCCAGCGCGCATTCGGCGCGGAGGAAGGATGTTTCGGCGTCGGGCGGGGCGTCGCGCTCCGCCTTCCGCAGCTCGATGGCCGCGGCGAGCGGGTTGCCGGAGGCGAAGTAGGACGCGGCCAGCCTGACGCGCTGGGCGGGATCGACGGGCATCGCCTGGCCGTAGCGGAAGTATAGCGCCTCGACGTCGACGGGGCGCGACTCGACGACGAGGGACTCGAGGAAGAAGGTCGCCTCGTCGCGCTCGCCGTAGTTCTGGCCGGCGAAGGCGATCGAACCGGAGCGCACCGTCTCGTCTTCCGCCTCGCACGCCCAGAGGCCGTCGACGAAGACGAGGTAGCGCGAGCCGCGCGCCACGACGACGAGCTCGAAATCGGGGCCGACGGGCGCGGGCGTCTCGGTCCACGCCACGACGGGATGCGGCTCGCCGTTGAAGACCGCGTCCACGCGGACGTAGCCGGCGTTCGAGACGAGGACGTACGCGAAATCGCGGTCGCCCGTCTTCCGGACGATGAAGCCGGCGGCGGAGCGGCCGTTGTCCTCGTCGAAGCGGACGGACGCGCGGAGGACGAAGTCGTCGTAGGCGGCCTCGGGGGCCTCGGACCAGGCGAAGAGGTCGCGGTCCCGGATCGAGAGCGACAGTCCGTCGGGCGACAGGGCGGCGTCGTAACGGTCTTCCTCGAGCTCCTCGAAGCGGGCGCGGTCGCGGTTCGGGAACTCGGCAGCCCAGCGCTCGCGCACGATGCCGTCGGGATCGGCCTCGACCGTCTTTTTCGCGAACAGATTCCTGAGGAACTTGAACATCGCCGCTCCCGATTCCCGCCCTTGAGGGCCGTTTTGGTCGGGCGGAATAGTAGCGCGGACGCGAGGTGGAGGCAAGGCCGGTCGATTGAAAGGCGGCCGCGAGCGGCGTATATTCAGGAAGGCGTCCGAATCGCCGCCGTTCCCGTCATCCGGAGGAATCCATGCGCCTATCCACGTTCGCGGCCGCCGCCCTCGTCTGCGTCTCCCTCGTCGCCTGCAAGGCAGCGAAATCGCCCGAAGGCGCCCAAGCCGCGCCGGAGACCGGCGCGGTTTCCGGCCGGATCGAAGGCACGGCTCCGGCGCCGAACGCGCGGCCGACCGTCGCGTACGTCGAAGGACAGGTCGCGCGCGGCTTCGAAGGCGCCTGGACCGAGGTCCGCGCCTCGGACGAGTTCGCCGACGGCGAATCCCTGCGCACGGGCCCGGACGGCTATTGCGAACTCGATTTCGGCGGCAAGGCAACGCTCCGCGTCAAGCCGGACAGCGTGGTCGTCGTGACTGAAGCGGCGCTCGGACCGGACGGCGCGACGGTGCGCCTGGCCCTCCTCGCGGGTTCGGTCTACAGCAAGGTGGACAAGCTCCTCGGCAGCGACGTCTACAACGTGTCGACCGCGCGCGGCGTCGCAGGCGTGCGCGGCACCGAGTTCGTCGTGGCGGTCGGGAAGGACGGCCGGACGACCGTTTCGGTCCGCGAAGGGCGCGTGAGCGTCGTGCCACGATCCAAATCCGTGGATCGCCTCCTCGAGCTGGCGAAGTCCGATCTCGTCGCGCGCGTCGCGGCGGAGACGGTGCTGGCCCTGGCCCCCGTCGTCGAACCGGATCAGGAACTGTCGCTTGGCGACGACAGCGCGGCCGCCGCGGAAACCGCGGCGGCTCCGGTGCTCGCGGAGGTCGAAGCCGGCGAACCGGTTCCGCCGGATCCGGACGACCGTTACGCGGCGACCGTGCCGGCCGAGCCCCGCCGCGAAGCCCTGCCGGCCAAGGCGGCGGCCCGCGCCGAAAAGGTGCGCAAGTCGGCCGCGGAGCGCTTCCTGAAAGCCGCGGCGGTTCCCGCGAAAGCCGGCTCCGCCGCTCGCGACGAATGGAAGCGCTTCGACGATCGTAGGAAGAAAGCATCCGGCGCCATCGAGCGTCCGGAGGCGAAACCGAAGGATCCCGCGGCGCCGGGGGCGTCCGATGGCGGACCAGGCGCGGCGCCGGCGGACGAAGCCCTCGGTCGTCGCGTGAAGCGGTTCGCGGTCTCCGAGCGGCCCGTCGCGGGTTTCGTGGTCACGCTGCCCGAAAATCCTCCCGAAATACCGGAAAAGCTGTACGTATGCGTGGACGGATCCGGAAGCGTCATCGCGTTCGCCGCGGGCGGCGCCGTCCGCTGGTCGGTTCCCACCGCCAACAAGGGCGGTCCCCTGAGCCACCCCGTTCCCTTCCGCGACAAGCTATTTTTCTCGGGCGCGGGCGAACTCGTGGTCATCGCCGGCGCGTCGGGCGAGGTGCTCGCCCGGCGGACGCTCGACGAAGCCCGTTCGCACGCGGGAGGCGCGCGCGTCGCGCCGTTCCCGAATGGGCTCCTCTTCCCGACGGCCGACGGGATCGAATTCCTCGACCCGAACGACGCGTCCGTCATCCGGAAGATCCCGGTCGCCGACGGCGTCGGCATGACGCCGTCCAACTACCAGGGGATGGCGGCGATCGTCAACAACGAGGGCGTGTTCCTCCTCGTGGATATGGCCAACGGAAAGGTGGTGAAGGAGATCCGGACGAACGCGCGATTGCCCGTCGCCCTGGCTCCCCGCATCTTCGAGGACAAGGCCGTCTTCGCGGATCGCCGCGGCCTCGTCGTGCTCGTGGATCTCGTCGAAGGAATCGTCCTGTGGGAGCGCAAGGCGCCCGACGGCGTCTTCACCGACATCGAGATCAACCGCGAAGGCGTCTTCATCTTCGGCAAGACGACCATCAGCGGTTACCGGCTGGACGGATCCGCGGTCATGGAGATTTTCCGCGGCGTTAGCGCGCCTCCGCTCCTGTCGCGGGGCATGCTGTACTTCGGCACGACGGCGAAAGCGTTCATCATCGCGGAGACGAATCCCTGGCGGATCGCCAGGCGCATTCCGCTCGACGATCTCGTCACGACGCGCCCCATCCTCGGCGACGGCTGCGTGTACGTCGGCACGAAGTCCGGCAAGATCCTCAAGATTCCGCTCGATTGAGCGGGGGCGTGCGGACCCGCTTCCCGAGAAGACGGCGTTTCGCTAGAATGGGCGCATGGAATTACGCGGCATTCTCACCAAAGACAGCATCTTCCTCCATTTGAAGTCGACCACGAAGGAAGGGATCATCGACGAACTCCTTTCGCGCGCCGATGGTCTCGGCGGCATCGACGACGTCGCCGAAGCGCGCGAATCGATCCTCGAGCGCGAGCGGCGCATGAGCACCGGCATGAAGGACGGCATCGCCATCCCCCACGGTAAGACGGACGCGGTCAAGGGACTCGTGGCCTGCCTCGGCGTGTCCGATTCCCCCGTCGACTTCGACTCGATGGACGGCCTTCCGAGCAGGATCTTCATCATGACGCTCTCGCCCAAGGACCAGCACGGCCCGCACCTCCAGTTCCTCGCGGAGGTCAGCGCGCTCCTCAAGGACGCGGGACGGCGCGAAGCTCTCGCGGCGGCCGCGACGACGGACGACGCCTGCCGGATCTTTTTCGGATAAGGAAAATTCGCGTTAACTTCCGCTAAAACGGGAGCGGTTGACACGATAGGCCGAAAGGTCGATCATGGGCAGCGGACACACCCATGACACTACTTATGTTGCTCGTACTGGTTCCACCCGCGTTCGGGTTGCTGGTGCTGCTGATTCCGGACTACCACGTCAGACGCGTCGTCGTCGGGACGGGCGCCGTGGTCCAAGGCCTCTTCGCCGTGCTGTTCGCGGCGAGCGTGGCCGGATCGCTGCCACAGCGTCTCGTCGTGGAAATCCCCTATCGCGAGTACGCGACGCTCGGCGTCGAGCTGTTCCTCGCGGCGTACTTCGCCGTGACCGCGATACGTAAACGCAGGCTCCTGCCGCTGTTCCTCGCCATCGTGCAGACCGCGCTCGCCGTCTTCGGCGAGCGCTACACGTCGGGCGTGGAGGCTCAGGCGACCGTCGTCGTCGACCAGGTGGCCGTCCTCATGACGCTGCTCGTCGGCGTCGTGGGCGGGCTCATCCTCTTCCACGCGACGGGCTACATGACCACCTTCCACGAGGAGCATCCCGAAGTCCGGGACCGGCGGCGCACCTTCAGCTTCGTCATGTTCGTCTTCCTCGGCGCGATGTACGGCCTCGTGCTCTCGAACGACCTCAGGCTCATGCTGCTCTTCTGGGAGCTCACGACCTGGGCTTCGTTCGTGCTCATCGGCTACAACCAGGACGCCGAGTCCGAGCGCAGCGCCTTCCGCGCCCTCTCGCTCAACATCGTGGGCGGCATCGCCTTCCAGCTCGGCGTCATCTTCCTCGCCGTCAAGGCGGGCAGCGTCGAACTCTCGGCGCTGTCGCAATCCGGCGTCGCGGCCCTGGCGGCGCCGGCCGCCTTCCTCGCGCTGGCGGGGCTCGTGAAATCGGCGCAGCTGCCGTTCACGCCCTGGCTGCTCGGCGCGATGGTGGCGCCGACGCCGGTGAGCGCCATGCTCCACTCGAGCACGATGGTGAAGGCGGGCGTCTACCTGCTCGTACGCCTCGCGCCCGCGCTCTCCGGGACGGTGACGGGGCTCCTCGTCGCCTTCGTGGGCATACTCACGTTCATCGCGGGCGCCTTCGCGGCGGTATCGATCCGAAACGCCAAGCGCATCCTCGCGCTGTCGACGGTGTCGAACCTCGGCCTCATCGCCGCGTGCGCCGGCATCGGTACCTACCAGCTCGCGTGGGTGGCCTTCTTCCTCATCCTGTTCCACGCGGTCGCCAAGGCGCTCCTCTTCCTCGCGGTCGGCACGGCCAGCGTGGGGACGGGCAGCCTCGACGTGGAGGACATGGGCGCGCTCGCCGTCCGCATGCCGCGCGTGACGCTCTTCCTCGTCGTGGGGATCTCGGCGATGTTCGTGGCGCCCTTCGGCATGCTCGTGTCGAAGTGGGCGGCCATGGAGGCGTTCATCAATATGAACTCCATCGTGAGCCCGATCATGATCGTGCTGCTCGCGTACGGCAGCGCCACGACCGTGCTGTTCTGGGCCAAGTGGCTCGGCGTGCTCATCCGCATGCCGGACCCGAACGCGCCGCGAGGCCTCGACGAAGCAAAGGTCACGGCGCCCGAGCTCGCGGCCGAGGGCTTCCTCGCGGCGCTCGCGATCGCGGCCTGCGCCCTCTTCCCGGTCGTGTCGCGCGCGGCCGTGGAGCCCTACCTGCTCGACGTGTTCAAGCGCAGCTTCCGCATCGACCAAGGCAACGCCTTCGTCACCGTGCTCATGGTCGTCATGACCGTCGCGGTGCCGGTCCTCACCATGCTGATCGCGCGGGCGCGGAAGACGGAGCTTTCGACCGCATACATGTCGGCCCGTCCGGCGGGACCCGGCCTTTCCTTCGCCGGTTCCATGGGCAAGACCCTGCAGGTCGAAACGCGTTCCTACTACCTTTCGAAGATCTTCGACGAGCGGAGGATACTCCGCGCCGGCATCTGGGTCGGGATGCTGGTCGTCATAACCATGATCGGGACGGTGATGCTATGAACGGTCTCGAACTCTGGATCGTCGCCGCCTACCTCGCGCTCGGGCCGGTGGCCGGCGGCCTCCTCGCGGGCCTGGACCGCAAGCTGACCGCGCGCATGCAGGGACGTATCGGCCCGCCGCTCCTTCAGCCTTTCTACGACGTGTCGAAGCTCTTTTCGAAGCGCCTTCCGCCCGTGAACCGGATCCAGGTGCCGCTCATCCTGTGCCACTTCGTGTTCGCGGTGCTCACGGGCGTGCTCTTCTTCTACGGCTCCGACATCCTGCTCATCATTTTCGTCCTGACCCTGGCGGGCATCTTCCTCATACTCGCCGCGTACTCGACCGGCTCGCCCTACGGCACCATCGGCGCCGAGCGCGAGCTGCTCCTCATGACCGCCTACGAGCCGATGGTCGTCCTGACCCTCGTGGGTCTGTACGCCCTCGCGAAGAGCTTCGGCTTCTACGAAATCTGGAAGTCGACGATGCCGGCCATCGTGTACCTGCCGGGCATCTACGTCGGACTCGTCCTCGTGCTCGTGATGAAGCTCCGCAAGTCGCCCTTCGACCTTTCCACGTCGCACCACGCGCACCAGGAACTCGTCATGGGCCTCACCGCCGACATGGGCGGGCCGGCCCTCGGGCTCGTGGAGCTCGCGCACTGGTACGAATCGGTCTACCTCTACGCGCTCGTCTTCCTGTTCTTCAGCTCGAGCTGGTGGGCGGCGATCGCGGGCGGCGTGTTCACGTGGTTCCTCGTCATCCTCATCGACAACGCCACGGCGCGCGCGAAATGGGAATGGACGCTCTCGATGGCGTGGGTCGTCACCCTCGTCGCCGGCGCGGGCAACCTCATCCCGTTCTACATCATCACGAGGGGGCTGCCGTGAGCCGTAAGCCGAAACCCAGGCCGATCGAAAAGTCGCCCTGGCTCATCCATTACGACGCGTCCTCCTGCAACGGCTGCGACATCGAGGTGCTCGCGTGCCTCACGCCGGTGTACGACGCGGAGCGGTTCGGCTGCATCGTGACGGGCGATCCCAAACAGGCCGACCTCCTCCTCGTGACCGGCTCCGTGAACCACCGCAACGAGGAAGTCGTCAGGATCATCTACGAGCAGATGCCGGAACCGAAGGTGGTCGTGGCGGTCGGCGCCTGCGCCTACTCGGGCGGCGTCTTCGCGGAGTGCTACAACGTTAAGGGCGGCGTTGGCAAGGTGATTCCGGTGGACGTCTACGTCCCCGGCTGCGCCGCCAAGCCGGAATCGATTCTGGACGGCGTGGTCGCCGGCGCGACGCTGCTCGCCGAGCGGCGGAAGGCGCTGCGCAAGAAAGGCCGCGGCGCGAACGCGCGCGCGACGGCGGGAGACGCGGAGGCGAACCATGGTTGAGCACGAGATTCAAACCGTCGAAGAGACTGGCGTCGACGACCTGCCCGAGCTCGTGGATTCGCTCAAGCTGGACCGTTGGCGGCTCGTGCAGATCCTGTGCGTCGCGCGGGAGGACGGCTACGAGCTCGATTACTCCTTCGGCGGCGGCTACGCGATGCGGACGATACGGATCAACGTCGGCCTCAAGACGCCGGTGCCGAGCGTCACGCCCTTCTATCCCGCGGCCTTCCTCTACGAAAACGAGATCCGCGACCTCTTCGGCGTGCGGATCGAACGCATCGCCCTCGACTGGGAGGGCAAGGTCTTCGACGTCGCGAAGGGCAAGCCGTTCGCGAAGGCGCGGCTCACCGTTTCGGGGAGCGAGCGCCCCGACGTGCCGACCGCCGTCGAACGGCCCGGAACGGGGGAGGGGACGAAATGAGCCACGCGCACGAACCGAAACCGGTCCCCGGCCCGTCGGTCATCCCGTTCGGTCCCCAGCATCCCGTCCTGCCCGAGCCGCTCCACTTCGACCTCCAGCTCGAAGACGAGAAGATCGTCGGCGTCGTGCCGCAGATCGGCTACATCCACCGCGGCCTCGAACTCATCGTCGAGAAGCGCGACTACCTGGACTACGTCCACGTCGCCGAGCGCATCTGCGGCATCTGCTCCTTCATGCACGGCATGGGCTACTGCGAAGCCGTCGAGTCGATCCTCGGGCTGACGATTCCGGACCGCGCCCGCTGGCTCCGCACCTTCTGGTGCGAGATCGAGCGCGTGCAGAGCCACCTCCTGTGGCTCGGGCTCGCGGCCGACGCCTTCGGCTTCGAGAACCTGTTCATGGCCTCGTGGCGCGCGCGGGAGACCGTCGTCGACGTCGCCGAGGAAACCTCGGGCGGCCGCGTCATCTTCGGCTCGGCCCTCGTGGGCGGCGTCGCCAAGGATCCGTCGAACGAAACCCTGGCGCGCTGCATGAAAGCCTTGAAGTCCGTCCGCAACGAGACGCTCCGCCTGGCGGAGGTGATGGTGACCGATCCCACGGTGCGCCACCGCCTCGAGAAGGTAGGTGTCCTATCGCGCGACCGGGCGTACGACCTGGGCGCCGTCGGACCCATGCTCCGCGCGAGCGGCCACGACTACGACCTGCGCCGTCGCGGCTACGCGGCCTACGGCGAAGTGGACTTCGACGTGGTTACCGAAACGGCCGGCGACTCGATGGCGCGCGCTCTCGTGCGCATCCGCGAGATCGAGCAGTCCTTCCGCATCCTCGAGCAGGTGGCCTCGAAGATCCCCGCGGGGCCCGTGCTCGAGACGCCGAAGGGCATGCCGCCCAAGGGCGACGCGTTCATCCGGCTCGAACAGCCGCGCGGCGAAGTGCTCTACTTCGTCCGTTCGAACGGCACGAGGAACATGGAGCGCTTCCGCGTGCGCACCCCGACCTTCGCGAACATCCCGGCGATGGCCGAAGCCCTCATGGGCGCCGATCTCGGCGACGTGCCTACGATCGTGCTGACCATCGACCCCTGCATTTCCTGTACCGAGAGGTGATCCGTGGCTTTCCTTCCCATGGCGCAGACCATTTTCAGGAACCTCCTCACGAAGCCGGCGACGCGCCGCTACCCGTACGTCGTCCGGCCCGCCTTCGCCGAGAGCCGCGGCCGGATCGTCATCGACTTTCCCGCGTGCATCTTCTGTTCCGCGTGCGCGAAACACTGCCCCGCCGACGCGATAACCGTCGACCGCGCCGCGAAGCTCTGGCGCATCGACCGCTTCGCCTGCGTCATCTGCGGCGCGTGCGTGCGCGCCTGCCCGAAGAAATGCCTGTCGATGGCGAACCAGCGTTCGACCGCCCTTGAATCCGGCGACTCCGCCGGGCGCGTCGAGGAACACCGGGGCGACACCGCGCCGAAAACCGATGCATGAGGCGAGCGCCGCCGAATCCCTCGTGCGCATCGTCGCCGAGGAGGCCGGCAAGCGCGGGGCGACCCGCGTGAAGACCGTGCGGCTCGTCGTGGGCGAGTCGACCGGCTACATGGAAGAATCCCTTGCGTTCTACGTCGGCGTCCTCGGCAAGGGCTCCCCGGTCGAGGGCGCCACGCTGGACGTCAGCTACGTGAAGCCGAAGCTGCGCTGCCCCGCCTGCGGCGACCTGTTCGAACGTGTGCGCTTTTCCTTCGAATGTCCCACCTGCGGCGCGCTCGGCGAAGCCACGAAAATCGGACGCGAGTTTTACGTCGACGCGATCGAGCTCGACCTGACGGGGGATGAGCGATGAGCGTCACCGTCGAAGTGAAGCGCGCGATCTACGAAGCCAACGACGACTTGGCGCGAAAGATCAACCGCGACCTCCGCGCCCGCGGCGTCTTCTGCGTCAACATCCTCGGCTCGCCGGGCGCCGGCAAGACGAGCTTCATCGCGCGCCTCGCCGAGCGCCTCCGCGGCTCGGGCGAAGGCATCGCCGTCATCGAGGGCGACGTCGCGACCGACCTCGACACGCGCTTCCTCAAGAACCTCGGCGTGGAAGCCTGGCAGATCGAGACGGGCGGCGACTGCCACCTGAACGCCGCGATGATCGAAGGCATCCTCGGGAAGATGCGCGTCCCGGACGGCTCGTGGCTCCTCGTCGAGAACATCGGCAACCTCGTCTGCCCGGCGGAGTTCACGATCGGCGAGGACGTGAAGCTCGTCGTCGCGAGCGCGGCCGAGGGCAGCGACAAGCCGTGGAAGTACCCGACCGTCTTCGCGCGCTCCGCCGCCTGCGTCCTCACGAAACTCGACCTCCGCGACGCGGTCGGCTTCGACGAGGATTTCTTCCGCCGCGGCCTTTCGTCCGCGTCCCCCGGTTGCCCGGTCTTCCCGCTCGACGGCCGCTCCGGCGCCGGCGTCGACGCCGTCCTTTCCTGGCTCCGCGCCGCGCGCGCCGCCGTCAAGGACTGAGCATGGACAGTCTCCACTACCTCCAGGGCCGCGTCATCAAGGACGATTCCGGCGTCGTCGCCCGCGTCGCCTACAGCGCCCCCGAGGCGATGATCGTCCACATCGACGTGGCCCCGGGCGGCTTCGTGAAGCCCCACGTCACGCCCGTCGACATGGAATACTTCGTCATGGAAGGCCGCGGCCTCTTCATCCTCGGCGACGAAACCCTCGAAGCCGGCCCCGGCACCTGCATCCCGAACCCGAAAGGCCTCTCCCACGGCATGCGCAACCTCGGCCCCGGCCCCCTCCGCGTCCTCGCCGTCAAAAACCCCCGCCCCGCTGGGGAATGAATCTCGAACGCTGCGACACGAAGGCACCCTCTCACAAGACTCACCACGGAGACACGGAGATTCGGCCACGGAGGTCACGGAGGTCACGGAGAAGAGGGGAAAGGGTTTAAAAGTAGGAAACTCCGGGCCGGTTTTTGCAAGCGAAAGCCCGTAGCGATTCGTTCGGCCTGAAAGCCGTTGTGCGGCTCTGCTGGGGCAAGATGGCGCCAGCTTGTTTGAACCGTATGAGCCGGGTCGGGTGGCGTAAAAAAGAGCATGGTATCGCGAGGTACTCCGAACGACACCATGCTCTTTTTTAGCGACAGGACCCGACCTGTACGGTCCATATAAAACGCCGCACCTACCCGGAAAGCCTCAAGGATGGTTACAGTTCCTCGATCACTGTCCGCGGCAGCTCCGTCAGGGACTCGATCTCCTCCGTCGCCATCCCTCGCGCCTTCATCTTCCGAGCGAGTTCGATGTCCCGTTCGCGCTTGCCTTCAGCTTTGCCTTCGGCTTTTCCTTCAGCTTTGCCTTCGTCGTAGCCGTGCTGGCGGGCCCACGACTTTTCGTTGGCGACGTCGGTGATGAAGCGGAAGCGGCTTTCGGCGATGTAGCGGAGCTCTTCGTCCGTACAGAACTCGCGATATTGGCGTTCGAGATCGATGAACTGGGGGTCGTCCCGGAGGTCTTCCGGGAGCCAGGGGCGG
>CAYZZW010000043.1:11844-29926 GCA_964482955.1 uncultured Treponemataceae bacterium | reverse complement strand
CGTTTTGGAGGACCTCGAACGGGGCGTTGGGGACTTTCACGTCGATGAGACTGGCGTCGCGGACGGCCAGGGGTTTCCGCCCCTGGCGGCGCGCGCCCGCGGGCAGTTGGACGTAGAGCGGCAGGGGCAGGCCCGGGTTCACGCGGATGGCGCGGAGGAAGGCCGCGCGGAGCGCCTCGCCTTCGAGGTTCGGGTCGAGGGCAAGGACGGCGGGCGGCGGGGCGTACGCGGCGAGCTGCGCGGCGGCCCGCTGTTCGATGCCGGAGAGGATGGCGGGCAGTTTCGCCCTTTCGGCTTGCAGGAAGGCGTCGAGGCTTTCGGCCTTGATGACCTTGGCGGCGTAGGGCTCGTTGAGGAGGGCCAGGTAGGTGAGCTGGGCGTGGTTGTCCCAGGCGTGGGCGGCGGCGGCGCAGAGCGTAGCGAGGGCGGCCGCGGCGAGGCGGTTCGACGTCTTCATGGGGATGAGGATACGACCGATCGGACGCGAGCGCAAGCCGCTTGTCCGCGCGGGGCGGGCAGGGTAGTATCGCGCCATGGACAGACCCGACTTCACCCTGACCGCGCTCTGCGCCGCTGGACTCGAGCCCACCGTCTCGCGCGAGCTCGAACATCTCGGTTTCACGATTTCCGACCGCGAACCCGGGCGCGTGAGTTTTTCCGCGAATATCGCGGGCGCGGCGTGGGCCCTGCTCGGGCTCAGGACCGCGGAACGGCTCATGGTCCGCCTGGGTCGTTTCCCCGTGCGCGACTTCGACGAGCTCTACGAGGGGATGAAGCGCCTGCCCTGGGAGGACTTCGTCCAGAAGGACGACGCGGTCACCGTGGCGCGCATCCGGATCCGCGACTCCGAGCTGTCGGCCCAGACGTCGGTGCAGTCTGTGGCGCACAAGGCCGTGTACGACCGCCTCTCCGCGCGTTACCGCGTGGCGCGCTTGTCGGAAAGCGCCGAAACCCGCGAGATACGCCTCTACCTGGAACGCGACGAGTGCACGGTGGGCGTTGATCTGTCGGGCGACAACCTGTCGCGCCGCGGCTACCGCAAGCGCGTCGCCGAGGCGCCGCTCCGCGAGACGATCGCGGCGGCCATGGTGCTCCTGTCGACATGGAAGCGCAAGCTGCCGCTCTACGATCCGCTCTGCGGCTCGGGCACCATCGCCATCGAGGCGGCGCTCTACGCGATGGACAAGGCTCCCGGGCTCGACCGGAGCTTCGGCTTCGAGTCGATGCCGTGCTGCACGCGGGCCGCCTTCGCCGACGCGCGCGCGCGGGCCGCCGACGCCGTGCGCCGCGACGTGCGGGTCCGCATCTTCGGCTCGGACCGCGACCCGCGCGCCCTCGAGCTGGCGAAGGCGAACGCTCAGGCGGCGGGCGTGGACGGCATCGTCCGATTCGAGCAGCGGAACCTGGAAGACGCGATACCGGCCGATCTCGGCGGGGTCGCCGACGACGTCGGCCTGATCCTGGCGAATCCGCCGTACGGCAAGCGCCTGGGGAGTCCGGAGGAAGCCCATGAGGTCTGGAAACTGATGGGAAGCCTCCGCAAGCGTTTCCCCGGCTGGGGCATGGGCTTCATCGTCGACGACGAGGACTTCCCGAAACACTTCGGCGCGAAGCCCGACCGCGTCTGGGCCATCTCCTCCGGCAACGACACCCTCCGCTACCACCTCTGGCGCACCGGCGAACACGCCTGACCCGATCCACCGTTGAAAGGCAACCACGGAGCCACGGAGTTTTGCCACGGAGGACACGGAGAAGAGGGGGAGAGGTTTTTAAGAGAGGATACCTCGGGGCGGGTCTTAGGAAAAAAAAGCATGCGTGATTCGGCGCTACGTTTCGTGGCGAGGCTTGTTGGCCGTCGTGCGGCTTTACTGGGGCAAGGTGGCGCCCGATGACGAATCGTATGCGCCCGCCGGGAGAGGCCCCTACGGACCATGCTATACGAAAGGAAAGCCAGCCGCGATTCGTTCGGCGTGACAGCCGTTGTGCGGCTTTACTGGGGCAAGGTGGCACAAGTTTACATGAACCGCATGCGCCGGGTCGGGTGGCGTTCTTCGGGCAGACCCTTAGCCGAATAAATCCAACCGCGATTCGTCGGTCTGATAGCCGTCGTACGACGCTATTGGGGTTAGGCAGCCTACGCGTATCGCATCGTTAGCGACCGCCGGGTGGGGCATACAAGTACCCGCGCCGAATATTGCGAGTACTCTCGCCTATTCGGCGCGGGTACTTGTATGCCCCAGACCCCGGTCGATCCGGTTCGATATCGTTCGCCGCACCTTTCCGTATAGTTCAGCTCAACAGCTTCCGAATCTCGTCTGGCTGAACGAGCTTCGAACCGTCGTACGCTTCCGACACGTCACAGCGCTCGAAGCTCGCGTCGGCCGCACCCGTCGCCGGACCGGTCGCGTCGCGGAACCCGCATTCGAAAAACACGGCGCCCGCGAGCTTGGCTCCCGAGAACGAGGCCACGCGGAAATCGCAACGCTTGAGCCGCGCTTTCTCGAAATCGGCTCCGCCCAATTTCGCGAGGCGGAAGTCGCAGGCTTGCAACGTCGCGCGTTTCCAGTCGGAATCGATCAGGCTGATGACGGGGAAATCGACGGCGAGCGCCTCGGCGTCGTCCCAGATGGATCGGGCCAGGCTGGATTCGGCGAACTTGACGTCGAGCAACCTGGCTTTTCTCCAGCCGGTGTTGACGATGTGGCTGTCCTCGAAGCGACAACGCTCGAGCGAGCAATGGTCGAAGTCGGCCGCCTCCAGTTCGCAGCGGACGAAGGCGCAGTCCTCGAAGATGGCCGCGGTGAAAAAGGTCATCCACAAGTTCGCGTCCGTGAACGAGCAGCGTTTGAACACGACACCCTTGCAGTCTTCTCCGGGGATGGCCGCGCCCGAAAGGTCGGCGTCCGCGATCTCGAGCCGCCCCTCGCCTTTCCCGCCGCGCCCCTGCCATTCCCGGTGGCTCTCGAACGCCTTCCGGTTGAACACCTTCCTCCATCCCTCCATGCGCCGCCTCCTTCACCATCCCGACAAGTCTACCGGCTCGCTTCCCCGCTTTCAAAACCCGCCCGCTACCTTCACGGCTTCCGCTCCCGGACGTCCCGCATCGGAGGGACCACGGAGAAGAGGTACCACGAAGGGCACGAAGAAAACGAAGGACACGAAGGAAGAGAGAAAAGGAAAGAGGGTTTTAGAGAGGAGAGTTCGGTGTAAGTCTTTGTTAATAACAGCCTGCCGCGGTTCGGCAACCTGAGCGTGGTTGTGCGGCCTTACTGGGGCAAGGTGGCGCCAGCTTATTTGAACCGCATGCGCCGGGTCGGGTGGCGTAAATAAAGCATGGTGTCGTGAGGTACTCCGAATGATACCATGCTTTATTTAGCGACAGGACCCGACCTATACGGTCCATATAAAATGCCGCACCCTTCAGTAGGGCTTCAACGAAGGTCTCAAACCGCCTTGACCGGTGGTTTCGTTTGCATAGACTTTCCCTGTGCGGGCGGTCGGGCGCGTTCCGGGCCTGCGGAACGGAGATTCGGCCGCGCGAAGGAGAACGGGGAATGCTGCCGCCCAAAACGGATCCGCGCTGGCGGAAACTCGTCACCGGGGAAATCAAGCACGAATTCGAGCTGTTCTCGGCGGGACTCATGATGACCCGCATCGGGCGGTCGCTGTCCCACGACTCGAGCGAGCCGACAGTCCAGAAGTACGTGGACGAGACGCATGCGTTCTTCTCGAAGTACGAGGCGGTTTTGCAAAACGACATCAAGGCCGTCTTCGGCTAGCACGGGGGGTAGTCCATGCTCATCGACTTATCGACCGCGTCCGATCTCATCGCGAAAGGCAAGATCTTGCATTTCGCGGCCGACGAAACCCTTCTGGCCCGCTTGCCGAAAGGCAATTGGATCGGCGGCACCATCCCGTACTTCATGGACGCCGGGGGCGGCGTCGTGGACCGCGAGCGGCTTTTCGTCACCGAGCTGCCGAAGACGGCGTCCCTTGCCGCCATCAAATGGTATCCGGAAAACGAACTGCCTCGCATCCCGGCCGAAGCGCCCGACAACGGCTTTTCGATCATCGTCATCCCGGCGACGAGCGCGGCGCACATTTCCTACGCCAAGAAAGCGCCGACCTACGAAGGCATCTTCCTGAAGCCGGTCATCGGCTGGATCTCGGGCGTGCACCTGTCCGATCTCGGAAAGAAGTCCCCGAAAGTGTGGAACGGCCTCACGGGCGAAGGTTCGGCGGAAAAGGCCGTCGTCATGCATTTGGGCCTGCCGGCCGGCAAACTGGCGACCATCGGCATCGTCAACCTGTTCAAGCCGGGCTCGGGCGACGCGATCACGTTCGAGGAAGAAGGCTTCTCCGTACACGAGTGCCTCGTCAACGGCAAGAAGGCCAATTTCGCCGAGTACTTGCTTGCGAACGAGATCGATACACATCTGCCCCTCGTCGCGAACTACTCGGGCACCATGGTCAACGTCAGCTTCCAGGCCGTCGACGAAAAGGAAAAGCTGGTTGCCCTCTACGCGCCGGTGTTCAAGGGCATCGAGTACCGAGTGGCGGCACCCGTGAAGGATTACGTGAAGGAGTTCACGGCGCGCATGCCGACCGGGACCGTGTCGCCCGCGTTTTCGTGCAACTGCATCCTGAACTTCCTCTACTCCGAGCTCGAAGGCAAGAAGACCGGCTCGATCGTCGGACCCATCACCTTCGGCGAAATCGCGTACCAGCTTTTGAACCAGACCCTGACCTATCTCGAGATCAAATAGGACGCGCCATGTCGGACCAGGCGGCGCGCCCGGACTTCCTCGCGGGAGTGTCGACGCTCTTCGTCGACACCTCCTGTCTCGTCTACTTGCTCGAATCGGGCGGCGTTTCGAATCGGGGCCGCGTCGTCGCTTCGGCGCTCGACGCGGCGCACCGCGGGGGCGTTCGCGTAGTGGCGAGCGTGATCGCGTGGACGGAGCTTCTCGCGGGCGCTTCCGGCGCCGCTTCCCGAGACGCGGCGCGCGCCTTCCTCGCCGACTCGTCGAAGGTCGAACTGGAGCCGGTCGACGTCGCCGTCGCGGACGAAGCGGCGCGGCTCAGGAACTGCTGCAGGCTCCCGCTCGCCGACGCCCTCCAGATCGCCACCGCCATCGTCGCCAAGGCCGACGCCGTCCTCACGAACGACGAAGCCTGGCGCGCCATTCCGGCCTGCCCGCGCGCGCTCATCCTCGACGAGCTGGCTTTCTGGTTCAATGACTGACGGACTGCGATCGCCGATCCCGGCGGGCAGCCGCCGGGGAATCAGCCCTTCGTCGCGTCGCGCAGGTATTCGAGGAAAGCCGCGTAGTCGGGCTTCATGCGCGCGCCGACGGGCGTCCGCGCGGCGGCCGCCTCGAGTTCGGGAGGCAGGGGCACGGGACGCCCGATGGCCGGCTCCACGACGTCGCGGAACTTGGCGGGATGGGCGGTGAGGCAGGCGAGGCCCGGCGTGTCCGAATCGCCCAACGCGCGGTTCAGGGCCTCCCACGCGACGGCGCCGTGCGGATCAAGCACATAGCCGGAGCGAGCCTCTTCCTTCTTGATGGCGTCCAAGGTCTCGGCGTCCGAGAGCGACGCGCCCCGCACGAGCTTCGTGAGTTCGCCGAACGGGTGAAGCGCCGTCATCCGCTCGAAGTTGCTCGGGGCTCCCACGTCCATCGCGTTGGACACGGTCGCGATCGACGGGCGCGGCTCGTAGCGGCCCGTGGCCAGATAGTCCGGCACCGCGCGGTTCGCGTTCGCGGCCGCGACGAACGACGCGATCGGCGCGCCCATGGCGCGGGCGTAGAGGCCGGCGGTCAGGTTGCCGTAGTTGCCCGACGGCACCGAGACGACGAGGCCGCGCCGGCCGTCGGGGTCGAGGGCGCAGGCGGCGTAGGCATAATAGAAGGTTTGCGGGATGAGGCGCGCGACGTTGATCGAGTTCGCCGAGGTGACGAGCCGCCCGATGGCGACGGCGGGATCGGCGCAAGCCCGCTTCACGAGAGCCTGGCAATCGTCGAAGGATCCTTCGATCGAAACGGCGCGGACATTGCCCCCGAGCCCGGCGATCTGGCGCTCCTGAAGCGGGCTCACGCGCCCTTCGGGATAGAGCACGACGACGTCGATGCCGTCCACGCCGTGGAAGCCGTCGGCCACCGCGCCGCCCGTATCGCCCGAGGTGGCGGTCAGGACGAGGAGGCGACGTCCGCCCCCCGCGACGAAGCGCCCCATGGCGCGCGCCATGAAGCGGGCGCCGAAATCCTTGAAGGCGGCGGTGGGGCCGCGGAAGAGTTCGAGGGCGTGGCGGCCGGGCTTGAGCTCGACGATGGGCACGGGGAAGTCGTAGGCGTCCTCGACCAGGTCCGCGAGTTGGGGTTCGGACAGGTCGGGGCAGGCGAAGCGCTTGCCGATCTCGAAAGCCAAATCGGCGAAGGGCAGGCGGCCGAGGCTCCCGGGCTCAGGCAGGGCGGGAAAGGTTTCGGGGACGTAGAGCCCTCCGTCCGGGGCGAGTCCGCGGAGGACCGCGTCGCGAAAGCTCGCGGGGGCGCTGCGGCCGGCGTCGCGGGTGCTGAAGTAGCGCATGCGTCACTCCTCGGTCTGGATGCGAGCCCCCGTGCCCCGGATGCGCGACACCCGGGCGTCGCAGGGCGTGCCTCCGCCCTCGATGGCGGACTTCATCGCGGCGGCCACTTTGGTCGCGGCGTCACGCCCGCGCGCGAGGGCGAACATGCTCGGGCCGGAGCCGGAGATGCCGACGCCGAGCGCGCCCGAGCCGAAGGCGTTTTCCTTCGCGGTCTGGTAACGCGGGATGAAGCGCGAACGCCACGGTTCCGCGACGAGATCGACGAGGGAGCGCGCGATGAGGCCGAAGTCGGCGGCGTACAGCCCCGCGACGAGACCGCAGGCGTTGCCCGAGTGGGCGACGAGGGTGCCGCGCGGGTAGTCGGCGGGCAGGGCTGCGCGCGCTTCCTGCGTGCTCACTTCGACGTGCGGGTGGACGAGCGCGCACCAGAGTTCCGGCGGAACCGGGACGCGCACGAGGTCGATCGGCTCGTAGCCGCGGACGAGCACGAACCCCCCGAGGATCGAGGGCCCGACGTTGTCCGCGTGCGCGGAACCGCAAGCGGCGCGCTCGCCTTCGGCCGCGAAGGCGACCAGGCGTTCTTCCGGGAACGGCTCGCCGAGCAGGCGATTGGCGGCGACCACGGCCGCTGCGGCGCTCGCGGCGCTCGAGCCCATGCCCGAACCGAGCGGCATGCCCTTGTCGAGCTCGATGGACAGGCCGTGGGGCGGCAAGCGGTCGGAGACGGCGAGCGCGTCGAGGAGCGCGCGCACCGCGACGGCGGCGGTGTTCTTCCGCTCGTCCAGGGGCAGTCGCCCGCCGTCGCCGCGGACCGCCGCCATGCGGACTTCGCCGCGGGGCACGGACGGGTCGGGGCGGACGGTCGCCTCGTCGCCGGGCGAATCGACCGCGAACCCGAAGATATCGAAGCCCGACCCGACGTTCGCCACCGTCGCGGGCGCGAAGACCGTCACGCGGGAAAGCTGAGGTTCCTTCATGGTGCGATAGGCCTACCACGCCCTTCGCGCCATCCGCAAGTGGGTGGCGACTAGGCTTCGGCTCGAAGAGGGCGACTCGTATCGGAGGGATCACGGAGACACGGAGGTTTGTACCGCGGAGCGAAGCTTAGCGAGTACTCGAGCGTTGATCACGGAAAAGGAGGAGAGAGGGATTATGATAGACTAATTCGGGCTGATACTTAGCAAAAAAGATCTACCCGCGATTCGTTCGGCGTGTAAGCCGTTGTGCGGCGCTACGGGGGACATACGGCGCTCGATGACGCACCGTATGTGACCGCCGGGTGGGGCATACAAGTACCCATCGCGAATATTGCGAGTACTCTCGCCTATTCGCGATGGGTACTTGTATGCCCCAGGCCCCGGTCGATCCGGTCCGACATTGATCCGCCGCACCATCCCGCTTCGCCTCAAGATGGTTCCATGCCCTACGAAGCGCGCCTAGTCTTCCCAGTCGAAGAAGTAGTCCTTGTTCGTGAGCTTCGAAGGATCCTCGCCGGGAGGCGGCGCGGGGCGCTCGGGGGCGACGGCGGGCGGGAAGCCGTCGCGGACGAGGACTTCGAGGTCCTTCGTCTCGGTTTCCCAGTATTCGTCCGAGCCGAAGTCGGGGAAGGCCCGGGTGAACGAGGGATCGTCGACCCGGCGGGCGATCCACGCGGAGTAGTTCACGAAGCGCGCGGCGCGGAGCGGCTCGATCGCGTCGAGCCATGCATCGGGGAGCGGGCGGAGCGAACGGTAGCCTTCGAGGAGGCGGTCGCGTTGCGCGATCCCGTCGGGATCGGCGGGCGAGGTGAGCATCCAGAGATCCTGGACTGCGGGGCCTTCTGCCAAGTCGTCGAAGTCGAGGACGCGGAAGACCGAGCCGTCGTGGAGGAGGTTCCCTCGGTGGAAGTCGCCGTGGACGCGGTGGTACGGCGCGCCCGCGAGCGCCGCGTCGAGGGCGTCCGCCGTCGCCAAGGCGGCCTTCCGGTAGCGCTCGCGCAGGGACGCGGGCACGAAGCTCCGGCCGCCCGAATCGCCGAGGAGGAAGGCGGCGGAAGCGCGCACGAGCGTATCGGCGTCGATGCGCGGGCGGAACGGAGAGGCGCCGCGTTCTCCGATGTCGTGGATGACCGCGACGAGCCGCCCGATGGCGACAAGCTCCGCGTCCGTGAAGTCCTGCGGTATGCGGCCCGGCGACGCGTCCCAGACGGCGTAGAAAATGCCGTGCGTTTCGTCGATCGTCGAACCCGAGGGGAGGGGGCGAGGCGCGCAGACGGGAACGCCGGCTTCGTCCAGCTCGCGGAGAAAGGCGTGCTCTTCGAGGATCTGCCCGATCGACCAGCGCCCCGGGCGGTAGAATTTCATCACCGCTCGACGGCCGTCCTCGAGGTCCACCGAAAACACGCGGTTTTCCATCGAGTTGAGCTGGAGGAAGCGCCCGCTCGGCTCGAGTCCCGCCGCCTCGGCGGCGTCCAGCACGAGGTCCGGCGTCAACGAAAAAAACAAGTCCCGTCTGTCGTCGTTCACGCCGCGATGCTAACCGAATTACGGAGATTTTGCCACAGAGCGATTCAGTAGCGGACGGACTCGAGGCGGAGGCCTTTTGCCGGCGCGGCGCCGGGGGCTTGCGAGCGGTCGCGGGCGTCCACGACGCGGCGGAGCCGGTCCGGCGTCAGCGAACCCAGACCCGCTTCGATGAGGGCGCCCGCCATGATGCGGACCTGGTTGTAGAGGAAACCGTCCGCGACGAATTCCATCGACACGAAGTCGCCGTCGCGCGTTACCGCGATCGAGCGGAGGTCGCGGACGAAGCTCTTGTCGCCCGGCTTCAGGTTGGTGAGGCTCGTGAAATCGCGCTTTCCGACGAGTTCCGCGACGGCGGCCCTCATCGCGTCGAGGTCGAGCCGTTCCGTCAGGTGGTGCGCGTAGCGCGTCGAAAAGGGATCGCGACGCTTTCCGTCGTGGACGAGGTAACGGTAGGTCTTTTCGACGGCCGAAAAGCGCGCGTGGAAGTTCGCGGCCGCCCGTTCGACGCCGAGGCACGCGATATCCTCCGGAAGTTCCGCGTCGAGCCGTTTCAGGAACCGTTCAAGGTCCGGGATCGCCGGGAGGCGCGCGTTCGCCACCTGTCCGGCGGCATGCACGCCCGAATCGGTCCGGCCCGAACCGGCGATCTCGACGGTCGTTCCGACGATACGCGACAACGCCGTCTCGATGACGCCCTGCACCGTGCGCGCCTTGCCGGAGAGGCGTTGCCAGCCCTTGAAGGCGGTGCCGTCGTAGGCGAACGCGAAGCGGTAGTTGTGCGATTCCACGCGGTGTTCCTTCCGCGCGCGGATCAGGGCGCGACGCGCACCGAGAAGTCGGAAAACACCGCGCCGCCCCCGAGGGTGCGGAGGGCGACCGTGGCGCCCGCGTCGATGTCGAAGAAAGTCTTGTAAACGGCGCGGACCGTCCCGTCGATGGCCACCGCCACGTAGCCGCTTCCGGGCTCGTACAGGATCTCGAAGAGGTGTTCCTTGGCGATGTCGGCCTGCACTTCGGCGTCGAAGACGCGCTCCATGTCGACGGCGTCGTCGGAGCGGTAGAGCTGCAGGTAGGTCTCGTCGTCGCCACGGGCTTCGCGGTCGCGGGTGAGCCAGATGAGGAGACTCTTGCCTTCCCCGTAGCTGCGCTTTTTCGTCGCCTCGGACGCGAAGAAGTGGATGCCGATGCCGATCCAGCCTTTGCCGGAAGAGACCGCCTTGAACGAATAGAGCGTGCTGGCGTCCGACTGCGGGACGGCCATGCGCAGCTTGGCGAAGTACTGCGAGGCGTCGGTCTGCGCCGCCCTTGCCGCGTCGACCTTCCACGCGCCGCTCGCCTGGGACGCGCCCGCGAAGCCGGTCTTCAGGGTTTTCGTGAAGACGCTCCGGTCGAAATCCCACGAACCGGAAGCGACGCGGGCTGACAGGTCGCCGCGCTCAGCGGCGAGCCGCGTTTCGGAATCGCGCGCGGCTTCCTCGAGTTGGGCGACGACGCCTTCGAGTTCGGAGATCCTCGATTCGAGCGTCGCCTTTTCGCCCTCGAGCGCCGCGAGCTCCTCTTCGAGCTCGTAGTTGCGGGCCATGAGGCTGTCCAGCTCCGCGCGGATCGCGTCGTTTTCCTCGACGAGCGAATCGCGTTCCGCCTTGAGCGCGGCCAGTTCGTCGGCGTCCGTTCCGGATGGCGCCGCGTCCGCGCCCGCGGCCTGGGCGTCGGCGCCCGCGGCCTCCAATTCGGCGATGCGGGCGTTCAGCTCGGCTTCGTTCGTCTCGAGCGCGATGATGCGCTCCGTGAGCGCGGCTTTTTCCGCTTCCAGCTCTTCGACGCTTTGCGCGCCTTCGCCGTCCGTCGTCTCGACGGCTTCGCCGCCTTCGAGCTCGGCGACCCGCGCCTCCAGCTCGGCGATGCGGGCGCGCAACTCTTCGTTCGCGGCGTTCGTCGTGTCGAGTTCCGCCTTCGCGTCCGCGAGCTCGGACGTCAGCCGGTCGCGCTCCGTTTCCAGTTCGGAGACGCGCGCGACGGCCGCAAGGAGTTCGTCCTCGGCCGTCGTGTCGCCGGAAGAAGCGTCGGCGGGCGACGGGGAGTCAGACGGCGCGGCCGCGTCCTGCGCGAACGCGGAAGCGAGGCACAGGGCGGCGAACAGGATCGAATTAAGCCACGGGCGGCCCGTACGTTTCATCATGATCCTCCGGAAAGACGGCGGAGAAATGCGTCGATACGACTACTCTCCATGGAATATCGGCCGAAAAAGGCCCGAACTTGAAAGGAAAGCGGCCAGCCAATACTATTGAAGCGAAACGCAGTTCAATATCGCCTCGGGGAGGATCCATGTACGCCAGATTCCTCAAATACTTCACCGTCCGCGTCGGACAGGATTACGTCGTCCGCACGAAGGCGAATCTCCTCGTCTCGCTCTGCTTCGTGCTGCTCTTCGTCCTCCCCGTGCTCATCGGGTTTTCGCTGCTCATCCCGCTGTTCAACGAAGGCTTCGAGGGTACGGGCGATTTCGCCCGCGATCTCAACAACGTCATCCCCAACATCGCGCCCGTCCTGATCCTGGTCTCGGTCGTCGCATCGCTCGCCCTCATGCGCGCGCGGGGCTATCGCGCCGCGTCCTTCGCCCTCGTGTTCGGCTTTTTCCTGGCGCTCGGCGTGTTCGCGCAGACGATGAAGTACGACTATCGCCTCCTGTGGAACAATAAAGAGGAAAACTACCTCGTGGTCTGCCTCGTCCTCGTCGCCCTCTTCCTCGACCGGCGCTGGATGCTCGTCTTCACCCCGTACACGCTCGGCATCGTGCTCCTGCGCGGCGTCCGCATCGACCTCCTCCACGCCGAAGTGACCCGGGACGACATGTTCATGTACTGCTTCGACCTGTACATCCCGATCCTGCTCCTGTCACTGTTCGCCTGGCTTCTTTCGGGGATGTTCGACCGCATCCTGGCGGGAGCCAACCTCCTCCTCCTCGAGCAGCGCCAGACCGCGGAACGCGTCGAGGAGGCGAAGCGCGCCCTCGAGCGCGCGGTGCGCGAACGCACCGCCACCCACCGCGAGACGAGCGAGCGCGCGGTCGCGGCCCTCGTCCGCATCACGGACGACCTGGGCGAAGTGACGCGGGAGATCGGCGAGTTCAACGACGGCATGGCGGCCACCGAGCGCATCGTGCACGCGGTCGTCGGCGGCATCGACGACTTCGTCCGCCACGTCGAACAGCAGTTCGTCGCCGTGACCGAGTCGTCGGCCTCGGTGGAGGAGATCGGCCGGACCATCGCCAACTTCGCGGCGGTCACGGAGGAAAAGCGCGAAGGCGCGCGCACGCTCGGCGAAGTCACGGCCTCGGGCGGCGAGAAGGTCAGCGCCGCGAGGCAACGCGCGGCCGACGCCACGGTGGAAGTGCGCGGCATGAACGACGCGATCAAGCTCATCAACAACGTCTCGTCGAAGACCAACCTGCTCGCCATGAACGCCGCCATCGAGGCCGCGCACGCCGGCGAGTACGGCCGCGGCTTCGCGGTGGTCGCGAACGAGATCCGCACCCTCGCGGAGCAGACCGGCGCGAACGCGAAGGGCATCCTGTCGTCTCTCAAGGTGCTCGCCGACGGCATCCGCGACGTGGAGCTGGCGTCCGAGGAAAGCTGGAAAGCCTTCGAGACGGTCATGGCGCAGGTGACGTCCTACGTGAGTGTGTTCGACGAGTTCGCGCGCGGCATGGCCGAGATCGCCACCGGATCGCGCGAGACCCTGACCGCGGTGGCCCAGGTGTCGACGCTGTCGTCCGAGATCAAGACGGGTTCCGAGGAGATGCGCGCCCGCATCGACGAGATCGAGGCGGTCATCCGGAAGCTGCGGGAATCGTCCGCCTCCGTGATCGGCCTTCTGTCGTCGCTCGACGCGCAGGCGCGCGAACTGCGCTCCACGGTGCTCGCGGATCAAGCCCAACCGGACTGAACGGTCGCGGATCAGCCCTTCGCCCCGCCCGAGGGCGGGCGGTCGGAGACGTCGCAGGCGACGGGGGTGCACTCCCGCGGATCGAGGGCGCCCCGGCGCGCGATAAGCGCGAGCACGTTCATCGCGAGCGCCGACGGTTTCACGTAACGCCCCGTGCGGACGCGGAGGAAGAGCAGGGTCGCGACCACGCGCAGAAGGCCGCAGCCGAGGAACATCGCCTGGAATCCGAAGATCGTCACGCCGAGAAGCTCGAAGCGCGCGTCCTGGACGAGCTTCGCGACGACGCCGCCGATCATCGAGCCCGCGAGGCCCCCGAGGCCGCCTGCCGCGTTGAAGAGCGCGAAGTATCCCGGGTCGGAGGAGCGCGCCGTCTCGAGCGGCATGGTCAGCATCGCCAGGTTCACCGCGGACCAGCCCACCGACGTGAGCACGACGTCCACGCCCATGAGGACGGGCCAGACGGGCGGCCCCATGAAGAACCACATCATCGGGATGAAGGTGACGATCACGAGGCCGAACATGAGCGTGGACTTGTGGCCGAAGCGGTCGGACACCTTGCCCCAGCCCCGGTAGGCGGCCATGAAGAGGACGTTGACCACGGTGACGAGGACGCCGATCAGGGTCAGCGACATGCCCAGGTTCCTGATCTGGTGATAGGAAAAGAATGGCGCGGTCGTCTGCACGGCGAAGTTCCAGACGAGGTAGGCGACGACGAGCTTCATGAAGTCGCGGTCCGAGGCGAGGACGGACAGCTTCGTCGGCTCGGGGCCGGAATCGGGTTCGGGCACTCGGATGGGCACAACCACCGCGATGGCGACGACCGTGGCGACGAGCCCCGCCGCGACGACGGCGGCGACGTTCCACGGCTCGGGTATCGCGTCGAGCATGAACGAGAAGAGCGGCACCGCGACGATGGTCGACAGGCTCGCCACGACGTTGCGCCGCCCGAAGAAGCGCCCGCGTTCGCCGGCCGGAACCGCGTCGCGGCAGAGACCCATCCACACGTTGCCCGCGAGCGAGTTGGCCGCCTGCGAGAAACCGAAGCACGCGAGGAACAGCGGCGCGGAGCGGAAGCCCGCGAGCGCGGCGGCGACGGGCACGACCCACACGAAGCGCAGGCCGTTGAAGACGTTGAGGAGGAAGGCGCGGTCGCGGAAGCGGGCCACGATGGCCGGTGCGAAGACTTGCACGACCTGGAAGGCCATGGGGAACGCCGCCGCGACGCCGAGCATGAAGACGTCGAGCCCGAAGAACAGGGCGATGGACGTGAAGAGCGCGCCCTGGCAGATGATGAGATAGAAGGTGGAGGCGGCTCCCTCGACGATGAGCGCGCGCCGGTTGTCGTACACGATCGGCTCCATGGGGAGCCTTTCGGGGTCCGGTTACGCGGCGCTCCCCCGCGGGCGCCTCGCGGCGTCCGCCCCGCCATGGTACCGCCAGACGGGCATGCGTGTCACGGCTCGGTCCAGCTCTTGTGGAGGTTGTAGCGGAAGAGGACTTCGAGGTGCTTGAGCATGGCGGGCGTGGGGAAGGCGATCGTGAAGGCGCCGTGCTCGCGGAAGTCCGTGCTCGAGGGGGCGACGATCTCGCCGCCCGTGTCGACGGTTACATTCACGCCGAGCTGCCGGGCGGTCTCGAGGTGCGGGGCGATGGGTTCGGTGCGCGAGCGCGGCACGACGTGGATGCGGTACGTGAAGTCGACGTCGAACTGGCGCGCCGCGCGGTTCCAGGCGTCGAGGTCCTGCCGCATGTAGCCCATGGCCAGCGGGAAGACGTCAGACCCGACGAGGTGCGTGACGCCGACCTTGCGCCCGATGAAGAACCCCATGAAGCGGCGCACGATCTCGATCGTGTCCGCGTCCTTGCCGATGTCGAGCGGCTCCACGAGCGACGTGAACGCCCCCCTGAGCTGTCTCGAGAGGATGTCGTAGCGGTAGGCGTAATCGGAGCGGTTGGGCTTCGACGACGACCACGCGCCCTCGGGCACGACGAACACGACGCGCCCGATCGAGGCGGGCGAGGCCAGGTAGCGGAGCGACGTCGCGAGGTGGGTCATCTGGAAGGGATCGAACGAGCCGATGTAGAGCGCCACTTCGATCGAGTCGCCGGTCAGGCACACGCGCTCGGGAAAGCCCTGCAGGTCGAGCGGCTCGAGCTTGCCCTCGACGATGCGCTCCTCGATGGCCGACAGGCTGTCGAGGAACATGCGGCGGTACTGCCCGAACTCCATGAGGTCCGCGGGCTTGAAGAAGGGATACGTCTCGAGTCGCTTGAAGACCTTTTCGACGTTCCGGGCCGCCTGGCGCGCGACCACCCGGCGATCCCGGCTCCCGACGGCGTAGAATCCCATGTTCCTCCCGGAAAACCAGTGATGAAAGCGTAAACGCGAAACGCCGCGGACGCAAGGGAAAAGGTACCCGGGAGCGCCGCTTGCCACGCGCGCCGCCCGCGGATACGATACGGCATCGCCATGGAAAAACACTGGAAGCGCTCGTTCAACGCCATCTGGATCGCCGAACTTCTCGCCATCGCCGGGTTTTCCACGACGACGCCGATCATTCCCTTCTATTTCAGGGAGCTGGGGATCGTCGACCCGACGGCCCTCAAATTCTGGAACGGGATCACGCAATCGGCTTCCGCCCTCGCGCTCGCCGTCTTCGCGCCGATCTGGGGCCGGGTCGCGGACTCCTACGGCCGCAAGCCCATGCTCCTTCGCGCCATGATCGGCGGCTCGGTCAGCTCCGCGCTCCTGGCGTTCACGAACGCTCCGTGGCAGGTCTTCGCGCTCCGCACGATCCAGGGCTGCCTCACCGGCACCGTCTCGGCCGCCACGGTCCTCACCGCGACCATCGTGCCCGCGTCGGAAGCCGGACTCCGGCTCGGGCTCATCCAGACCGCGGTCTACCTCGGCAGCTCCATCGGCCCGCTCGCGGGCGGGCTCGTGTCCGATCTCTTCGGCATCAAGACGAACTTCTACGCGACCGCCGCCCTGCTCGCGGCGGCAGCGCTCATCGTCTCCCGCTTCGTGCGCGAAGATTTCGCGCCCAAGCCCGACGCGAAAGCCGGCGGCCTCAAGCGGATACTGCCCGACTTCGGCGTCCTGGCCCGGACGCCCGCCCTCGTGCCCCTCCTCGCCGCGTCCTTCGCCGTGCAGTTCGCGGCCGCCGTCGTGTCGCCCATCCTGCCGCTCATCGTCCTCGAGATGACCGGCACGCAGTCCGGCGCGGCTTCCATGTCGGGAGCCATCCAGGGCACGGCGGCGCTCACGGGCGCCCTGGCCGCCGCCGCGTTCGGGAAGCTCGCCGGCCGCTGGGGCTACGCGAAGAACCTGCTCCTCTGTTCGGTCGGCGCCGCGCTCATAACGCTGCCGCAGGGCTTCGTGGGCGATCCGGTCGTCCTGCTCGTCTTCCGCGCGGCGGGCGGCGCCTTCCTGGGCGGCATGATGCCTTCGATCAACGCCCTCATTTCCGCGTTGTGCGATCCGGGTTCGCAGGGCTCCACCTACGGCCTGTCGAGCTCCGTGTCGTCGGGCGGCGCCGCGCTCGGGCCGCTCGTCGGCGCGACGGTCGCGGCGGCCCTCGGGTATCACGCGGTGTTCTTCGCGACGGGCGCCATACTTCTCGTGACGGCGCTCTTCGTTTTCGCCGGCATCCGAAGGCACGGCGAGGAATCGTTCGCGCTGGGCGGGACGCGGCATGGCGGAACCGGGGAGGGAACATGACGGACGACGATCGCGGATACGAAGACGGAAGCGACGGGACGGGCGGACTCCGGAAGGTCCAGCGAGCGCTCGGATTCACGGCGCTCGCCCTCGTCGCGCTTGTGGCCGCGGGCACGGCGCTCGGGCTGGCCACGGGGACGCGGGGCAAGGCTGCCGCCCGGAAGGCGGCGGTCGAGGCGGGCGTTCCGGCCGGGCAGGCGGTGTACCTGGGCATCGGCACCGTCCGCTCGCGCACGAAGGACGATCCGCCCGCCGTGGTCGTAGCCACGGTCAGCTTTCCCTACGACGCGTCGGACCGCGAATTCCGCGAAGAGCTCTTCGGAAAGCGCGACGCCCTCCGGAAGGCTTGCGTCGACTTTTTCGCCGCGAAGACGGCCGACGGACTCCACCCGGCCTTCCTCGGGCAGGTGAAGGCGTCGCTCGCGGAAGCGCTCAACGCGGTTCTCGCGCTCGGGAAGATCGACGCGATCTACGTGGGCGATTACGCCGTGATCAAGTGAGATTGCCGTCCTTGCCCGAGCCGGGGCCGGTCAATCCTGGCCGAGGGCTTCCGATTCGATCTCCCGCAGGATGCGCTCCATGCGCGCGTGGCGTTCCGAGGCGATGACGGCGCCGAACCGCGTCCGCATTCGGTCCTTGAGCTTGCCGAGCTTGATCACCCACTCGCGCTGGAAGGAATCGACTTCCGTGGCGTTGCTCGCGGGATCGACCCGCGCCCATTCGGCTTCCGGATAGTAGACCGAACGTCCGTGCTCGCCGAGCCAGAGGTACGCGCGCGCGACGCCGACCGCCCCGAGCGAGTCGAGCTTGTCGGCGTCGTAGAGGCACGCCGCCTCGGGCGAGGCGGATTCGCGGCCGCGCCGGTGGCGGTGCGCCAGGATCGCCTCGATCACGCGCTCGATCGCCGGTTCGGATACGCCGAGCGAGCGCAGGAACGGGGCGGCGAGTTCCGCGGACACTTCCTCGTGGCGGTCCGGATCGGGACCCATGCGCTCTTCGTGGCGGCGCCCGATGTCGTGGAGGAGCGCGGCGGCGCGCACGACGCGGAGGTCGGCGCCCTCGTCGCGCGCGATGCGCTCCGCCACTGCCAGCACGCGCTCGACGTGGGAGAAATCGTGACTCGGGGCCGCGCCCGCGTGCGCGTCGCGCGCGAAGGCGGCGATCGCGTCGAGGGCCGCGTCGTCGATCGAAGGCGTGTCCATCGGCGGCGATCGTAGCCGCCGGACGCTTCCCGGGTCAAGTTGGTCCCGGCGCGCGGCTTGCGCCTACCGGCGCGCGGCTTGCGCCTACCGGCGCGCGGCTTGCGCCTACCGGCGCGCGGCT
>CAYZZW010000043.1:0-11744 GCA_964482955.1 uncultured Treponemataceae bacterium | reverse complement strand
TGCGCCTACCGGCGCGCAGCTTGCGCCTACCGGCGCGCGGCTTGCGCCGCCCGCCGGACTCGGCTAGACTTGTGTCACCATGGAAGAAATCGTCGTCCCCGTCGTCGCCATCCTGTCCGTATTCGTCGCGTTTCCCGTGATTCTCGTCGCCGCGCGCTTCGGCGGAAAGCTCCTCAAGCTCAAGGAGGAGGAAAACCGCCTCCGCGCCCTCGAGCTCGAAACCGAGCGCGAGCGCCTGACCGTGCTCAGGCTCATCGAGGAGAGCGAGCGGGCGGAAAAGCTCGGAAGCCGCATCGGCAAGCTCGAGCGCGGCTCGGACATCGACTGAAACCGGAGGCCGGATCGTGAACGTCGAACTGTTCGCGTTGTGCGATTTCGCGCAGGACGTCGCTGGCAAGATCACCGTCGTCGGCGCGTTCGACTCGATCTTCGTGCGGGAATTTCCGGGGCGGCATCCGTTCATGTCCATCGCGGTGCGCCTCCGCTTCCCCGTGTACGAGCTCGGCGAGCACTCCGTGCGCATCTCCCTCCGCGGCTCGAACGGCGATCTCGTCATCCCCCCGTTCGAGGGCAAACTCTCGGTGAACGGCATCGGCAACGACTCCGCCGTGACCAACCTGACCATCCACATGAACCAGGTGACCTTCGAGCGGGGCGATTCGCTCAAGTTCACGCTCGAGGTCGACGGCGCCGAAGCCGCCACGCTGCCGCTTTACGTGCGGCAGATGCCGCCGCAGGGTCCGAAGACGCCATGACGGACGAAGGCGGGCAAGCCGCCCGCGATCTTTCCGTTCCGTCCCCCGAACGGGAAAAAAAGGCCTACGCGCGCTTCATCGTCTCGCTTGGAACGGCTATCCTGGTCTGTTTCGGCGGCATCTTCGTCGGCTTGGCTCTTCGCAGCGACGAGCTCATGGAAAAGACGATGCTCGAGCGGGCCCGCTCGCTCTTCGAGAACATCGTGCACGCGCGCGCGTGGAACGCCTCGTACGGCGGCGTGTTCGTCCCCAAAGGTCCCGGCGTCGAGTCGAACCCCTGGCTCGATCGGCCCGACCTCGAGAGCGAACAAGGAACCCTCACCAAGCGCAATCCCGCCACGATGACGCGGGAAATATCCGAATTCGCCGCCCGCGATTCGTCGTATTCCTTCCATATAACGAGCACCAAGCCGCTCAACCCGGCGAACGCCCCCGACGCCTTCGAGCGCTCCGCGCTCGAAGCGTTCGAATCGGGCGGCGGGCTCGACCATTGGGAGAAGATCAGGGATTCCGACGGCACGCGGTTTCGTTACATCTCCGCGCTTCGCGTCGAAGAATCCTGTCTCGAATGCCACGCCGCCCAGGGCTATTCGGTCGGGCAAGTGCGCGGCGGCATTTCGGTAACGTTCCCGATCGACGACATCGAACGCGCCCTCGTGCTCAACAACGTGATCATCGTGTCCATCGCCCTTGTCTTGAGCGCGCTCATGATCGCGGTCGTGTACCGTTTCATCGGAAGCCTTCGCGCCCGGCTCGACGAGGCGCGCGAGGAACTCAAGCGCCTTTCGGTTACCGACGCGCTCACTGCGGTTTCGAACCGGCGTCACGCGATGGAGCGCTTCGCGGAGGAGCTGGCCAAGGCGCGGCGAACGACGCGGACGATCGCCTGCGCCCTGTTCGACATCGACGATTTCAAGAAGGTGAACGACACGCACGGCCATCTCGTGGGGGACGACGTGCTTCGAAAGGTCGCCCAGGCGGCCCGCGGAACGCTCCGGCCGTACGACATCCTCGGGCGCTACGGCGGCGAGGAATTCGTCGTCGTCTTTCCCGACACGGCGCTCGAGGAAGCCTGCCGCGCCTGCGAACGCATCCGCGTCGCCATCGAATCGGGCGTGAAGATCCGCGTCGAGGACATCGAGTTCCCGGTGACGGTGAGCGTCGGCGTCACCTCCGTCAACCCGAACGACGCCGATGCCGAAAGCGCCCTGAAGCGCGCCGACGACGCCCTCTACAAGGCGAAAGCCTCAGGCAAGAACCGCACCGTCTCGCTGTAGCATCCTCCAAGTAGTCGCCGATGAAACCGATCAACCGTGGTCGCCTCTCGACGTGAGGGCTTACAGGGCAACCACGGCGCCGAGGTCGAAGGACTTCGGCGATTCGAGGACGTAGCGGAGCGTGCGCGTCTCGAGGACGGCGGGATCGGATCCCAGGGCGACCTTCCACGACACGATGCCCTCCTTGTCGCGTTCGTAGCCGGGACTCGTCGCCTCGTCGAGCTTCACTTCGACTTCCTTGAGTTCGGACAGGGGCGCGGCTTCCTTCACGACGACGGACTCCGCGCTGCCCCGGTAGTTCGACAGCGTGAACTTGATCGTCTTCCAGGCGCGGTTCTTTCCGATCAGGCCGGTGGCCGGGTCGTAGCGGTCTTCGAGGACGATGCGCTTCACGCGGAGGTCTTCGTCGATGCCGAAGGACAGCCGGGCCGTCTCGGTGGCGGCCACCGTGGGTAGCGGCGCGCGGCCGACGTAGCTGCCGTTGCGGTAGAGGTTGTTGTCGCCGGCGAGGAAGGGGAGTCCCGTCGCGTTGACGAACGACGCCTTGAGGTAGACGAACTCGAGGAGCTCGGGGACGGTCTCGTAGGCGCATTCCGCGTCGAAGGCGCGCTCGAGGATGAGGACTTTGTGCCAGACACCGTCCGAGGGGATGGACGCCTTGTCGGCCGCCGTGAAGACCGCCGAAATCTCCTGGCGACGGGCAGGGGCATCCGAAGGCGCTTCGGGTTCGGGCTCCGCGCCCGTCGTGCCTTCGCCCTTTTCGGCGAAACCGTCCAGGTTGTCGATGCTCTTGTCGCTCACGACTATCGTTTTCGTGCGTTGGCGCTCGACGGTCGAGACGGACACGGGATACACGGGCGGCACTTCCGGCGAAAGGCGCACGGCGGCCGTCGACAGGTAGACCGTCGCGTCGTTCCAGCTTTCGCCCGTGGCTTGCCGCACGGCTCCCGAGTAGCGGAGCGTCACGCGCTTTCCGGCCGTGTCGAGGAAGCTGTCGTACTCCGGGCGCCACGACGCGTCGGGCACGATGTACGACACGCGGGCGTCCATCTCGACAGCCTTGTCGGCCTCCACCACGAGCGCGATCGAACAGCGTTCGCGCCGGTCGAGCCGGTCGATGCGGTCGATCGTCTCGCGAAGCCGCGCGAGTTTCCGTTCGCCTTCGTCGAAATCCTTGCCGATGGCGAGAAGGCGCGCGGTCGTTTCAGCGCGCTTGTCGGCGATGAACGCCAAGGCTTCGCGCAGCTTCGGCATGGAGGAATCGCGCTCCATCATGATCGCGTTGAGCGATTGGCGCAGGTAGTCGCCGAGTTCGTCGACGGCGCGCCGCTCGAGCCCGTACACGGCCTTGGCGTCGAGGAGCTCGGCCAGCGCGGCGACGGCGGCCTTGGCCTCGGTCCACGCGGCGCGGTGATCCTCCTCGCGGTATTGCCAGAGCGTCTCGCGCTCGAGGGCGGCGGAGGACAGCGACACGCCGTCGGCCTGCAAGCCGGCTTTCACGGACTCCGCGAGGATGCCGCTCGCGAGATCTGAGAACAGGATGCGGTTCTGTCCCGGGGCGAGGGCGACGCGGCGCTTCCTCGTGACGAGGGCGCGGTCCGCGAACACGGTCACGGATTCGACGACGCCGGCGGTCGCGGCGGCCATGTCGTTCGTTCGGTCGCTCATGCGGCGCCTCCCGTCCAGGTTCCGTCGTGCGGAACGCCATCGGTCGTCAGGACGAGCCTGCGATCCTCTTTCGCCTTGATCGAATAGCGCATCGAGAGTTTGGCCTTCGCGCCCGGCGCGAGCGTCGCGCGCCACAGGACGACGCCGCGGTCGGACCTCCGTTCGGGCGGCGGATCGAACACGGGGCCGATCACCGTCGCGTCCTTCGGGTCGCGGCTTACCGGGTGGCGGTCGTATACTTCCACTTCCACCTGCTTGTCCTTGAAGTTCGCGAGCTCGATGACGACCTCGAAGTCGGTGACGGTTTCCTTCGCGGCGATGCCCTTCGTGGCGGTCTTCGAGTCTTCGCGCCGGACGAGCTTCACGTCCTCGTCGACGCCGAGCGACACGTCGAACGCGGCGTTCGAGCCGAGCGTGGGCAGGCGGATGCCGGCGACGAAATCGTTTTCGAGGAAGACCTGCGCGTTGCCGGCGGGGAGCGGTGTCCCGCAGTTCGTCACCGTCGCCTTGAGGTAGACCTTGTCGCTCGCGGCGGGAACGGCGACGCGGACGAAGCGCGCCTCGAGGGTGCGGCCGCGCACGGGCACCTGCGTGAGGTCGGCGACCGAGGGCACGGTGTTTGTGTCGCTCGCGGCTTCGTAGCGGTAGTCGTAGCCGCCGCACGAGGCTTCGGGGTCCTCGCCGCTCCGGAAGAGGTCGTTCACCTCGGATACCCCGCGTTTCGGGAACGCGGGCTTTCGGGGCGCCGAGAGGTAACGCGCGTATTCCGCGAAGATCGGCGGGAATCCGCCGCGGTCCGGAACGGCGGCAAGGAGCGCGTCCGTGGCGCCGACTTCCGCGTACACCGACGCGTAGTCGGAGATCTGTTCGGAGGGCGGTGCCGACACGCGCTTGGGACTGGGGGGCGGCGCGGCGACGGCGGCGACCATGCCGGGCGCCGGAGCCTGGGCGGCCGGTCCGCCGTATCCGCCGCCCACGCCTGAGCCGAGTTCCTTCGCGCACTCGCGGTTGTCGGCGCGGCCGCCCGAATAACCCCGGCGGGCGGATCGGCTCATCGAGGCGGGCGCGGCGTCCATCGCCGCTTTCAATTTCTTGGCGATCGGCGCAGGCGGCTCGACGGCCCGTTCCTCGCACTCCGCGTCGAACAACGCGTTCGCCTCTGCGGGCGCTTGCGGAGCGGTTTGCATCAAGATCGCCTCCGAAGCCGCTTCGCGGAGTCGGCGCGATTTCAATTCGGGCAGCGAGCAATCTTCGAGCGGCATGGCCGTGGAAAAGAGGAGCCGTACGCCGTCCCAGTCTTCGCCCGATTCCTGGCGCACCATCGCGTACGCGGAGAGTTCGGCCTGTCCGCGCGACGGATAGGCGCGGATCGAGTAGGCGGGATGCCAGGACGCCCCGTCCTGGAGCGACGAAAGCCGAAGCGTCGTCTCGCCGTCCGCGCCCGCTTCGATCCGGACGACGGCGACGTGCTCCGTGACGATCTCGCGCGACGCGATTTTCCGCAGGCGATCCTCCGCGGCGCGCAGCTTGTCCTCGATTTCGAGATACGCGAAGAAAGCGGCGCGCGAGTCGGCGCGGTTCGCGACGAGGCGCTCCTCGAGGAACGCGAGGAATTCCCGCCAATACGTCACGTTGATGAGGGGCGGCTTGTCCTCTTCGTCGTCGAGCGGCGCGCGGTCGGCGAACACGCGGTACTCGTCGTACAGCGCGCGGAGGCGGTTCGCGAGGGAGGCGCGTTCGTCGCGCAGGACGCGGACTTCGCTTTCGAGCGCCCGGAATTCCCCTTCCGTGTCGACGATCGGCACCAGGCGCTCCTCGACGACGAGCTCGAGGATGCGGCAGGAACCCGCGGTTTGCGCGCGGAGCGAGTCCGCCGTGAGGGTCCGGGGCAGGGGACCGGCGACCACGAGGTTTTCCCCGGCGCGGAGCGGCGGCTTGGCCTCCCGGACGATGCGGGCCTGTCGGGGATAGACGGTCACGTCGACGATGGCGGGCGTGCAGCGGATTTCGTTCACGTTTCGACTCCCGCGGCCGGGTTTCGGCCGCACCGAAAGTCTAGTTCGCCGTCCGTCCTCCGGCAAGGTCGCCGACCGGCGCCGTCGCGTTCCGTCCCTTGCGCAAGGCCCGATTTTGGTACAGGGTGATGCGCCATGCTGCTCGTCTATCCGCCCGGCGCCCGGACCACGGAACCGCCGCTCGGCATCGCCCGGATCGCCGGCGCCCTCGACGCCGCGGGCGTGCCCGTCCGCTGCCTGGACCTCTCCGCGGAAGGAGTCCGCCACCTGCTCGGCGCGGCGCCGGAAACGCGCGACCCCGGAGAGGCGCTCGCGTGGCGGCGCCGCCTCCGCGACTTCGACGCGTTGCGCGACATCGCCACGTACGGAAGCCGCGACCGGGCGGCCCGCGCGGTCCGCGGGCTCGAAGCCTGCATGCTCGCCGCGTCGCGGCCTTTCGGCGTCGAGGCCGGCCTCGCCGACTACCGCGACGGGCGCCGCTCCCCGCATCGCCGGGCGGATCTCCTCGACGCGGCCCGGTCGTTCGCATCGAATCCGTACTATCCGCTTTTCTCGAAACGCCTGGCCGAGGAACTCGACGCGACGGGAGCGGACACCGTGGGATTGTCGCTCTGCTACCTGAGTCAGGCGTTGACCGCCTTCGCCATCGCGGGCTTCTTGAAGGCGGAGCGCCCCGGCGTCCGCGTGCTGCTCGGCGGCAGCCTCGTGAACTCATGGATCGCGCAACGCGTGCTTGACCCGGCCGAAAGCTTCGGCGGCTTCGTCGACGCGATCGCGGACGCGGCGGGAAGCGGCCTCCTGCCCGACGACGCGGATGCGCTCGACGCGACGCCGCGGTTCGCGGACTTCTCCAAGGCGAACTACATCGCGCCGCGAACGATCATCCCCTTCAACCTGTCCGCGGGCTGTCCCTGGAGACGCTGCGCCTTCTGCCCGGAGACGGCTGAAGGGCATCCGTATCGGCCGCTCGACCGCGATCGGTCGTCAAGCCAGCTCGACGAACTCGTCCGCCGCCACGAGCCGGGGCTCTTCCACTTCACCGACAACGAAGTGTCGCCCGCCGCGCTCCGCATGCTCGCCGATTTCGGCCCGCGCGTTCCCTGGTACGGCTTCGCCCGCTTTTCGTCCGTTCTCGACGACGCGGCCTTCTGCCGTCGCCTGGCCGCCTCCGGCTGCGTCATGCTCCAGCTCGGCCTTGAGTCGGGCGATCAAGCCGTGCTCGACGCGCTCGGAAAAGGAACGGATCTTCCGACGATCGAACGCATCCTCGCTTGCCTTGCGGACGCGGGCATCGCGACGTACGTCTACGTCCTCTTCGGTACGCCGGCCGAGGACCGCGACGCCGCGTTCCGCACCCGCGACTTCGTGGCGTCGAACGCGCCGCGCATCGGCTTCCTCAACGTGGCGGTCTTCAACCTGCCAGCGTCGTCGGAGGAAGCCAAGCGGCTCGACACCGCCTCGTTCTACGACGGCGAACTGTCGCTCTACCGCGACTTCGCGCACCCGCGCGGCTGGAACCGCCAGGACGTGCGGGAGTTCCTCGCGAAGGACTTCGAAGCCGATCCCGCGATCAAGGCGATCCTCGCGCGCGACGTGCCCGTATTCACGTCGAACCTGGCGCCTTTCGTTCCAGCCCGCTGATTCCGATTGAACGCCGCGATCGAGACGATGATCCGGCGTCCTTGAATCATCTGGTTCCGCGCGCGCTCAGGATCGGGCAAACTTGTTCTTTGGCGCCGAACCGCGATATAGTGCCGTCCATGCGCAAGTTCGGAATGACCATCGTCCTCGCCCTCGTGTTGCCCGTCCTCGTCGCCCAGCCCGCGGAGGACGAGCTCAGGCGACAACTCGTCGAGACGGCCCTCATGTACCGCGGCGTGCCGTACGTGTACGGCTCGGAATCGCCGCAGGCCTTCGACTGCTCGGGCTTCACGCGCTTCGTGTACACTCGAGTAACCGGACTGTCGCTACCGCGGAGCGCCCGAGGGCAGTACGCGGACGGGACGCCGGTGTCGAAGGAAGAAGCCAAGCCCGGCGACATCCTGGGCTTCGACACCTTCGGCAGCGGCCCGAGCCACGTCGGCATCTACCTCGGCGACGGCAAGGTGATCCACGCCGCGTCCGCCGGATCGCAGACGGGCGTCATCGTCTCGAAGCTGTCCGACAAGTACTACGCCGAGCGCTGGCTCGGCGTCCGCCGCTACCTGCAACCGGGCGCCGTCGCGAACGTCCCGGCAAATCCTCCGACGGCGCAGCAGACGCCGCCCGCCGCGGACAAGCCGCAAGCGGCCCAAACGCCCAAACCCGCCGCGACCTCTTCCCCGGCGACGCAACCCGCCGCGCCGCCGAAGCCGGGCGACGCCACCGAGGCGCCGCTCGCGCAGATCGGCTTCGACATCATGGATAGGAAGTCCGTGTACGCGGACAAGATTCCCGCGGCCGTCGGCACGAGCATCGCCTTTACCCTGACGAACCGCACCGCGAAGGACACCGTCTTCGAAGTGCTCTTCTACAAAGCCAACCGCGATTTCAAGAAGACCGTCACCCTGCGTCGCGACCGCGTCACCATCGCCACGGGCAAGGCCCTCGAGATCGAAAGCTACCTCTTCACCGAACCCGGCCTCTACCGCCTCATCGTGAAATCCTCCGACAACGACCAACTCGTCCAGCGCGACTTCAAAGTCGTGGACGCGGGCAAGTGAAGCCGACCATCGGGGAAAACGATCCACCGTTGAAAGGCAACCACGGAGCGAAGCTTAGCGAGTACTCGAGCGTTGGCACGGAGTTGTGCCACGGAGAGCACGGAGAAGATGTGAGGGAGGGTTTGGGATAGAATAACGTTGGGCGGGTTTTAGGCAGAAATAGATCGACGTTATTCAGTAGGATGACATGCGAGTCGTCACGGTATTCGCTCGGTCCTTTATGGTGCCCGATAGCGCGCAGCATGCGCTCGTTGCCTGATGTTCGCTAATGGCGGCACTTAGCAGGTAAAGCTCGACGCGATTCGTTCTTCGGTCTGCCGTCGTGCGGCTCTACAGGGGATATGTGGCGCCAGATGACGAGCCGGATGAACCAGCCGGGTGGGGGATATAGCCGTCCGCGACGAATATTGCGAGTACTCTCGCCTATTCGTCGCGGACGGTTATATCCCCCACAATCCGGTCAATCCGGTCCAGATAAAATGCCGCACCCTCCCGGGTCGGCCTCACCACTCGTTACAGGACCGCGATCGCCTCGATCTCTACAAGTCCGCCTTTAGGTAATCCCGCCACCGCGTACGTGGCGCGCGCGGGCGGGTTCGTCTGGAACATCGCGCCGTAGACCTCGTTGACGACCGCGAAGTCGGCCATGCTGGCGAGGAGGATGGTCGTTTTCACGACGTCGGATGGCTTCGCGCCCGCGGCCGCGAGCACCGCCTTCAGGTTTTCGAGCGCGCGCTCCGTCTGGGCCTTGATGCCCTCGGCCAGGTTGCCCGTGGCCGGGTCGAGCCCGAGCTGTCCCGAGCAGAACACCATCGTTCCCGTCGCCTTGATGCCCTGCGAATACGGCCCGATCGCCTTCGGCGCCTTCTCCGTCGTGATTACCGTGTTACCCATGATGAGCTCCTATGCGTAAATGCTTTACCACGAAGGTCACGAAGTGCGACCGCGAAGGACACGAAGGCAAGAGATGATATGGAACTTCAATTCCTATCTACCCTTTCTTCCCTTCGTGCTCTCCGTGGCGATACCTTCGTGCCCTTCGTGGTCTGATTCTACATGTTCTTCCAGAATTTGTAGTACGACCGTTCCACTTCCTCGAGGGGAAGGAGCGGGTAGTAGCGGCACTTGGTCTGCGACGCGAACATGAAGCCGTGCCGGAGCATCTTGTACGAGATGCGGTCGATGGGGCAGTCGAGCGTGAGGCCCTTCACGTTCTTGCCGGGCGTGTTCCGCACCTCGAGGATGGAGCTCCGGAGCCGCGCCGGATGGATGCCGGGCACGAAGCACTTGATGAACGGGTTCTCGTCGAACTCCGTCATGAAGTCCTCGGCGTTGAACTCGAGCTGGGTGTAGAACATCGCCGGGGCGCCCTTCGTCTGCTTCGGGTCCGTGATGTACTTCGCGTAGTCGGTGAAGTTGAAGCGCGTCAGCACCATCATCTTGATCGGATTGATCTCGAGGATGATCCGCATGTCGTCGCCGCGCGCCTTCGGATCGTACTGCGCGCTCTGGAGCTCGACGATGTCGCCGAGGCTGTTGCAGAGGAAGAGCTTCCCGATCCTGTCGAAGTCCATGTGCTCGAGGACGCGGTAACTCATGATGAACTTCGTCGCCTTGAGGCGGCCGTCCTCGTGCGGCACGAGCTGGGCGTAGGCGCCGTCGATGTCGAAATAGGGATGCCGGAAATCGGGGTCGACCTCGGCGAAGATGAGCTTGCCCTCGAAATAGCGCGTCGAGCCCTGCACGTAGTGCTTGGCGAACTGGTCGGGCGGCATCTGGCTCGCGATGAGCGAGTGGTTCGGGTGGAGCACGAGATACAGGCGGTTTTCGTTCATGTCAAAGCCCCCTTGCGACGAGTATCGGCGCGATGACGAGCGAGATGATCGCCATCAGCTTGATCAATATGTTGAGCGCCGGGCCGGCGGTGTCCTTGAAGGGGTCGCCCACCGTGTCGCCGACGACCGCCGCCTTGTGCGTCTCCGAGCCCTTGCCCTCGCTGCCGGCCTCGATCGTCTTTTTCGCGTTGTCCCAGGCGCCGCCCGAATTGGCCATGAAGACGGCCAGGAGCACGCCCGTGATCGTGGAGCCCGTCAGCAATCCCGCGAGCATCCTGACGCCGCCCGCGAAGCCGACGATCAGCGGGGCCGCCGCGGCGATGATACCCGGCAGTATCATCTTGCGCAATGCCGACTTCGTGGCGATGTCGACGCAGCGGCCGTAGTCCGGCGTCTCGGTCTCGGCGAGGATGCCGGGCTTGAGGCGGAACTGGAGCCTAACTTCCTCGATCATCGCGAACGCCGCCACGCCGATCGCGTCCATCGCCAGGGCCGAGAATAGGAAGGGGATCATGCCGCCGATCAGCGCGCCTGCGAGCACCGGCACGCTCGTGATCTCGAGCCCCGAAGAGACGCCCGTCGCCTGCACGAAGGCGCTCGAGAGGATCACCGACGTGAGCGCCGCCGAGCCGATGGCGAAGCCCTTGCCCACCGCGGCCGTCGTGTTGCCGACCGCGTCGAGCGAGTCCGTGATGTCGCGGACTTCGGGCGGCAGGGCCGCCATCACCGCGAGCCCGCCCGCGTTGTCCGCGATGGGGCCGTACGCGTCCACCGACAGCTGGATGCCGAGGGTGAGGAGCATGCCGAGCCCCGCGATGCCGACGCCGTAGAGCCCGCCGAGCGCATTGGACCCGAGCAGGGCCGCCGCGACGACGAGGACGGGCGGCATGGTGGAGAGCATGCCGGCGCCGAGCCCCGAGATGACGGTCGTGGCCGGGCCGGTTTCGCAGGCCTTGGCGATCTTCCGGACGGTGCGCGTCCCGGTGCCCGTGAAGAGTTCCGTGAGCGACCCGATGGCGACGCCGCAGCCGAGGCCGAGGATGACGCAGGCGGACAGCGCGAGCGCGTCGACGCCTGTCCCGCCGTTCGCGTAGGCGACGCCCGGGCCGAGCGTCAGCCGGACGACGGGGTACGTAGCCGCGGCGGCGAGGAAGGCCGCGCCGAAACTGCCCGCGTTGAGCGTCGCCTGGGGCGAACCCTTTTTCCGGAGACGCACGATGAAGGTGCCGATCACCGAGGCGAGTATGCCGACGGCGCAGAGCGCGAACGGCAGCAGCGCGAGCGCGACGCGCGTCTCGGACGCGACCTGGACGGACGCGCCGAGCACGACGCAGCCGACGATGGAGCCGACGTACGACTCGAAGAGGTCCGCGCCCATGCCGGCCACGTCGCCCACGTTGTCGCCGACGTTGTCGGCGATGACGGCGGGGTTGCGCGGATCGTCTTCCGGAATGCCGAGCTCGACCTTGCCGACGAGGTCCGCGCTGATGTC
>CAYZZW010000042.1:20792-30361 GCA_964482955.1 uncultured Treponemataceae bacterium | reverse complement strand
GCTCTTCCGATCTGTGGGCATCGACGCCATCATGAACATGAAGGGCTACAACCACCATTTCGGCCTCGAGCGCTACACCGAGCTGGAAGCCTACAACCTGGGCGCCCAGGTGCCGAACGAAAAGCTCATCGAGTTCGCCGAAAAGGTGAAGGCGGACGCCATCCTCGTGTCCCAGGTCGTCACGCAGAAGGACGTCCACATCGCCAACATGACGGAATTCGTCGAGCTGCTCGAGGCCAAGGGGCTGCGCAACCGCTTCATCCTCATCGCCGGCGGCCCGCGCATCGGCAACAAGCTGGCCATCGAGCTCGGCTACGACGTCGGCTTCGGCAAAGGCGCCTACGCCGACCACGTGGCGAGCTTCATCGTCAAGAAACTCGTCGAGAAGACGGGGAAATAGGCGCGGAGGCGCCTCGACCGCGCGATGGCTTGGTTCTTCGCGGTCGCTATCGCCGCTCAACCGGTTTAGAAATCTGACAGTTCGACACGCTATGCGCCGGGGGTAACAACCCGGCGTTTTTTATCGCCGTTAATTGAAGATTTCCGTCTTCCCCAGTGGTGAAACGCGACTGATCAGGATATATTTAGCTTGACTTCTTGTATCCGAAACAGTCGAGAGGCAGCCATGAAACGAAATGCGTTCGCGCTGGTGACGGTGTTCTGCGTTGCGGGTTGGAACGCGCTCGCGGCCCAGGATCTCACGGTCAAGGCGAGCCCCAAGCTCTCCGTCCCCCTCGGCGAGCCCGGCAGCCTCTTCACGCCCGGCCCCGCGCTGGACGCGGCCCTCGACCTCGAGCTGTTCGGCGTGTTGGCGCCGGAAGTCCAGATCGGCTTCGGCGCCTTCCCCGCGAAAAACGTCGGCACGAGCTTCGCGACGCTCCGCGCGGGCGCCGGTTTGGGCGGCTTCTACTACGTCACCCCCCGCGTGAAGCTCGCCCTCGGCGGCGCCGCCGGGCTCTACCAGGGCACCTACGAAAACACCCAGACCGGCGTCTGGTGGAACGCCGCTTTCTCCGGCGGTTGGCGCTTCTCCCCGACCTTCACGCTCCTCGGGACGGTCGGCTACGACAATTACGTCTGGCGCGACGGCCCCGTCTACACGGGCCTCACCGTCGGCGTGACGGCCTGCCTGGCGGTCGGGTCCCTGGGCGCGTCGTCGGGCGGCGTGCAGACCGAAGCCGTCCAGGACGGGGCGGTCTTCCCGATCCGCTACCGCGCCTACCGCGAAGCCCCGGTGGCCGAGCTCACGCTCACGAACCGCGAGCAGGCCGAGATCCGGAACGTGAAGGTCACCTTCTCCGCCGGCGCCTATTCCTCGGAGCCGATGCCGTGCGCGTCGATCGGAGTCATAGCCCGCGGCGCTTCCGTCACGGTGCCGCTCTACGCGGCTTTCGGCGAGCGCGTCCTGGGCCTCTCCGAGGCCACGAAGCTGCAGTGCGAAGTCGTCGTGACCTACGAGCTCCTCGGCGCGCCGCGCGAGAGCCGGAAGTCCGAATCCATCGCGTTCAACCACCGCAACGCCCTCCGCTGGACCGATCCGCGCGTCGTGGCGTCCTTCGTGTCGCCGAACGACCCCGCCGTGCTCGACTTCTCCAAGTTCGTCGCCGGCCTCGTGCGCGACAAGGTGCGCCCCGAGCTGGACAAGAACCTCCAGTACGCCATGGGCGTGTTCGAGAGCCTCCGCCTGGCGGGGATCGTCGGCGCCCCCGACCCGTCCACGCCCTACGCGGCCTACCACGCCGATCCGGCCCTCGTCGACTACCTCCAGTACCCGTACCAGACGCTCGCGTACAAGTCGGGCGATTCGGACGACCTGGCCGTGCTCTACGCCGCCATGCTCTCGTCGGTGGGCGTGCCGTCCGCCTACGCGATCCTCGACAGCGAGATGATCGTCGTCGTGCCCGTCTCGGTGAAAGCCGCGTCCATCGCGGAGAGCTTCACGAACTCGGGCGATTTCATCGTCCGGCAGGGCGCCGTCTACGTGCCCGTCCGCGTGTCGGCCATGCGCGAAGGCTTCCTGCGCGCGTGGGTGTCGGGCGCCGAGCTCTGGCGGCAGTCGGGCGGCAAGGCCGCGCTGACCTCGCTCGAGGACGCGTGGAAGGCGTTCCCCGCCATCGGCATCGCGGACGCGGAGAGCGCCGTGTCCAAGCCGCGCGAAGCCCAGGTGACGCTCGCCTTCGACAACGCGGTGTCCCGCTTCATCGACCGCGAGATCGGTCCCAAGGTCGACGCGATGAAGGCGCGGCTCGGACCGAATTCCTCCGCCCGCGACCACAACAACCTGGGCGTCCTCTGCGCGCGCTACGGCTACTACGACGACGCGGTCAAGGCTTTCGAGAAAGCCGCCGCCCTCGGCAGCGCCCCGGCCGTCACGAACCTGGCGAACATCGCCTTCCTCCGCAAGGACTACCCCGCCGCGGAAACCTGGTTCCGCAAGGCGCTCGACCTGCAAGCCGACAACAAGAACGCCCTCGTGGGCTTGGCCCGCACCCTGTACGAGCTGGACGAATACGAGGAGGCGGACCGCTGCCTCCAGAAGGTGCGCGAGCAGGATCCGGCGCTGGCCGACCGCTACTCGTACCTGTCCTCCGGCGTGGATTCGACCGTCGGCAGGGCCTCCGCCGCCGCGGCGGACCGCTCCGGCGCCATGGCCTGGGACGACGCGGAATGAAGCGCCCGCGCGCCGCGGCCCTCGCGGCCTGCGTCTTCCTGGCGACCGCGGGCACGGCCGCCGCGCAAACGACGGAAGCGCCCTCGTTCTGGGATCCGACCGTCCGCTTTTCGGCGACCGCCCTCATCCCCGCCCTCGGGGACGAGCAGGTCTTCGACCTGGGCGGCCGCGGACTCGCGTCGCTCGAGACGCCGCTGTTCCTCGGCTTCGCGCCGTCGGTCTACGCCGGAGCGTCGCTCGCGCGGCTCCGCGGCATCGACCCGCTCGTCCTTACGGAAGGCGGGGTCGGGCTGTCGTGGATCGCCGACCCGATTCCGCGCATCCGGCTGCGCGCGGGCCTCCAGGGCGGCGTCTGGAACACCGAGCGCGACGACACGGCGTACGCGGGCTTCCGCTACGGCGCGCTCGCCGAGGCGGGCATCCGCCTGTCGCCCGCGCTCACGCTTTCGCTCTCCGGCGCCTTCGACCGCTTCCAGGGAGCCGAGCAGCCGCTTTTGACCGCGTTCGGCGCGGGCCTGTCGCTCGCCTTCGAGCTCGACAACTTCGCGAACGACCGGACGCGGATCCGCGTCGACTCCGTGGAGACGGGTTCGGTGTTTCCCGTCTTCTATTCGTATTACGACCGCAACTCGTTCGGCACGATCGCCTTCACGAACCTGGAAGAAACCGAAATCACCGACGTGAAGGTGTCCTTCTTCCTGCCGCGCTTCATGGGGCGTCCCAAGCCCTGCGAAACCTTCGCCGTCGTGCGGAAGGGCGCGTCGGCCAAGGCGTCGCTCAACGCGATCTTCGACGACCGCGTGCTCGAGCTCACCGAGGGCGTGGACGCCGAAGCCGAGGTCATCGTCGAATACCGCCTGCTCGGCGCCAAGCGCGTCCACACCGAGGCGATCAAGCTCCGCATGCACCACCGCAACGCGATGACCTGGCAGGACGACCGCCGGGCCGCGGCCTTCATTTCGCCCAAGGATCCCGCGGTGCTGTGGCTCGCGCGCTATTCCGGCGCCGTCACGCGCGACCGCTCCCGCCCCGACATCAACCGGAACCTGCAGATCGCCATGGGCGCCTTCGAGGTCCTGAAGCTCTACGGCGTGAACTACGTCGTCGACCCGGCCAGCTCCTACGCGGAAAAGTCCGGCGACGAGGGTACGGTCGACTATCTCCAGTATCCGTACCAGACCCTGTCCTACCGCGGCGGCGACTGCGACGACCTCTCCATCACCTTCTGCTCGATCATGGAAGCGTCGGGCGTGAAGACCGCCCTCATCACCGTCCCGGGCCACATCTACATGGCCTTTTCGCTCGGCGTGACCGAAGCCGAAGCCGCCGCCACGTTCGCGGACCGCAAGTCCTACGTCATGAAGGACGGCGTCGCGTGGGCGCCGGTCGAGATCACCATGGTGAAGGACGGCTTCGTGAAGGCGTGGCGCGTCGGCGCCAAGGAGTGGTACGACAACGCGGCGAAGGGCGCCGCGGCCTTCTATCCCGTGGAGGAAGCCTGGAAGCTGTACCCGTCGGTCGGCATCCCGAACGTGAAGGCGCGCTTCGACCTGCCGCCCGAGACGGAAGCCGTCCTCGCCTTCGACTCCGCGCTCAACCGCCACGTGGCGCGAGAGATCGAGCCGGAACTCCGCAAGGCCCGCGCCGAATCCCTCGGGAAAAGCGCGCCCGAGGTCGACAACCGCCTCGGCATCGTGTACGCGCGCTTCGGACTCCTCAAGGACGCGTGGGACCGCTTTTCGGCCGCTTCCAAGGCGAACTACCAACCCGCGTGGACGAACCTCGGCAACGTCGCCTTCCTCCGCAAGGATTACGAGCTCGCGCTCGACTACTACCGCTGGGCCGCCAAGCTCGACCCGTCCGACCAGACCGCGTGGCTCGGCGTCGCCCGCTGCGAATTCGAGCTCGAGCGCTTCGACGCCGTCGACGCCGCGTACGCGCGCCTCGCCGCCCTCGATCCCGAACTTGCTTCCGGTTACGGCTACCTCGCGTCGGTGTACGGCGGCGAAGGCCGCGCGTGGTCGTTCTCCGACCGCCTCGCCCGCACGGCGTGGGCGCCCCAGCCGAAACCGGCGCCCGTCGTCGCGAAAGCCGAACCGGCGCCCGCGCCGGAACCCGCTGCGCCGGAACCGGCCAAACAGGAGCCCGCGCCCGTCCAACCGGCACCGGCCGCGACGCCGGAAGTCGCGCGAGTCGAGCCCGAGGCGAAACCCGAAGCCGCGCCCGCGGCTGCCCCCGAACCGGTCGCGCCGGAACCCGTCCAGCCGCAACCGGCGCCCGAGCCCGTTCCGCAACCGAGCGCTCCGGCCGCAAAGTCCGCGCCCGCGCTCCCGCCCGAACCGAAAGAAGCGCCGAAGGTCGCCGAGCTTCCAGAAGACCGCGACCTCCCGCCGGCAGAAGCCGCGAAGCCCGCGCCAGCCCTTCCGCCCGAACCCAAGGAAGCCCCGAAGGTCGCCGAGCTGCCCGAAGACCGCGACCTCCCTCCGGTCGAAGCCGCGAAGCCCGCGCCCGCGCTCCCGCCCGAACCGAAAGAAGCGCCGAAGGTCGCAGAGCTTCCCGAAGACCGTGACCTACCGCCCGTCGAAGCCGCGAAGCCCGCGCCCGAACCGGTCGCGCCCGCGCAGACGGAACCCGTCGCGCCGCCGCCGGCCCAGACGCCCGCCGCCAAGCCGGCGGCCGAAACGGTCCAGCCGAAAGCCGCCGCGGCGCCCGAGCAAGCCCCAGCCGCCAAGCCGGCGGCGACGTCACCCGAACAGGCGCCCTCAGCCAAGCCGGCCGCAGCGCCGCAGCGCGACGATCCGTGGGCGCCCAAGAACGCAGCGCCGGCGGTCGAAAAGCCCGCCGCTCCTCCCGAGACGAAGCCGGCGGCCGCGCCGTCGCGCGTCACGCGGCACACTCCCGACGACTTCGAGCCCCGCCCGTCCGCCGCGCCGAAGGCGACGCCCGCGATCGAGCGGCCCGCGGAGAAGCCGACCGTCGCCGAAACGGCGCCCTCGGCGCCCCAGGCGGAACCCGAACGCGTGCCGGAACCGGAAACGCCTCCGCCGACCGTCGAGCTGCCCGCGATCGAGCCGCCCGCCGCGGCCGTAGAGGCCCCCGTCGGTCGCTACGAGACGCTCGTGCGCGATTTCAAGCTCGCGCGCGCCCTCGTCGGCTCGTGGACGATCTCCGGTACCAAGGCCGAGCAGACCGATCCCGCGCAGTACTTCGCCAAGCTCGGCGTCGGCGCGACGCAGGGATCGAAGCCGCTCCGCTACCGCTTCGCCGCCAAATCGAACGGCACGGGCTGGGTCGGCGTCGGCCTCCACGTGTACGTCCGCGCCTCGTTCACCGACGCGGGTTACGGCCAGGGCGAATCGCTCCTCGTGTGGCTCACGCGCGACCCGTACCACAATGCCGACTCGAAGACGCGCCTCCAGCTCTACCGCTCCACGAGCGACGTGGACATGGAACTCGTGTCGAGCGTCGTCGTGCCGGAATCGGCGTTCGACCGCAACGCCGTGACGATCGATCTCGATCCCGTGAAGGGAACGCTGTCGGTCGCGGTCAACGGGACGCCGCGGCTCGCCGCGGACAGCCTCGGACCCATGGAGGGCGGCCTCGTCGCCGTCTTCCGCTCGATCGACCGCGCCGAGTTCGGCGACTTCTCGATCGAGGAACTTCGCTAGACGATCAGGGCGCGGAAACCGCGCCCTTTCATACGGATACGACGCGCCGGCGACGGCGCTCGACAGGAGAACGACATGAACCACACGACGAAGCGCGGCTCCGCGCCGAACGACCTGCGACGCCGCATGCGAGTCTCGGGACTCGGCCTCATCGCCATGTTCGTCCTCGCCTCCTGCCCCGCCCTCTTCACCGGCGACGACCTCAAGGGCGACATCAAGGACGACGTCAACGAGGCGAACGCGGAAACGCTCACGGTGACGATTTCCGACGAATCCCTGTCGATGGGCGACATCAATCCGTCGTACGGCGACTTCCAGTGCAAGGTCGGCATACCCTTCGGCATTTCCGCCTTTCCCAACGCGGAATACGTCTTCCTCCGCTGGGAACAGGTCGGCGGTTCCGGTGAGATCACGTTCGAATCTGTCACTTCTCGCCAGACGAAGGCGACCGTCACGAAAAAAGCGCCCGGCCTCGTGATCAGGGCCGTATTCGACCCGCGCCCCTGGGTCCAGAGCACGACGCCACGCAACGAAAAGGACAACGTCTTCATCAACCAGAACCTGTACGTGACCTTCAGCGAACAGATGGACGAGACGACGGTCAATCTCGCGTCAGGCGTGGACATCATGAAAAAGAGTTCGATCGATCCCGCCTTCGTATCCATCGAAGACCGCTTCGACGAGATCGTTCCCACCTCCGGGCTCGCCACGGAATTCCTCATTCCGCTCAAACCTGGCCAGACGCTGCCGCAAAACTGCGAATTCACGGTGACGTTCAACACGAGCATCAGAGACTTTGGCGGCCACGCCATGGCGGCCAAGAAGGAAGTGCGGTTCTACACCGGCACCGGCGACGACAAGGAACCTCCCGTCGTCTCATCCGTGAGCATCTACCGGAACGCCGCCCACGATCCGCTCGGAACCGGCAACGCGTTCAATTCGAACACGATCATCATCGACGTGGACGCGAGCGACAGTCCCGTCGGAGGCACGATCGCCCGAATGGATGTCGTCGAAACCGTGGGCTCCACGACCCTCACGAAAAACGTCAATTTTGAAAGTAATCTTGAATATGAACTGCAGAGCTCGACTCCGGGTTCGAGGAAAATCTTCATCCGCGTCTACGATGCCCTGAACAATCCGAGCACCAGCACCGAGTCGACGGCGAACACCAAGACCGTTTTCTACGATCCGGTCCCGCCCGCGATCTCGTCGGTATCGTTCAGCCCCGCCTCGGGCTGGCGCCGCGCCGGTGAGCAGATCATCATGACGATCGACGCCGGCGAGACGGGCTTGTCGGCGGGCGCGATCACCGTCAACGGGAAAGCGACGACCGGCTTCGCCGCCGGCGCGGGCAACACCTACACGGTCATCTACACCGTCGACGCCGCGGACGCGAACCGGGCGCAGGACGCCCAGATCCCGGTGAGCGTCGTGCTCAAGGACGCCGCCGGCAACCAAAACGCCGCCTTCACGACTTCTCCCGCCGCTGATCAGTGCCCCGGCATCGACACCGCCAAGCCGTCCGTCGCCTCGGTTTCCTTCACGCCGGCAACGGGCACGCGCAAGATCGGCGACTCGATCGCGATGACGATCAACGCGGGCGAAACGGGCCTGTCCGCGACCACGGTACAGGCGAACGGCGTGGACGCGACCGGGTTCACCGACAACCTGAACGGCACCTACACGGCCACCTACACGATTCAGGAAGGCCATACGGATGTCGCCGACGCTTCGCAGATCCCCGTGAACGTCGTCCTCAGGGACGCCGCCGGCAACGAAAACGCCGCCTTCACGACGTCACCGGCCGCGGGCGCCTGCCCTGCCGTCGACGCCAACAAGCCGGTCGTCAGCTCCGTCAGCTTCGCGCCGAATACCGGATGGCTCCGCGCGGGACAGAGTCTTGTCATGACCATCAACGCAGGGGAAACCGGCTTGAGCGCGGGCGCCATCACGGTGAACGGCAAGCCGGCCACGGGTTTCGCCGCCGGCGCGGGCACCACGTATACCGTCACCTATACCGTCGACGCCGCGGACGCGAACCGTGCGCAGGCCGACCAGATCCCGGTGAGCGTCGTTCTCCGGGACGCCGCCGGCAACGAGAACGCGGCTTTCACCACGGCGCCCTTGGCGGATCAGTGCCCCGGCATCGATACCGCAAAGCCGACTATTTCCGCGGTCTCCTTCAGCCCCGCGACCGGCTGGATCGGAACGACCCAGTACCTGACCATGACGATCACCGCGGGCGAAACGGGCTTGAGCGCGGGCACCATCACGGTGAACGGCAAGGCGACCACCGCTTTCGCCGCCGGTTCGGGTACCACCTACACCGTGCGCTACACGGTCGAAACGTCGGACACGAATCGCGGCCAGGACGACCAGATCCCGGTGAGCGTCGTGCTCAAGGACGCCGCCGGCAACGAGAGCGATCCCTTCGCGACCGCTCCCGACGCGACCCAGTCCCCCGGCATCGACACGGCCAAGCCGTCCGTCACGTCGGTCTCCTTCACGCCGGCAACGGGCACGCTCAAGGTCGGAGACGCGATCGCGATGACGATCACCGCGGGAGAAGCGGGTCTGACCGCGACCACGGTGCAGGTGAACGGCGTCAACACGACCGGGTTCACCGACAATCTGAACGGCACCTACACGGCCACCTACACGATCCTGCAGGGCCATACGGACATCGCCGACGGCTCGCAGATCCCCGTGAACGTCGTGCTCAAGGACGCCGCCGGCAACGAGAACGCCGCCTTCACGACGGCTCCGGCCGCGGACGCCTGTCCCGCCATCGACGCCCACAAGCCGACCGTCTCGAGCGTGTCCTTCTCGCCCTCGAGCGGCGTCCAGGGCATCGGCACGGTGATCACCATGACGATCACCGCGGGCGAAACGGGACTCTCCGCCGGCGCGATCACCGTGAACGGAGTCGCGGCCACCGACTTCACCGCGGCCACGGGGACGACCTACACCGTCAAGTACACCGTGGTCGAAGGCAACGCACCCATCCTCGACACCGCCCAGCTCCCGGTGAGCGTCGTCCTCAAGGACGCCGCCGGCAACGAGAACGCTCCCTTCACGACGTCCCCGAACGCGTCCAGCTGCCCCGGCGTCGACGCCACCAAACCGACCATCTCCTCCGTGTCGTTCTCCCCGAATTCCGGGTGGCTGCGGGCGACCCAGTACCTGACCATGACGATCACCGCGGGCGAAACGGGCTTGAGCGCGGG
>CAYZZW010000042.1:0-20692 GCA_964482955.1 uncultured Treponemataceae bacterium | reverse complement strand
CACCGCCCAGCTCCCGGTGAGCGTCGTCCTCAAGGACGCCGCCGGCAACGAGAACTCCCCCTTCACGACGTCCCCGGGCGCGTCCAGCTGCCCCGGCGTCGACGCCACCAGGCCAACCATTACCATAGGCGATCCCAGTCCCTCTTCCGTAGCAACGGAAGAAAGCGCGGACTACATCGTCACCTACGGAGGGTATTCATCGATTTCGCTTGGCACGGACGATATCGTGATAAGCGGCGACGCCACCTGCACGGACGTAACGACATCCGGCGCCAACAGAACCGTGACGATAACGGCGGGTACGACCGCAGGCACCGTCAGCTTTACGATCAAAGCTGGAACAGCCACCGATGCTGCCGGGAACACGGCCGCCGCGTCCGGCCCGTCACCGGAATTGGAAGTAACAGCGGCCTCACCGAGTCCGCGCGTTTCTTCCCCGGGCGCTTCCGGCGCGAAGCCCGGGACGCTCGCATCCCCCCACGCCCCCGCCTGGTCCGTCGTGCCCGCCGTCTTGCCGCAGATCGCCGAGCGCCGCCCGACGACCGCGCCCGTCGCCGTCCCGACGACTGGCGCGGCAGCCGCCGAAACCGCGCCGCGCGAAGCCGCGACGACGCGGGCCGCCGCCCGGGGCGGCGCGGGCGCGAAGCCCGAAGCCGCGACCCGGAGCGCGGCGCACGAACGCCCGGACGAAACGGAACGCCCCGACGCGACGACGGACGGGACGCCGACCGAACCGACCCCGACGAACGACGAAGTCGTCCGGGCCGACGCGGCTCCGGCGACGCCCGGCGTCGGCTCGCCAGCCCACGCGGCTCCGGCGTCCGGCCCGACCGCGCCCTCCGACGGCGGCCGCCCGCTGCCCGCCCCCGCTCCGCGACAGGCGTGCGTCCTGCCGAGCTCCGACGACGACCGCAAGAAACGTTTCGGGCGCGAAAACGGAACGGACTGAACGGCGTCTACCGCATCTTGATTCGAGCCGCCCGGGCGACCGGGCGGCTTTTTCATCCCGCATGAATATGCATATTCGCTGAAAAAACTTGCGTTATGCCGCCGGAAGGTTCACACTGTCTTGGTACGCGCCGGACTTTTCCAAGGCCGGCGCGCGCCCATTTTTCCAAGGAGGCTTGTTCATGGAGCATTACGGACTGCTCGCCCTGATCCCGCCCGTGCTCACGATCGTGCTCGCGATCCTGACCAAGGACGTGATCGTCTCGCTCTTCCTCGGCATCTTCTCAGGCGCCCTCATCGTGGCCGGCGGCAACCCGCTTTCGGCCCTCGTGAACGTCACAGACCTGATCGCCGGCAAGCTGGCCGACGGCTGGAACATCCGCATCATCCTCTTCTGCGGCCTCCTCGGCGCGCTCGTGGGCATGTGGAACAAGACCGGCGCCGCGTATGCCTTCGGCAAATGGGCCGCCGGCAAGCTCAAGAGCCGCGTCGGCGTCCTCCTCTTCACCTGGGTCTTCGGCATCGTCATCTTCATCGACGACTACTTCAACTCGCTCACCATCGGCGCCTGCATGCGCCCGGTCTGCGACCAGCAGAAGATCTCCCGCGCGAAGCTCTCGTACATCCTCGACTCGACGGCGGCGCCGGTGTGCATCCTGGCCCCCATCTCGAGCTGGGTCGTCACGGTCATGTCCTACGCGAAGGACGCGCAGGGCTTCGACCAGCTCGGCGGCATCTCGGCCTTCGAGTTCTTCATCCGCTCGATCCCGTACAACCTCTACGCCATCTTCGCCATCCTCATGGTCGCCTTCGTCGCCTTCAACGGCCGCGACTTCGGCCCCATGGCCCGCTCGGAAGCCCGCGCCCAGAAGGGACTCGGACTCTTCGACGAGAAGACCTACGGCATCGTCGCCGGCAAGATGGACGAGACCAAGGACAACGCGAGGGCGAAGTGGTACGACTTCGTCATCCCGCTCGTCCTCCTCATCGCCTTCGCGGTCGCGTTCTTCCCGGTCACGACCTGGCTCGGCAATGTCGGCGCCGAAGAAGGCCAGTTCGCCACGTTCGGCGCGGCCATGGCCGGCATCCCGCTCGGCGAAGCCTTCAACAACACCGACGCGTCCAAGGCCCTCTTCTACGCGATCATCTTCACGGTGGCCGTGTCGTACGTGTACTTCCTCGCGCGCCGACTCCTCAATATCCTCTCGAGCGCCGAAGCCATCGTGGACGGCCTCAAGTCGATGATCCCCGCCATCATCATCCTGACCCTCGCCTGGTCCATCGGCGGCATCATCAAGTCGTCCCCCGCGGACGGCGGCGTGGGCTTGGCCACCTTCCTCTCGCAGACGGTCACCGGCTCGGGCTTCCCGCTCTGGGCGCTCCCCATCGTCGTGTTCGGCATTTCCTGCGTCATCTCCTTCTCCACCGGCACGAGCTGGGGCACCATGGGCATCATGGTCCCCATCGCCGTCCCCATCGCCGTTGCGCTCGGACAGGGCGCGGGCATGACCGGCGCCGCGCTCGTGAACACCACGCTCATCCCGGTCGCGGCCGTCATGGGCGGCGCGGTCTTCGGCGACCACTGCTCGCCGATCTCCGACACGACCATCCTCTCGTCCACCGGCGCCAACTGCCCGCACCTCGAGCACGTGGCCACGCAGATGCCGTACGCGGTCTTCGTGATGATCTGCGCCGGCCTCGGCACCATCGCCGCCGGCGTCACGCAGAACTGGATCGTCGGTTTGGGCGTCGCCGCCATCGTCTTCGTCGGCGGCCTCATGCTCATGCCCAAGCTCTGGGGCGAAAAGCAGGTCAAGCTCGACTGATTTCGATTCCGGGCGCCACCGGCGCGCGGAACGCGCCGTACGTGGAGGTTCGTGCACGAGCACGAACCATACCCGTCGAATACACAGTATTCGACGATGTCACAAATCTACAAGGACGTAGATTTGTGACTAGGCGCCCCCGCCGCGCCTCGCGCGGCGGGCCGCGCTCTCCGCTCCAAGTCCTCGCGCGCGCTCCGGGCTTTACGCTTCGATCGCTGGCGCGAAGATCCGATACCTTCGGCCTTCCGTCTCCGGGCGGAGGGCCGTTTTTGTTGGCCGACACCCGCTTTTCGTGCTACAATCGCGTCGGTCGCCCGTGACGCGCTTCTGGCGGAACGGACGGCATTCCAACGCACAGCGGAACGATACTCGCCAAAAGCGTAGACCGGCGGGACGTCGTTCGACGGAGGACATACAGTGACCGAAAAGAACGTTATCACGGCGGCCGACGCCGCGAAGCTCGTGAAAGACGGAGACGTGGTGCAGGTCGGCGGCTTCCTGGGCTGCGGCTCGCCCGACGGCGTGATCGCCGCGCTCGCCTCGCAAGGTACCAAGAACCTCACCCTCGTCTGCAATGACACGGCCATCCTGGACCAGAAGAACAACCGGATCACCGGCGTGGCGCCCCTCGTCGCCAACAAGCAGTTCAAGAAGGTGATCGTGAGCCACATCGGCACGAACCCGGAGACGCAGCGCCAGATGAACTCGGGCGAGACCGAGGTGGAGCTCGTGCCGCAGGGCACCCTGGCCGAGCGCGTCCGCGCCGCGGGCTTCGGGCTCGGCGGCATCCTGACGCCCACCGGCGTCGGCACCGAGGTCGAGAACGGCAAGCAGAAGATCATGGCGAACAACCGCGTCTACCTCCTCGAACTGCCGCTCCCCGGGGACGTGGCCCTCGTCAAGGCCAAGAAGGCGGACAAGGCCGGCAACCTCGTCTTCTCGAAGACGGCGCGCAACTTCAACCCGCTCATGGCCACCGCCTGCAAACTGGTCGTGGCGGAAGTCGAGGAACTCGTGGAGATCGGCCAGATCGACCCGGACGACGTGCACACGCCGAGCATCTTCGTCGACTACCTCGTGCTGGCGAAATAAGGAGACGCGCCGTGATCGAATACACCGAGAACAAGGACATCATCGCGCGCCGCATCGCGCGCATCTTCGAGACGGGCGACGTGGTCAACCTGGGCATAGGCCTCCCGACGCTCGTCGCCAACTTCATTCCCTCCGACGTCACCGTGATCCTCCAGTCGGAAAACGGGCTCATCGGGCTCGGCCCCGCCCCGGCCGCCGGCCAGGCCCACAAGGACCTCACGAACGCGGGCGCGGCCCCGGTCACCATCCAGAAGGGCGGCGCCTTCTTCGACAGCGCCACGAGCTTCGGCATCATCCGCGGCGGCCACGTCGACTACACGGTGCTCGGCGTCCTCGAAGTGGACCAGGAAGGCAACCTGGCCAACTACAAGATCCCCGGCAAGATGGTGCCCGGCATGGGCGGCGCCATGGACCTCGTCGCCGGATCGCGCGTGGTCATCGCCGCCACCACCCACTGCGAGAAGACGGGCGGTTCGAAGCTCAAGCGCCGCTGCACCCTGCCCCTCACCGCCGCGCGCGAAGTCAACTTCGTCGTCACGGACGTGGGCTACTTCGAGGTCGTCGGCGACAAGTTCCACCTGCTCGAGTACTTCCCGCCTTACACGCCGGAGTGGATCAAGGAACACACCGACGCCGACGTCGTCCTCGGCAGCGCGTGCAAGGCCTGCGACTGCTGACGCGTCGGCCTGATTCCGCGCCAGGGGCCGGGTCCGACGGGAAAGTTCGCGCTTCGCGCGCCAGGGGGCGCAGCAAAAAGCCCGGAGGCGCCGCGCAGCGGCGACGAGGACTTGTAGCGGAGCACCCGGTCGTCTTGGACGCGCCTTCCGCGCGTCTAAGACGAGGCGCCACAATAAGTTATCAAATCTTTCCGTAAGGAGTTTTACATGAAAGACATCGTGATACTCGGAGCCGCGCGCACGGCCATCGGCAGTTTCCAGGGCGGGCTCGCGGGCGTCGGCGCCGCGGAGCTCGGGGCGCTCGTCGTGAAGGAAGCCTTGAAACGAGCGGGAGTCCAGGCCGCGGACGTGGACGAAGTGACGCTCGGCTGCGTGCTCCAGGCGGGCCTCGGGCAGAACGTGGCGCGCCAGGCGCTCGTGAAGGCGGGCATCCCCGTCGAGAAAACCGCGATGACGGTCAACATGGTGTGCGGCTCGGGCCTCCGCTCCGTCGCGGCCGCCGCGCAGGCCATCGCCGCGGGCGACGCGAAGGTCGTCGTGGCGGGCGGCACGGAGAACATGAGCCAGGCGCCGTACCTCCTCAAGCAGGCGCGCACCGGGTACCGCATGGGCAACGGCGAGATCGTCGACTCGATGATCTACGAGGGGCTCACCGACATCTTCAACGGCTATCACATGGGCATCACCGCGGAAAACCTGGCGGCGAAGTACGGCATCACCAGGCAGGCGCAGGACGAGCTTTCGGCTTCGTCTCAGAACAAGGCCGAGGCGGCCATCGCCGCGGGCAAGTTCAAGGACGAGATCGTCCCCGTGACGATCCCGCAGAAGAAAGGCGACCCGATCGTCTTCGACCGCGACGAATTCCCGCGCGCGGGCGTGACCGCGGAGGCGCTCGGCAAGCTCCGGCCCGCCTTCAAGCCCGACGGCACGGTGACGGCGGGCAACGCGTCAGGCATCAACGACGGCGCCGCCGCGCTCGTCGTGGCCGACGGCGAATGGGCGAAGTCGAAAGGACTCAAGCCGATGGCGCGCGTCGTCTCGTACGGCTGGCACGGCTGCGACCCCGCGATCATGGGCATCGGCCCCGTGGAAGCGGTGCGCCTCGCGCTCAAGAAAGCCGGCTGGTCCGTGGGCGACCTCGACCTCATCGAGGCGAACGAAGCCTTCGCGTCGCAGGCACTCTCGGTCTCCAAGGAACTCGGCTTCGACATGTCCAAGGTGAACGTGAACGGCGGCGCCATCGCCCTCGGCCACCCCATCGGCGCCTCCGGCGCGCGCATCCTCGTATCGCTCCTCCACGAAATGGGCAAGCGGGGCGCCAAGAAGGGCCTCGCGACCCTGTGCATAGGCGGGGGCATGGGAATCGCGTTGTGCGTGGAACGTGTCTGATATAACTTTGGCTCGGCGCATATCGGGAGATAATTAACCGGGAGCGCCGGGACCTGGGGCATATAAATACCCATGACGAATAGGCGAGAGTACTCGCAATATTCGTCATGGGTATTTATATGCCCCACCCGGCCGTGCGCATTCGGATCGTCATCGGGCACAAAGCGCGGATTTAAAAATCTGTCAGATACGTACCACGATAAAAGCAAATTACACGACCGACAACGCATAGGGTGGCTCGGCGCATCCTAAGTACCCGCCGAAACTTTCCCAATCCGTCATCGGTGGCACTAAAGGGCGTTGCGCGGGCGGCGATACGCGTGACGGTGTCCCCTCGTGAGGCTTTCCAAGTAGGTGCGGCACTTTATATGAACCGTATAGGTCGGGTCCTGTCGCTGAAAAAAGCATGGTATCATTCGGAGTACCTCATGATACCATGCTTTTTTCACGCCACCCGACCCGGCGCATACGGTTCTAACAAGCTGGCGCCACCTTACCCCAGTAAGGCCGCACAACGGCACGCAAGGCGACGAATCGCGGCAGGCTTTATTCGGCTAAGGACCGGTCATGAAAAAGCCCGCCGGCGGTTTTCGGCGTCGCGTTCCACGGCGCTACTGGCAGTCGGCGGGCGCTCGGGTTTCGCGTCGGCCAATAACGGCGCGGCGCCGGAGAGCGATCGGTTCGCGCGGAGGCATCCGCTTCCGCGCGGGCTGGGGGCGGGCAAGGCGGAAGCCAAGGTTTTTGTTCCGGTTGCTCGGATCGTCGTTGTTCCGATTGGCCGACCGGAGGTTCTGACCGTTGTTGTTCCAGCCGCCGCCGCGGTTCACGCGGTTGTCGCCCGAGATCGCGCCCCGTGGTTGACACTATACCGGAACCGCCGCGAACGCGCCAGTTCCGTATGCGCGATCATCGCCATGAAGGTTTCGGCGCAGACGACTTCATCGGCCAGGCCCCGCTTCAAGCGGTATTCGAGCGCCTTGGATTTTTCCTTATATCGTACTTTTGTCCGCCGCGTCAGGAAAATCCCCGTATCGCAAAGCAGGAATCCGAGAAACGGCAAACCCTGGTTTACCGAACCGGACACCGGCGTTTTCAAACTCAAACCAAGGCGGACACGACAAAATTCCTCGACCGCCGGAACGACCGGCGCCATCTCGGCACGAGTTCGGCCGAGCGCGATCATATCGTCCATGTAACGCACCCACACGGGAACGCTGACGCGTTCCTTCATGAAATGGTCGAGAGCGCACAGGTATTCATTGGCGAAATATTGGCTCGTGAGGTTGCCGATGGGTACGCCTTTGCCCGTCGTCGTTTCATACGAAGCGATCAAACGACCGAGAAGTTCGAGGAGGCGCGTATCCTTGATAAAGCCACATAAACGTTCGAACAGAATTCCGTGGTCGATGCTGTCGAAGTATTTCCGGACGTCCAGCTTCACGAAGTACGGTCGGGCGCGGGCCGCGTTGAAGACGCGCAGTACCGCCGCGTGCGTTCCCTTTCCCTTCCGGCACGCGTAGCTATCGTTGAGCTGACGCCGTTCGAAGAGCGGCTCGAGGACGTTCATGATCGCGTGGTGCGCCACGCGGTCGCGGAAGGGCGCGGCGCTGATCGTCCGTTTTTTCGGGTCGGTTATTTCGAATTGCCGATACGGCCCGAAGCGGTAGCCACCGTCCATGAAGGCGGTCCGCATATCCGAAAGGGAACGATCGAGCGCGCGGCCGAACTCCGTCGCGTCGGCGCTCATCGCCTTGCCGCGCCTGGCTTGCGTGTACGCCAGTCTCAGATTATCGTCAGACCAGATGCGGTCAAACAGGAAGCCCGTTCGCTTCATTAACTTATTTCGGTTCAGCGGCTATCACGTCCACGAACGGCTGGCCGAAGCGCCCGCTTCGGCCTTCTCCGATTCCCGCCAGGTTTTTCAAGTCCGCGATGGACGCCGGACGCCGCGTGGCCATGTCAGCCAGTTGATCATTCGTGAAAACCGCATAAACCGGCACGCCTTCGCGCTCCGCCAGTTCCTTGCGGAGCGCGCGCAAGCGGGCGAATAGCTTGAAATCGGCGTCATTCAATATTTCACGGTAATCGATCTTGCCTTGCGGACGAGCCTTCCCTTCGGGGTTTCCATCGAGCAGGTATTCGACTGAAAACGCCCAAAACGATGCGCCTCCGTCGGAAACGATCTCCTTGATGGTCTGTACGACACGGTGGCTCCTCAAGAACTTGTTCAAGTCTTCCGTTTCCGTACCGTCCGGACAGAGCGGAATCTTGAAGAAAGCATATTGGACATTCATTGCTAATCCTTAGCACTCAATGCTTCTTTATATAGAAGCGCGCGGTTTTTTCTTGTCCGGGGACTGGGGGCTGTCCGCCCCCCAGTCCCCCCTCCACTACCGGCCCGAACCGCCGACCCGTGTCCGGCTTGGCGGCCGTCCCGGCCGCCGCACGTCCACGGCTCCGCGGCTCGGGGCTTGAGCCCGTTCAGAACTGGGGGCGGGCAAGGCGGAAGCCAAGGAGGTTGCCCCGGTAGCTCGGATCGCCGTCGTCCCGATTGGCCGACCGGAGGATCTGACCGCTGAAGTTCCAGCCGCCGCCGCGAAACACGCGCTCGGCGCCCGAGACCGCGCCGGTCGGGTTCGTCTGGCTGCCCGTAGCATACGCTCCGTACCAATCCCAGCACCACTCCCACACGTTGCCGTGCATGTCGTACACGCCGTAGCCGTTCGGCGCAAAGCTACCCACCGGCATTGTCTTTTGCCGGTATTCGCCCTTAGCATTCCCGTTGTACGGGTAGTTGCCATCGTAGTTCGCCTGGCTCGTCGTGACGTTGTTCCCGGTGCTGAAAGGCGTCGTCGTGCCCGCGCGGCACACATACTCCCACTCGGCTTCCGTGGGTAGGCGATAGCCTGACGCCTTGAAGTCGCAGCTGACGTTCGTTCCGGAGATCGTATACGCCGGCTTGAGTCCGTCGCGCTTCGAACGCCAGTTGCAATATTCGACGCAGTCATACCAGCTCACGAGCACCACCGGATCACGGTCTGTCTGCGTCAAGTACGGTTTTTTCCAGTTCGCGTCTGCCTTCTGTACCCAGCTCGAGCCCTCCACAACATAACCTCCGCCGCTTGTCTCCGCGGTAGTCTTGTAGCCGGTCGCGCTTACGAATTCACGGAATTCCCCGACCGTCACTTCGTACGCGCCCAGGTAGAAGGTTCCCACCGTCACTTGGTGCTGCACTTCATCGTCATCCCGCTGCGGTTCGCTGGCGGGGCTGCCCATCGTGAAAATGCCGCCGGGGATTTTGACCATGTTGTTGCCCGTGCGTTCGGGGACGGCGGCGGGGGTGGTGTCTTTCAAGTCCAGTTTGATGGTGGCGGTCTGGTCTTCCTTGATGCTCACGCGGGCACTGCCTACCCACTTGGCGCCTTTGATGGTAGCGGTGGCGGTTAGGTCGTAGTCGCCGATGAGGCCTTCGTAGTCCAAGGGGGCGGTGCCGATGTTCGCGCCGCCCAGGGTCAGGACGGCGTCGGCGTCGGGGGTCGTCGTGATGACGAGGTTGCCTTTACGGCCCGCGAAGCCGAAGCTGCGAGTTTCCGCGCCGCCTTTGGCGCGGGGGCTTACCGTGGCCGTCCATTCCTTGTAGCGGGCATCGTTCGGAACGACGCGGAGTTCGATGTTGCGGAACGGGAGCTTTACGTTGAGGGGAAGGCTGCCTTTCGGGTTGCCGTCCACGTAGACGGTGCCGGGCATGTTGCCGCTTTCTTTCACGTCCAGCGTAAAGAAGTTCGGGGCCAAGGTCAGGCTCACGGTGGTGACCTTGCCGTCTTCGACGATGACGGACTGGCGTTTCGTATCGTAGAGGTCGCGCGTGAGGACGAGTTCCCACGAGCCGGACTTGAGCTTGTCGAGATTGAGGACACCGTTCGTCACGGTGCCGCGTTTTTCGCCGTTCAAAAGCACGTCCACGCCGTCGGGTGGGTCGCAGCGCAAGGACAGCGAACCGAACTTGGGCTTGAGCGTGATGGTCACGCTCACTTTCGCGTCAGCGATGGTGATGGACGTCGTGAATGGATAGTAGAGATACGCGCGGTCCTGGGCTTCCAGGCGATATTCGCCCGGCTCCACTTGTTCGCTGAAGCTGGGCGTGTCGCTCCAGGATTTCACCTCGGTGCCGTCGCGCCGGAGCAAGCGCACGTCCACGCGGATGTCGTCCGGCACCTTCACGCTGAGGAACTGCGGCTTGGCTTTTTTCTGCGGCACGTTCGCCTGAGGCACGCCGTTTTCCAGCACTTCCTGCGCGTTGTTCGGGTTCTGCGCCGTCGCGTTCTGTTGGCCGTTCTGCTGTGATCCGGACGAAGCGTTTTGCCCGTTATTCGGCGGAACTGTGCCGTTCGAATCGTCCTTCGCTTTGCCGACAAACACGAAGTCACCCTGGTCGAAGCGTTGGTCGTTGATCTTTGCGTAATGGGGATGCTGGCGGCCGCGGGTGTAGTTGACGACGTTTTTCTTGAGGTAGCGTCCGAGTTCCTCTCCCGTGATGTAGCCGTCGCCGTCGGTATCGCCTTGTCCTTCGAGGGCGCGCACGAACTGGCCGCGGAAGATCGATTCGTCCGGCACCGTCTCGTCCGGGCCGCCCGCCGTGATGAACTGGCGGACTGGCTTCATCGTCAGTTCGGAAATGAAGGTAGTGGCGTTGTCGTCGGCGCGTATCTCGTTGAACACGGAGCCGGAAAAACAGCTGTCGAACACGAAGAGAACGTGCCGGCTCTGGATCTTTTTGGCCCACGCCTCGAACTGCAGCATTTCGATGGCTTTGCGCTGGAACGCCACCTTGTCCGCCGAGGGGAGCGGCGCGTCCACCGGGACGATGTACCCCATGTCGCCGCCGGCGGCGTGCGGGAGCGTGTGGCCGTGGCCCGCGTAGTAGAAGACGAGGCGGTTGCCTTCGTCGAGCCCGTACTGGTCGATGAACTGCTCGTAGGTTTCCTTGAGCTCGGCCGCCGACTGGTTCATCTTGAGGACAACCTCGAAACCGGAAGCCTGGAGTATCTGCGTCACGAGGCGCGCGTCGTTCTGGACGCCGCTCAGCTGGCTCCAACCGTTCGCGTACTTCGATTCCCCGATGACGAGGGCGTACGAGCCGGTAAAATTGCCGATCGGGTTTCCGTTTTTCGACTTGAGGGTCAGGCCGCGGCTTTGCGCCGCCACACCCGCCGTGACAAAAATCCCGACCAAAACCGCCGCCACGAACCGCCGCACGTCTTTCATACCGCCTCCGCAAGCCGTTTTCGATAAAACAACCGACGGATCGTATAGTAACGAAATATTCCGCCAACCGCAACTCTCGCATAGCGGGCTGCAATTCGTGGAACTGTTACTATCATTGAGGCATTACGGAAAGGTGCGGCGGACGGGTGTCGGACCGGATGGACCGGGGCCTGGGGCATACGGTTCGTCATCGGACGCCGGGTGTCCCTGTAGCGCCGCACGATAGGTATCACACCGTACGAATTGCGGCGGGCTTTGTTTGGCTCAGGACCGGCCAGAAATTTGCTAGCTAAAAACCTCTCCCCTCTTCCTCTGTGCCTCTGTGCCTCTGTGGCAAATCTTCAATCCCTTGCCAATCTTATCTCCGTGTCTCCGTGTCGTCGTGGCTAATCTTCATGGGTCCGGCTCGCGGCTATGCGGCCGATCGAGAAGATGACGAGGGCTGCCAATACGAAGGCGAACGATACGATGCGGTAGGCGTCGAGCTTTTCGCCGAAGACAGTGAGGCTCAAGACGAGCGAGATGCTCGGCGAGATGTACTGGAGGAAGCCGATCGTGGTGAGCGGGACGCGCAGGGCGGCGGCCGAATAGAGGAACAGTGGGATCGCGGTCACGGGACCCGCGAGCATGAGGAGCCCGAGTGTACCGGCGTCCGCGTTGCCGAGGGCGCCCGCCCCTCCTGAGTTCACTTTCACGAGCCACGCGATCGCGAGCGGTGCCACGAGGGCGGTTTCCGTAAAGAGGCCGGCAAGGGCGTCGAGCCCGGCTTTCTTTTTCACGAGGCCGTAGAGCGCGAAGGTGACGCCGAGCGAGAGCGCTATCCAGGGCGGCCGGCCGTACGAGGCGATCATCACGACGACGCCGACCGCGGCTACGGAGAAAGCCGCGATCTGGAAGCGGTCGGCGCGTTCGCGGAAGAACAGCATGCCGAAAGCGGCGCAGACGAGCGGGTTCAGGTAGTAGCCCATGCTCGCCTCGACGATGTTTCCCGAATTCACCGCCCAAATGTAGATGCCCCAGTTCACGGTGATGAGGGCGCCGCTCAGGGCCGCCGCGCCGAGCCGCTTGGGCGAGCCGACGATTTCGCGGAGGAACGAAGCCTTGCGGAGCACCACGAGCGCGAGCAGGGTAAACACGCACGCCCACACGATGCGGTTGCAGAGTATCTCGATCGAATCGACGGCGGCGAGCCGCTTCCAGAACAGGGGCAGGCTGCCCCAGAGCGCGTAGGCGGCGACGCCGAGCGCGATGCCGGCGGAGTTTTCCTTGGTCTTCACGATATGGCGATAGTACACCGACGAGTCCGATTCAGGCTACGCCCGCCCGGATAAAAAAGCCGCCCTCCCGGGGGAAGGCGGCTTCGTCGATCGGATGATCGGGAAAGGTACTATTTCTTGTTCGCGAGCGTGGCTTTGCACATCTTGCAGATCTTGACCTTCTTGCCTTCGATCTCCTGCTCGTAGAGGACCTTGACGCCGTCTTTCTTGCAGATCGGGCAAGTGCCGCGACCGCCGTTCGGCTGATCCTTGAGTCCCTTTCCGCGGTGGGCTTTGGACATATCCTACTCCTGCTTGGCCTTGGCTTTCTTGGCGGCCTTGCGCTCTTCGCGCTTCTTGGCCTTCTCGTCGTCGGACTTGCGGTCCACGAGCTCGATGATGACCATGTCGGCCGCGTCGAGCTTGCGGAAGCCCAGCTTGAGGATGCGGGTGTAACCGCCCGCCCGCTCCTTCATGCGCGGACCGATGTCCGTGAAGAGCTTGGCGAGGACGGCTTCGTCCTTGATCTTCTCGTTGACGACGCGGCGGTTGTGGACGGTGTCCTCTTTCGCGCGCGTGATCACCTTCTCGGCGACGCGGCGGAGCTCGAGGGCCTTCGGCTTGGTCGTCGTGATGCGCTCGTGCTTGAACAGCACGGTCATCATGTTCCGGAGGAGGGCCTTCCGGTGGTTCGGCATGCGGCCCAGTCTGTTGAAGCCCGGCTTATGATTCATGGGTCTCTTCCTTCTGCATCGAGAGTTTCAGGTAGCCGCGGAGTTCGGAATAGTCGTTCATGCCGAGCGACAGGTTCCATTCCTTGAGCTTGTCCTTGATCTCCTGGAGTGACTTCTTGCCGAAGTTCCTGGTCTTGGCGATGTCGTCCTCGGTCTTTTTCGTGAGGTCGCCGATGGTCTTGATGTTGGCGTTCTTGAGGCAGTTCGACGACCGGACGGAGAGCTCGAGCTCCTCCACCGGCGTCGCGAGGATCTGGCGGATGCGTTCCTCGATCTCGTCGCTTTCCTCGTCGGATTCGCCCTCGCCTTCGTCGAAGTTGATGAAGATCGAGAAGTGGTCCTTGCCGATCTTCGCGGCTTCGGCCAGGGCGTCCTCGGGCTTCACCGAGCCGTCGGTCCAGATCTCGAGCACGAGCTTGTCGTAGTCGGAGCGCTGGCCGACGCGCGTGGGTTCCACGGCGTACTTCACCTTGGTGACCGGCGAATAGATGGCGTCGAGCGGGATGGTTCCCACCACTTCCACGTACTTTTCGCTGACCTCGCTCGGCACGTAACCGCGTCCGAGCTCGATCTGCATCTCGATCTCGAGCTTCACGTTTTCCATGAGGGTCGCGACGTGGATCTCGGGATTGAGCACCGTGAGCGCCTTGTCTTCCGAGAAGAACGAGCCCTTGATCTCGCAGGGGCCGGTGATCTCGTAGAGCAGGGTCGTTTCCTCGGCGTCGCCGTCGAGCTTGAGCCTGAGCATCTTGAGCGAGTTGAGGATCTCGATGGTGTCTTCGACGACGCCGGGGATGTTCTCGAACTCGCTCGAAACGACGTGCTGCGAACCGTCCTGGCCGTAGTAGACGACGCGGACGGCCGAGATGGCGTAACCGGGGATCGAAGAAAGGAGGATGCGGCGCAGCGTGTTCCCGATGGTGGTACCGTAGCCGGGCTCGAAGGGGTACGCGACGAACTTGCCGTAATTCGACGAGGATTCGCTTTGTTCGTAGGTGATGCCCTTCGGTCTCTTGAAGCCCTTGAGCAGGTTCTTTCGCGCCATGTCCGCTCCTTATTTGGAATAGAGTTCGACGACGAGCTGCTCGCGGATGTCCGCCATGTCGGTGATGTCCTGGCGATGCGGGACGCTCGCGAAGGAACCTGACATCTGGTCGACGTCGACCGTGAGCCAGGGCATGACGCCGCTCCTGCCGACTTCCTGGAGGGAATCCTTGACGGCGTTCACCTTCTTGCTGGTCGCGTGGATCGCGATCGCGTCGCCCGGCTTCACCGTGAAGGAGGGGACGTCAACGCGCTTGCCGTTCACCGTGACGTGGCCGTGCAGCACAAGCTGGCGGGCCTGCGGGCGGGACACGGCGAAGTGCAGCCGGAAGACGACGTTGTCGAGCCTGCGCTCGAGCAGGGCGAAGAGGTTTTCGCCGGTCTTGCCGGGCATGCGGAGGGCTTTCTCGAAGGTGTTGTGGAACTGCTTTTCGAGGAGGCCGTAGCTGCGCTTCAAGGTCTGCTTTTCGCGGAGCTGGACGGAGTATTCGGACTTCTTGCCCATGCGCGCCTTCGGGTTCTTGCCCGGGGCGGGACGCTTCTTGTTGATCGGGCACTTGTCGCTGCGGCAGCGGTTGCCCTTGAGGAAGAGCTTCTTCGCCTCGGCGCGGCAGAGCCGGCAGTTGGGACCAGTGTATCGAGCCATGCTGTCGTTTCTCCCTTAGATCCTTCGCGCCTTGCGGGGTCGGCACCCGTTGTGCGGAATGGGGGTGACGTCGTTGATCGTCCTCACCTTCAGTCCGAGCGCGCCCAGCTGGCGGATGGCGGACTCGCGGCCGATGCCGGGTCCCTTGACGACCACGTGGACTTCGCGGAGGCCCACGTTGAGGGCCTTCTGCACGGCCGTCTCCGTGACGGTCTGGGCGGCGAAGGGGGTGGATTTCTTCGCGCCGCGGAAGCCGAGGCCGCCGGAGGAGGCCCAGGAGATGGCGTTGCCGTTGATGTCCGTGATCGTGATGATCGTGTTGTTGAAGGTCGCCTGGATGAAGACCTTGCCTTCGTAGACGCTCTTCTTCTCTTTCTTCTTCTTCGCTACAGCCACGTGAGCTATCCTCCCTCGGTTAGACGGCCTTCTTCTTGCCGGCCACGGTCTTGCGCTTGCCCTTCCTGGTGCGCGCGTTCGTCCGCGTGCGCTGGCCGTTCACGGGGAGGCCCTTGCGGTGCCGGAGACCCCGGTAACATCCGATGTCCATGAGGCGCTTGATGTTGAGGGCCGTCTCCGAGCGGAGGCGACCTTCGACTTTATAGTCGTTCTCGATGACCTTGCGGAGCTCGTTGACCTCTTCGTTGGAGAGGTCGGCGGCCTTCTTCGCGGGGTCGATCTTCGTGGTCTCGCAGATCTTGCGGGCGCTCGTCCGGCCGATGCCGAAAATGTACGTGAGCGCGATATCAAGGTGCTTGTTGGGGAGGTCGACTCCCGCGATGCGTGCCATCGATCGGTCTCCTTATCCCTGCTTCTGCTTGTGCTTGGGGTTATCGCAGATAATGCGGACGATTCCGTTCCGCCTGATTACTTTGCATTTGTCGCAGATCCGCTTGACGCTGGTCCTGACTTTCATGGTCGCTTCCTCCGTACGTTACGAACGGCATTTGTAGCACGCGGAAGGGGGCTTCTTCAATAGCCGCGCTTTCGGAACCCCCTCCACAGGCGCGCGCGTTACAGGTTTCTAGACCTCAGGTGGCCCTTCCGTACGAGGCCTTCCGAGTGGTGCATCTTGAGGAGCGCTTCGATCTGGGACATCGTATCGAGGTCCACGCCGACGAGGATGAGGAGCGAGGTGCCTCCGAGGAGGTACGCCAGCTCGCTCGGGAATCCGAAGAAACCCTGGACGACGGTCGGGATCAGGGCGATGAACGCCAGGTAGAGCGATCCGGGCAGGATGATCCGGTTCAGGATCTTCGTGAGGTAGTCTTCCATCTTGTCCGAGCGGATGCCGGGGATGGAGCCGCCGTTTTCGCGGATCTGGCGCGAGATCTCCTGCGGATTGAGCGAGACCTGCGTGTAGAAGTACGCGAAGAAGATGATGAGCAGGATGTAGGTCAGGTTGTACCCGAAACCCGCCGGCCGCATGGCGTAGGCGAAGTCGCGGAGCCACTTCACGTTGGGTCCGAGCATCTGGGCGAACTGCAGGGGGAATGTCAGCAAGCTGCTCGCGAAGATGACCGGGATGACGCCGGACGGATTCACCTTGAAGGGAATGTAGGTGTTCGCGCCGCCGTACATCTTCCGTCCGACCACGCGCTTGGCGTAGTTGACCGGGATCTTGCGCTGGCCCTGCTGCTCGTACACGACGAGGGCCACGACGACGACGAACATCACGAGGACGACGAGCGCGTAGACCGGGTTGAGGTCGCCGGTCTGGATCTTCTTCACCAGGGCGAAGACCGCGTTCGGCAGCCGCGCCACGATGCCGGCGAAGATGATGAGCGAGACGCCGTTGCCGATGCCGCGCTGGGTGATCTGCTCGCCGAGCCAGACGAGGAACAGGGAGCCCGAGGTCACCGTCAGGATGGCGATGAACAGGTACAGCCGCTCGTCGATGATCATGGCGTCGGGGATGCTCTTGGCGTATGCGACGATGGCCAGGGACTGGAACACGCACACGACGATGGTGCCGAGGCGGGTCCAGAGCTGGATCTTGCGCTTGCCGCCGTCGTCTTCCGCGATCTTCTTGAGGCTCGGGAAGACGACGAGGAGCAGCTGGATGATGATCTGGGTGGAAATGTACGGCATGACGCCGAGCATGAACAGCGAGAAGTTCTTGAACGCGCCGCCCGCGAAGAAATCGAGGTAGTCCGTCACGCCGCCGCCCTGGGTCTGCGTGGAGAAGTACCGCGTGAGCGCGGAGGCGTCGATGCCCGGGATGGGAATATACGTGCCGATGCGGAACACGACGAGACAGGCGAGCGTGTACAGGATGCGGTCGCGGAGTTCCTTGATCCGGAAAACGTCAGCTAACGGGTTGCCGGCCATGTTATCGATCCCCTTTCGTGATGGATGCCCGCGTTAGCGGGTTTCGACCTTGCCGCCGGCCTGTTCGATCTTGGCCCTGGCGGAGCCGGACACCTTGTCCACCACGAAACTGAGCGACTTCGTGATATCGCCGTTGCCGAGCACCTTCACGGGAAGGTCGGCCTTCTTGACGAGGCCCTTGGCGACGAGCGACGCGCCGTCGACGGTCTCGCCCGCGTTGAAGCGGGTCTCGACGTCGCCGACGTTGACGATCTGGTATTCCTGGCTGAAGGGATAGTTCTTGAAACCGCGGTGCGCGATGCGGCGGTAGAGCGGCATCTGGCCGCCCTCGAAGCCCGGGTACGTCTTGCCGCCGGAGCGCGACTGCTGTCCCTTGTTGCCGCGGCCCGCGGTCGTGCCGAGGCCGGAGCCCTGGCCGCGGCCGACGTAGCGCTTGGCGTGGGTGGCGCCGACGGGCGGGTGAAGGTTGAAGTCGGACATGTCAGTCGATCTCCTTGACCGCTACGAGGTGGGCGACGGTCTTCACCATGCCGAGCACGGCGGGAGACGCGTCGTGGACGCGCGAGGAGTTGACCTTGCGCAGCCCGAGGCAACGGACCGTGGCCCGCTGGTTCGCCAGATGCCCGCACGCGCTGCGCACGAGCGTCACTTCGATTTTCTTGGCCATACGGTTAACCCCACATGTCCTTGAGCGTCTTCCCGCGGTTCTTGGCGACGGCGCGGGCGTCCATCATGAGGGTGATGCCCTGGAAGACGGCGCGGACGACGTTCACCGGGGTACGGGCCCCGACGCACTTGGCGAGGACGTCGGTGACGCCGCCCGCCTCCATGACGGCGCGGATCGCGCCGCCGGCGATGATGCCCGAGCCGGGACAGGCCGGCTTCAGGATGACCTTGGTGGCCTTGTAGAAGGCGGTGACCTCGTGGGAAAGCGTGCCGTTCTTCACGGGCAGCTTCACCATGGCGCGCTTCGCGCGGTCCATGCTCTTGCGGATGGCCTCGGTGACGTCGCCCGCCTTGCCGAAGCCGAAACCCACGTTGCCGGACTTGTCGCCGACGACGGTGAGGGCCGAGAAGGAGAAGCGGCGTCCGCCCTTCACGACCTTGGCCGTGCGGTTCAGCTTGACGAGCTTCTCGATGTAATTGGAATCGCGGCCCTGGTCGCGGTCCCTGTTTCCCTTGTACTCCACGCGACCCTCCTAGAACTCGACGCCGGACTTGCGGGCGCCGTCGGCGATGGCCTTCACGATGCCGTGGTACTTGTAGCCGTTGCGATCGAAGACCACCTTGCCGATGTTCTTCTCCTTGAGGCGCTTGCCGATCTCTTCGCCGATCTTCGAGCCGCCCTCGACGGTGGCCTTAACGCCCTTCATCGCCTCTTCGAGCGAGGAGACGGAGGCGATGGTCGCGCCGACGGAGTCGTCGATGACCTGGACGTAGAGGTAGCGGTTGGACCGGAAGACCGTCATGCGCGGGCGCTCGGTGGTGCCCTCGAGGGTCTTGCGGACGTGGCCGCGGCGCGCGTCGCGCCTGCGGAGCTTTTCCGACTGTTCCTTGGTGCTCATGTGGTCCTACCCTTACTTCACGCCGGACTTGCCGACCTTCTTGCGGACGGTCTCGTTCTCGTAACGGATGCCCTTGCCCTTGTAGGGTTCGGGACCGCGGAGCTTGCGGACGTCGCTGGCGAACTGGCCGACCTGGTGCTTGTCGGCGCCCGACACGACGATCTTCGCGCCGTTGGCTTCCACCGCGACCGCGAGGCCCTTCGGCACGCCGACGAACACGTCGTTCGAGTACCCGAGGCTGAGGACGAGCAGGTCGCCCTTGGCCTCCGCCTTGTAGCCGACGCCGTTGATCAGGAGCGCGCGGGTGAAGCCCGTCGTCACGCCGGTGACCATGTTGTTGATGAGATTGCGGTACAGGCCGTGGAAGGCGCGGGACTGCTGGCTGTCGTCCTTGCGTTCGACTTCCAGCACGTTCCCGGCGATCTTGACCGTCACCGAATCGTTGATCTTCTGCTCGAGCTTGCCCTTCGGGCCCTCGACCTTCACGTCCAGGCCCTGGACGGTTACCTTGACGCCCTGCGGGATCGCGACGGGCATCTTGCCGATTCTCGACATGACTACCTCCCGATCACCAGATGGTGCAGATGAGCTCGCCGCCGACTTTCTTCTCGGCGGCCTTGCGGCCGGTGGTCACGCCCTCGCTCGTCGAGACGACGATGGAACCGTAACCGTTGTAAACCCTCGGCATCTCCTTGTAACCGGCGTACACGCGCCGGCCGGGCTTCGAGACCTTCTCGAGGCCGTGGATGATGGGAGTGTTCGCTTCGTCGTATTTAAGGAAGATGCGGATGAAGTTCACGCCTTCCTGGACGACCTTCTTGAAGTTCTTGATGTATCCTTCGGTCTTGAGGATCTTCACGATCTCGAGCTTCAGCTTGGAGGTCGGGATGTCGACCTTCTCGTGCCGGGCTTCGGACGCGTTGCGGATCTTCGTGAGCATGTCGGAAATCGGATCGCTGACGCTCATGCCTTCCTCCTACCAGCTCGACTTCACGACGCCCGGAATCAAGCCGTCGGAGGCGAGTTTCCGGAAGCAGAGCCTGCACATGTCGAATTTTCGCAGATAGCCGCGCGGGCGGCCGCAGATCTTGCATCGGCGCACGAGCCGGGTGGAGTACTTCGGCTTCTTGAGCGCCTTCAGGATCATCGCTGTTCTTGCCATTACGGTACCCCTTATTTCCTGAACGGCATGCCCATCTTGGCGAGGAGGCTCTTGGCTTCCTTGTCGGACCGGGCGGTCGTGACGATGGCTACGTTCAAACCCATGATCTTCTCGATCTTGTCGAAGTCGATCTCGGGGAAGATGATCTGCTCGGTGATGCCCATGGCGTAGTTCCCGTGGCCGTCGAAGGCGTTCGGGTTCACGCCGCGGAAGTCCTTGACGCGCGGCAGGGCCACGTTCATGAGCCTGTCGAGGAACTCCCACATCTGGTTGCCGCGGAGCGTGACGCGGGCGCCGATTTCCTGGCCTTCGCGGATCTTGAACGTGGCGATGGATTTCTTCGCCTTCGTCTTCACCGCGTGCTGGCCGGTGATGTGCCCGAGGTCGGTGACGGCCGCGTCGAGGAGCTTCTTGTTCTCCTTGGCCTCGCCGACGCCCATGGACACGACGACCTTCACGAAGCGGGGGACCTGCATCGGGGTCGTGTAGGAGAATTCATCCTTGAGCTCAGGCGCGATCTTCTCGAGGTAGATCTTCTTGAGCCGGGGGACGTACGCGTTCTTCATCAGAGGGCCTCCCCGCACTTGCGGCACACGCGCTTCTTGTTCTCGCCTTCGATCTTGTAGCCGATGCGGGTGGGCCCGCACTTCTTGCACACGATCATGAGGTTGGAGATATGGAGCGCGGCCTCGATCTCGACGATGCCGCCGCGGTCGGTCTGCTTGCGCTTCTTCATGGCCTTCTTGACCATGTTGACGCC
>CAYZZW010000041.1:0-30414 GCA_964482955.1 uncultured Treponemataceae bacterium | reverse complement strand
TTCCTCAAGGTCGAGGCGACGAAGTACACCGAGGTCGGCTACGTCGGCCGCGACGTGGAGTCCATGATCCGCGACCTCATGGCCGCCGGCTACCAGATGGTCAAGGCCGAGCTCCGCGACGCGGTGCGGGCCGACGCGGAAACGCGCGTCGAGGACCGCCTCCTCGACCTGCTCCTGCCGGGACTGCGCGACGACGGCGCCCAGCCGACCCAGGGCACGATCACCCTCGTGTCGCCGGTGCCGCCCTCGCACGAAACCCGCGAGAAGTTCCGCGCCATGCTGCGCGCGGGCAAGCTCGACGACAAGAGCGTCGAGGTGACGGTGTCGGGCGGGCAGGGGCCGCAAATCGAGATTTTCTCGGGCCAGCAGATGGAGGAGATGGAAGCCGCCTTTTCCGGCATCTCGAACCTCTTCGGCGGGCGCAAGAAGAAGAAGACCGTGACGGTGGCCGAGGCGCGCCGCATCCTGTTCGAGGAAGAGACCGACAAGCTCCTCGACGCGGACCGCGTGGCCGAGGAAGCCCGCAAGCGCGTGCAGGAGATGGGCATCGTCTTCATCGACGAGATGGACAAGATCGCGAACCGCGAGGGCCGCTCGGGCGGCGTCGACGTCTCCCGCGAGGGCGTCCAGCGCGACATCCTCCCCATCGTCGAGGGCTGCGCCGTGAACACGAAGTACGGCGTCGTCGACACGACGCACATCCTCTTCATCGCCGCCGGCGCCTTCAACGTGTCGAAGCCGCAGGACCTCATCCCGGAACTGCAGGGTCGCTTCCCGATCCGCGTCGAGCTGGAGGCGCTCACCGCGGACGACTTCACGCGCATCCTCACCGAGCCGGAAAACGCGCTCACGAAGCAGTACCGCGAGCTACTCGGCACCGAGGACGTGACGCTCGATTTCACGGACGCGGCCATCAAGCGGCTGTCCGAGATCGCCGCGATGGCGAACGCCCGCGCGGAGAACATCGGGGCGCGCCGCCTCCAGACGGTGATGGAGCGGCTCCTCGAGGAGCTGTCCTTCGACGCCCCGTCGATGCCGGGGGTGTCCGTGACGGTGGATCCCGCCTTCGTCGACAGCCGCTTCGCCGACGTCTTCGAAAAGCAGGACCTCGCCAAGTACATACTGTGAAAAGAAATGGACACGGAGACAGAAACAGGTAAAACGGGAAGGGAAACGGGTCGATAAGTAAAGAAGGATTCCGGGTTTCGGCGCGCGAATGGGCGCCGGGACCGGACGATCTGGGAGGATCGCATGTACGAGGGAACGAGTTTCGGAAAGACGGTGGATCTGCTCAAGCGTTCGATGGACGTGTCGGTGCTCAGGCGCGACGTGATCACGAACAACATGGCGAACGCCGAAGTGCCGAACTTCAAGCGCACGGACGTCAACTTCGAGTCCTTCCTCGGGCGCGCGCTCGCGTCGGAGGACTACAAGCCCGCGCTCGAGCTCGCGACCACCGACGAACGGCACATCCCGCTGTGGCGGCCGACGGACTGGCGGACGATCGGGCCGCGCCGCGTGCTCGACTACCTGTCGACCTCGAAGGCGAACGGCAACAACGTGGATCCCGAGCGCGAGCTCATGGACTCGCTCAACAACCAGCTCATGTACACGCTGATGTCGCAGGCCGCCAACCACGAATTCCAGCAAGTCAACCTGGTGCTCAGGTAAGGGATAGGAACGCATGGGACTCTTCAGCTCGATCAACATAGCGGCCACGGGCCTCGCCGCGGAACGGCTCCGCGTCGACGTCATCGCGGACAACATCGCGAACGTCGAGACGACGCGCACGCCCGAGGGCGGCTACTTCAAGCGCGGCCGCGTGATCCTGAAGCCGCGGACCGACCAGCCCTACTTCCGCCTGCCGTTCCTGCCCAAGCAGTGGGACAACGGCGTGGGGAAGGGCGTCAGGGTGTCGGAGATCCAGAAGGACCAGTCGCCGCCGCGCCTCGTGTACGACCCGACGCACGCGGACGCCATCAAGGACGGTCCGCTCGCGGGGTACGTGGAAATGCCGAACGTCAACATCGTCACCGAGATGGTGGACATGATCGCGGCGTCGAGGGCGTACGAAGCCAACTCGACGATCATCAACGGCTCGAAGAGCATGTTCCTGAAAGCTCTCGAAATAGGAAGGTAGTGAATGTTCGGACCGGTGCAAGGCATAGGACCGTCGGTTCAGGCGGGCGTCGCGACCTTCGTCGAGGGCATGAAGGCGAAGGTGCCGAACGCGCTCCTTCCCGTGGACATCGCCTCGGGCGACTTGATCGGCATGGCCCGGACGGACGGGCTCCACTTCACGGCCTCGGGCGGGCTCGACGGACTCGGGTCGGAAAAGACGCCGAGCTTCGAGGACGCGATGCTCAAGGCGATGGAAGGCGTCAACTCGCAGCAGAACGACGTCGACGGGTTGTTCGAGCAGATGGTCGTGGCGCCCGATTCGGTGGACGCCCACGAAGTGACGATCGCGATGGCCAAGGCGAACATGTCGCTCAACATCGCGCGCACCGTGCTCGACCGCATCGTCCGCGGCTGGAAGGACGTCATCAACACGAGGTAAGCGGACGATACGACGATCGCGCGGCGGCCAACTGGGGGTTCGCCGGGCGGTCTTGAACGCGATGTACGGTTTTTTCATGGGAGGGGAACATGAACGAGTGGCTGAAAAACATGATGGATCGGATCAAGGCCGTCTGGGGCAAGTGGGGACTCGTCCAGAAGCTCATCCTCGCGGGCGTGGTCGTGGCCGTGATCGCGGCCGTCGTCGTCCTCGTGGGCGTGTCGAGCAAGCCCTCCATGGTGAAGCTCATCTCGACGCCGATCAAGAGCGACGACGAGCTCCGGCTCATCACCTCCCGCCTCGACGAGGAGGGCATCCCCTTCGAAGTGGGCGAGAACAACGTCATCAGCGTCAAGGACGAGAAGACGCGCGCCCGCGCGAACGCCATCCTCCTCCGCGAGGACCTCATCCCCAAGGGCACGGAGCCCTGGGCCGTCTTCGCCATCGACCGTTTCACGGTCACCGACTTCGAGCGCAACGTCAACCTGCGCAAGTCGATCATCCAGGAAGTCACGCGGCACATCGAGTCGCTCGGCGACATCGACAAGGCCAACGTCGTGCTCGAGCTGCCCGAAAAGGAGCTCTTCGAGGCCGACCAGAAGCCGGTGACCGCCAGCATCATCATCTACCCCGCGCCGGGCTCGGACATCGCGACGAACCGCAAGAAGCTCGAGGGCGTCCAGAAGGTCGTGCAGTTCGCGGTGGGCGGCCTCAAGCCCGAGAACATCGTCATCGTGGACCAGAACGGCCTCGTGCTCAACGACTTCGCCGGGCTCGAGGACTTCGACCGCATCGAGCGCACGAAGCGCGAGCAGCAGCTCGTCCAGCGCCTCGAGACGCAGTACCGCGCCGCCGTGCTCAACGCCCTCCAGAAGATCTACGGAGAGGACCGCGTCCGCGACCTCAACCTGAAGATCACGATGGACATGAGCAAGAAGGCCATCGCCACGCGCGAATTCTTCCCCTTCGTCGAGCAGCCGGACGACCCGAACACGCCGTTCTACGACGCCAAGGTGGCGCCCTCCGTCACCCGCTCGTCGAGCGCGAGCACCTCTGAGTACCAGGGCACCGGCTTCAATCCCGAAGGACCGGCGGGCGCCGAGGGGCAGACCGCCCCGGCGTACAAGGACATGCAGAACATGGTGGGCACGGCGAAGCAGACGCAGACCATCACGAACAACGAGATCAACGAGCGCAACACGCAGGAAGACTACTCGCCCACGATCGACCGCGTCTCCGTGTCCGTCAACATCGACGGGACCTGGAAGCGCAAATTCGACGCGGCCGGGAAGCTCCAGGTGAAGCCCGACGGCAGCATCGACCGCGAGTACGTCGGTATCCCGCCCGAGGAACTCAAGTCCGCCGAAAAGCTCGTGCAGGACGCGGTCGGCTACCAGCGCGCCCGGGGCGACTCGGTGACGGTGCAGAACATCCGCTTCGACCGGACGGCCCAGTTCGCGGCCGAGGACGAGGCCTATGCACGCCAACAGCAGATCAACATAATCATCCTGTCGACGCTCGCGGGCCTCGCGATCATCATGATCGCCTTCATCATCTTCCGCGTCATCCAGCGGAACATCGAGCGCCGGCGCCGCCTGGCCGAGGAAAAGCGCGCCCTCGAGCAGCAGATGCTGCGCGAGAACGCCATCCGGCAGGCGGAGGAATCGAACATCGAGGTATCCAAGTCGGTCGAGGAGCGCAAGCGCCTCGAGCTGCAGGAGCACGCGATCAACATGGCGAAGGACCATCCCGAAGACGTGGCGCAGCTCATCCGGACCTGGATCCGGGAGGAAGGCTGATGGCGATCACCGCCAAGACGGTCAAGCCGAACGCCGGCAAGGACGCCGCGCACGGCGGGAAGAAAGCGGTCAAGGCCAAGGACCTGTCCGGCCGGCAGAAGGCCGCCATCTTCCTCGTCACGCTCGGCAGCGAGATCTCCGCGCAGATCTTCAAGCACCTGCGCGACGACGAGATCGAGACGCTGACCTTCGAGATCGCCCGCCTCGACACGATCGAGCCGGAGACGAAGGACCAGGTCCTCATGGAGTTCCAGGAACTCATGATGGCCCAGGAGTTCATCTCGTCGGGCGGCATCGAGTACGCCCGCGAGCTCCTCGAAAAGGCCCTCGGCTCGCAGAAGGCCATCGACATCATCAACCGGCTCACGTCGAGCCTCCAGGTGCGGCCCTTCGACTTCATCCGCCGCACCGACCCGGTGCACCTGCTCAACTTCATCCAGCAGGAGCACCCGCAGACCATCGCGCTCATCCTCGCGTACCTCGAGCCGCTCAAGGCGGGCTACATCCTCCAGAAGCTGCCGCAGGACGTGCAGGCGGACATCGCCAAGCGCATCGCCAAGATGGACCGCACCTCTCCGGAAACCCTGCGAGAAGTCGAGCGCGTCCTCGAGAAGAAGCTGTCCACCCTCGCGAGCGAGGACTTCACCGCCGCCGGCGGCGTCGACTCGATCGTCGAGATCCTGAACCTCGTGGACCGCGGCACGGAGAAGAAGATCATCGAGACCCTCGAGGAGGAGGACTCCGAGCTCGCCGAGGAGATCAAGCGGAAGATGCTCGTGTTCGAGGACATCGCGCGCCTCGACCAGAAGTCCATCCAGAAGGTGCTCCGCGAGGTCGACAACCAGGACCTCGCGAAGGCGCTCAAGGGCGTGGACGACGACGTCCGCAACAAGATTTTCGAGTGCATGTCGAAGCGCGCCGCCACGATGCTGCGCGAGGACATCGAGTACCTCGGCCTCGTCCGGCTCAAGGACGTCGAGGAAGCCCAGCAGAAGATCGTGGCCATCATGCGCCACCTCGAGGAAGAGGGCGAGATCATCATCTCCCGCGAAGAGGAAGAATTCGTCCAGTGAAAAACGACAGCGCGGCCCGCTCCCCCGGGGCGGGCGTTTCGAGGAGTTGACCCATGGCCAAGGCCGTATTCCGACCCGGAGAGATCGTCGCGCTCACCTCGCCCTTCGCCATCGGAGCGGAGGGCAAGGAAGAGGCGGCCGAGGAGCGCGGCGAGGAACTCGCGCCGCTCGAGGAGTACACGGGGCCCTCGGTCGACGACCTTCGCCGCGAAGCCGAGACGTGGAAAGAGCAGTTCGAGAAGGAGCGCGAGACGATGATCGCCGCGGCGAACGCCGAGGCGCGCGAAGTCGTCGCGAAGGCCGAAGCCACCGCCTTCGAGGAAGTGAAGCGGAAGAGCGACCAGGCCCAGAAGGCCAAGCGCGCCGCCGAGGAGGAGGCCGAGCGCCTCGTCCAGCAGGCGGAGACGCGCGTGAAGGCCCTCGAGGCCGAGGCCGCCGCCAAGATCGACGCCGTGCACCGGGAAGCCTTCAAGAAGGGCTTCGAGCAGGGGCGCGAGGACGGCTTCAAGGAAGGGAAGGCCGAGGTCGAACGCCTCGTCGGGCGCATCCACGTCATCCTCGAGAAGGCGATGGACAAGCGCGGCGAGATCCTCGAGCAGACCGAGGCGCAGGTGATCGAGCTCGTGCTCCTCCTGGCGCGCAAGGTGGTCAAGGTCATCTCGGAAAACCAGAAGAACGTCGTCATCTCCAACATCGCCCAGGCGCTCAAGAAGCTCAAGACGAAGAGCGACGTCATCATCAAGGTGAACCTCTCGGACCTCCAGCTCGCGAGCGAGCACGCCAAGGACTTCATCGCGCAGGCGGAGAACGCCAAGCGCCTCACGATCGTCGAGGACACGTCCATCGACCGCGGCGGCTGCGTCGTGGAGACGGACTTCGGCGAGATCGACGCCCGCATCTCGAGCCAGCTCCACGAGCTCGAGGAGAAGATCCTCGACATCTCGCCCATCAAGGCGAAGGGAAAGGTCCAGGGCTAGGCCCGGACCGGAGACCGCCATGGACCTCCTGGGCAAGTACCTGTCGACCGTCGAGGGCACCGAACCCATCAAGTACTCGGGCCGCGTCACGCGCGTCCAGGGACTTCTCGTGGAGAGCCGCGGGCCGCAGGCCGTCATCGGCGAGGTGTGCCGCATCGTCCTCCCGGACGGCGGGGAGGCGTGGGCCGAAGTGGTCGGCCTCAAGCACGAGGCCGTCCAGCTCATGGCGTACTCGGGACTCGAGGGTATCGAGATCGGCTGTCCCGTCGTGGCCTCGGGCGAGCGCCTCGCGGTGCCGGTATCGAAAAAGCTCCTCGGGCGCGTCCTCGACAGCATGGGGCGTCCCGCGGACGGGAAGGGCGACATCGCCTCGCCCGTGCACTACCCGGCCATCGCCAAGGCGCCCGACGCGCTCACGCGCAAACGCATCTCGAAGCGCATCGTGTCCGGCGTCAGGTCCATCGACGGCCTCCTGCCGCTCGGCCGCGGCCAGCGCATCGGCATCTTCGCGGGCTCGGGCGTCGGCAAGTCCACGCTGCTCGGCATGATAGCGCGGAATACCGACGCCGACATCAACGTCATCGCGCTCATCGGCGAACGCGGCCGCGAAGTCCGCGACTTCATGGAAAACGACCTCGGCCCGGAGGGCCTCAAGCGTTCCGTGGTCATCGTCTCCACGGGCGACACTTCACCCCTGTCGAGGCTCCGGGGGGCGTACGTGGCCCATTCGGTCGCCGAATATTTCCGCGACCAGGGCCTCGACGTCATGCTCCTATTCGATTCGGTGACCCGCTTCGCGCGCGCGCAGCGCGAGATCGGGCTCGCGGTCGGCGAGCCGCCGGCGACCCGCGGCTACACGCCGAGCGTCTTCGACAGCCTCCCCAAGCTCCTCGAGCGCTCGGGCACGTCGGACAAGGGGTCGATCACGGGGATCTACACGATCCTCGTCGACGGCGACGACATGGACGAGCCGATCTCCGACACGGTGCGCGGCATCCTGGACGGCCACGTCGTCCTGTCGCGCCGCCTCGCGGAGCGCTACCAGTACCCCGCGGTGGACGCGCTCAAGTCCATCTCGCGCCTCACGGGCGCCGTCACGGGCCCGACCACGCAGAAGGTGATGGGCATCGTGCGCCGCCTCCTGGCCGTCTACGAGGAAGCCGAGGACATGATCAACATCGGCGCCTACGTGAAGGGCTCGAACCCGACCATCGACGAGGCGATCAAGAAGCGCGACGCCATCGTCGCCTTCCTCTCGCAGGGCGTTTCCGAGCCGGGACCGATCGTCGACACCCTGCGGAAGCTCGGCGAGATCGCCGGCATCGACATCCCCGCGTCCGAGATCGATGCCTTCGCCGAGACCGCGCGCGCGGGCTTCGCGGTCCCGGAAAGCGGCTTTCCGGACGAGGAAGAGGGCGCGGCCGAAACCGCCGCCGCGGCCGACGAGGCGACCATCGCATGAAGCGCTTTTCCTTCAAGCTTGATAAGGTGCTCGAAGTGCGGGCATACTACGAGCGCATGGCGCGCCTCGCGCTCGCCGAGAAGTCGGGCCGTTGCTCCCTGCTCGAGCAGGACCTGAGGGCGAACGCCGAAAAAACGCTCCAGGCCGGGCGCGAGCGCTTCGGCCGCGGACGGAACCTCGCGGATTTCATGGCCACGGAACTCTACGTGCGGCGCCTGGGGCAGGAGCGGGAGCGGACCATGAAGGCGCTCGCCGCCGCCGAGCTCGAACGGGAAAAGGCCCGCAAGACATATATAGAAAAAAGCCGTGACAAGGAGATCCTCGACAAGCTGCGCGAGCGGAAGGAAGCCGACTACTACAAGGTCCAAAACCGCGCGGAGATCATGGAACTCGACGACGCCGCGCAGAACATGCGCCGCGTCCACAATCATTTCGCGGTCGGCGCGCCGGCCGCGGACCTGTAAGGAAGATTCGACATGAGGGGATTCGGCAGGCAGCGCGTGCTCGGCAGGGTGGTGGTGATGGTCATCATCAACATCGTCATCGTGATCGCGGGCCTCGTCTGGTTCGACTTCCTCGGCATCCTCGACCTGAAGGGCGTCTTCGGGCCCGTCTACCGCCTCGTCGGCATGGACGCCCGGAAACCGGCCGCCTATCCCGCCGACCGCCCGACCCTCCTCGACGACGAGCGCTACGCGAAGCAGCTGGCCGCCGTCGAATCGGGGCGGCAGGAGCTGGCGGAACGGGAACGGGCCGTGGCGGCCGCCGAGGCGGAGGTCCAGCGGAAACTGGCGGAACTCTCCGAACGCGAGAATACCCTCGCGGACCGGGAGAAATCGTTCAATGAAACCCTCAAGGCATACGAAAATATAAGGGCGAACCTCGAACAGAACGCGCGCTACCTGACCGGCATGCGGCCGGAGAAGGCGGTGGAGATCCTGAACGCCATGGACGACCAGTCGGTCATCGACACCCTCCGTATGGTGGAGGAGATCGCCCAGCGCGACGGAACCGGCTCGATGGTCGCCGAATGGCTGTCGCGGATGAAGCCCGAACGGGCCGCCGCGATCCAGCGCAAGATGGCGACCAAACCGACCGAGGGCTGACGCCCGTCCCCGACGCGCGTTCTCCCCGGGGCAATCGCCAAAGGAGATCGTCGCGTCCATGCTTACGACATCCCTCCAGGACACGCAAGGCCTCGAAGCCCCCCGGCTTCCGGAAACGCGCTCGGGCGACCTGTCCGCGGCTTCCGGGCTCTTCCGCGGCAAGCGCGGGAAGGGGAAGCCCGGGAAAGGCGCCTTCGCGTCCCTCCTCGACCGGCTCGGAGCCGCGTCGCGTCCGCGAAACGCCCCTCAGACGGGCGCCGCGAAGGCGAACGGCAAGACCGGAAACGAGGAAGCCGGCCCGACCGCGCACGCGGAAAAGGCCCACGACGCCCGGAAGGGCGTCGGGAAATCCGGCGACGGATACGCCGGAAGCTTGAATAAAGCGGACAGGGATGTCGCCGCGAACGGCCTCGAAGATCGGAAGAAATCCGCCAAAAACCCCGCGACCGGTACGGCCGTCGACGGCCTCGACCTGGCTGCCGCGCGCTTCCAGGCCCTGCAGGCGCCGGACAAGCCGGCTTCGCGCCCGAACGAGCGCGCGTCGGACGCGCCCGAACGGGACGTCGCCGCGGCGAAGAAGGCGGACGCGAAGCGGAAGACGCGCGTCGAAGTCGTCGACCTGCGCGTGAGCGCGGAGCCGGAAAAAGTGCCCGGCGCCGGCCCTTCGGGCGACGCCAAGGCGGCCGACGCCTCGGGCGCGAACGCCGCGTTCGCGCGCGCCGAAGGCGGGGGAACGCCGGACGAAGCGACGTTCCTCGGCGCGGACAAGCCGGCCCCGGGCGCGTCGTTCTCCGACATCCTGTCGAAGCGGCTCGGCGAGCAGTACAATGGCGACATCGTGAAGGCGGCGCAGATCGTCCTCCGCGACGCCGACCAGGGGCTCATTCGGCTCAGGCTGGAACCCGAAACGCTCGGAGCCGTCAAGATCGAGCTGAAAATGGCCGACAAGGAAATAAGCGGGAGGATCGTCGTCGAGACGGAGGAAGCCAAGAGCGCCTTCGAGCGCAACATGGCCCAGCTCCGCGACGCCTTCGCCGACTCGGGCTTCGAGTCGACGAAGCTCGACGTCCAGGTTTCCGGCGGCGACGCCGGGGAGACGGGCAGGCGGGACGACGGCGGCGACGCGGCGCCCTTCTTTTCGGAGCGGCTCCGCGCGATGGACGCGGCCGTCCCCGGAATCGAGGCGGCCGGCGCCGCGCGCGGCCCGAGAAGCCGCGTCGACATCCTGGCGTGAGATCGGAGGAAACGATGGAAATCAACACGAAGATGAACGGGGCCGACCTGGCCGCGCTCCAGTACGAAGTCGAGGGGATCAACAAGGGCATCAACAACGGCAAGGCGTCGAAGCCCTCGCTCGGCAAGGACGACTTCCTCCAGATCCTCGTCACCCAGCTCCAGCACCAGGACCCGACTTCCCCGATGGAAGACAAGGAATTCATCGGGCAGATGGCGCAGTTCTCGTCCCTCGAGCAGATCACGAACATGTCGCAGAGCTTCTCGAAGCTGTCCGGCCTCCTCAACTCGAGCGAGGCGCAGGCGCTGCTCGGGCGCACCGTCGAGGTCGTCCAGGGCGACAAGTCGATGACCGGCGTCGTCTCGCAGATCGTGCGGGGCGAGGCGCCGCTCGTCATGGTCGACGGGGCGTTCTACGACCTCGACCAGGTTTCCAAGGTCATCCAGTAGGAGGATACCCGCTATGATGCGCTCTTTGTATTCCGGCGTGGCCGGCCTCCAGAACCACCAGGTCCGCATGGACGTGCTCGGCAACAACATCGCCAACGTCAACACGACGGGCTTCAAGAAGGGCCGCGTGAACTTCCAGGACCTCCTGTACCAACAGCTGTCCGGCGCCGCGCGGCCAAACGAGGAAGTGGGCGGCGTGAACCCGAAGGAAATCGGCCTCGGCATGCTCGTCGCTTCCATCGACACGATCCACACGCAGGGATCGCTCCAGACGACCGGCGTGCAGACCGACGTGGCCATCCAGGGCAACGGCTTCTTCGTGCTCCAGAAGGGCGACCAGAAGATGTACACCCGCGCCGGCGCCTTCAGCCTCGACCGCGAGGGCACGCTCGTGAATCCCGCGAACGGCTACCGCGTGCGCGGCTGGAACGCCCAGAACGTGAACGGCACGGAGATCCTCAATACCTCCGGCCCCCTCGAGGACCTCGTGATCCCCGTCGGCTCCAAGGACCCGGCCCGCGCCACCGGGACGGTGCGCCTCGCGTGCAACGTCGACAAGCGCCTGCCCGAGATTCCCGAAGGCGCCTCGCAGGAGGCGATCCTCAAGGGCACCTGGGTGGTCGAGGAGAAGATCTACGATTCCTTCGGCACGCCGCACGTCTTCCGCGTGGACTTCACGCGGGTGCCCGGCCAGCCGAACCAGTGGACCGGCGCCGTGACGATCGACCCCGGCGTCGAGACGCCGAACAACCTGACCGCGGGACTCGATCCCGCCGCCATGGCCGGCAACACCTTCACCGTCGAGTTCACGAACGCGGGCACCCTGCGCCGCGTGACGGACGGCCAGGGGAACGTGTCCGCCGAGGAAGGCGCGCTGCTCATGAACTTCGGCTACGACGTGCCGGACACCACTCCGGGCGCGGAAGGCCAGGTGACCAGGCAGAACATCGCCATCAACCTGGGCGTCGCCGGCGCCGTGGAGAACTCGATGACGCAGTTCGCCTCGCCCTCGAGCACGAAGGTGTTCGAGCAGGACGGCTACGCGATGGGCTACCTGGACGCGTTCAAGATCGACCAGTCCGGCATCATCACCGCCGTGTACTCGAATGGCTCGGCGCGCACCGTCGGGCAGATGGCCATGGCCACCTTCACGAACCCGAACGGCCTCGAGAAATCCGGGGAGACGAACTTCCTCCAGTCGAACAACTCCGGCATGGCGAACATCGGTCCGTCCGGCATCGCGGGGAAGGGCAAGATCCTCGCGGGCACCCTCGAGATGTCCAACGTCGACCTGGCCGAGCAGTTCACGGACATGATCGTGACCCAGCGCGGTTTCCAGGCCAACTCGAAGACGATCCAGACGAGCGACCAGATGCTCCAGGAGCTCCTGACGCTCAAGCGCTAACGTTGAATGAAGCCGCGGCGGCCCCAGGCGCCGCGGCGTTCCGGCCCTGAAACCGCCGGAGGAGAGGCCGCATGATCGAAGTGACCCGCCTCGGGGGCAAGATTTTCTGGATCAATCCGCACCAGATCGACTATATTGAGAAAACCCCGGACACGACCATCTGCATGGCGAACGGCAATCGCATCGTCGTGCTGGAGGACGTCGGGACGATCATCGACCGCATCGTGGACTACCGCAGGCGCATCGGCGCCTTCAAGAACGAGGAGTGATCCGTGAACATAGGAACGATCCTGGGGCTCGTCGGCGGAACGGCCTGTATCATCTTCTCGATCTACTCCTCGGGCGGCACGATCGGCACGTACTACGACCTCGCGTCCATCTTCTGTACCATCGGCGGCTCGTTCTTCGCGCTCATGCTCCAGTACGGGCTCCAGGACGTCCTCTGGCTCCTCGGCATGATGAAACGCTGCTTCGTCACGTTCGACTACAGCGGCACGAAGCTCGTCGAGAAGATGTACGAGCTGGCCGAAAAGGCCCGCCGCGAGGGCATCCTGTCCCTCGAGGACGCCATCAACGACATGCCCGACGAGTTCATGCAGAAGGGCCTCCGGCTCGCGGTCGACGGCATGGACGCCGAGGTGATCCGGAACCTCCTCGACACGGAGCTGTCGCAGATGAACGCGCGGCACTCGAAGGCCATCAAGATGCTCGACGCCTGGTCGAAGCTGGCGCCGGGCTTCGGCATGCTCGGCACGGTTCTCGGCCTCATCGCCATGATGAAGATGATCGAGGACAAGAGCCGCATCGGCCCGAACATGGCCGTCGCCCTCATCACCACCTTCTACGGCGCCATCATGGCCAACTTCCTCTTCCAGCCCATGCTCGGCAAGCTCCAGATCGACGACGGGAACGAGACGACCCTCAAGGAGATGATCATCGAGGGCGTCCTCTCCATCCAGGCTGGCGACAACCCGCGCATCCTCGTCATCAAGCTGGCGAGCTACCTGGACCCGAAGTCGAAGAAGGAAATCATCGACAAGTACGCGAAGGACTAGGCGTATGGCACGCAAGAAACGGGAGACCATCGGCGGCGGCATCGGCGAGTGGGTCGTCACCTACGGCGACATGGTGACGCTGCTGCTCTGCTTTTTCGTCGCCATGTTCACCCTCACCGACGCCGAGGTGACGCAGCTCAACGTGATGATCTCGTCGCTCAACAACATCGGCCTCGGCGGCTCGACGGGCGGCAACACCCTCTCGGCCGGACGGCTGGCCGAGCTCGGCAACACGGTGGCGAGCCTGCCTTCCCTCGAGAAGGGCAAGATGCTCGCGACCGCGAAGAAGAAGGCGATGGCCCTGTTCCAGCCCGAGATCCAGTCGAACAAGGTGCGGATCTCGAGCGACGAGCGCGGCGTGGTCATCAGCCTCATGTCCGACGCCTTCTTCCGGCCCGGCAGCGCGGAGATCGACATCGACGAGACCCGGGACAGCTTCCTCAGGCTCGCCGATCTCCTCGCCTCGCCCGAGCTGGCGTCGAGGCGCTTCCGCGTCGAGGGGCACACCGACAGCATGCCGGTGGACCCCGACGGGGCGTTCGCGTCCAACTGGGAGCTGTCCGCCGCGCGGGCGGTCAACACGCTCGAGTTCCTGGCCGATTTCGGGGCGGACGAGCGGCGCTTTTCGGTGGCCGGCTTCGCCGACACCATGCCGATCGCCGCCAACGACACCGAGGAAGGCCGCGCCTACAACCGTCGCATCGACATCATCATCGTCGACGACGCGCACCTGTAAGAACGACGACGCCGCGGGAACGCCGCGGCCTGGAGGTACGGAATGTCCGACAACTTGGAAGAATCGGTACTGGGCGACGCGGGAGACATGGCCGCCCCCGCGAAGGCGCGCGGCGGCGCGGGCGGGCCGATCATCCTCAGGATCCTCATGTGGACCGGCATCGCTATAGGCCTGGTCATCCTCATCTTCGTCGTCGTCTTCATCGCCATGTCGATCCGCGACTCCCAGGGCAAGCCGCTCACCGAGGTGCCCGACACCGAGGAATACCAAAAGGCCCTGCCGGCCTACGAGTATTCGAACATCCTCGGGGAACTGCGCATGTCGAGCGCCGACAAGGAGCCCGCGTCCATCGTCGTGAAGATCATGCTCGGCTTCGTGAAGGGCGAGAAGAAGGTCCCGGACGAGCTCAACAACCGCAAGTACCAGCTGATCGACTCGGTGCGCATGTACTTCACCGGCAAGAAGGCGGAGGATCTCAAGCCGCAGAACGAACGCCAGATCAAGGAGGAGCTCCGCGAGCGCATCAACCGCATGCTGGAGACTCCCGGCATCAAGGACGTCCTGTTCGAGAAATTCGACGTGATGGTGCTGTAATCCGCCGGAATTCCCCGGGAAACGGCCCCTCCGCGACGGAAAACGCCCGCGGAGGGGCCGCTATCGTTCATTCGGCTCATGTCGGGCGGCAAATCGCCGAAAATGAGAGGGAGCGCGCGCGTCGGCGCGAAAACGCGTTGAACAGACGCGGAATTCGTGCCATGATGGTCGCCGGGAGGGCTCATGACCGAAGTCCTGTCGCAGGATGAGATAGACCAGCTGCTCACCGCCATCAACGCGGGCGAACCCGACATCGAGAAGGTCCGCACCACGGCGGACACGCGCAAGATCAAGATCTACGACTTCCGTCGCCCGGACAAGTTCTCCAAGGAGCAGCTCCGCACGATCCAGATCATGCACGAAACCTTCGCGCGCCTCACCACGACGAGCCTGTCCACGTCGATGCGCGCCCTCGTGCACGTCCACGTCGCCTCGGTCGACCAGCTCACCTACGAGGAATTCATCCGTTCCATCCCGACCCCGACGACGCTTTCCGTCATCTCGATGGACCCCCTCAAGGGCCAGGCCATCCTCGAGATCGACCCGTCGATCACCTTCACCGTCATCGACCGCCTCTTCGGCGGCTCCGGCGAGGGCTCGAAGCTCAACCGCGAGCTCACCGACATCGAGCACTCCGTCATGGAGGGCATCATCGTCCGCATCCTCGGCAACATGCGCGAGGCGTGGACCCAGGTGATCGATCTCCGGCCGCGCCTGTCCCAGATCGAGACGAACCCCCAGTTCGCCCAGATCGTCCCCCCGACGGAAATGGTGGTGCTCGTCACCCTCGAGACCAAGGTCGGCGACGTCGAGGGCATGATGAACCTCTGCATCCCGTACCTGACCATCGAGCCGATCGTCTCGAAGCTGTCGGCCCAGTACTGGTACAGCTCGGTCCGGCGCGGCGCCACCACGGAAAACCTCAACATCCTCAAGGAAAAGCTGTCCACGGTCGAAGTGACCATCACCGCGGAGATCGGCAAGATCCAGGTGCCCGTGCGCGACGTGCTCGGCCTCAAGCTGGGCGACGTCATCCGCCTCTACAACGTCAGCGTGGACGATCCCATGCCGCTCAACGTCGGCAACAAGAAGAAATTCCTCTGCCGGCCCGGCCAGGTGGGGCGGAAGATGGCCGTGCAGATCACCAAGAAGCTCGAAGACATCGGCCAGGATGAATTCGAGGAGCTCGCATCCGAAGGAGACGATACCCTATGAGCGACGGCGCACTTTCCCAGGACGAGATAGACAACCTCCTCGCCGGACTCGATACGGGCGGAGGCGGCGCGCCCCAGCCGGCCGCGCGCTCCGGGGGCGGAATCCCGCCCGAGCTCGCGTTTTTCAAGGGCATCCTCGACGAGACGGTTCCCTCGCAGTCGCAGAACGTGTCCGTGTTCACGGGCGCCGACGTGTCGATGTCGCCGCCCCAGATGGACGTGGTGAGCCGCGACGGTTTCCTCCAGTCGATGCCCGAGGAAGTCCTCGCCATCAGGCTGGACATCACGGGCGGCATCCCGGGCGAGCACATCTACCTCATGTCCAAGGACACCGCGATCAAGATCGCCTCGCTCGGCATCAACAACCCGACCATCTCCGACCTCGACGACATGGCGATCTCCGCGGTCTCCGAGTGCTTTTCCACGCTGACCGGGACCATCATCTCGACGATCACCGAAAAGACCGGCAACCGCACCATCCAGTCCTCGACCGCGGACGGCTCCTTCATCCCGAAGGCGATGGTGCGCGTCCCCTCGGGCGACATCGTCCGCGCGACGTACAAACTGAGCGTCGCCGGGTCGAGCGAGACCGTGTACGAGCTCTTTTCCATGCAATTCGTCCGCGACATCGTGGCCGCGTCCGGCGGCAAGCCCGACGCCGGAGCCGCCGGCATGACCATGCCCGGCATGCAAATGCCGGCGATGCCCGGCATGCAGCAGGGCGCTCCCGGCATGCAGATGCCGGGGATGCAGATGGGATATCCCCAGGGCGGCATGTATCAACAGCCCGGCATGAACATGGGGTATCCCCAGGGCGGCATGTACCAGCAGCCGGGCATGAATATGCCGGGCATGCAAATGCCGGGCATGCAAATGCCGGGCATGCAAATGCCGGGCATGGCTCCGCCGAACGTCCAGCCGGTGCAGTTCGCCAATCTCTCCCAGCGGGCCACGGGGCAGGAGAGCGGGAACATCGGCCTCATCATGGACGTGTTCATGGAGCTCACCGTCGAGCTCGGCCGCACGAAAAAGCTGATCCGCGAGATCCTCGGCATGGGCGAAGGCACCATCATCGAGCTGGACAAGCTGGCCGGCGAGCCGGTCGACATCCTCGTGAACCACAAGCTCATCGCCAAGGGCGAAGTCGTGGTCATCGACGAAAACTTCGGCGTGCGCGTCACCGAGATCGTGCCGCCGATGGAGCGGATGAGCGACCTCATGTAAGCCCCGGGCGCACGAGCCTCCCGAACGCGTTCCCGAACGCGCATGACCGCCTCCGAACCCTTGAAATACGGGTTCCGGAGGCGGTTTTTCGTTGCAGGGAAAGGAAAAGGCTTGCAATTGCAAATTCACTGGGGTACAATGAAAACGTATCTGGGGGAGGGGAATCTGAACGCTGCGATCCGCATGGCCTGCGTCGCGGTCGTCTCGTCGCTGTTGTCGCTGGGCGTCTACGCCCAGGGGACGGCGAACGGCGGAACGGCTCCACAGCCGGCTCCGACCACGACGACCGACGAAAGCCAGCTTCCGATCGGGGACGCGGACGGCACCGCCGCGCGCTCCGCGACGGTGGAAGCCTGGCCGTATTTCCTCAGGATGGTCATCGTCCTCGCGCTCGTCGCCGCCGCGATATACGGCGTCGTCTGGGTCATGCGCTCGTTTTCGAAGCCGAAGACGGCCGACGATCCGTACCTGCGCGTGCTCGCTTCGACCCAGCTCGGGCCGGGGCGATGGCTCTACATCGTCTCGGCCGGGAACCGCGCGTTCCTCGTCGGGGCGACCGACGGCGGCATCGCCGCGCTCGGGGAGCTGGACGACAAGGAGCTCGTCGACACGCTCAGGCTGCGGGCCGACGAGACGCCCGTCAGGCAGACCGCCGATTTCTCCTCCCTGCTCGGGGCTTTCATGAAGCCCGGAAAGATCAGCGCGGACAAGGCTCGGGCCGACGAGCTCGAGCGCCAGCGGGACAGGCTCAGAAGGATGTGACCGACCGGGTCGGCGCCGACCCGGTTTTCCGTCGTTCCGATCCGTCCCGCCGTCCGTCCAGGGAGTTGCCATGTTCCGTCCCCGACGCAGCACGCTCGCGGTATTCGCGCTGGCGCTCGCCGCGACTTTCGCCTCCGCGCAAAGCGGATCCGGTTCCGCGGGCACCCAGCCGCCGTACCCGACCGCCCCGCGGGATTCCGCCGTCGAAGTGCCCGTCCCGGGTTCCTCCGGAACGACTCCCGGGGCGCGCGCGGGCACCACGGGCACGCCGGCGATACCCCCGGGCGTGCCGTTCTTCGACTTGATGGTCCGGAATCCGAAGAACGGCCAGGAAGTCGCCTTTTCGGTCCAGCTCCTCCTCATCCTCACGGTGCTGTCGCTCGCGCCGAGCATCCTCATCCTCATGACGAGCTTCCTGCGCGTCTCCATCGTCCTCGATTTCGTCAAGCGCGCCCTCTCGCTCCAGCAAGTGCCGCCCACCCAGGTGCTCATGGGCGTAGCCTTCTTCCTGACCGTTTTCATCATGTGGCCGACCTTCCAGACCATGTACGACAAGAGCCTCAAGCCCATGGCCGAGGGGACGATCGGCGTCGAGGAGGCCTACCGCCAGGCCGAAAAGCCGCTCCGCCTCTTCATGTACAACCAGATGCGGACCAACCCGGAGAACATCCGGCTCTTCATGACGATGCGCGGGCTCCCGAAACCGCGCTCGCTCGAGGACGTGCCGACCTACGTGCTCATCCCCGCGTTCATCCTGAACGAACTCACGGTGGCCTTCAAGATAGGCATCCTCCTGTTCATCCCGTTCATCGTCATCGACATGGTCGTCGCGTCGACGCTCATGTCGATGGGCATGATCATGCTGCCGCCCGTGATGATATCGACGCCCTTCAAGCTCATCCTGTTCATACTCGTGGACGGATGGAACCTCATGACGCGGCAGATCGTCGCCTCGTTCATGTGACGGCCGGAAAAAGGGAGGGGAAGCGATGGACCTGGGAGACGCGGTGCTCATGATGCGCGGCGGGATACTCGAGATCGTGATGCTGTCCGCGCCGATCCTGCTCGCGGCCATGGTCGTCGGGCTCGTCGTGGCGATCCTGCAGGCGACCACCTCGATCCAGGAGCAGACCCTCACCTTCGTGCCGAAGATCGCCGCGATCCTCGGCGTGCTCGCGCTACTCGGGGGCTGGATGTTCGCGCACCTGGCCCAGTACACGACCTCGCTCTTCGAGCTGATACCCCAGATGGCGAGATAGGAGAAGCCGTGTTCGACACCCTGCTCGCGGACGCCGATCTCTTCCTCCTCATCGCCGTGCGCCTCCTCGCCGTGGTCGAAACGGCGCCGCTCCTGTCGAGCGACGCGGTGCCCCAGCCGGCCAAGGCGGCGCTGGCCGGTTTCGCGGCTTTCGCCGTGTATCCGGGGGTGAAGGCGTCCGGCTATCCGCTGCCGTCAGGGGCGGGCGCCTTCCTGGCCCTCCTCGCCGGCGAGGCGCTCATCGGGCTGGCCATCGGCTTCTTCCTCGGCGCGGTGCAGGCGGCGTTCACGACCGCGGGGCAGTTCTTCTCGCTCCAGATGGGCTTCGGCGCCTCGGAAGTCTACGACCCCCTTTCGCAGATCGAGATCCCCGTGATGGGCCAGTTCCTCAACCTCGTCGCCATGCTCGTGTTCCTCGTCACGAGCGGGTTCCAGAAGACCTTCGTGATCGCGGCGGAGCGCTCGTTCCTGAGCCTCAAGGCCATCGACCTCGTGAACGCGAAGGACGCGATGATCCAGAAGCTCGCCGGCTCCCTGCCGCTCATGTTCCAGGACGCGATGCTCCTGTCGCTGCCCATCCTCGGCACGCTCTTCATCGTGTCGATCGCCATGGGGCTTTTGACCAAGGCCGCGCCGCAGATCAACGTGATGGCCGAATCCTTCCCGATCTCCATCGGGGTCGCCTTCGTCATCCTCTTCGGCTCCATGCCCTTCCTCATGGAGGCGTTCTCGCGTCTCGTCGAATCCGGCTTCGACGACCTCGCCGTCCTCCTCGGAGCCTCCGCATGACCGCGCTGAAGGACCGCGTCCGCGCGGCGACGCCCCGCGGACGCCCGGGCGTCGGCACGGGGCGAAGCGCGGCGGACTTTCGGGGCCAGGCGCGCCCGCGACGCGTCCGCGCCCTCGACCACGTGCATTTGCAGTGGTTCGCGGCGGAGGACGAGGGGCGGACCGAGGAGCCGAGCGAGTACAAGCTCAAGAAAGCCCGCGAGGAAGGACGCGTCGCCAAGAGCTCCGACCTCGTCGCCGCGGTCGGGCTCCTCCTCACGTCGGTCACCTTCGCCATCATCGCCCCGTGGTGGTTCGGCACGCTCCGCTCCATGCTGGCGTGGTTCCTGACGATATCGACCCAGCTCGATCCCGCGCGCGATTCCGCCCTCGTCGCCGGGGCCTTCTTTTCGTACTTCGTCCGCCTCTCGCTGCCGCTCGGGGTCGTCGGAGCCGTGGCCGCGGTCTTCTCGAACGTCCTGCAGACGGGCTTCCTCTTCACCGCCAAGCCCCTGGCGCCCGATTTCAAGCGTGTCGTGCCGCGCTTCGGCAAGTTCCTCCAGAAGACGATCTTCTCGGTCGAAGGCATGTTCAACCTCGCGAAGTCGGTCGTCAAGATCATCGTCATCGGCGGCATCGCGTGGGCCATCGTCCAGTCGGAGCTGGACCGGATGATGACGCTGTTCGCCCAGCCGTTCTGGAGCTCCATCCGGCTCGTCGGCGGCATGGCCCTCCGGCTCGTCATCACGACCGCCGTGGTGCTGCTCGCCCTGTCGATACCCGACTTCCTGTTCCAGAAGCGGCAGTTCCTGGAACAGATGAAGATGTCGGTGCAGGAAGTCAAGGAAGAGCGGAAGATGTACGAGGGCGACCCGACCGTCAAGTCGCGGCTGCGCCAAAGGATGCGGGAACTTCTCACGCGCAACATGGCGGCGAACGTGCCCAAGGCCGACGTGGTCGTGACGAACCCGACCCACTACGCGGTGGCCCTCGAGTGGAACCGCGACACCATGGTCGCGCCGACCGTCACGGCCAAGGGCGTCGACGAGACGGCCCTCCGCATCCGCAAGATCGCGTCCGACAACGACGTGCCCATCATGGAAAACCGCCCCCTGGCCCGCGCCCTCTACGCGGACGTGGACATCGGGGAAGCCATACCGGACAAGTACTACCAGGCCATCGCCACGATCTTGAGCCACGTGTACGCCCTCAGGCCCGACAAGGCGCCCCGCGCGGACGCGGAGGGATCCGGCGAACGCCCGGACGGACGGCGGCGCGCCGAAACGGCCGCGGCAGGGGGAATATCGTGACCCGCACGACGATAGCGGCGGACGCCGCGGGAGACCACATCCATGTCTGACGCACAGCGTGTCATGAAGGATACGTTCCTCACCAACCGGAGCGACCTGGCGGTGGCGGCGGGCGCGATTTCCATCGTGCTCATGATCATCATTCCCCTGCCGTCGGTCCTCCTCGACGCGCTGATGGCGTTCAACCTGATCATCGCCGTCCTCATCATGCTGATCTCGCTCTACACGCGGAAGGCGACGGATTTCTCGATCTTCCCGACCATGCTGCTCGTGACGACGATCTTCGGCCTGGCGCTCAACATCTCGTCCACGCGGCTCATCCTGGCGATGGGATCGCGCTTCGACGGCCGCATCATCCGCGCCTTCAGCACCTTCGTCGTCGGATCGGGCGGCACGGACGGCATCGTCATCGGCTTCATCATCTTCATCGTCATCATCGCCGTGCAGGCCATCGTCATCACGAAGGGCGCGACGCGCATCGCCGAAGTGGCGGCCCGCTTCACGCTGGACGGCCTCCCGGTCAAGCAGATGGCCATCGAGAGCGAATTCAACTCGGGCGCCATCACCGAGGAGGAAGCGCGGAAGCGGAAGCGCGACCTCGAGCGCGAAGTGGATTTCTACGGCCAGATGGACGGCGCCAGCAAATTCGTGTCGGGCAACGTCAAGGTCGGCATCTTCATCTCGGTCATCAACCTGCTCGGCGGCTTCATCGTCGGCATGGTCCTCCACGCGGAATCGCTCGCCACGGCGCTCTCGACCTACACGACGCTCACCATCGGCGACGGCCTCGTGTCGCAGCTGCCGGCCCTCCTCGTGTCCACCGCCACCGGCATCATCGTGACGCGAGCGAACTCGCAGGGCACCTTCGGCGCGGAAGTGGTGGAGCAGTTCACGCTCAACGCGCGCATCTACTGGATCGGCGCGATCGTCCTCCTCCTCATGGCCTTCCTGCCGGGCTTCCCCTGGTACGTGCTCGTCCCGATGGCCTTCATGCTCGCGTTCGTCGGCTACCGGCTCACGCGGAAGAGCCTCGCCGAGACCGACAAGGCCGCCGCGAAGGCGCAGGGCGGGGGCAAGCCCAAGGCGGAAGCCGGCCAGGAATTCTCGCCGGTGGTGCCGCTCGATCCGATCAGCCTCGAGCTCGGTTACGGGCTCATCCCGCTCGTGGACCGCGACAAGGGCGCCGAACTCCTCGAACGCGTCACGCGCATCCGCAAGGAGAGCGCGCTCGACATGGGGCTGGCCGTGCCGCGCATCCGCATCCAGGACAACATGCGCCTCGAGCCGAGCGAATACTGCTTCAAGATCAAGGGCGTCGAGATCGGGCGCGGCACGATCCGGCTCGGCTACTACCTGGCCATCAATCCGGGCAGCGTGGCGGAGGAGGTGGCCGGCGAGAAGACGAAAGACCCCGCGTTCGGCCTGCCGGCCACCTGGATCGAGGAAGGCCAGCGCGACCGCGCCGAGCGCTCGGGCTACACCGTCGTCGACGCGCCGAGCATCGTGGCGACGCACCTCACCGAGATCATCAAGCGGCACGCCGCGGAGATCCTCGGGCGGCAGGAGGTGCAGTCCATCCTCGAGACGCTCCGCAAGGACTATCCGGCGGTCGTGGACGACGTCCAGAAGCACCTGTCGCTCGGAGAGATCCAGAAGGTGCTGCAGGGGCTCCTCCGCGAGCAAGTATCCGTCCGCAACATGGTGGTCATCCTCGAGACGCTGGCCGACTACGCCGGCATCACGAAGGACCCGGGTTTCCTGGTCGAAAAGGCGCGCCAGGCGCTGGGGCGGCAGATCTGCCTCCAGTTCTGCGACCAGGACAAGCTCCTCCACGTCCTCACCGTGGATCCGGCGCTCGAGCAGAAGATCGTCGAGAGCCGCGTGGACGCGCCCGGCGGGGCCATCGCGGCGCTCGAGCCGGCCACGCAGCGGCAGTGGATCAAGGCGCTCTCGCAGGCCGTCGCGGCCGTGCAGAAACAGGGTTACTTCCCGGTCATCCTCTGTTCGGAGGCGGCCCGGGCGCTCGTGAAATCGAGCTCGGAACGCGAAATACCCGATCTCGTCGTGCTGTCGGTGCCGGAAATCGTGTCCGACATGCGCGTCGAGGCGATCGGCGAGATAAAGACCGAACAATAAAACGGGAACGGGGTTGGAAAACGGATGCAGTATTTTACCGAAGAAGGCGAGACGCACCGCGAAGTCCTCGAAAAGGTCCGCGCCAAGTACGGCGACGCCGCCCAGGTGGTCACCCAGCGGACCGTCCGTCGAGGCGGTTTCATGGGCCTGTTCGCGCGCGAGCTCGTCGAGATGACCGGTTTCGTCCGCCAGGACGCGGCGCGCGAGGCGTCGAACCGCGTCATCTCGCTCGAGGAGGACCGGCGGAAGCTCCTCGACTCGATCCAGGAGCGGACGATGCAGGAGGTGCTCACCGAACTGCGCTCGCTCAAGGAGACGATGGCGTCGCCGCGAGCCGCCGAGGACGAGCATCCGACGCTGGCGGCCGTCCGCGGCCTCCTCGAGCTCAACGAATTCGGCGACGACTACGCCGAGGCGCTCCTTTCGCGGGTGAAGGAGGAGTTCAGCCTCTCGGAGCTCGACGACTTCGGCGCGGTCTCGGACGCGGTGGTCGAGTGGATCGGCGACGGCGTCGAGACGGCGCCGGAGCGGCGAGGCGGCCGGCCGAGGATCCTCGCCCTCATCGGCCCGACGGGCGTCGGCAAGACCACGACGATCGCCAAGCTCGCGAGCGTCTACAAGATGGGCCTCAAGGGCTTCGACCCGCGCGAAGTCCGCATGGTGTCCATCGACTGCTACCGGATCGGCGCGCAGGACCAGATCTCGAAGTACGCCGAGATCATGACGGTGCCCATCTCGTGCGTGGAGACCGAGGAAGACCTCCGCCAGACGATCGCGATGTACCGCGACGTCGACCTCATCCTCGTGGACACGATCGGCAACAGCCCGCGCGAGGCGGTCAAGCTGGCCGAGATGAAGAAGGTGCTGGCAGCGTGCGGCAACCAGGCGGACGTCCACCTGGCCGTCGCCGCGACGACCAAGACCGCGGACATGGTGGAGATCATGCGGCAATTCGAGCCCTTCCGCTACGAATCGGTCGTGGTGACCAAGCTCGACGAGACCTGCCACGTCGGCAACGTCCTGACGGCGCTGTGGCGGGCCCGCAAGAAGGTTTCGTTCGTTTCGGACGGACAGGGGGTGCCCGACAGCATCCACCGCGCGGATCCGGTCCGTTTTCTCATAAATCTCGAAGGTTTCGAGCCGAATCGTCCGAAACTCGAAGAGAGGTACGGTAAGAAACCTGCCGGGGAGAGGCGATAAATGGAAGACCAGGCGCAGAAACTCAGGGAACTCATGAAGGCCACGAAGCCGCGCGACAGCGCCCCGAAGAAGAAGACGCGCATCATCTGCGTGGCGAGCGGGAAGGGCGGCGTCGGCAAGACCAACGTCTCGGTCAACCTGGCGCTGGCCTACGCGCAGCAGGGCAAGCGCGTGATCGTGATGGACGCGGACCTCGGCCTCGCCAACGTCAACATCATGCTCAACATGATCCCCAAGTACAACCTGTACCACGTGATCCGCAAGCAGAAGTCCATGCGCGAGATCATCCTGGACACCGATTACGGCATCCAGATCGTCGCGGGAGCCTCGGGCTTCTCGAAGATCGCGAACCTCACCGACGAGGAGCGCCAGAGCTTCATCAGCGAGCTCTACACGCTCTCGAGCGCGGACATCATCATCATCGACACGAGCGCCGGCGTCTCCGCGAACGTGCTGGCCTTCGTGGCCGCGGCCGACGACGCCATCATCGTGACGACGCCGGAACCGACCGCCATCACGGACGCTTACGGCATCATCAAGATCATCGCCACCGAGGTGGAAAACCTCAACATGGGCCTGAAGCTCGTCGTGAACCGCGTGAAGAACGTGACCGACGGCAAGAAGGTGGCCGAGCGCATCATCAACATCTCGGGGCAGTTCCTGAACCTCAAGGTCGAGTACCTCGGCTGCATCTACGACGACCCGGTCGTGTCCCAGGCCGTGCTCAGGCAGAAGCCGTTCCTGGCGCTCGAGCCCAAGTCGAAGGCGGCCATCTCGATCCACCATCTCGTGAGCCGCATCGAAAAGACCGATTTTTCCGGCGAAAACGGCATAGGCCGCTTCATCAAGAAGTTCTTCGGCAAGGAGTAGGCGCGGCGGGGGCGTTCCGTTCTTGACTCGCCCTTGAATCATGCTTTACTCTTTCGCCATGGGAGGGGAGGAACCGTGGGTCCCGGTCTGAGGCGCTCGATCGTCGTCGGCGTCTCCGCGTTCGCGCTTTCGGTCCTCATCGGTCTCGTCTTCCGGGTCGGCCTGCCGTGGCTGCTCGCGAGGGCCGTGGCCTTCGGCGTCGCCTTCGGGGTCGCGCAAGCCGCGCTCCAGGCGGTGATCGTCCGTTTCCTTCCAGAACTCATGTCGGATACCCGGATCGACGCCGCGACGGCCGAGGGGGATCAGCCCCGTATCGACATCGTCCTGCCGGGCGACGAGGCGGTCGAGGGAAGCTCCGAGCCGATGATCCGCGCCGCCGCCTCGGAACGTCCGGCCGACGCCGAGCTCGACCGCGAAGCCGAGGCGCTCGGATCCGAGACCCTGATTCCGGACGATGGCGGGGAACGCCCCGTCGCGCCCGGGCCGGCCAGGCCGCCCGCCGCGTTCGAGGATCTCGACGTCCTGCCCGACTTGGACGGGTTCGCGGGCACGTTCGAGGGAAGCCAGGGCGCCGAACAGGACGGCGAACGAAGTTTCCCGGCGGCTCCGTCCCGGGCGGACCGCGGCAACGCAGAAGACCAGTCCGGCGGCGGCGGGGAAGATCCCGTCGAGCTGGCGAGCGCCATACGGACGCTGTTGAAGAGAGACCAGAAAGGGTAGGCCGACATGCAGAATTCCCTGATGGAACGCTACACGGAAGAAGAGCTCTGGGGCCAGTACAAGAAGAAGAAGGACCCGGCCATCCGCGAAGCGTTCATCAGACAGTACGCGCCCCTCGTCAAGTACGTAGCCGGCAAAGTGGCGGCCGGCATGCCCCACTCGGTCGAATTCGAGGATCTGGTCGGCTTCGGCGTCTTCGGCCTCATCGACGCCATCGACAAGTACGATCCGGACAAGAACGTCAAGTTCAAGACCTACGCGGTCACGCGCATCCGAGGCGCCATCTTCGACGAGCTCCGGTCCATCGACTGGGTGCCGCGCTCGGTCCGGCAGAAGACGCGCGAGATCGAGGAGACCATCGTCGAGCTGGAGGCCAAGCTCGGCCGTCCGGCCTCCGATTCCGAGATCGCCCAGTCCCTCGGCGTCACCGACGACGAATTCTCGCGGACCATGCTGAAGATCTCCGGCACCTCGGTGCTCTCGCTCAACGACGTCTGGTTTTCCGCGGGCGAAGGCGACAAGATCGCCATCGGCGACTCGATCGAGAGCCCCGCCACCATGAACCCCGACGCGCAGATCGAGCGCGACGAGATCAAGCGCGTGATCGTCCAGGCCATCGACGAGCTGCCCGACAAGGAGAAGAAGGTCCTCGTGCTCTACTACTACGAGGACCTCACGCTCAAGGAGATCGGCCAGGTGCTCGAGGTGACGGAGTCGCGCGTCAGCCAGCTCCACACCAAGGCCATTATCCGGCTCCGCGCCAAGCTCACGAACATCCGCAAAGGGATCGTATAAATGGCCATCGGGCTTCCCCAGCTTGAGGAGCTCATGCGCCGCTACCTGGCCGAGGACCGGGAGAAGAAGTCCGTCGAGGCCGAGGGCGACTCCCTCGACGACGCGCTCCGCAACGCCTCGATCCAGCTCGATTGTCCCGTGGCCCGCATCGAATACGTGCCGATCGAGACGGGCACCCCCGGTTTGTTCGGACTCGGCAAGAAGCCGTTCCGCATCCGCGCCACCACGATCGCCGAAAAGCAGAAGGCCGCGGAAGTCGAGGAATTCCTGGAAGAAACGCTCCCCGAGGAGCGGATCGCGGTACCCGAAATCAAGGACCGGGACGGCGAGGCGTTTGTGCGCCTGTCGAGCGAGGGCGCGCTCCTCAAGGTGACGCCGCCCGTCGGACGGGGCCGCCGCGCCACGGAGCGCGCCGCGGTGGAGCGCCTTAACGCCAAGGCCGTCCACGACTTCGACGAAAACCTCGTCCGGGACGCCGTGCGCGACGCCTCGGGCGAATACGTGCGCGTGGGCACTTTCATCGCGAATCCCGCGAACGACGGCTTCCTCACCTGCGACATCTCCGAAGCCGACATGAAGGCCCACGTGGTGCTGTCCCAGCCGGGCCCGGGCGGTTCCGACCTCACCAAGGACGCGGTGGCCTATTTCCTCAAGAACAACAAGGTCGTGTACGGCGTGAAGGAAGACGTCCTCCAGGAGATCGAGGACCGGCCGCGCTACAAGGAGCCCATCCTCGTGGCCGAAGGCGACAAGCCGCAGAACGGCCGCGACGCGAAGATGCAGTACCTCTTCGAGATCGACAAGACCAAGATGCACCTCAAGGAGACCTCCGACGGCCGCGTGGACTTCAAGGAACTCGGTCTCATCCAGAACGTCGTCGAGGGGCAACCGCTCGCGCGGAAGATCCCCGCGGAAAAGGGCGTCCCCGGCCGCACCGTAACGGGCCGCATCCTCCCGGCGAAAAACGGCCGCGACATGTCGGTGCCGCTCGGGAAGAACGTGCACCTCGCGGAAGACGGCCTCACGATCCTCGCCGACATCAACGGCGAGGTCACCTTCACGGGAGCGCGCGTCAACGTCGAGACCGTGAAGACGATCGAGGGCGACCTCGACATCAAGGTCGGCAACCAGATGTTCCTCGGCGGGACCCTCATCATCAAGGGCAACGTCGAGGACGGTTTCGAGGTGAAGGCCGCGGGCGACATCGAGGTGTTCGGGAACGTCGGCCGCTCGAACCTCGTCGCCGAGGGCGACGTGATCGTCCACCAGGGCATCAACGGCAAGTCGAGCGCCGTCATCAAGGCCGGCCGCAGCGTGTGGGCCCGCTTCATCGAGATGGCCAACATCGAGGCGGGCGAGTACGTCATCGCCTCCGACGGCATCGTCAACTCGAACGTGATCGCCAACCGGAAGATCGTATGCCAGGGACGGCGCGCGAACGTCGTGGGCGGGCACCTCCGCGCGTGCGAGGAGATCAACGCGAAGTCGCTCGGCTCGGGCGTGAGCGGCGCGGAGACCATCTGCGAGGTCGGCTACGACCCGAAGAGCAAGGAAAAGCTCGAGGACTTCAACGCGCAGATCGGCCATCTCCGCAAGCAGATGGACATCAAGGACCGCGACATCGCCACGCTCAACATCCTCAAGAAGGAGCGCAAGGAGCTGCCGGAGGAAAAGGAAAAGCAGCTCCAGGCGGCGATGGCGAAGCGGGGCGAGATCCTCTCCGAACTCCGGAACCTCGAAGCCGAGGCGGAAAAGATCCAGAACTACCTGAACGGCCTCAAGACGCGCGGCCGCATCTCGGTGTCGCACAAGGTCTACCCCGGCGTGAAGATCCAGATCAAGGACGTGCGCGAGGACATCAAGATCGAGCAGAAATCGGTCACGTTCTACCTCGACGGGCTCATGATCAAGAAGACGAGGTACGAGGAAGTGGACGACGAATCGATCCGCCGGGGGCCGCATGTCGATTAAGCCCATCGATCTCCAGACGCTCCTCATGAATTTGAACCAGCTCGGCAAGGAGCAGGCCGCCGGCCGCGAGGGCACCGCCTTGCAGCAATCGGTCCAGGGCGCCGCCCAGCAGCGCAAGGAAGACGAGGCGGCCAAGGGCGTGCGCATGCCCAAGACCCCGGAAGAGGGCGCGGGCGCCGTCCGCGACCGCGAGGGCGGCAAGCGCCAGGCTCCCGGGGAAGGCGGCGCGCGCGAAGGCGAGCCAGGCCCCGACGAATCCGAAGAAGCGACCGGCGAGCCCGAGATCGTGCGCGATCCGAGCGTCGGCGGCAACGTCGACATCTCCGGGTGATCCGATGGACCTGTTCGTCGTCCTGACCCTGAACGCCTTGGCCTTCGCCCTGGGGTATCTCGTCCTGTCCCGCCGGATCCGGCGCGAACTGGACACGCGCGGCGTCCTCGACCGGCTGCGCTCCGAAGTCTCCGCCCTCGTCACCGAGATCAACGCGACCACGGACCGCAACGTCACGCTCATTGAAGACCGGCTCGCGCGGCTCAAGGCCGAACTCGACGACGCCGATCGCCGCCTGTCCGCGATCGGCCGCGAGCGGGAAACGCGGGAAAAGGAACGCGACGTGTACTCGCGGCTCGGCCGGCACGCGCCCGTCGCCGAGCGACCCAGACAGCGGAACGACGCCGGGACGCGGTTCGAGCCGGAGATCGGGCGTGAACCGCCGCAACCTGAAGAACGCGCGGAAGCCGCCGGGGATGCGGGACGGGAAGCCGATCGACCGGATCCGCGGGAAAAGTCCTCGAACGGTGAACGATCCTCGGACCGCGAGCGATCCGCGGACCGCGAGCGGTCCGCTGACCGGGAAGGTTCCGGCGTGCCCTTCGTAACCTTTTCCGCCAAACCGCTCGACATCGCGCCGCCCCTCCGCGACCGCGTGCTCGAGCTCCGCAAGCGCGGCTTTTCGAACGACATGATCGCGGCCCGCGTCGGCAAGACCCTCGCGGAGATCGACGTCATCATCGCGATGGAGGAGCGCCGGTCTTCTTCCGATCATAATAATTGAACATGCGTCCCTCCATCGGCATCGATTTCGGAACGACGAACAGCCTCGCGGCCTGGATGGACGACGGTCGTCCCGTCGTCATCCCGAACGACCGCGGCGAACGCGTGACGCCGAGCGTCGTGTCGTTCGCCCGCTCCGGCGAGGTGCTCGTCGGGCAAGCGGCCTGCAACCAGGCGCTCGTCGAGCCGGAGCGCACCGTCGTCGGCGTCAAGCGACTCCTCGGGCGGGCCGAAACCGTCGACGTCGACGGAACGCGGTACAAGCCCGAAGAGATCGCCGCCCACGTGTTCCGGAAGCTCAAGGCGGACGCCGAAACATTCCTCGGAGGCCGCGTCGGGAACGTCGTCGTGACGGTGCCCGCGCGGTTTTCCGCCGTCCGCCGCGAAGCGGTCCGCGAAGCCGCCCGCCTCGCCGGCCTGTCCGTGACCCGGCTCGTCAACGAGCCCACCGCCGCCGCGGTCGCGCGGGCCTATCTCGAACGCGAACCCGCGGCGAAGCGAACCATCCTCGTGTACGATTTCGGCGGCGGCACCTTCGACGCCACGATCCTCGAAGCGGCGGGACGGCGTTGCCGGGTCCGATCGTCGCTCGGGGACGACGCGCTCGGCGGCCTCGACGTCGACAAGGCCGTGTTCGCCGAACTGTCGCGGCGCCTCCGCGCCGAAACCGGCGTCGACGCCG
>CAYZZW010000040.1:0-30686 GCA_964482955.1 uncultured Treponemataceae bacterium | reverse complement strand
CGGATTCGCTGGTCGAAGCGGCCGAACAAACCGTTCCCGTCGCGGCCAAGGCGCCGTGGTATCAGGAAAAACTGGAAGCCGAAGGCCTCTACGTGTTTCCGGAACCGGTCGACTTGATACCTTTCGCGGTGAACGACCTCAAGGGGAACACGCTCGATTCGCGTACCTTGGGCGGAACCGTCACGCTGCTCAATTTCTGGGCGACGTGGTGCCCGCCGTGCAAGGCCGAAATGCCGTCCATCGAAACCCTGTCGAAGAAACTGAAGGACGAGGCGTTCCGCGTCGTGGCCATCAGCGTGCAGGAACCCCGCGCGACGGTCGCTTCGTTCCTTTCGACCAATCAATACACGTTTCCGATCTACCTCGACGAATCGGGATCGGTCTCCGCGAACTACGTGTCGCGGGGGATCCCCACGACTTTCGTGCTCGACAAGGACGCGCGCGTGATCGCGGCCGCGATCGGGTCGCTCGATTACGCGAGCGACGGGATGGTCTCCGTACTGCGGGAGCTCGCGCGGCGCTGAGCGTCCCGATCGAACACCGTTCGAGGAAGGCCTTTCGCGGTCGGGCAACCGCGTGCGGCCGGAATCGGGTCGGCGGGCGGCGGTCTGCCGTGGCGCCGCGCCAATGATCGAAGCGGAAAGCCCGGAGGGCGCGCCGCCCGCGTTCGGGCGTTTCGAGGACGAGAGACGGCGACCCGGTCCGGGACGGTTCCGCGCCTGAGGACTTGGAGCGGAGAGCATGGCCGCGGACGCCAGGACGCGGGGCGCCCAAATTCAAGCAACTGAAAAGAAAATCACTCTTCGAGTCCGACCCCGCCGTTCGCCTTTTCGGTTTCCTTCGCACACTCCTCGAGCAGCCGCATGAACTCGGCGTACATCGGGCCGATCGATTCGGGGATCGCGACCACGGCCAGGTCGGGGCGACCCGAGGTCATGGCGGCGCGGATCTCGGCGTCGTATTCGTCGATGAGGCGCACGATGCCGCCGAAGCAGCGCGTGAATTGCCGCTTGGTCAGGGTGCCGTCCTCGACGGGGAACTCGACGATGCAGCGGACTTCGCCGTCGGATTCGTCGTACTCGAACTGGATGAGTTTGGTCTTCCAGCACGCCGAGAGGAGCGTCTGGAAGAGCGCGAGCTTGTGCGGGCCTTCCTTGTACGAATAGAGGTTCGGGGCGATCAGCTTGAAGTATTCTCCGTCTTCCTCGAGGCGCACGACGAGGCTCACCGCCTTGCCGCCGTTCGGGTGCGTGTAGTTTTCCGTGGCCGATCCGGTCATGATCGCGTTCCGATCAGCGTCCCATTCGTGCTTGACGCCGTCCTGGTCGAGGTACGCGCGGATCTCGTCGTACGTGATGGCCATGCGCTCCGATCCCCTCAGCCTTTCACGGCGATGTCGATGGCGCCGTTCTTCACGGTGACGTCGATGCGCTTTTTCTTGATGTCGCCGGAGCGCTCGGTGACGGGCAGGAGCACGAGCTCCTGGAAGGCGCGGTGCAGGTTGCGCGCGCCGAACTCGGGGGAGTAGCCGCGCTCGACGATGAAGGCGAGCGAATCCTGGTAGAGGGCGAGCTCCGCGCCGTATTCCGCCTTGAGGCGGTCGCGCGACTCGGGGAAAATGACGTTCCACAGGATCGAGGCGCAATCGTCGCGGCTCAAGGAACGGAAGGGCACGATCTCGTCGAAGCGATTGAGGAGTTCCGAGCCGAACTCGGCGCGCAGGGCGTCCAGGGGCGCTTCCGGCGGGGCGTCGGGGGATTCCTCCGCGAGACCCGACGAAAAGCCGATGGTCTTCCTGTTCATGCAGCCGGCGTTCGTCGCGGCGACGAAGGTGGCGCGGGAGAAGTCGAGCTTCTTGCCGTTGGCCAGGGTGGCGCGGCCCGTGTCGAAGATCTGCAGGAACAGTTTGCGCGCGCGGGGGTGGCCCTTTTCGAACTCGTCGATGAGGATGACGCCGCCGCCCGCGCGTTCTTCCGCCTCCGCGAGGGCGGGCATGTCGTCGTAGCCGACGTAGCCGGGCGAACTGCCGAGGAGGCGCGATACGGAAATTTCTTCCGAGTACTCGGAAAAGTCGATGCGGTAGAAGGCGTTGCCGCCGCCGGAGACGGCCTTGGCGAGGGTCTCCGCGAGGACGGTCTTGCCGCAGCCGCTCGGGCCCACGAAGAGGAAGACGCCGTCGGGGCGTTCGGTGCGGAGGTCGAGTCGGCGCTTGCACAGGCGTATGACGGCACACACGGTGTCGATGGCCTTGTCCTGGCCTTTGACGCGTTCTCGGATGACGCTTTCGAGGCGGGCGTAGGCTTCCTCGAGGGAGGACGCGCCGTCCGCGACCGGCGAGCCGACGATGTCGCTCAGGGCTTCGAAGACGAGCGCGCGCGGCAGCGTCTTCTGGCCGCGAACGGCGGCGAGGGCGCAAGCGCGGTCGAAGAGGTCGATGGACTTGTCGGGGAAGAAGCGGCCGCGGATGAAGGCGTCCGACAGCGCGACGATCTCCGGGACGAGGGTCGGGTCCACCGCGATGCCGTGGTGCTTTTCCTCGCGCAGGCGGAGCGATTCGAGGATGAGCGCGGTTTCTTCTTTCGTCGGCTCGCGGACGCGCACGGTCTGGAAGCGCCGGGTGAGGGCTTCGTCGCGGTTCAGGTAGCGGAAGTAGTCTTCCGGCGTGGTGGCGCCGATACAGGGGAAGCTGCCGCGGGCGAGGGAAGGCTTCAGGAGGTTGCCGAGCTGCTGGCTGAATTTCTCGTCGCCGATGAGGTGGATCTCGTCGATGAAGACGATGATGTCTCGCACGCGTTCCACGATGCCGACGAGGCGCTTGATGCGCTCCTCGAAGGAACCCTTGAACTGGGTGCCGGCGTTGAGGTCGCCGATGCGGATCTCGAAGACGCGCTTGCCCTTGAGGCGGTCGGGCACGCGGCCTTCGCGCACGCGGCGCGCGAAGCCCTCGACGATGGTGGTCTTGCCGACGCCGGGCTCGCCGAGCAGCATGGGATTCGGCTTGAAGATCTTGAGGAGGATCGCGGTGATGGTCTCGATCTCCTCGTCGCGGCCGATCACGTCGACGCCGTTCTGGTCCGTGCCGAGTTCGCGCCCGAAGGAGAGGAGGAATTCGAGTTCCTCCTGGGTGAGTTGGATCGTGTCGGCGGCGTTGCCCGCGCCGCCCGCGCTCGGGTCGCCCGAAGTTCCCATGGAACCGGGTTCCGTGGGGAGTTCGCGCGCGAGGAGAACCGAAAGGGGCGCGCGCAGTTCCGCCCACCCGCCCGCGACGAGGTGGCGCGGTTCGATCGAGCCCGTGGGGGCGAGGGCTTCCGCCTTGTCGAGGACCGCGCGGAGGTCGTCCGTGATGGGAAGCTTGGCGTCGGTGGGCACGGCCGCGGCGCGGTCGGCTTCCGCGCGCTCGGGCGCTCCCGTGCCGAGCGCGGCGTCCATGCAGGCGGGCCAGCGCATGAAGAGCGATTTGGCCAGGTCGTCGGCGGAACAGGATTCGCTGCCGCGCGCCCGGGCGAGGGTGGCGGCGGCGCGGAGGAGATCCTGGGCTTCTTCGGTGTAGCGGTCGTATCGGGACATGGAGCGCTCCGGTGTCGGCTCGTTCGGCGCGCCGAGCGGCGCCGCGAAGGTCAATGATAGTTGACGCCGCGGCGCCTGTAAATGCGGGTGGTGGACGTCGACTTGCTTTTCGCCCGATGAAGGGTCTACAATGAAGCGTCTCGGGACCTGCGCGCGGATCGATCGCGGGCGACGGTCCGGAAGGGATCCCATGCTTCTCCAAAAGGTGTTTACGGCGGCGCGGATCAAGATCGGCTGCGTCGCCACCGACAAGGACGAGCTGTTCGAAGAGCTCGTAGACGTACTCGTCCGCAGCGAAGGCCGCCAGTTCCCCCGCGACGCCGCCCTGAAATCCCTCCTCGAACGCGAAAGCAAGATGACGACCGGCATCAAGCGCGGCATCGCCCTCCCGCACGGGAAGGTCGAGGGCGTGCAGGGACTCGTCGGCGTCATAGGCGTTTCCCGCGAGGGGGTCGACTATGAAGCCCTCGACGGCGAACCGGTCCATCTCGCGTGCATGCTCCTGTCTTCGCCGAGGGATTCGGAACTCCACCTGCAGGCCCTCAAGGGCATGGCTCGTCTGCTCCAGGATCCGGATTTCTACGCGGACCTCGTGCAGGCGGAGAGCCCCCAGCGCGCGTTCGAAATCATCAAGAACTTCGAGGATATGCTCACCCTGGGCTGAACGGAGCGACCACATGCCGACTCGCGAGATTCTGGACAGACTCGTCTCCGTGGAACGCGACGCCGAGCGCGTCGTCGCCGACGCGGCGGCGGAGGCCGACCGGCGGCTTGCCGAAGCCGGGGATCGGGCCGACAGGGCCTATCGCGAAACCAGCGAGCGCGAAGCCCGGAGGATCGAGGACGCGCGGGTTAAAGCGATTTCCGCGATCGAAGAGACGCGGACGCGCGAGATCGATGCGTATCGCGCCGCCCTGGCCGCGGCGCCGCTCGACGAAATCGCCTTCCGCGCGGTCTGCGAAACCTGGCTATCGGCCTGGCTTTCGGGACGGTCCTGACATGGCCGACGTCTTCGAGCTGTCCTACGTCTACGCCCGCGTGTGCGGCGCGTTCGCGCGCGTGGTGTCGGGCGAGCGGGCGGTCCGGGCGGCTTCGAGCGGAAACCTGTCCGAGCTCTGGCGGTCGGTGTTCGGGAAGGCGGCGCCGGCTTTGCCCGAGGCCGCGCTTCTCCGCGAGGCGGAGCGGGCGGTCATCGCCGAATCGATGGAAGATTTCCGACTGCTCGTGCGGGTGCTCAGGCGCGACGAGCCGTTCTTCGACGCGCTCGGCCGGAAGGCGGAATACGCCCGCGTCAAACGCGTCATCGCGGCGGCGGCTTCCGGCGCGCCCGTGCCGCCCGAGGCGACTCCCGGCGCGGCCCCCGGCGATCTCGACGACGACCGGTATCCGGATCTCCCGGCTATGTTCGCAGGCGGCCGCTTCGCGTGGATCGACGCCGACGCCCTCAAGGACGCCGCGGGAACGGAGAATCGCCTCGATCGTCAGTATTACGAAGAATTGTGGAAGGCGATCGATACGGTGCCGCTTCCGCGCCGCGGCGCCCTTCGCGAACTCGTGGCGCTCGAAGTCGAATTGTCGAATGTCGTGTGGGCGCAGCGGCTCGCGCGCTACTACGGCTTCGACACCGACGCGATCGGTCCCTTGCTCGTGAAGCTCGAGGGGCGCGACGTCGTCGGAGAGGCGCTCAGGGCGGTCGGGTTCCGGCGCGACGCGGTCGCGGACTGGACGCCGTGGCGCTGGTACCGCCTGCTCGCCGATCAGGGCGCGGGAAGCCCGGGCTGGTCGCTCGACGTGCGCGCGCTCGAAACCTCGGCGCGCCGACACGTGTACCGCCACGTGCGCAGGGCGCTCCATTTGCATCCGTTCACGTACACGCCGCTCTACTGTTTTTTCAAGATCAAGGAATTCGAAGCCGCGACGGTTCTCGGTCTGTTCGAAGGCGTGCACTTGGGCGCCCCGAAGAACGAGATGGCCGCGTACGCGCTGGCGGTGACGGGGGGAACTCGATGAGCCCCGTCGCGATGCGCAAGCTCGAACTCCATGCCCTGAAGCGGGACGTGGACGCGGTGCTCGAAGTCATCGGCGCCGCCGCGTGCTGCGAACTGGCCGCGCCGAAGGCCGAAACCGCGGGCGACGCGGCTTCCCCCGCCGCCGCGAGCGGCCATGCAGCGGGAGAACGGGAAGAAATCGCCGCGGCGATCGACCGGCTCGAACGGATTGGCTCGTTTCTTGGATTTTCCCCGCCCGCCCTGATCCCGGCCGGCACCCGCCTTCCCGGTCCCGAAGACCGCGACCGGCTCGAGACGCTCGACCGCGCGTGCGGCGAACTCGCCGCGGAAGTGGGGCGGCTCGAAGCCCGGCGCGCGTCCGTGTCGGAGGCGAAAGACGAAGCTTCGGCCTTCGGCGGCCTTTCGCTTCCGTTCCGCGAGCTCGACCACCTGTCGTTCCTCGCGGTGCGGATCGGTTCGGTCGATCCGGCGGCGAGGGAGGAGCTCGAGCGGAGCCTCGGGGACCGCGGCCTCGTCCTGCCGCTCGGCGCTTCCGGGCAGATTGTCGCGCTGGCGTCGCGGAAGGGGCGTTTCGCGCTCGATACCGAGCTCGAACGCGCCCGTTTCAAGGCGCGGGATTTCCCGCCCGATTTCCAGGGCTTGCCGCCGGAATTGCCGAACGCGCTCGCGAAGGAACTCGCGGAGCTCGAAAACGAACTGGGGGGCCTGTCGGCGCGCAAGGCCGGACTCGCGGAGCGGTTCCGCGCGTCGTGGACGGCCCTGTCCGCGTCCTACGCGGTTGCCCGCTCGATCGAACTCGTGAAGGAGGGCCTCGAGTCCAGCGATCACGTGTTCCGCCTCGAAGGCTGGGTACCGCGCGAACGGGTCGCCTCGCTGACGAAGGAGATCGGCCGCGCGACGGACGGGCGCGTGGCGACGCGCGTGTTCGCTCCGGAAGAGTTGCCGACGGTGCGCTCGGGGGATGAGACGGTTCCGGTTCTGCTCCGGAAACGCGTCTTCGTGTCGAGCTTCGAGGGCATCGTGCTGTCGTACGGCGCGCCGCTCTACGGAACCGTCGATCCGACGCCGCTCGTCGCGTTCTTCTTCGTGCTGCTCTTTTCGATCATGTTCGGCGACGCGGGCCAGGGCCTCGTCATCCTGCTCGCGGGCCTGCTGCTCGGGCGGTCGGCGCTCGGCTTGCCGAAAACGTGGAAGAAGTTCGGTCCCATCCTCGTGGCCGTCGGCATCGGATCGACGGTCATGGGGCTGCTCGAAGGTTCGTTCTTCACGGACGAGACGGCGTTCGTCCCGCTGACGCGCGCGGTGAGCGCCGCGCTCACGGGAACGCCGGTAGACCGCTTCGTCGAGGTCATGCCGACGAACGGCGTCGGCAAGCTGTTCGCGTTCTTCGGCTTCACGGTGGGCGTCGGCGCCGTCATCAACTCGGTCGGGCTCGCCGTCAATATCGTCAACAAACTCAGGCTCCGGAAGTACGCCGAGGCGTTCCTGTCGAAGACGGGCCTCGCCGGCGCGTTGTTCTTCTGGTGGGCCATAGGCATGGGAGCGCGAGCCGCGCTCGGATTCGGCCCCGCCTGGTTCGACGCGCTCGGGCTCGGGCTGCCGCTCGCGGCGGTGGTGCTGGAACCGCTCCTCGCCCGCCTCTTCGAGCGTCACGCGGGGGCGGAGCGCTTGAGTTTTCTCGATGTCGCCATGAAGGGCGTCGTCGAACTCATCGACTCGGTATCGTACTACGTGTCCAACACGATGAGTTTCCTCCGCGTCGGCGCCTTCGCGCTCTCGCACGCGGTGCTGTCGTTCGTCGTGTTTTCGATGGCCGAACTCGTGCGCGAACGCGCGCCCGCGGGCGTCGCGTTCCGTATCCTCGTCCTGATCCTCGGAAACGCGCTCATACTCGCGCTCGAGGGGATGATCGTCACCATCCAGGTGATCAGGCTCCAGTATTATGAATTCTTTTCGAAGTTTTTCACCGAGACGGGAAAGCCCTTTTCGCCGTTCAAATTCGAATATCGCAAGGAGTGAACCATGAAGAAGCGCGTGATCCTGGCGTTCGTCCTCGTCGCCGGCGCCGTGTCCGTTTTCGCCCAGGGAACGGCCGGTCAGGCGGATTCGGCGGCGATGTGGAAATACGTATCGGCGGCCGTCGCGATCAGCGTGGGCTGCATCGCGGGCGGGCTCGCGGTCGGGCGCATCGGCGCAGCGGCCATGGGCGCGATGGCGGAAAATCCCGAGCTGGCCGGCAAGGCCTTGCCGTACGTCGGCCTGGCGGAGGGCATCTGCCTGTGGGGCTTCCTCGTCGCCCTGCTCATCCTGATCCTGTAGCGGTCGTCGATCCGTGCGCGACTTTTTCGTCATCGCGGAGGACGAGCTCGTCGTGGCGTTCCGGCTCGCGGGCGTGGACGGCCGGTCGGTGCTGAACCGCGACGAGGCCTTGGCCGCGTTCGAATCGTGTACCGCCGCTCCCGGCGGCGCCGGGGAACGCGGCCAGCCGATCGTCACGCCGAAGGTGCTCGTCCTGTCCGAAAGCGTCGCCGACATGATCGAGGAACGCGTGCGGGACTGGCAGATCGGCGGCGCGTATCCCCTCGTCGTCGAAATACCGCCTTCCGCCGGACGCGAGCCGGGCAGGAAAGGATTGCTCGACGCGATACGCGAAGCCGTAGGCTTGTCCGTGTAGGATTCATATGGAAGAAATCGTCACAACCGAAGCGCTCGAACGCGAGATACTCGAAGACGCGCGCAAGAAAGCCGCGGCGCTCCTCAAGGGCGCCGACGAGGCGGCCGCGAAACTCGCCGCGGCCTCGTCGGCGAAAACGGCCGACGCCGTGGCCGTTTTCGAACGGGACGCCGCGGCCCGCGTGGCCCGTCACGAATCGGAATCGGCCGCGCGCCTGCCGCTCGAAAAGTCGCGCATCCGCACGGCGTATCTGGACGAGGCCGTCCGCGCCGCGGTCGACCGCTTCTTCGCGTCGTTGCCCGAATCGCGCGTCGTCGAGCTCGCGTCGTCGATGACCGATCGGGCGGAGGAATTCTTGAAAGGACGCGAGCTCGTCGCGCGCGCGTGCGGTTTCTCCGAAGCCGCGCGCGAGGCTTTCGCGCGCTCGATACCGTGGGCGGCATCGGCGAGGGTCGCGGACGATCCGACCGTGGGTTCGACGGGCGCCGTCGTGGAAGATTCGGACGCGACGGTCGTCGTGCGCGCCACGATGGACGTGCTGGCTTCCGAGCTCCTTCGGGAGAAGCGCGCCGAGCTCGCGGACGCGCTCTGCGGAAAGGCGGCCCGAACATGATCGAAGGACGCATCACGCGCGTGTCGGGTCCCGTCGTCACGGCTGCGGGACTCGGCGCGGCCGGGCTTTACGACGTCGTGGAAGTCGGCGAAGGCAGGCTCGTCGGAGAGATCATCCGCCTCGAGCCCTCGCGCGCCGTCATCCAGGTGTACGAGGAGAACACCGGCATGCGCCCCGGCGAGCCCGTGCGTTCGCTCGGTCGGCCGCTCTCCGTCGCGCTCGGCCCCGGCCTCCTCGGCTCCATCTACGACGGCATCCAGCGTCCGCTCGACGCGCTCAAGGCCGCGACGGGCTCGTTCCTGGCGCCCGGCGTCAAGGGCGATCCGCTTCCGCGGAAAAAAACCTGGCGTTTCGTTCCCGCGCTGAAAACGGGCGACGACGTCCGGCCCGGCGCCCTGGTCGGACGCGTGAAGGAAACGGAACTCATCGAACACCGCGTCCTCGTTCCGCCGAACGCGAAACCGGGCCGCGCCGTCGCGGTGGCGCCGGAGGGTGATTACCCGATCGACCGCGTCGTCGTCGAGACCGACTCGGGCGAACGCGTGACGCTCGTCCACGACTGGCCCGCCCGGAAGGCCCGACCCTGCCGCATGCGCCTGCCGCCGAGCGAGCCGCTCATCACGGGGTTGCGCGTCGTGGACGTCCTCTTCCCCATCTCGAAGGGCGGCTGCGCCGCGGTGCCCGGCGGCTTCGGCACCGGCAAGACGATGACGCAGCACGCCATCGCCAAGTGGTGCGACGCGGACATCATCGTCTACGTCGGCTGCGGCGAGCGCGGCAACGAAATGACCGACGTCCTCACGGACTTCCCGAAGCTCGTGGACCCGCGCACCGGGCGCTCGCTCATGGAGCGCACGGTCCTCATCGCCAATACCTCGAACATGCCGGTGGCCGCGCGCGAAGTGTCGATCTACACCGGCATCACCGTCGCCGAGTATTACCGGGACATGGGCTACGACGTCGCGGTGATGGCGGACTCGACCTCCCGCTGGGCGGAAGCCCTTCGCGAACTGTCCGGCCGCCTCGAGGAGATGCCGGCGGAAGAGGGCTTTCCCGCCTACCTGCCGACGCGCCTCGCGGAATTCTACGAGCGCGGCGGCCGCGTGAAGACGCTCGGCGACGAGCCGGGATCGGTGTCCATCATCGGCGCCGTCTCGCCGCCCGGCGGCGATTTTTCCGAACCGGTCACCCAGCACACGAAGCGTTTCGTCCGCTGTTTCTGGGCGCTCGACCGCGACCTGGCGAACGCGCGCCATTATCCCGCCATCTCGTGGATCGACTCCTACTCCGAATACTCGGACGAACTCCGCGACTACTGGAGCGGCGTGGACGCGGACTGGCGCGACGTGCGCGTCCGCGCCCTCGATTTGCTCAAGCGCGAGCAGAAACTCGAACAGGTCGTGCGCCTCATCGGGCCGGACGCCTTGCCCGACGAACAGCGTCTCGTGCTCGTTTCCGCCGAGCTCGTGAAGAACGGCTTCCTCCAGCAGAATTCCTTCGACGAAGTCGACAAGTACTGCGCGCCCGGCAAGCAAGTGCTCCTCCTCCGCGCCATCATGGAATTCCACCGGCGCGCTGAGCGGGCGATCAAGGCGGGCGCGCCCATCCCGAAGATCCTGGCCTTGCCCGTGCGCGAAACCCTGTCGCGCCTCAAGAGCGCCGTTCCCAACGACGACCTCGGCGGCATACGCGACGCGGAGCGCGAGCTGGCCGTCGCCTTCGACGAACTCGAGCGGCAGTACCGACCGGAGGCCACGCGATGAGAGGACTCGAACACCGCGGGCTCCGCAGGGCGGAAGGCCCCGTCATCGTCGCGCCGCGCACCGAGAACGCCGGCTTCGGCGAACTCGTCACGGTCCGCGACCGCGCGGGCGCGCTCCGCACGGGCCGCGTCGTCGACGTGTCGGACACGGCCGTCGCCGTCCAGCTCTTCGCCGACAACGCGGGCATCTCGCTCGACGACGCGACGGTGGAGTACCTCGGCCGGCCGCTCGAGATCCGGGTCGGCCCCGACATGCTCGGCCGCGTCTTCGACGGACTCGGCCGCCCGACCGACGGCTATCCCGAGCTCGTGTCGTCTGACCTGCGCGACGTGAACGGCCGTCCCATCAACCCGGCCGCGCGCGTCTACCCGCGCGACTTCATCCAGACCGGCGTGTCGGCCATCGACGGCATGAACACGCTCATCCGCGGGCAGAAGCTGCCGATCTTCTCGGGCAACGGCCTCCCGCACAACAAGCTGGCGGCGCAGATCGTGAGGCAGGCGCGCGTCCTCGGAGCGGACGATACCTTCGCCGTCGTGTTCGCCGGCATGGGCATCAAGTACGACGTCGCGCGATACTTCGTCGACTCGTTCGAGCGCTCGGGCGCCCTGTCGCGCGTAGTCATGTTCCTGTCGCTCGCGGACACGCCGTCCATCGAGCGTCTCCTCACCCCGCGCGCCGCGCTCACCGCCGCGGAATACCTCGCCTTCGACCTCGGCATGCACGTGCTCGTCGTGATGACCGACATGACGAACTACTGCGAAGCCCTCCGCGAAGTGTCGGCCGCCCGCGGCGAAGTGCCCTCGCGCAAGGGCTATCCCGGCTACCTCTATTCCGACCTGGCGGAGCTGTACGAGCGCGCCGGACGCATCGAGGGAACGCGCGGGTCCATCACGCAGATCCCCATCCTCTCCATGCCGAACGACGACATCTCGCATCCGATCCCCGACCTGACGGGTTACATCACCGAAGGCCAGATCGTCCTCGAACGCGAGATTCACCAGAAGGGCATCTACCCGCCGGTCGCGGGCCTGCCGTCGCTGTCGCGCCTCATGAAGGACGGCATCGGGCCGGGCATGACGCGGGACGACCACAAGGACGTCTCGAGCCAGCTTTTCGCCGCCTACGCGCGCGTGAAGAGCGTCCGCAACCTCGCGGCCATCATCGGCGAGGAAGAGCTCTCGAAGCTCGACAAGGTCTACCTCCGCTTCGGCGAGCGCTTCGAGGCGGAGTTCATGACGCAGGACGAGAACGACGATCGCGACATCGGCCGTACCCTCGACATCGGCTGGAAGTGCCTCGGGGTCCTCCCGCGCGACGAACTTCTCCGCGTCGCGCCCGAGCACCTGGCGAAACACCTGCCGCAAGGGGCTCCGTCGTGAGCGTCGTCAACGTCGCGCCGACCAAGTCGAACCTCATCAAGGAAAAAGAACGCCTCTCGCTCGCGATCGAAGGCTACGACCTGCTCGAGCGGAAACGCGAGATCCTCGTGATGGAGCTCATGAAGCGCGTCGACGAGGTCCGCGTGCTCGAACGCGAGATCGACAAGCGCGCGGGCACCGCGTACCCGGCCATGCGGCGCATGCTCCTCGCGGTCGGGCGCGAGCGCGCGGCCGCCGTCGGCGAAGCGCGCGACGACATCGTAGCCGCTCCCAAGCGCGTGCAGGCCGCCGGCATCCAGATCAACAGCGTGGAGGTGCGCGTCCCGCCCGCCCGCCCGGCCGCGTCGTTCATGAATTCCTTTGCGGACACCGATACCACCGTGCTAGAATTCACGGAGCTCCTGAAGCTGCTCGGACGGATGGCGGGGCTGCGCTCGATCGTCTGGCGCCTCGCGCGCGAAGTGCGGAAGACCCAGCGCCGCGTGAACGCGCTCGAAAAGATGGTGATACCGGAATCGCGGGAGCGCAAGCGTTTCATCGAGGCCTCGCTCGAGGAGCGCGAGCGGGAAGCCGTGTTCGCGGGCAAGCTGCTCAAGGCGAGGGGAGGAGGGCGGAACGGATGAAGGGGCTCCTGTCCACCATCGTCGTGGTCGTGAACGGCGCCGAGTCGTCGATCGCGGCCGCGAAACTCGTCGTCGCGCTCAAAAAGGAACACGGCAGCCGCGTCATCGCGGCGTACGTCGTGGACACGGCCACCATCAAGAGCCTGGCCCTGAGCCGCATCTTCGTGCAGGACGAGAGCGAGGAGTACGAGCGCAGCCTCGAGGAATCGGGCGCGCGCTACCTCGAATTCGTACGCGACCTGGCCAAGGCGAAGCGCCTCCACATCGAGACCAAGCTCCTCAAGGGCTCCGTCGCCGCGGAGATCACCCGCCTCGCGGAAGAGGAGGGCGCCGACTGCATCGCCCTCGGCGGCTGGGGCGGCGACGCCGCGCACCGCGACATGATCATCGAGGCCAACCGCGAGATCATCGCGGCGGCCGCGTGCCCGGTCCTCCTCGTGAAGGGCCCCCAGGCCGAACAGGTCTACCGGAACCTGTAGCCGTGGTCGTCACCCTCGCCCTCGATTCCTACGACGACCTCTTTTCCGATTTCGACGTCCGCGATTACGGCCAGCGCGCCCTGTCGCGCGACTTCCTCGAAGAGCTCAACATGCGCTTCCGCAAGAGCAAGGCGTCCTCGGGCTCCGATATCCTCCTCCTCCTGCCCGCGGCGCTCCGCTCCTCCGACGAGGAAACCCTCATCGTCGGCCGTCTCGCCTCTTTTTTCGCAGAGCGCTCCGCGCACTACGCCCGCTCGGACCGCCGCGTCGCCCTCGCGTCCGCCGGCATGGTGCTCGTCGGCCTCGGCCTCCTCCTCGGCGCCAACCTCGTCGCCAGGCGCTTGCCGGCCCTGGACCTCTTCAACGAGTTCCTCCTCATCCCGGCGTGGTTCTTCGTGTGGAACGGCCTCGAGCGCTTCCTCCACAACCGCGAAGCCGTCGGCGCCAAGCGCCGCTACTACGAAGCCCTGTCCGGTTCGCGCGTGTCCTTCGGCAACATCGACGGCTACCGCGACGTCCCCGCGCCTTCGCCGGAAAAGGCGCTTTCCGTAGCCGAGGGCCCTCCGCTTTCGATATAATGAAGGCATGAACGAACACCGCATCCCCTACGTCCGCTCCCAGGACGAAGACGAACCCGAAAAGAAGGACAAGGGACCGGATCCCCTCGCCGAGCGCTTCCTCAAGACGCGCACCATCATCCTCGCGGGCGAGATCGACAAGGACCAGGCCGAGAAGGTCGTCAAGCAGCTTCTCCTCTTCGAGGCCGAGTCCGACGATCCCATCAAGATCTTCATCGACTCCCCCGGCGGCGACGTGGACGCCGGCTTCGCCATCTTCGACATGGTCCGCTTCGTGAAGCCGCCGGTGCACATGGTCGGCATGGGCCTCGTCGCGAGCGCCGCCGCCCTCATCCTCCTGGCCGCGCCGAAAGAGCGCCGCGCGGGCCTTCCGAACAGCCACTACCTCATCCACCAGCCGCTGTCCGGCATCCGCGGCGTCGCTACCGAGATCGAGATCCACGCCCGCGAGATCGAAAAGGCCAAGGAACGCATCAACAAGATCATCGCGGAGGAATCCGGCCAGAAGCTCGACCGCGTCGTCAAGGACACGGACCGCGACTACTGGATGAGCGCGGACGAAGCCCTGTCGTACGGCCTCCTCTCGCGCATCGTCGCCACCCGCAAGGAACTCGGTCTCTAAGCGCGTTCCGGCGTATCGGGGCGTTCCCGCCGCGCGAACGTCGCTCAGAATAGTCGACGAGCGAAGCTCGTCGCCGTGAACGTCGAAGACGTTCGCGCGGCGGTCGGGCTTTCCACTTCAATGCCCCGCGCGCGGCGATACCGCGGCGGGGCATTTCCGCTTCAATCCCTAACGCGGATGCACGCGCGCCGCCGCCCGTTCGCGTCGTTATCTACCCCGAAGTCCGCAGTCGACTTTGGAGGAAGCCCATGAACAACCGTATTCCTACAGCTCGCGCCTTGCACACCCCCATCCCGCTCGTCGCATGCGTCGCATGTGCTGCATGCGCTTTCGTCGCCTGTCTCGTCCTTTCGTGCTCCGTCCAACCCGCGCGCTCCGGCCGGATCACGGTGATGGCGTACAACGCGGGCAATCTATTCGACGCCGTGCTCGACGGCACCGAGTACGACGAGTACAAGCCGAAATCAGGCCGCTGGGACGCCGCGCGCTACGAAGAGCGGCTCGGGCGCCTGGCAGCCGTCATCCTGGCTGCGGAAAAGGGCGGCCCGGACGTCGTCGCGCTGTCCGAAATCGAAAACGGGCGAGTCCTCGCGGATCTCGCCGCGCGGCCCGAGCTCGCGGCTTCCGGCTACCGCTGGAAGCTCGCGGCGCCGGACGAGAATTCCGCCGTCCGCTGCTGCATCCTCTCGCGGCTGCCCGTACTGTCCGCGCGCTCGCACCAGGCCGAGCGGTCCGGCGGGAGCGGCCGCCTCCGGCTCATGCTGGAAGCCGAACTCGATTCGGGCGGCGCGCCGCTCAGGCTCCTCGTGGCGCACTGGAAGAGCAAGACCGAGGGCGCGGAAGAGACCGAGCCGGACCGTATCGCGCAAGCCCGCGCGGTCGCCGCGTTGGTCGCCTCCCGCATGGCCGTCGATCCGGGCGTCGAGTTCCTCCTCGTCGGCGACCTCAACGAAAACCCCGACGAGTACGCGCGCGTCGGCGGCCGCTATCCGACCGCCCTCGCGCCGCATACCGCGACTCGCCCGCGAGGCGGTCGCGAGCGTGCGCCCGGGCTCCTGGTCGCCGAAAAACGTGCGGACGCGGGCGTCGACGCGGACGGCGTGGCGCTCTGGAGCCCCTGGTTCGAGACGGACGGCTACAGTTTCCGATACCGCGGCGAAGACGAGCGCATCGACCACGCGCTCCTGGCGCCCGGTCTCCTCGACGCCGAGGGGCTCGCGTTCCGGCGCTTCCGCGTCGTTGCGGCCGATTTCCTCGTCGACGACGAGGGCACGCCCCTCGCGTACGACCCGCGCACGCGTGCGGGCTATTCGGACCACCTGCCGATCGTCGTGGAGCTCGAACTGCGGGGCGCGGGCGCGCCCTCCGTCGTGGAAGCTGCGGCGAAGAAGGCCGCCCCGTAGGTTCATCCGGGCCGGCGGGCGGAAATCGGCGTCCGGAGGGTCTTTTCCCGCGTGAAAACGCTGAAACAAGGCGCGTTGTGCGGTATATTCCCGGCACACTCCAAGCCCCGCGAGGATTTCGATGCCCGGCCCCCTGATCGTACAGAGCGACATGACCATACTCCTCGACGCGCACGATCCCGCGTTCGAGGACGCCCGCGCGGCGCTGTCGCCCTTCGCCGTGCTCGAAAAGAGTCCCGAGCACATGCACACGTACCGCCTGACGCCGCTCTCGCTGTGGAACGCCGCGAGCGCGGGGCTCGGCGCCGACGCGGTCGAGGCCATGCTGCGCGCCTATTCCCGCTACGACGTGCCCGAAAACGTGCTCCGGTCGGCCAAGGACTACATCGCGCGCTTCGGTCGGGTGGTGCTCCACGACGCGCCGGGGGCCACTTCAGGCACGGAGCTCTTCCTCGAGTGCGCCGATCCGCACGTGGACGCGGAGATATCGAACTCCCGCCGGCTGGCCAAGCTGCTCACGGTCCGCCCGGGCGGCTTCGGGCTCCGCCTCGCGGATCGCGGCACGGTCAAGCAGGAGCTCATACGCCTCGGCTGGCCCGTGCTCGACGAGGCGCGTCTTTCCCCGGGCGATCCGTACGAGGTGAAGCTCCGCGAACGGACGGCCTCCGGCGAGCCCTTCGCGCTCCGGCCCTACCAGGCGGACGCGGTGGCGGCGTTCATGGGCGGCGGGAAGCCGGGCAACGGCTATGGCGTCGTCGTGCTGCCCTGCGGCTCGGGCAAGACGGTGGTCGGCATGGCGGCCATGGCCGCGGTCGGGCGGAAGACCCTCGTCGTCACCACAAACATCGCGGCGGCCCACCAGTGGATGGACGAGCTGGCCGACAAGACCTTCGTCCCGCGCGAGGACATCGGCGAATATTCGGGCGAGCGCAAGATCGTGAAGCCCGTCACCGTCGCCACGTACCAGATCCTCACCTGGCGCTCGGAGAAGGGCGACGAGTTCCCGCACTTCGACCTCTTCCGCAAGGAAAACTGGGGCCTCGTCATCTTCGACGAAGTGCACCTCCTGCCGGCGCCGGTGTTCCGCGTCGTGGCGGAAATCCAGGCCGTGCGTCGCCTCGGGCTCACGGCCACCCTCGTGCGCGAGGACGGCCGCGAGGAGGACGTGTTCTCGCTCGTGGGTCCCAAGCGCTGCGACGTGCCGTGGAAGGTGCTCGAGCGGCGCGGCTTCATCGCCACCGCCGTGTGCCGCGAGATCCGCATCCCCCTGTCGCCCGCCGAGCAGCCGCGTTACGCGGCCGCGGAGCAGCGCGTCCGCATCCGGCTGGCCGCGGAAAACCCGCGCAAGGTGGAGGCCGTGCTCGAGCTCGTCCAGAACCACCCGGACGACCGCATCCTCGTCATCGGGCAGTATCTCGACCAGCTCGACGTCCTCGCCAAGGCGCTCGGCGCGCCGCTCATCACGGGCAAGATCCCGAACGCGGATCGCGAGAGGATCTACGCCGCGTTCCGCGCGGGCGACAGCCGCGTCATCGTCGTGTCGAAGGTCGCCAATTTCGCGGTGGACCTGCCGGACGCGTCCATGGCCATCCAGGTGTCGGGCACCTTCGGCTCGCGGCAGGAGGAAGCCCAGCGCCTCGGGCGCATTTTGCGGCCGAAAGAGCGTAACTCCTACTTTTATTCGCTCGTTTCGCTCTATACTGTGGAGGAGGAGTTTTCGACGAATCGGAGGCGCTTCCTCACCGAGCAGGGCTACAAGTACGCCATCGAGGCGTGGGACGAAGACGAATGGAACTGAAGAGGCCGACGATCGAGGAGTGGCGCGACGCGCTCGTAGCGGGGGACACGAACTCCTTCCTGCTCCTCGCGCGCAACTACCTCGGCGCCGTGAAGACGCCGTACAACAAGCACGAACTCGTCTCCCGGCTCGAAGCCTTCGTCGCGGCGCCGGAAAACGCGCAGGCCATCGTCGGCTACCTCTCCGACGACGAGACGGCCGTCGTCGCGGCCCTTGAGCTGCTCGGGCCCTCGCCCGCGGCGGCGCTCGAGGAGCTCTTCGCGTACCGCCTGAAGCCGGAGACCCTCGACGCCATCGTCACCTCGCTCGTGGAGCGGCTCGTGCTGTTCCGCTGGCCCGCCGCCGATTCGGCGCTGGCCGTCACGCCGCCCCTCCGCGACGCCGCGCGCGGCGTCGTCGATTTCGGCCGATTCTTCGAGACGCTGCCCGCTAAGGAAACCCCCGAGGCGCCGTGGCTCTCCGGCGACGTGATCTGCACGGTCTTTTCGTTCCTCTTCCACGGCCGGAAGCTCTTCCGCAAGAACGGGCTCCTCACGAAGAAATCGCAGGAAGCCCTCGTCGCGCTGGCGCCGGAGCTCGCGGTGTCTCAGATGCCGCAGCTCGAGACGCGCTTTTCCGACGTCATGGAGTGCTTCCGCAACCTCGGCGTGGTCGAGGACGGCGAGGATCCGTCGGTGAACGCGGAGGCGTTCGGGTCGCTCTTCGACCGCGCGGACACGGGCGCCGTGTTCGAGTTCGCCGCCGCCCGCCACTGCGAGCGCTCGGACGACGGGACCTACCGCACCTTCGTCCTGGACGCGCGCCTCCTCCGCACCGTCTACGAAGCCGTCCCGTCCGGGCTCGCGTTCGGCGGCATGGGCCTGTGGCGTTACGTGAAGTTCGTCGCCACGGCCTGCGCCTGCGGCCAGCTCACCGATTTCATCATCGACGTGCTCGTGCGCTTCGGCTTCGTGCACGAGACGAAGCAGGGCTACGTGAAGCCTTTCGCCGGCATCGGCGAAGTCCCCGCGCGCGCGCCGAAGGGCGCCCGGGGCCGGCGGGCCACGGACACCGCGTCCGGGGCGCCGGCCATCGTCGTCGACGGGTCGCACGTCGTGAAGATCCTGCCGGAGGCGGACGACGACGTGCGGCGCTTCGTCGCCGTGGCCGCCCGGCCGGAAAGGCGCGACATCGTGCTCTCGGCCGTGGTCGACCGGGACAGCGCCTTCGACGCCTTCGACGCCGGCATCGGCGCGGACACGCTGTCGCGCCGCCTCGCGGAGCTGTCCGGCGTGCCCCTGCCGCAGAGCCTCGCGTTCTCCCTCGAATCGTGGGAGAAGGAATACCAGTCGGTCCGCCTCTACTTCGGTTTCACCATCGTGGCGAAGGGACCGAGCGCGGTGGCGATGGAACACTCGCCGGCCATGAAGCGGCTCGACGTGCGGAAGCTCGGCGACGGGATCTACTTCGTCGCCACGGACGCGCGCGCCGACATCGAGACGGCGCTCGTGAAGGCCGGCCTGCGCCTGCCTTCGCGCGTCACCGGCGCCACGCCCGGTTCGCGCGTGCGCGTGCGGAAGGCGGCGCATCCCAAGGCGTTCGACCCGGTGGACGCGCGCGCGGTGCTGGAATTGAAGTCGGCGCGGCCGAAACCCTCCGACGCCGAAAAGCGCGCCGCCTCGCTCCGCAAGGCGCTCAAGAAGCTCGACCGCAAGGACTGGGAGATCAAGGAGCTCGAGGCGCGCATCGACAAGAAGCTCGTGCTGAACGAGGCCCAGCTCAAGATCGCGGACTTCCCGGCCTCGGGCCGCCTCGAGGCGGGTTCGCTCGATTTCCTCGGCAAGGCGCGCATCGCGGAGGACGCGATCGCCTCCGGCGGCTCGGAGCTCGAGATCCAGTACAAACCCAAGGACGGCGACGTGATCCGCGTCGTCGTCGTGCCCTCCGAACTCGCGAAGGACGAGGACGGACTCACCATCGTCGCCAGGATCTCGGGCACGGACAAGGCGATCGAGATACCCGTGAGCGCCGTGTCGAAGATACGGCGCCTCAGAAAAGGCTTTTTTGGAGACAGGAAACATGAACAACATTGAACAGAACGAAAGCCGCCAGCGGAAGCTGGCCGTGCTCATCGACGCCGACAACACGCAGGCCGCCATCATGGACGGCCTCCTCGCGGAGATCGCGGCGTACGGCGTGGCCAGCGTCAAGCGCATCTACGGCGACTGGACGACCACCAACCTCAAGCACTGGAAGGAAAAGCTGCTCGACTACGCGATCCAGCCCATCCAGCAGTTCGCGTACACGAGCGGCAAGAACGCCACCGACAGCGCGCTCATCATCGACGCGATGGACCTGCTGTACACCGAGAAGCTCGACGGCTTCTGCATCGTGTCGAGCGATTCCGACTTCACGAAGCTGGCCATGCGCCTCCGCGAGGCCGGCAAGCTCGTGATCGGCTTCGGAGAACGCAAGACGCCCAAGGCCTTCGTGTCCGCGTGCGACCGCTTCGTCTTCACGGAGATCCTGCGCGAGACCGAGGAGCACGAGCGCGCCGAGACGCGCGACCGGAAGCCCGCCGAGTTCAAGCCCGACCGCAAGATGAAAGCCCTGCTCCTCAACTCCGCGGAGGACGCCGCCGACGATTCGGGCTGGGCCTACCTCGGCGCCGTGGGCCAGTTCATCGCCAACCGCCAGCCCGAGTTCGACCCGCGCAACTTCGGCTTCCGCAAGCTGGGCGACCTCGTGCGGTCCTGCGGCCTCTTCGACATCGAGGAACGCCCCGACCGCTCCGGCTCCGGCAAGCAGGTGCACCTGCGCCCGAAGAAGGGCCGGTAGGCGGGCGGCGCGAGATACGGTGATCGCTCGCGCGAACTTTAGTACGTTGTTCGGGGGTGTCAATTGTGAAGCGAATCATTTCCATGGTCCTGTTGGCCATGATCGTCTTAATGGCGTGTCAGCACGAAGGCGCTGAAAAACCAGAAGGACCTTCCTTTTCGTATCCCATTACGGACGGCTACGCGATCATCCATTACAGGCGCGCCGATGGCGCATATGGCGACCCCTCGGCCGCAAACTCGTATTGGGGGCTGCACCTGGAAGGCGAAGCCATAGCGCAATCGGTATCGTGGAATTCCCCGACGCCTTTTCTCGGAAATGATGAATATGGACGATTCGCATTTATCGGGTTGAGGGACGCGTCGAAAAAAGTGAAATTCTCCGTGTACAAGGGGAATTCGACGGATGGAACGGGTACCAGAAGTTTTTCGCCTTCGGATCATCGGGAAATCTGGGTCAAACAGGGGTCTTCCAGCATTTATTACGGAAGCGCGGCAGCCCTGGGAAGCGTTTCGATACATTATCGACGCCCGGGCGGCGATTATTCGGGTTGGGGACTGCATGTCTGGCAGGGCACTACCGAATTCACCACGTGGACGTCTCCTCTCGCTCTCGCTTCCAGCGATGACTATGGGGCCGTGTATACGGTCGATACATCGCTGTTTCCGACGCTCGATCTTGCCCAACCGATATCCTTCGTCATTCATAACGGGGACACAAAGGATACTGATGACGATCGTACGGTTGACCCGTTGGTCGGATCGTCCGCGTGGATCAAGCAAGGCGATGCCGTTTGTTACGGTTCGAGACCGGCGGCGGAGGGATTCGCGGTCTTGCATTACCGTCGTCCCGACGGTGATTATGGCGATTACTCCAGTGACGATTTCAGAAACTATTGGGGTCTTCATACATGGGGAGGGGCTCCGAACCCTGGTTGGGAGACTCCGTATAAGAAATCCGGATATGATGATTTCGGCGTTTACTTTAAAATTCCATTTAATTCTTCCGCCACGAACTTCGGCTATAGCCTGCATCGTGGCGAGGAGAAGGATCCCTCCATTGATCAAGTTTTCTATTTGACCAAGTATCATGAAGCTTGGAGACTGTCCGGGACCGATCCTGACAAGCCGTACATCGTTCCCGTTCCGGATTGACGAATCGCAGCGAACAGATTCCGTGTCGTTTTATGACGAGGTCCCGAATGCTTTGTGTGACGGAATCTACACCCGCATCACGCCCTTTTCCGTGACGACGAAGTCGACGGGGGCGTCGTGGGGGTCGGCGGGTACCGAGTCGACCATCTGTACCGAGAGGCAGAAGCCCGCGCGCGTGAAGGCGCGGACGGACGTGCCGGCCGACGCGAGCGCGGCGCGTTCGCGTTCGACACGGGAGAGGAAGTGGTCGTAAAAGCCCTTGCCGCGGCCGAGGCGACCGCCGCGCGCGTCGAACGACAAGCCCGGCACGAGGGCGAAGGTCGGGCCGGCGGCCAGCTCGCGGAGGGGCAGGGCGGGCGTTGCGGCGGGCGGCTCGGGGATGCCGAAGGCGTCGAGCGGCCATGAGCGCCAATCCGCCGGCAGTTCCACGAATTCGATTTCATCGTTTGCCATGCGCGGGACCGCGACGCGAATGCCGCGGGCGGCGCACCCGTCGAGGAATACGGTCGTGTCGATTTCGCGCTTCATCGACAGGAAGGCGAGGGCCACGGCGGGGGCGACCTCGGCGGCGAGGGTGACGGCGTGGCGGCAGGCCGCGTCGCTCCGCGCCTTGAACTCGTCGGACGGAAGCGACGCGAGGATCGCCTTGGCGGCGCGGCGCGCATCGGTCTTGGCGGCGCGCGTCCGGTCGGGCCGCGTGGCGGATTCGCGCGACTGGCCGGGGCGCGCGGCGGACTCAGGCGCCATGGTTCGTTTCCTCGGACGCGGCGCGGGCGTTCGCGTTCTGTACGTCGATGTCCACGGCGTCCCACGGGTACTTCACCCACTTGTCCTCGATGTGGAGCCCCGCGAAGTACTTCGTCACTTCGGGCGGGATGACGCCCTTTTTCGGCTTCCGCTTGTCGTGGAGGACCGCCACCGCGATCTCGGCCGGCCCGTGCGCGAGGAGCTCGCGGATGCAGTACTCGAGGGTCGAGCGGGAATCGTCCACTTCGTCGACGAGGAGGATGCGCTTGCCCGCGAGCTTGCGCTCGACTTCGTCGATCCACTGCACCTTCCGCGGATTGTCCGTGGGCTTGTCGTGCTCGTCGTAGTAGGAGACGCCGACGGCCCAGATGGGGCGGTCGATGAAGGTGCGCAGGATGCGCGCGGGGATGAAGCCGCCCGAGCCGATGGCGACGATCGCGTCGGGCTTGAACCCGGACGCCTCGATGCGCGAGGCGAGTTCGCGGACCGTGCGGTGGATGTCGTCGTAGGTGAACCAGTACGCGTCCATTGTGGAAGCATACCCGCGCGGCCGGCCCGCCTCAAGGGGCGGTCGCCTCGCCGGGCGACAGGCGCGATGCCGAAGCGCTCGGCGCCGGCGGTTGCGCTACGCGATCGGATGCGCGTTCAAGAATTGCTCGAAGCGGGGCAGCACCTCTTTCAAGTTCGCGCGTCCGTAGCCGAAGCGGAGGTACTGGCCGGGGAGCTCGAAGAAGGTCCCGGGGACGAGCATGATGCCCGTCTCTTCGACGAGGCGGTCCGTGAAGACGAGGGCGTCTCCCCCGAGGAAGGCGGGGAAGGTCGTCGTGCCGGCGCGCGGGCGCGACCAGCGGAAGAATTCCGGGTGGCGCTTGAAACAGCCCTCGAGCAGGTCGAGGTTCGCGACGATGAGGCGACGACTCCGTTCGCACAACGCGTCCAGGTGCTTTACGGCGATGCGCGCGAGGAATTCGCTCGGAGCCGAGTTGGAGATCGAAAGGTAATCCTTGAAGGCGGCGAGCTTCGAGAGGACCTCCGCGTCGCGGGTGGCGATCCACCCGAGCCTGAGCCCGGCGAGCCCCGCGTTCTTGCTGAGGCAGCCGAGCGAGACGGCGCGCTCGTACAGGTCGGCCGCGTTCGGCAGGCGATCCTTCGGGTCGTGCTCGGTGCCGCGGTACACTTCGTCGGAAAAGAGGAGCAGGTTCCGTTCGCGCGCGACGTCCACGACTTCGCGGAAGCCCGCCTGGTCGAAGTGCCAGCCCGTCGGGTTGTGCGGCGTGTTGACGAGGATGGCCTTCGTCTCGGAACGCAGGAGCTTCCGGAGTTCGTCCGGATCGGGCGCCCAGCCGTTTTCCGGACGGCCCGTCCACTTCGACACGGAGACGCCCCGCGCTTCGGCGATCGAATAGTGCGACTGGTAGGCCGGGTAGTGGACGACGAGATGGTCGCCCGGCTCGAGGGCCGCGTTCATGAAGGCGAAGATCGGCTCTTCCGCCCCCGTGAACACCATGACGCCCTCCGGGCCGACGGCGTCGTAGCGGCCCGCGATCAGGTTCCGCAGTTCCGGATCGCCCAGGACTTCCGTGTAGCCGAGCCGGATGTCCTTGAACCGCTCCGCCGAGCCCGGCTCGAGCGCGAGCAGCTCGCCCGCGCCCATCGATTCCGGATCGCTCGACCCCAGCAGATACTTCGCGCTGAACTCGTGCCTCGAAAAATACCTCTCCAACCCGAATGGTCTCATATCACGCTCCTTTCGTCGTCATTTCAAGGCGATCAGCGCGACGCCGGCGAGCGAGAGGGCCAGTCCGGCGATTCGCGTAAGCGCGGGGCGGTCGCGGAAGACGAGCCAGGACAGGATCACCGTGGGCGCCGGGAAGAGCGACATGACGATGGACGCGAGCGAAAGATAGCCGAGCCGCGTCGACAGGAGGAAGAGCATGTTCGCGCCCATGTCGAGGATGCCCGCGCCGACCGCCCACGGGAGGCTTTCCCGCGCCGGCAGGCCGGCTTCGCGCTTCGCGGCGTTGACCGCGAGCACGATGCCCACCGAGACGCAGCGCGCCGCGATGACGGGCCAGATGCCGGATTCGGGCGCGGTGCGCGACACGAGGATGACGAAGCCGCCGAAGCCGGCGCTCGCGACGAGCCCCGTGAGCACGGCGCGGCGCGCCTCGGCGCCGCGGCCGGAGACGCGCTCCATCGACAGAAGGAGGATGGCCGGGAGGCAGAGGCCCATGCCGACGAGGCTCGTCGGGCCGGGGCGCTCGCCGAGCGCGAAGCCGAACAGGACCGGGATGGCCGCGCCGACCAGGGCGGCCACCGGCGACACGATGCCGGCGGACCCGCGGCCGATGCCGTCGTAGAGCGCGCAGAGCCCGACGGTGCCGAAGACGCCCGCCGCGCCGCCGAACGCGAGCGCCGAAACCGACGGCGCGCCGGCGAGTCCCAGGGCGACGAAGACGGCGGCGAGGACGAGCCCCGCGGACTGCGAGACGGCGAGCACGGACATGACGCGGCTCCGGCGGGCGGCGAAGCCGCCCGCGAAGTCGCCGACGCCGTAGCACAGCGAGGACAGGGCGGCGAGGACGAGACTCATGGAAGGCTTCCGACGCGGGCGGCTTTCATGGCGACAGTATACCGGAATCGCGCCCCCGGGGGCGATCCGTGCTTGCGCTCGGGGCTCCGGAGGCGTAAGGTTGAAGCGGCGGTCGGATTTGTCCCGGCGCCAGGGATAGAAGCGGAAAGCCCGCAGGCGCCGTGGCGCCGAGGACTTGGAGCGGATAGCCCGGTCCGCGCGCATCGCGCGCGGAGGCGCGCAATATGTGATTTATCGATAACTGCCGTGACGCGATGTTCTGAGGAGGACGCGATGCTCGCTCTCGCCACCCGGCTTTTCAGCCTGTTCTCGTTCAAGTCCAAGCGCTCGCTCGTCGTGACGCTCGCGCTGATCGCCGCCTGCCTGGCGCTGTACCCGGTGTTCGTGAAGCCGGCGCTCGGGTTCCTGACGCTCGGGCCGCGGCTCGATTTCGTCGCGAAGGCGAACGCCGTGGACAAGGCCAAGATCAAGGAAGCCGCGGTCAAGGCGGAGTTCGAGCGCGTCCTCGATGACGCGGCCCCTCCCGCGCGGGCGGCCGCGGCGGCGGTGCCGGCGCCCGTCGCGATCAAGGATATCTTCGACGGCAAGCGCATCGGCTTCCTGCTCGGGGGCGCCGCTGTGTGGGTGATCATGGGGATAGTCGGGCTGCTCGCGGACGGCGCGAAGCTCGGCGTGAAGTTCGGGACCTTCGCGTGGCTGCTGGCCGTCGGCTTCGGCTGCGGCGTGGCGTCGGAGTTCGTGGTCATCCCGTGGCCCTTCGCCGCGCGCCTGGCCGCCTTCGCCTTCGCGGAAGTCGTCCTCATCGGCGTGATCGGCACGCTGCTGCAGATCGTCAACGCGCGGGGGCGGGGCTGAGCGGTATCAGCGAAGATCGATCCAATAGCGTCTCGACAGTTTGCCTTCGTAGTCGAGCTTGCCCTCGGCGCGTTTCGACGGCTTTCACTTCCGCGCGTGGCGGGTATAATCTAGCCCATGCGCGTCCTGCTCATCCAGCCGCCCTTCGTCCAGTTCAACTCGCCCTACCCGGCGGTGCACTACCTCGAGGCGTTCCTGCGCGCGGCGGGCCACGACGCGGAGGCGTCCGACCACACGGCGCCGCTCCACCGCGCGATCTTCGGGCGGCACGGGCTCGAGCGGGTGTTCGAGGACGCGGAGAAGGCGATGGCGGGGCGGTCCGCGCCGGACGCGGCGACCGCGCGCGCGCTCGAACGCTACTTTTCGCAGAAGGACCGCTATCTCGCGGTCGCGGACACGGTGATCGACTTCCTCCGCGGGGCCGATCCCGCCGCGGCGCACTTCCTTTCGAACGAGCGGATGTTGCCGCGCGGAAACCGGCTCGACGCCCTCCTGTCCGATGAAGAAGGCCCGACGGGGTCCGACTTCGCGCGCGCCGCGGCGACGCGGATCCTCGACGACCTCGGCGACCTCGTCTCGTACGCGCTCGATCCCGAATACGGCACGGTGCGTTACGCGGAACGGATCGCCGCGAGCCGCGCCGATTACGGCTTCGTCCGCGCCGCCGCCGACGGCTACCTCATGCGTACCTTCTATCGTCCGTGGCTCAAGGATTTCTTCGGCCAGCGCGCGAAGGACAAGCCGGCGCTCGTCGGCCTCTCCATCCCGTTCCCCGGCTGCGCGGCCGGCGCGATCGCGGCGGCGCGCGAGGCGAAGGCCGCGTTCGGCGACGGCACGCTCGTCGTCGCGGGCGGCGGCTACGTGACGACGGAGCTCAGGCTCCTGTCGGACCCGGCGGTCTTCAAGGACTTCGACCGGCTCGTCTTCGACGCGGGCTACGGCGGGCTCGCGTCGATCGTCGAGGAGCTCGAGGGAGGCTCGGGCGGCCTCTACCGCGTGATGATGGCGGGCCCGGACGGCGCGGTCGAGCGCCACGGCTTTCCCGAGAGGGACGACGCGAACTCGGTCGGGTCGGTCATCGGGTGCCCGGAGGCGGAGCGTTTCGCGGCGAACGAGACGTGGGCGCTTCGCGACGTGTTCCCCGACTACCGTTCCGCGGACTTCGGCGCCCTGCCGAAAGTCCTCGACTCGACCAACCCGATGCACCGCCTCTGGAACGACGCGCCCTGGCTCAAGTACCACCTGGCGCACGGCTGTTACTGGCGGAAGTGCGCGTTCTGCGACACGGAACTCGATTACGTAGGCCGCTTCGTGCCGGCGAACGCGACGCGCCTCCTCGAGGCGGCGCAGGCCGCCGCCGAACGGACCGGCCTGTCCGGCATCCACTTCGTCGACGAGGCGCTGCCGCTGCCGTCGCTCCTGTCGTTCGCCCGCGCGAACCGCCGCCTGGCCAAGCCGTTTTCGTTCTGGGGGAACGTGCGCTTCGATCCCTTCTGGACGCGCGACCTCTGCGCCTTCCTCGCGGACTCCGGCTTCGTGGCGGCGTCGGGCGGGCTCGAGATCGCGACGGAGCGCGGGTTGTCGATGACGGGGAAGGGCGTCACGCTGGCCGGCGTCGTCCGCGCGCTCGAAGCCTTCGGGAGCGCGGGGGTCCTCGTCCACTCCTACCTCATCTACGGCTTCCCGGGCCAGGACGACGCGGACATCGCGGACTCGATGGAGATCGTGCGGCAGCTTTTCGCGGCGGGTCTCGTCGACTCGGCGTTCTGGCACCGCTTCACGCTCACGCGCCATTCGCTCATGTACAATGAATGGAAGGTCGGCGCGCGCCCCGAGCTGCGGCCGATCGACGCGCAGGCGAGTTTCGCGTCGAACGATCTCGGATTCGAAAACTCGGAGCGCTTCGACCGTTGGACGGAGCCGCTCGACCGCGCGCTGTCGGCGTGGATGGACGAAGGCGATACCGGCCGCGCGGCCGCGTCGTTCCTGCCGAAGGGCTTTCCCAGGCCGCGGATCGCGCCGGATTTTGTCGAGTCGCTCTACCGGCGCGCGGTGTCGGACGCCTTCTTGGCACCGCCAAAACCGGACGGCCGCGCGTACTGGCTGGCTTCTCGGCCCGTCAAACGCCGCGGCGGCGCCGTCTGGGAATATGCCGGCGAGGAACACGAGTTGCCGGGCGGAAAGGATCCGGCGGGCGTTTCCGCAAGCCGCGCGCTCGCGACGATCGAGCGGCTGGCCGGCGAACGCGACGGGCTGCCCTTCGCGGAGCTGGCGGACGGCGCCGGCGTCTACCGCCTCTTCCGAGACAAAGGCCTCGTCGTCGTGTAGCGAACGTCTGACGGTCGACGAGCCGCGGCCGCCGCCGCTTTCAACGGGACGGCGTCCGCGTTAGAATGACGGGCCGGGCCGCGAAACGCGGTCACGCCGATTTTTCCACGAGGAGTCCGTATGCTGGTCGAACGCAACAAGACGTTTCCCGATATCGATCCCAAATCCTGGGAACATCCCGCGGACCGCGCGACGCTCGCCGCCATCCGGGGCGTGAAGGGCCTCGACGACATCTTCCGCGTGCTGCAGGGCGCCACCGCCGAGCGCTCGATGCGCCTCGTCCACCTGGCCTCCTCGGTCAAGGCGACGCCGCGCCAGTACGCCAAGCTGTACGCGATGGTGGGGGATGTCGTCCGCACCTTCGACTGGCCGTACCGTCCCGACATCTTCGTCACCCGCAGCCCGTTCTTCAACGCGGGCGTGTACGGGGTCGACAAGCCCTTCATCGTGATGAACAACGCCACCGTGGCGTCGCTCACCGACGAGGAGCTCAAGGCCGTCGTCGCGCACGAGATGGGCCACGTGATGTCCGGGCACGCGCTCTACAAGACACTCATCTGGTTCCTCTCGAACCTCGCGGTGAACGCCGTGCCCGGCGGCGAGCTCGTCATCCTGCCGCTCATGCTGGCGCTGTCCGAGTGGGATCGCCGCAGCGAGCTGACCGCGGACCGCGTCGGCCTCCTCGCGCTGCAGTCGGAGGAGCCGTGCTACACGCTCCTCATGAAAATGGCCGGCGGCGACGACCTGTCCCAGCTCAACATGAACGACTTCTTCGAGCAGGCCGCGGAGTACGAGAACTCGAACACCATCCTCGACGGCTTCTTCAAGGTGCTCAACACGGCCTTCATCTCGCATCCCTTCCCCGTCACGCGCCTGTCCGAACTGCGGAACTGGGCCGCGTCCGGCCACTACAAGACGATCCTCGACGGCGTGTACCTCAAGAGGAGCGTCGCGCCGGGCGATCCGGCCAACGACGTGAAGGTCGGCTTCGATTTCTACAAATCGGAGTTCGAAAAGAGCGCGGATCCCATGGGACAGGCGTTCAAGTCGGCGGGGTCCGACCTCGGCGCGATCGCGTCCGGCTTGGGCGAGGGGCTCGGCAAGGCGGCGCAGGCCGCGATGGACGCGCTCAAGGGTTTGTTCCCCGGCAGTTGAACGGCGATCATCGCGTCGGGCGCGGCTCAGGCGGCGTTCAGCGTCCGAAGCCGCCCGAAAACGACAGGCCGAACGCGGGCACGAGATGGTCCGTGGCGTCGGCGTCGCGCCACGCGTCAGTGACGCGCTCGAGCGACAGGTAGAGCCGCGCCTTGCCCGAGTCGCCGCGCGCCTCGAGGGCCAGCGCGAGCGACCAGTCCATTTCCAAAATCAGGGACGCGTCGGGATCCGACTGATCCGCGCGGACGAAGGCCGCGAGCCGGCCGTCGAGCGCGAGGGCGAAGACGTTTCCCATTTTCACGGGAGATGCGGACGCGGCGAGCGATAGCCGGAACCGGTCCGCGTCCAAGGGCGCCTGTTGGAACATCGGAGGGACGAAGAACTCGATGTCCGCCATGCCGTCGACTTCGCCGCGACCGCCGATAGCGTCGAACACGAAGGGAGCGGCCGGGCGCGCGAAGAGTCCGAAGCCGTCGTGGATGGGCTCGCGCCCGCCGTCGTCCCCGATGCCGTGCGCGCAGTCGTGCCGGTACGTCGCGCCGACGACCGTCGGGCCCGCGAGCATGGATGCGCGCAAGCCGAGGACGCTGACGAGCTGGCGGGTCTTGAAGAGGAATGGGCCGAGCGGATTGGCCGAAAAGTCGAAGATCGAGCGTGAATGGCCCGACAGCGCGAAGCGGGGCGACGAGTAGAAATCGAAGGTCGCGGCGGTTTCGAGCGCGTGGCCGAAGAGCGGTTCGCCGGTTTGATCGAGTCCCTGCCGCGCATCGAGCGACGCTCCGACTCGCGGCAGGAACGCGGGTTCCGGGGCGAAGACGGGTGCTTCATCGAGGAACGCTGGTCGCCCGGGTTCGGCGGCGAGCGTGGCGGCGACGCATGCCCACACGGCGAACGCGGCGACGCGCGGGTTCCGGGCGAAAAAAAACCGGCCGGAAGGTCCGGCCGGCGGCGTCCGGCGACTGCGCCGAACCATCGTCATGATCACGCTTCGTCGGAACGCTTCTGCGCTTCCTTTTCGTGTTTTTCCTTGCGCTTTTCCTTGAGGGTCTTCTGCGGTTTCTTCTTGGGTTCTTTCGCCTGCTTGTCCTTACCGGCCATGATGACGCTCCTTTGTCGTTGCTGATACCCGAACCGATTTCGAAAGTCGTCCGACTTTCGAAAGAACTTCGCCCTTCATTATAAAACCCTTTTCGATAAAAATCAAAATGCCTTCGGGGGATCTTCGGTCGCCTTGAATCGATGCCGGGTCGCGCGTATGCTGTGACAAACGAAACATGGACGGAGGACGGTATGGCGAACACGGCGTTGATCGGGCGGGGCGAGGGCGGCGACGCGCTCATCGAGCTTTCCATGGCGAACCGGCACGGGCTCGTGGCGGGCGCCACCGGCACCGGCAAGACGGTCACGCTGCAGTCGATCGCCGAACGTTTTTCGGACGCCGGCGTGCCGGTGTGCGCGGCCGACAGCAAGGGAGATCTGTCCGGCGGCGGCGCGGCCGGCGGCGCGAGCGAGCGCATCGCGGCGGC
>CAYZZW010000039.1:0-31177 GCA_964482955.1 uncultured Treponemataceae bacterium | reverse complement strand
GATTGGAAGACGAGACGGCCGATTCGGCCGAAACCGTTGATCGCTACTTTCATTGTGTTCCTCCTGACTGATTTTGGCGGAGTCGCGTCGAATGGCGCGGCTGTATCGTATGCGACTAGGATAGCTGAATACCCGAAACCTCGTCAATCACGGCAACTAAAACGGTTTACCTGTCTTTGGGCATTTTCCGAACGTTTCCTTTTAACTTATCCCGAGGCCCTGACGATATTTTGAATGTCGGGATCGATCATAGTTCCCCTCCCAGTTCACTATGGTTCCTACCGACACCCGAAAGGGTCGGGCCGGTCGCCGAGCGACCGGCCTCTTTTTTTTATCGTGTCGGTACCGACGCCGGCTCGGCTTGACCGAGCCGGCCCGCATCGCATACCCTGTCGCCATGTCCCGTCCAGGCAAGCTCCGCGCCTTCGCGCGCGTTTTGGCGATCGCCGCCATCGTCATGGCGCTCCTACTCGGAGTCATGGTCGGCGTCGGCATCGCCGCCACCCGCAACATCGCCAGCGTCGAGAACTTCACCGAGTTCAATCCGGCACTGCCGTCCAAGATCCTCGACATCAAGGGCCGCCTCATCACCGAGTTCTACGGCGACGAAAAGCGGGAGATGATCCCCCTCAAGGAACTGCCCCAGCACTTCGTCGACGCGATCATCACCCGAGAGGACCAGGATTTCTGGAAACACCGCGGCTTCAGCATCCTGGGCATCTTCCGGGCCGCCTTCGGCGTCATCACCCATAAATCGCTCGGCGGCGGATCGACCATCACGCAACAGCTCGCCGGCACCCTCTACGCGGATCGCCGCGACATCAGCCTGAAGCGCAAGATCGTCGAGCTCTGGTGGGCCCTCCAGCTCGAGCGGCGCTACACCAAGCAGGAAATCCTCGAGATGTACCTGAACCGCGTGGTGATGGGTCCCGGCACCTTCGGCGTCGAGGCGTCGTGCAAGTATTTCTTCGGGCATTCCGCGCGCGAGATCACGCTCGCCGAGTCCGCCATACTCGTCATCCAGCTCTCGAGCCCGACCAAGTACAACCCGTTCCGCAACCCGAACAACGCCCGCGCCCGCAGCCGCGAAGTGCTCGACCAGATGGTGAACCACCGCCTCTGCACGCGGACCGAGGCGGACGAGTCCTTCGACGCGTACTGGGACAACTACGATTACACGCGAATGGCCGCCGGGGCTTTCTTCGAACGCGACGACAAGGCGCCCTGGTTCAGCGAACACGTGCGCCGAGAGCTCGACAAGCTGCTCTACGGTTCCATCGACATCAACCGGGACGGATTGACCGTTTACACGACCCTCGACCTCGACAAGCAGGAACTGGCCGACCGGCTCATGGCGCCGACCTTGGCCCGCGTCAACAAGGAGTTCCTCGCCGCCAGCTCGCTCCGCTTCGCGGAAGCCGACCGCACCTACGTGCCGCTCGTGGAACTCCTCGGGCTGTCGTTCAACCTGAACGAGCTCTTCGTCTCGCAGTCCAAGATGAAGGGCAAGTCGATGAGCGCGTTCAGGACCAAGCTCAATCCGACCATCGACGCGCTCTCCCTCATGTTAGGCATTTCCGACCTCAAGGTCGCGACGAAAGCCGGCTACGACGCCGAAAAGACCGAAATCTCCAAGGCGAGGGTCGAATGCGCCCTCGTGACGATCGAGAACGGCACCGGGCACATCGTGTCCATGATCGGGGGGTCGAAATTCGATCTCTCGAACCAACTCATCCGCGCCACCCAAGGCAACCTGAGTCCGGGCTCCGCCTTCAAGCCGCTCATGTACTCGGCCGCGATCGACACGCGCAAATTCACCGAGGGCACGATGATCGTCGACGGTCCCGTCGTCTTCCCGAAAGAGGACGGCACGTCGTACGTACCGCTCAATTATTCCGGAAAATGGAACGGCCCCCTCCTCATGTGGAAGGCGCTCGCGCTGTCGCTCAACATCCCGTCAATCAAGATCCTCGACGCCATCGGCTTCGACGCCACCATCACGCGCTCGGCCGCGCTACTCGGCATCACGGATCAGGCGAAAATCCGCTCCACCTTCCCGCGCTACCACCCGCTCGCGCTCGGCGTGATCAGCATCAGCCCCCTCCAGCTCGCGCGCGCGTACTCGATATTCGGCAACCAGGGCAAGGAAGTCACGCCGATCTCCGTCATCTCGGTCGAGGACCGCAACGGGCGCATCCTCCTCGAGCCGGAAAAGACCCTCCGCGTCGAGCAGAAGCGGAAGGGTTCGGCCATCCAGGTGATCACGCCCCAGACGGCCTACATCATGACCGACATGCTGAGGCGCGTCATCTCCGCCGGCACCCTCTATCGCATCACGCAGGGCGGCAAGATATTCACCTACAAGGATGCGTCGGGGAAGGATTTCACCATTCCCTCGTGCGGCAAGACCGGCACCACCCAGAACTGGGAAGACGCATGGACGGTCGGGTTCACTCCGTACATGACCACCGCCATCTGGTTCGGCTTCGACCAGCGGGGCATCTCGCTCGGCGTCAACCAGTACGGCGAAGCCACGGCGGGCGTCCTCTGGGCGAACTACATGTACGAAATCCACAAGGGACTCGAACCGCGCGACTTCGCCCGGCCGACGTCGGGGATCGTGTCCCTCAACGTCTGCAAGAAGTCGGGTCTCATCCCGACCGAGTACTGCAACGAGGGAGTGGACAGCCTGCTCTTCCTCGACGGCACCGCTCCCGCGGCCTACTGCGACCTCCATCAGTCCCAATCCGCCATCGACAGCGCGCTCAAGTCCAAGCTCGAGTCCCAGACCTCGTCCTACTCGGGCGACGTCGATTCGGGGCTCAGCATCGATCCCGAACTCGAGGCGATGCTCAAGGAAGCCGAAGCCGCGGCCGGCGCGGAAACCGGAAGCGAGGAAGGCGGAACGCCCGTCGAATTGCTTGAATAAGCGTCGGCATGGACGTATCCTTTTAGGGACGGGTCCGAAAGCGCGCGTTCGGCGCGCGATCCGTTGAGTCCGCCCGTAGGTCAACGAAGGTCCGCGGGCGCGGACGAGGATGTTCACGTGTCAGCGATGCGTCAGGGTGTTTTCACGACAGCTGTGGCCGCGTTTTTCCTCGCTTCCGTCCTGGCGGGCGCGCAGACGCGCGCTCCCGTGGTACGCGTCGAGACCTTCGCGGGCGACGCGCTCCCCCAGGCTGAACTCAAGACCTTCGAACGCCTCGTCGTCTCGTACATCGGCGAACTCCGGACCTTCCGCGTCATCGACGCCGCCGGACAGGAACTGGCCATACGCGAAGCCGAGGCGGCCGTGCTCATGGGCACCGACGCGGTCATCGAGCCCCTGACCGCGGATTTCATCCTCACGGGCTCGGTCGGGAAGGTCGCCGACCTCTACACCCTCGTGCTCGAAATCACGCGCGTTTCGTCCGGTGAAACCCGCGTGAAATCCGAGACGGGACGCGGCGTGAACGACCTCGTCGTGAAGGCGCGGGAACTCACCTATTCGCTCTTCGACCGCCAGCTTTCCGGAGGCGCGGCGACGCCTTCGACGCCTTCGACGCCCGCCGCGCCCCAGGCCGCGGCGTCGCCGGGCACCATGACCGCGCGCAAAACGCCGACGCTCGCGATGGTCGAAGGCCAATGGACGGGCGACAAGGGCATCGACCGCATCCGCATCTTCAAGAACGGCACGGGGCTCGCGTTCCTTTCGAACCGGGTCACCATGAAAATCCGCATCCTCGTCGAGGGCGACTCAGTCATTATCGTCCAGGACCAGCCGAATTCGCCGTCGTTCTACCAGGCCGTCGGCGTCAGCTTCGAGATCGCCAGGAAAGCGGCGGCGCAAGCCCGTCCCATGCGTTGGATCCTGAGTCTCGACGAGACGGGCGCCGTCCTCTTCGGACGAAAGGAAACGATCACGATCGCGGTCACGGGCGGCCAAGTGAGCGTCGACAACTCCTTCGTGCGCGAGGCGATCCTGCGCCGGAGTCCGAAGTAGTCCGCTACCAGCTCAAGGTGACCGACACCGACGCCAGCTTCGCGTTCCAGGGATCCGCCAGGTAGCCGAGCGTCGCTTGCGCGAGCGAAAACCAGAACCGCGCCGAAACCGCGCCGCCCAGCCCCCCGCCCCGCCGTACGTTTACGGTCGCGTAAATTCCCCAGATCGCGCTCGAAGCCAGGTCGGAGACGAAGCGGTCGACGTCCAAGCCCGGCAGGATGGCGTCGGGCAGCCCCCGCGCGACGTCCAGACAGACGCCCATAGCCTCGCCGTCGCGCTCGCGCACGAGTCCGCGAAACAGGGTTTCCGTGGCGATCGCCTCCGCGAGCGACAACACCCCCGCGGTCGCGATCCGCGAGCACAGGGCGGCCGCGGGCGGCATGTAGTACCCCATGAACGGCTGCCGCTCGGCCTCGAAGAAGTCGCGGATCGCGTCCATGCGTTCGGAAGCGAGCGTGACCGCGCCGAGCGCCGCGAGCGGGGCAAGCGTCTCGAAGGCGAGGAGGTGTTCGGGCACGAATGGCGAGGCGAGCAACCCGGGCAGGGTGTCCCGCGCCCCGCCGCCGGAGTCGGCGCGATACGCGTTCGACCAATCGCGGTGGAACGCGTAGGCGGCGTAAAAGTCGATGGCCAATCCCGCGGAAAGCAGCGCGGCGCCGGCGAATTGCCTGACCAGGGTTCCCGGTTCGCGCCCGTTTACCGCGAAGGGAGCGTCGGACGGTTCGAGTACGCCGGACGCCGGGTCCAGCGCGTCCCAAACGAGCAGGCCCGCGCCGCCCGCGAGGAGCGGCAGCGAGGTCGCGAGGAAGATCCGTCCCTCGAGTTCCTCTCCCAGGGCGATCTGTCCGATCCCCGGCGCGAAAAAGCCGCCGAGCAGGACGGGGCCGTACGGTACGGGTTCGCCCGCGTCCGCGGGGCCGGATTCCTCGGCGAAAGCGGACAGGCCGCAGGTCGCGGCGAACGCCGCGCACAGGACGAATGATGACAGACGGGTGGACATGGGAGGGAGTATAGCGGTATCGGGTCGGGCCGGAAAGCGGCTTTTCGGCAACCTGCTACAGGCGCTTGGCCCGTGCGGCGAAACGTACGAGCACGCAGGCGAGGATGCACACGCCGGCGGCGACGCGCTTGATGTCCGCGTCCGACAGGGAACGCGGTTCGACGATGCCGACGAGGGACGAGAACCGGGTATGCGTCCCTCGATCCAGCGCCGGAACGATATGGATCAAGCCCTCCCCGGGGCCGACGAAGCCGAGCGATCTGGCTTCGACCCGGAGGGTTTCCGGATCGTTCCGCACCGAATCGAGCCGCCGGCCGAGTTCCTGGGCCCGTTGTTCGAGCAATCGGATATTCTTCGACATCTCCGCCGTCTGTCCGCGCAAATCCGCGAGCGCGCCCGATCCGGAGGGGCCGTACAGCAGGGACAGGACGCAATACGCCATGAAACCGGCGTACAGACCGACGGTCAGACTTCTTTTCATCCTTCCGATTAACGGTAGTCCGGCGGCGACGCTTGAGTCTTATCGCATCGGAGGCCCTCGATCATTGACAACCGCAAAATTCATGGTTTAGACTTGAAATCGGTCGTTTCGGTATCCATTCGCTTCGATTAGTGCCGATAATCGGATAACGACCTTTTTCTTCGACGGAGTTGCCATGGCGACCGCACACAGCAAGTCACTCACTGATATCGGATCCTCCCACGACGCCGACGCGGAGTTGGAGCGCTACGGAATCTGGGTGAAGGCCGAGCCGCAGGACATTTTCGAAGAGCCGGATGCCGAACACGCGGTCGACGCGGTCGGAGAAACGGCCCAAGCCGAAGACTTGGACTCAGGCGACCTCTTCCTCTCGGAGGAGGAGGAAAAACTCCTCGGCAGCCTCGACGAGGGAACGACGGCGTCGCTCGACGTCGAAGTGGCGGAACCCGCCGCCGAAGCTCCCACGCTTTCGGACGATTTCGACCTGATCGTCGAGGATCTCGAATCCGGATCCCCCGAACGCCAATCGGATCTCGTCATCGAGGACGATTCCGTCATCGACCTGCACATCGACGACATGGGCGAAACCGCCGAAAAACTCGAAGCGAAACCGCGCACCGTCGTTTCCGACGTGAAAGCCGCGCCGCACGCCGTTTCCGAAGAACTGTCTCCCGCGGATTTCGGAGTCGACATGAGCGATGTCGAGGAAACCTCTTCTTCGGGAAGTTCCGAGCTCGAGAGCGTCGACCTATCGGATTTCGGCCTTTCGGAAGAACCGGAGCGCCAGACGAAGACGGAGGCGAACGACGGATTCGAACCGATCGACATCGATCTGAGTTTCGACGATTCCATCCCCGAACCCACCGGTTCCGGATCCATCCATGAGACGTCAGCGCCGGTTTCCGGCGATTACGAGACCGTATCCGAGTTCGACGACATCCTGAGCGATATCGAATCCTCGTCAGGCGAGGAAAGCGCGGAGGCTCCAGCCCCGAAGCCCGAAGCCCCCGCCGCCCCGCAGGCACGAAGCGCCGCGCCGAGCTCGAAGCCGGCTGCCGTCGCCCGCAAGACCGAAGAAACCGCCTCGGGCGGCGCTTCCTCGGAGCTGCTCCTCACCATCGTCAACGAACTTTCCACCATCAAGAGCGAACTCGTTTCGCTGAAATCCGAACTGTCTTCCATCCGGGAGCGCGGGCCGGAGCCCGCGTCCGCCGAATCCGAATCCGAACCCGCCCCGGCGGGATTCTTCGACGAGGAAGAAGACGAAACCATCGCTCTGACCGGAGACGAGCTCGACAATATTCTCAATACGGCCAATTTCACCGAAGAGACGCTCGAGGCGGAAAGCCCCTCGGAATCGCTTCTTGCGGAAACCGGTCTTTCCGGCGAAGCCCTCCTCCCCGAAGACGGAGTGTACCGGACGACGGCCGGCACCGAAGCGCCGATCGAGGAGATCGTCCTTGACGACAAGGCCGGTAAAAGCCCGAAAGCGGCTGACGACGACGTTTTCTCGCAGCTCGTCGAGGAAGGCGTCAAGCCGCTCACGCCCGCTCCCGAAGACACTTCGTTCCTCGACCGCAAGGCCAAGGACGAGTTCCAGCTGAACATCGCCGACGAAGTTCCCCTCGTCGAACCCGACCTTTCCAATCTCGATCTGGAGGACGTCGGCGTGGGCGAAGCCGAGGATCTGACCCTCGACGTCGATCACGTCGAAGCCCCCGAGGATCTGGATCTGCTCGAAGTGAGCGACGCGGTGCCCGAAATCGAGTTCGAGCGCCCGGGCGACATCGCCATGCCCTCGCTTTCCGGCGGCGAACCCGAAGAGCTCATCGAGTTGGATGCGGGCGATCTCGAAGAAGAAGCATCGTCGGAAATCGTCCTGCACGAGGAAGCCCTCCCCGAAGTCGCCGCCGCCGAATCGGCGTTCCCCGAGACGCTGACCGACGAAATCGAGGAGCTTACCCTCGAGGAAGAACCTTCCGAGACGGAACGGAAACCGTCCGAACCGGTGTCGCTCCATCCCGACGACCTTCCCCTCAATCTCTCGGACGAACTCTTCGTCAGCCCGAAGGCGCCGACCGCGGCCCCCGCCCGCCCGACGCGCGAGCCGGCCGTTCCCGCCGAAGAGGCGAAGCGCCCGGACGGCTCCGACAGGCTCCGCAGCGAGATCAAGTCGGTGCTGTCGTATCTCGACACCCTGCTCGAATCGCTGCCCGAAAACAAGATCGAGGAATTCGCCAACTCCAAGTACTTCGAAACGTACAAGAAACTGTTCGAGGAACTCGGACTGGTCTAACATGGGACTGTTCACGAAGGCGCAAGCCGGCCGCTTGGCGCCGCGCGAAACGGCCAAGGGCCTGTTCGAAAAAGCCAGCTCGCTCCGTTCAGGCGCGAATCAGGCATCCGTCTCAAAAAAAAAAGAAGCGGACGACGGCTCGGATCGCCTCCGGGCCGTTCGCGCGCTGATCTCGAATTCGGCCGCCTCGTACGTCTTCCCCTTCGAATTGTTCGACGCGCTCCGCGAAGCGTCGGGGAACCCCGACGCCACGTTGCTCCGACTTGACCGGAGCAAGGCGCTCTACGAGGCGATTTCCGTCGTGGGTTTCGATCGCGAAAGCGTCGAACGTCAACTGTTTCCCGAAAGCGTCGTCGACGGGCTGTTCGGATCCTCCCGGACCGCCGGCATATCCGGACAGAAGCTCTCGAACCTGCGGCCGTTTTTCTCGCCATCCGATTACGCACGGCTCGAGGACGTGGCGCTCCTCAGGATGGGCAAGGATTACGCGATGCTGTCGGCGACATCCGCGTCGCGAGCGCTTTTCAAGGACGCCGCCCGGATCGCCGAGGAAGCCGCGCCGCTCCTCGATGCCGTCCACCGCATGACGGTGTCCGAGCGCGAAATCGTCGCCATACCCTCCGCCAACCTCCCGGACGAGATCCTCGAACGTGCCGAACGGTACAAGGCGATCCACTTGCTCGCCGTGGAGATGGACTGCGCCGACCTGCTCCGCGCCGCCGAACGGAAATTTCCGAACGTTCCCGCCGAAGTGCTTCTCTCGGACGCGTTCCGGGTCTTCTCCCGCATCATCGGGTTCTCAGGCGACGTGTTTCCGACCGAGGCGCCGCGCGGAATCGGCGTCATGTACCTGCAAACCCCGCCCGATCCGGAACTGCTGCTCAGGCAGATGGTCATAGCCTTCGACCGCGCCTACCGCGACACCGTGAAGCCGATCGTCCTCAGATCCTTCTCCCTCGGCGTCGAGGACGCCGCGCGCCGCGGCGACCTCGAACGTTTTTGTGGCTCATCGTTCTCGGACCCGAACATCCACCGGACTTGAATCCCGACGCGCACCATGAGCGATCCTTCCATACATGACGAACATCGCTCGATCTTCCATTCGCGCTACGATCCGTACGCGGAAGCCGAACGCTTCGCCGAGCGATCCCTCGGGAACCGCCATCCGTCCGCGATCGTCACGGTGGGAGCCGGTCTCGACTACCTCGGCGAGGCGCTGAAGAAACGCTTGCCCGACACTCTCGTCGCCTCCCTCCAGCTGTCCTCCGAGTTCCGCGGATTCGAACGGCCCGGTTCGGACATCCGCCGCTATCCCGACGACCCGATCGGGGTCGACGCCTTCCTGTTCACGCGCCTCGACGCCTCGTTCGACGGCGGCGTCGCCGTGCTCGAATGGAAACCCTGTGTCGAGCGGTTTCGGACGGAGTACGCAGAGACGATGTCCGGCGTCAAGTCGGCGCTCGACCGCCTGGCGTCCGAGCGGGCCACGATACGCCACTGGGGATACCGGTGGCTGTCCAACGCGGCTCGCAACGCCTGCCGCGTCGAACGGACGGCCCGACTCGCCGCGAGAGGAAACCGCCCGACCTTGGTCGTCTGCGCCGGGCTGAGCTCGGAACGCGTCCTCGACTGTGTAGCCGCCTTGCCGGCCGCCGACAGACCCGCCGTCGTCTGCGTGTCCTCGGCCGCCGCGGCCTGCGCCGCGCGCGGCGTGTCCCCCGACCTCGTCGTGACGACGGATCCCGGCTTTTGGGGAGCCCGCCATCTCGACCGTCTGCGCGCGGTAACTCCCGTAATCGTCGCGCCGCTCACCGCCGCTTTGGACTCGGGAAACGCCCTGCCCCTGCTGACGCTCGACGGCGGCTTGCCGTACGAACGCGATTTCGCATCCGTGCTGGGACACGGCGGCCTCCCCTGCCCGCCGTCCGGCACCGTCGCCGGGACCGCCATCCTCGTCGCGATCGAGACGTCGGTTTCCGGCGTCTTCGTCACCGGGCTCGATCTCGCGTCGAACGACATCGTTTCGCACGCGCGACCGAACGCTCTCGATCCGTTCGTCGCCCCTCGCCCCGCGCGGCTCGAGCCCGCGCATTCGAGCGTATGGATCCGCGAAACCGGGCTGTACCCGATTCGGGCGGGCGGCTTCAGGTTTGGCCGCGCTCACGCCGCCTACGCCGCCGAGCTGTCGGGTATTCGCTTCGGACGGCTCGTGACCAGGTGCTCGTCCGGCGCCGTTCCCATACCGTCGATGCGCGATCTGGACGAAGACGGCTTCATGGATTCGCTCGCAGGCTCCCTGCGTGTCGCGGGTCGCGACAAACCCGCGTTCGCGTTCGAAACCGCCCATCCCGAACCGCTCCGGCGCGAACGGGCGACGGCGGTCGTCGAGGCATGGTTGGCGCGCTCCCTGTCGGCGCTCGAAACGCGCTCCCACGATGGCACGTCCGACCGCGAGGGATTGGCCGTCGCCGAAGCCCTCGGCGGCAGGCGCACGGCGGCCTTCGTCGCGGACACGTCCCGGGGCGGCACCGGAGCCGAATACCTCGACGAGGCCGTGGCCGGCGTGCGTGACGGAGCCCGTCGCCTCGCCGACGGAGTGTCCCCGTGATCCGATTCCTGGACCGCAACCTCCTCGCGCTTTCCGAGAATTCCGAGGCGCTCGCCCGGCGGATCGCGGAAGCCGCTCCCGATCCCGCGTGTTCGATCGAGCAGGCCCGAACCGGCCATCCCGTCCCCGTATTCGAGCGGAACGGCGAGCGCCGGAGGCTTCACTCCGGTTTCGATCCCGTGAAGGAAGCGGAGCGGACGGCCGAAACCTCCACGGCGCGCGGCTTCATCGTGTTTTTCGGCCTCGGGGCCGGATATCACGTCTCCGCCTTCCTCAAGGGCGACCGCTGCGCCGCGGCCGTCGTGGTGGAATACGGCCTCGCGGGAGTCCGTTCGATCTTCGAGCGGATCGACCTGGCGTCCGTGCTCGCGGATCCGCGTGTCCATCTCCTCGTCGATCCGACCGAAGCCGAACTCGCGGACGCCGTGAAAGGGCGCTACATTCCGGCGCTGCACGGAGACTTTTCAGCCGTATCGCACCGGCCCTGCGTCGACCTGGCCCAGACGGAATTCGAACGCGCGGCCGAAACGGCCAGGACCGCGGTGTCCCACGTGTCGGCCGATTACAGCGTCCAGGCGTTTTTCGGCAAGCGCTGGTTCCTGAACATCGTGCGGAACCTGCCCGAGGCGGGACGCCCCGCGAAACCGTTGCCGCCCGTCCGCGAAGCCGTCATCACCGCCGCGGGTCCCACGCTCGAGGACGCGCTCGACGGACTCGTCTCGCGCGGAAGCGACGTCTTCCTCATCGCGACCGACACGAGCTGGCCGGTCCTCGCGGCGCGGGGCATCGCGCCGGACGCGGTCGTATCGATCGACTGCCAGCACATCGGCTATTACCACTTCTTCCGGAAACTGCCCGAATCGATCCCGCTCGTCCTCGACCTCGCCTCGCCCCACATACTCGCGACGCGCGCGCCCGACGTGCGGTTCTTCTCGTCCGGCCACCCGCTTTGTCGCTACATCGCCGACCGGTGGCGTCCGTTCCCGATGCTCGACACGTCGGGCGGCAACGTGACCCACGCGGCGCTGTCGCTGGCCGAAACGCTCGGCGCCGAGCGCGTGCGGGTGTATGGGGCCGATTTTTCGTATCCGCGGGGCAAGAGCTACGCGCGCGGTACCTATATCTACGGGTACTTCGACCGCCGTTCCCGCCGGCTCTCGCCGCTCGAGTCGCAGTTCCAGGATTTCATGCTCCGATCGGGCGGCCTCAGGCGGGTCGAAACGACGGACGGGGAATTCCGCTACGAAACCGACACGCTTTCGCGGTATCGGGCGGCGTTCGAGCGATTTACCGGCGACCCCGGTTCGGGCTCGACAGAAACGGGAGAGCCCGACCAGGGCTCCGGCATCGCGTTCGTTCAGGCGGAGGACGATCGCGCGTCCGGTCCCCGCGCGGCCACCTTCAGGCGGCGAGGCGCGCGGGAGCTCAGGCTGTTCGTCGCCGGGCGGAGCGCGGGCGACGCGCGGAGCTTTCTCATGGATTATCGCCGGCGACTGGCATCCCTACCGGCGCCGACGGGCCATCCCGCCGCGTATCAGCGAGCCCTGTCCGCCGACGAGCGCGACATCCTCATGACGATCCTTCCGGCCGCGTCCGCGGTCAAGCGAGCCTCGGGAGCGGGCATCACGACATGGTCCGAGCTGATCGCCGAGACGCTTCGATGGTCGATCGGCGTCCTCGACGGCTCCCTCGCCGAAAACTGAAAAGCCGGACGCCGCTCCGAAGACGGAACGGCGCGGATCACATCTTCACGATTTCCGCCGCCAGGAGACGGGCAACTTCCGCCGCGCGGTCGGCGGGTCCTCCGTTCTCGCGCACGAGGGTGTCCCAACGGCCCCGGAAGCCTTCGGGGAGACGCTCGAGCGCGGCGAGCTGTTCCGACATGACGCGCGTCGACGGTTCGAAGCGCCGATTGATCATGAGGAGCGTGAGCGCCGCGTTCCGGAGGAATCCGCCGAGCGAGATCGCGCGGAAGAAGCCGTCTTTCGTCATCGTGGCGGCTGCGAGATCCTCGAGGTGGTGCTCCATCTTCGGCTGATAGACCGAGCGCATGGCGCGCCAGAATTCCGCGGGAAAATCCGCGCAGTCGCCGCGGGCGCTTTCGATCCACGCGTTCCGGTCGAACAGGACGCGGCTGTTCGCCAGGCGGTAAAAGACGTAGGTGCCGATCTCCCGGCCGACGGCGCTCCCCGCCTTCGCGAGCCGGATCCAGGCCTTGACGTCGTCGACGCGCTTGTACTCGACGCGTACCGGCAAACCGTCCGCGAGGAAACGGTCTTTCGCCGGATCGTCGGAGCTCTCGAGAGCGTCCACGGCGCCGTACGAAGCCTTCCGCGCGGCGGCCGTCGGCAGCGCCCCGTCGTAATAGACGTCGAGGACAAGGCTGAAATAGGGATCGAGGATGTCGCTTTCGGACGCTTCACAGAGCAGCACCGCCTGGATGCGCTCAGACGCCGCGACGCCTTTCGAAAGGCGCAGGGCGAGTTCTTCGGTTTTTTTCCGCATGGCGTTCACCTTTACACGTGATCTACACGAATTGTATCATGAAGCCCACGCCATGCAAAACGATTTTCGATCCGCGCGCGCGTTGGCGCTCGAGATCCCCGGCAACGTCGCGCGGGAACTCGCCTCGCTCAAGCGGCGCCTGTTCCGTGAAACGGCGGATCCGGGTTTCCTCGTCCAACCAGAACTCGCCGTCATCGCCTGGATCGACGGTCCGGCGGCCGCTCCCGGCTTCCAGTCTGCCTCCCCCATATCGCTCGGGCCGGTCGTCGTCCGCGACGGACTGCTCTTCCTCGCCGCCTCCCCGCTTCCCCGCATCCCTTCGCTCGAAGGGCCGACTCCGCCCGGCACGGGCTTCGTCCTCGGGCCGGCGGTGATCGAAGCGGAAGCCGTCGAACGGGACGCAGGCTGCGCCGCGTTGGAACGCATCCGCGTCGCGAGCTGGAGCCTCGTCGTCCTCGACATCGCGAGAGATGGCGATACGGACGGAATCGTCTGGGAAACTTCGAGGATCGCCCGGGTGTCCGCGCGATCCTGCCGGCGCGCGACGCCGGAGGCCGGGCGCGACGAAGCCGATTTCGTGTAACGTTCAAGCGGTTTCCATCCTTTTGATACGTCGTGGGAGCGCCGCGCGCGGTCCCCGGCGCTTTTCATCGCGAGAATCTTCATGCTATAGTCCCGAATCGGAGGAGTCATGCCCAAACCGTCCCGTACATTGCAGATCATCCTGTTCAGCGCGATCATCGTCGCTTCGGCGTTCGGCCAGGCGGGCGACGAGCCGCCGCCCCCGTCGTCGGACATCTACAACGAAAACCCCTACGAAGTCGGCGAAAACCTGCTTTCCGTCCACCTGGGCTGCCTGTTTCCGATGACTTTCTACGATCCGTCCGCTGGTGGATTCGAGTCCACGAACTTGAAGCTCCCCGGCGCCGCGTTTTCGCTCGAGTACGCGCGCACCGTGACGCGCGGCTTCGCGCTCGGCGGCGAAGTCTCCGGCGGCATCGCGGGCAGCGTGGCCCTCCGCACCCTGTTCATGGTTCCCACCTTCTTCAAGGCGACCTGGATCTTCGTCGCCCTGCCCTTCGAGATCATGCCGAGCGCCGGCCTCGGATTTTCGTTCACGAAACTCCAGGACATGCAGCGCATCGATCCCGCGCTCGAGGCCGGCTGCGGCTTTTACTGGCGCGCGAACCTGGACTGGAGCTTCGGGCTCGACACGAACCTCGTGCTCGTGAGCCAGTTCTATCCCGACGCCGCGCAGAACCGCGTCGGTTTCTTCGGCGAGGCGACCCTGGCCGCCGTATACCACTTCTGACGGAGTCATCCATGCGCCGAATCACGCGCTTCCTTCCGATTATCCTGTTCGCCGCCGCGGCGCTCTCGTGCTCAAACGACGACATCGGCATCTTTTCGAGCCTGTCGAAAGAGACGCCCATCGACGAGTTGTCTTCGGAATATTTCCAGAACGCGACGCCGAAGTTCGTCGCGTTCTCCGCCGCTTCGAGCTGCTATTTCGCGGCGACCAACGCGCTCTACCGACGCGACATCGGCCCGACCGATCCGGACGCGTGGGAAAAAGTGACGCTGCCCGTCTCCGGCATGGTGAGCGGTGGCGCGGGCGATGTCGACGGCTCGCACGTATACGTAGCGGTCTGCGACGCGAACACGGGCGCCCACAAGGCCATCCTCGGTTGGAACGGCGCGAGCTTCGTCGAAGTCGGCGACGCAACCCTGGACGGCAAGCTCGTCTCCGGGCTCGCCGTCGCGAACGACACGCTTTTCGTGTCCGTCACAGACACGACGGTGACGCCCATGACGAACCACATCTACTATCTCAACGGCGGCGTATACACCTCAACCACCGTCACCGCCGCGACCGGTCCGGTCACCGGAGCCGCATACGACACGTCCGATTTCTGGGTGAGCGCGGGGTCGACCGTCTACAACGGGGCGGCGGCTTCGCTCGCTACCGCGACCGGGACCGGAGTTCCCAGCGGAATCCGGCTCGGCGGCGTCGCCGCCGTCGGCTCGCGCGTTTTCGTCTCGGGCGCCAACGGAGTCGTCTACTCGGCAGTGGGTACCACGTGGAACAACTCCGCCGATATCGGCTCCGGCGGCGCCATCGTCGCCACCGCGAACGATCGTCTGCTCGTCGGAGCCCTTTCGTACGCCGGAACGGGCTACAAGGAATTCGACCTGTCCACCGCCTGGGTAACCGGCAAGGGCGAATCCGCGCGCGTGACCGCGGACGACGTCAACTACAAGACGAGCCTGTCCGAAGCCCGCATCATCTCGCTCGCGAGCTTCAGCGAAGGCGCGACGACCCGCGTATTCGCCACCACCTTCGGCGAAGGGCTCTGGTCCAATTCCTTCAACGGCACGAAATGGGACGCGTGGATCAAGGAATGATCCCGAGCGCAACGACAAGCGAGCCGCCTCTTCCGGGGCGGCTCGTTTTCAATGGGAGCCGTCATTGAGCGACCTTCCGCTGTTTTCGGGAAACGCCGAGGCTTCGCGCAAGGCGGCCGAACCGCTCGCGTCGCGGATGCGGCCGCGCAACCTCGACGAGTTCATCGGGCAAGACCACATCGTCGGGCCGGGTCGCCTCCTCAGGCGCGCCATCCAGAAGGACGCGCTGTCGTCGATCATCCTCTCCGGCCCGCCGGGCAGCGGCAAGACGACGCTGGCGCGCGTGATCGCCGGCTCGACCTCGCGGCGCTTCGTGACGCTCAACGCGGTGCTGGACGGCGTGCAGGCGGTGCGCGACGCGGTGCAGGACGCGAAGTCGAACCTTGAGCTCTACGACCGGAAGACCATCCTCTTCGTCGACGAAGTGCACCGCTGGAACAAGTCCCAGCAGGACGCGCTCCTCCCCTGGGTGGAAAACGGCACCATCGTCTTCGTGGGCGCAACGACCGAGAATCCTTTTTTCGAAGTCAACCGCGCCCTCGTGTCGCGTTCTCGCGTGTTCCTCCTGTCCGCGCTCGCCTCCGGCGACCTCTTCGCGGTGGCGCGCCAGGCGCTCGCGGACTCCGAGCGCGGCTACGGCGCGTGGAAGGTTTCCTTCGAGGACGGCGCGCTCGAACACCTCGTCGACACCGCGGCGGGCGACGCTCGGAACCTCCTCAACGCCCTCGAGCTGGCGATCGAGACCGAAGCCGCGTCGTGGCCCCCGCCCGCCGGCGCAGAGATCCGCGTGTCGAAGGCCGCGGCCGAGGAGAGCATCCAGCGCCGCGCGGTGCTCTACGACAAGGACGGCGACTACCACTACGACTGCGCGAGCGCCTTCATCAAGTCCCTCCGCGGCAGCGATCCGGACGCGGCGCTCTACTGGCTTGCGCGGATGATCCACGCGGGCGAGGATCCCGCGTTCATGTTCCGCCGCATGCTCATTTCCGCCTGCGAGGACGTGGGCCTCGCCGACCCGAACGCCCTCGTCGTCGTCGAGTCGTGCGCGGACGCCTTCGAGCGCATCGGCCTGCCAGAGGGGCAGTACCACCTGGCGCAGGCGGCGCTCTACCTCGCCACCGCGCCCAAGTCGAACTCGTCGCTCGGCTACTTCGACGCGCTGTCGTCGGTGGAAGCCGAACGCGCCGAAGTGCCGAACGCCCTCAAGGACGCGTCGCGCGACGGCAAGGGCTTCGGGCACGGCCAGGGCTACAAGTACCCGCACGCCTACCGCGACCACTGGGTGGCGCAAGCCTATTTGCCCGACGCGCTGCGCGGCCGCGTCTTCTACAAGCCGGGTCCGCTCGGCTACGAGGCGTCGATCCGCGAGCTCGTCCTCGAACGGCGCGAAGCCCAGCTCCTCGCGGCCGACGAGGAATCGGGCCCCGTCGAGTCCTCGTATTCCGAAAGCGCCGACCGCTCGCGCGAGTGGCTCGGCCGGGCCGAAGGTTCGGCCGCCTCGTCGCTCCTCGCCCTCAGGAAACGGCTTTTCGAACGGGCCGCGCCGCGGAGGAACGACCGCGTGCTCGTGCTCGGGCGCCAAGCCACCTTCGTCGCCTGCGGCGCCCTCCGCGGCGCGCCGGACGGCAGCGTCGTCGTCGTCGCGCGCTCCGAACGCGAAGCCGGCCTCGTCGAGCGTTACGCGTCGATCCTGCCCGACATCGAGCGCCCGATCACCGTCGTCGCTCCCGACCGGGAACCCGCGAAACTCGCCGACGAGATCGCCAGGAGCGCGGGCTTCGGCGACTTCGACCTCGTCGTCGGCGTGGACGTCCTGGACGGCGTGCCGCGCGAACCAGGCGCCCCCGCCGCCACCGGGGCGGACGCCTTCGTCGCCGCCTTTCACCGCGCGCGGATCGTCTTCGGCGAACGCCTGCCCGAGGAAGGTTCGCGACTGTCCCGCGCGCTCGGCGCGCGATTTTCCGACACGGCGCTCGCGTCGGCGTTCGTCGAGTTCGAGGACGTCTTCTACTCGTCGATCGCGGAGCGCAGACCGTTCGGATCGAACGACGCTTCCCGTTCGATCGAGCGCGAAACGACCGAAGCTTCCCGCATGTTCGACGAGTCGGAACTTCGCGCCTGGTTCTCGACGGCGAGCGCGTACGGCCGCGCGCTGGCCGAGGCGCTGCCGGAACGGGCCGGCGCGATCGAACGGGCGTGCGTCGAAGCCGCGCGGAAACCGGTCGAATGGAAATCCGTCGTCGCCTGGATCATCCGCGTTCCGCTCGCTTGACAGCGGAAAAAGCCGCCGGGATACTTCGAGCCATGCCGATCGCCACCGTCAACGACGTCTTCGAATATCTCCTCGGTTTCGTCAACATGGAGCAGGGCCACACGGTCGACTACCGCCTCGACCGGATCAAGTTCCTGCTCGACCGTCTCGGTTCCCCCGAACGCGCCCTGCCCTGCGTCCACGTCACCGGCTCGAAGGGCAAGGGCTCGGTCTGCACGATGCTCGCGTCGATACTCGAGGCGACGGGACAAAAGACGGGACTCTACACGTCGCCCCACCTCCTCGACTACCGCGAGCGCATAACCCGTTCGGGAGCTTTCCTTCCCGACGACCTGTACCTGCGCGCGTTCTCCCTGCTCGAACCGCTCGTCGCCTCCCGCGATCCGTCCGCCTTCCCCGGCGGCGAGCTTCCGAGCTTTTTCGAGCTCTGCACGACGCTCGCCTTCCTCGCGTTCCGCGAGGGCAACTTCGACGCGGCGGTCTACGAAGTGGGCCTCGGCGGGCGGCTCGACTCGACGAACGTCGTCGTCCCCGAGGCGAGCGTCATCACGACGGTCGAGCTCGAGCACACCGAGTGGCTCGGCGACACGCTTCCGGCGATCGCGCGCGAAAAGGCCGGCATAATCAAGGACGGCGTGCCCGCGTTCACGAGCGCGACAGATCCGAACGTCCTCGATGTCATCCGCGGCGTCGCGGAAGCGAAACGCGCCGGGTTCCGGGTGCTCCGCGACGAAGCGAAGTTCGTCGACGTCCGCGTGGACGAAGCCGGCACGACGGCGCTCGTCGAGTTCAGTGATCGCGCCATCCACCCGGGTCCCGTTGAAATCCGGACGCCGCTCGTGGGACGGGTGCAGGCCGAAAACGCGGCGCTCGCCTTCATGACCGCCCGCCTGTCGAGCTTCGACGTACCCGCGGCCGCCTGCCTGGCTGGTATCGCGAACGCGCGCCTCCCCGGCCGTTTCGAGATCGCCTCGCGCGATCCGGTCGTCGTCCTCGACGGCGCGCACACCCCGACCTCGATCGCCAATACCGTCGGAACCTGGCGCTCGCTCTATTCCCGGGGGACGCTCCTCTTCGCGTGCGCGGCCGACAAGGACGCGCGCGGCATGGCAAGGGCGCTTCGCGGCGCGTTCGACTCGGTCGTCGTCACGAAACCCGGCACTTTCAAGAAGAGCGATCCGGCCGCGGCGGCCGACGCGTTTTCGTCCGAGGGTTTCGACACGACGCTCGAGCCCGACACGGCCGCGGCGTGGAAGCTCGCGCGCGGCCGCGCCGCGGGGCGCGGGGAAGCGCTCCTCGTGGCGGGAAGCTTCTACCTGTGCGCGGAAATCATGAGGGCGCTCGCGGGCCGCTGAGACGCGGTTTTCACCAGCACTTCTCGACGCGGTTCCTGCCGAGGTTCTTGGCGCGGTACATGGCCGCGTCCGCGTTCTTGACGAGCTGAACCGCCGAGTCCCCCGGCTGGTAGGCGGCGACGCCGATCGACGCGCTGATCTCGATTTCCGAACCGTCCGCCGTCACCTTCTGCCCGACGATGCCGGCCCTGATGCGCTCCGCGATGACGAGCGCGCGGTCGATCCCCGAATCGGGGAACAGCATGAAGAATTCGTCGCCGCCGTAACGCCCGGCGAAGTCGTTCTTGCGGAGATGATCGCGGAGCCGCTTGCCGATTTCGCGGATCACGGCGTCGCCCGCGGCGTGGCCGTACGAATCGTTGATGTTCTTGAACTTGTCGATGTCCAGCATGAGACCCACGAGCGGCGTTTCCTGCGACACCGCGCGGTGGATCTCGAAGTCGATGCGGTCGAAGAGGCTCGCGCGGTTGAGGAGGCCCGAAAGCGAATCGTAACGCGCGACGTTCTCGAGCTGGCGGTTCGTCTCCTCGAGCGCGCGCTTGATCTCCGACACGGTGTGCAGGGTGGCCTTCAAATTGATGTACTCGTCGAGCAGCTGGCTGGACAGATCCTCTTCCTGGCGCACGGCCTTGCGGTAGAATTCCCGCTCCTCGAGCAGCTTGCGCTGCGAGTCGAGCCGTATGGTCGCCGCCTTCAGCCTGAGCCTGAGCTCGAGCGTGTCGAAGGGTTTCTTGATGAAGTCGTCAGCGCCCGCGTCGCGCGCCTTGTCGAGCGTGTCACCCTCGAACAAGCCCGACATGAGCACGACCTGCATGGGTCGCAGGACGAATTCGTTCTTGAACGCGCGACAGAGTTCGAAGCCTTCCTCGTCGGGGAGCATCACGTCCATGAAGACGATGTCGACGCCGCAATCTCCGACCTTCGAGCGGGCTTCCTCCGCGTCCGAGGCCTTGAGCAGGCGTATTCCTTCGGGAACCATTTTTGAAAGCGTTTCGAGGAAATCGGCGTCGTCGTCGACCGCGAGCACGGTCAGTTCATCGGGCATGGCGGCTCCGGTTGTTCATTTTCTCATATTTACGCGGCATACCGGCCGTCTTACCTGTTCAACGCCAGGAATACGCTCTGGAAGACGCCGAGCGCGGCACCGAGGATGCCGCCGATCGCCGTGATCCATCCGAGCTCGCGCTCCATGACTCCGAGCACGATGCGCTCTACATCAAGCATATCGAGAGCGTTGATTTTTTCAACCACGATCGAGCGAATATCGACCGTTTCGAGGATGCCGCCGACGCGCTCCGCGAGGAAATCCGAAACGCAGGCGGACAGGGTGACGCCGACCCAATCGAGAAAGGCGTCGTCGAGGCCGAGAAGCGCGCCCAGGGACTGGCCGCGCGCTTCCTCCGTAAAGGCCCGCGTGAAAGCCCCGAGCGGGTTTCTGTCGGCTTCGGTTCCGCGGGATGAAAACGTCCGCGCGATCGCCCCGAGGATCTTCTCCTCCGCCGCGGCGAGCGCCGCGGATTCCACGTCATCGCCGAAGAGCGAGAGCAGGTCTCCGACGGTCATGCGTCCGTCGCCGGCGATCGCGGAAGCCGAACGGTCCTTTTCGTCCTGATCGGGGTTCCTCTCGGAGGAACGTTCGGCGGAACGCCCGGCGGAACGTCCGGCTTCGGCGAGCGTGGCGAACAGCGCGGCGAGGATCCTCGACACGAATCCGGGCAGGTCGTCGCGTTTCGCGGCGTCGTCCGCCGGCGCGCCGAGCGGCGTCGACAGGTATGCGCGCGCGCGCGCCAGCAGGTGGGACTTGAGCGCAGAGGCGTTCCGCTCGTCCCGCACGAACGAAACCACCGCGCGGGAGAGGTCCTCGACGACCGTCGGCACCGCGTCCATGACCGTCGCGTCGAAGCCGCCGACCTTGACGACGAAACGCTTGAATCCCGTGAGCCGGTCGATGGCCTTGGCGGCGATGTCCTTGGCGGTCCGCTCGAGCGACGTCCGGACGTCCGGCTCGGCGAGATAGACGGACGCTTCGGCCGCGAACGTCGGATATACCGCGTCGACGATCGGCGAGACGAGCCGTTCCATCGCGTCGGGGTCGATGAAGTCGGCGAGGGAACGGCCGCCTTCGGCGAGTCCGCGCAGCCTGGCGTCCAGACGCTCCCCGACGCGGACGGCGAGCCGATCGCCACGTCCGTCCGCGAGGAACCCGGCCAGGTCCTTCGAGCCGACGAGGTCGCCAACCTTCACGGTCTTGAACGCGCCGAGGGCATGCGAGATGGCGGAACCGAGGGCCGACTTGAATGCTTCCGATTCCGCCACGCGGCCCAGGAAGCCCGTCGCGACGTCCCGGATCGGGCCGTAACCGTTTCCCCCGTCCGAACCGGAGCCGATGGGCTTCCCGAGGACGTCGCGGGCGGCGTTCGCGATGGTGGTCGCGACGACCGCGCGGAACTCGGGTTCGGCGAGCCGCTTGCGGACCACTTCCGGCGTGAGGAGTTCGTTGGCGACGGTGTTGCCCAGGTTCACCGCCAGCCGTCCCCGCTCGCGCGGCAGGACGCCGGGCGTGAACGGCACGCGTAGCCCGAACACGCGCCATTCCCTGAGCGGGCGAAACAGCATTTTCACGGCCAGCCAGTTCGTGATGTAGCCGATGACGCCGCCGACGAGCGGCGGCATGATCCATACGAGGAAGACGTCGGGGAAGGTCATCGGTAGCGTTCGGCCGCGTTGTCGGCCTTGACCTTCGAGTCGCAGAGGAGAAGATCGCTTTCGCCGACCCATCCCGAACCGGAGGGGGTGGAGACGCGGTACCAGAGGGTGACCGAGTCGCCGTCGTCTCCCGTGCCGTATTCGCTCGCGGTCGTCTCGAAGACGTCGCCGCCTCGGAGCGTGGCGACGCTCGCGGCCTCGTTCGACTTGTCCGCCCGCGCCTGGACGTACGCCCGGGTGATGACGGCGAAATAGCGGATGCCGGAAATGGGCGGCGTCGGATCGAGGGCGAGCCGCGCGGCGGATTCGGCGCGGCCGCAGGACGCGGACAGGGCGGTGATGGCCAAGGCGATCGAGAGGATCGCCACGATGCGTTGCTTTGCGTCCACGGTCTGACTCCCGCTGCGTTCGTCCCCGTCGGGACGGATTGGCGGACGGCGCGCCGTCGTCGGCGTTCGCCCGCTACGATCGAACCCGTTGATTTTACCGGAAAAAACCGGCAGATTGAAGTGGTGAAGCGTCATGGATCGCCCCGGTCGCGCGGATTTCCCGCCGCCTTCGCCATCGCCTGCCTCTTGGTCGCCATCCCAGTCGGGAACGCGCGCGCGGACGACGGCTTCCGGACCGGCCTGTGCGCCGGCGCCGCGATCGCGTGGACGCGCGAAGGCGACTACGACGCGCTGCCGGGTTCGTGGACCCGAACCGGCGTAGAATGGCTGTTCGGCTTTCCCGGCATCCTGTCCGTACGGGCCGCGACCGGTTTCGAATTCTGGTCGCCCACCGCGTTCGGCGACGAAGGCTACCTGTACCGCGGTCACCACGCGTTCGCGGTTTCGGCCGGCGCGCTGTTCCGCCTGCCCGCGTTTCCGCGAGATAACCGCTTTTCGCTGTCGGCGTCGCTCGACGCCGCTGGCTTCGTCGCGGGGCGTTATGAATCCGACTACCTCTACCTCGGTTGGTCCGTTTCCGCCGGTCCCGAGCTGGCTCTCCGCACCGACGGCGGCGGCGAACTCGCGTTCTCGCTTCCCGTCAGCTTTCATCGCTTCGCCGACACGTCCAGCGTCGGCGCGGGCTTGGGCGCGTCGTGGCGCTTCGTCTTCCCGAAACCTGGATTCGACTCCGCCTCCGAGGGTATCGCTCGATGAAACGACTCGCTCGCAACGTACCGGCCCGCATGACGCTCGTTGCAGCCGTGACTCTGCTCGCCGCAGTGTCCTGCGCCCCGCCTGAACTGCCGGAACGGCACGCGATCATGGTTGGAATCAAGAATTACGCGACGGTCGGCGATTTATCGTATTGCGACAAGGACGTCGAAGATCTTTCCGCGCTGCTTTCGGCGAACGGTTTCGAGATCGACGACCCCCTCATCGACGGGGAAGCGACAAAGGACGCGATTCTAAACGCGATCCGATCATCCGGCTCGTATCCGGCCGATTCGATCATCCTTTTCTACTTTTCCGGTCACGGCGAGAGAACCGCCGATCCAGATGGCGAAGAAACCGCGTATATCATCCCGTATGACGCTACGTTGGGCGACACTTCAAGTTACATTTCCTCCGACGAATTCCACGAGATCTTCGCCGCGACCAAATCGAGAAACCGCATCGTCATCCTGGACTCGTGTTATTCGGGCGGGTTCGTTCCCGCATCGTCCGGCGGTCTGGACACCGCCCCGGGGACGTACGATCCGGCCGCAGGCTTCCCTGCCGATTATCCGAAGGATCCCGTCCTGGCTCTCGAGACGATGGCGCGGCTCGCGATCGACTCCTTCGGCTCGGAGGACGGCTCGTACGTCACGGTCACCGCGGCCGGCTCCAACGAACTGTCATGGGAATCGAGCACCGTCAGCCACGGCGTGTTCACGAAAGGGTTCCTCGACGCCGCGACGGGCGGCGACCGCGACGGCGACGGCTACCTGACGCTCGAGGAAGCCTACGTCCATGCCCGGGGCTACGTGAAGGATCGATGGAACTCGACGAATGTAGACAAGGACTTCCTTCCCCGCATGTCGGGCGCGTCGCGCGACTACGTCCTGTTCGAGGTCGACTGAGCCCTCGCTCGGACCCAGGCTTCGAGAGCCGGCCCATCGAGCGGGGCCAGGTCGAGCGAGGCGAAATCGCCTTCGTCCGCGAAGACGATCCTGTCGTGCACGCGCAGTTCGATGGCGTCGACGTCCAGGCCCGCGCGGTACACAACGAAACGCCAGCGACGGCCACGATGCTCCGCTCCGCCGATCGAAAACGGCCGTTCGCCGACCTCCGCGGCCACGCCGAATTCCTCGCGGAGTTCGCGCGCGAGGCACGCGCGTTCGTCCTCGCCCGGTTCCAGCTTGCCGCCCGGGAGTTCCCACGAACCGGCGTCGCGCTCCCCGGGGGCGCGCCTCGCGAGGAGCAGTTTCCCGTCGCGTTCGACGAGCGCGGCCACGACGGTCGTCACGGCCGAGCCGTCGGCGTCGCCCGGTCCGTTCACGCGCCGTCCCGCAGATAGGCGTCGAGCGCGTCGCGGAGGGCCTTGCCCTCGTCCTTCGTGAGGGTGATGCCCTTCCCCATGCGCTTGTGTTCGGGATCCCAGGAACGGATGTCCAGCTTGGGCTCGCGTTCGTTCCACGACACGAGGTTGAGCTCGGTCTTCCAGCCGCGGGCGCTTTCGCCGAGGACGCCAAGGGCTTTCGCGATCTCGAATTTGATCTCCAGGTCGTCTTTCATATCGGGTACCTCCGCTCATGGATACGACGCAGCACCCGGGCCGCGCACGGTTCGCGCCCCGCTCTTCCGCCCCTTCCGCCCGACCCCGGGCGACGCTCGCGCGAAGCGCCCGAAGCGTTCATTCCAATATGGGATCCGCGGACGTGTCGGCGAATTCCGGGAACACGAAGACGATGAGGCCCGATTGCCGGATCCGCATTTCGGCGAGGCCTTTCGTCGCCATCGCCTCGAGGGCTTTCCGGGCTTCGTCGATCGTGAAATCGCTCTCGAGCGCGACTTCACCGGGACTCACGAGACCGCGGTTCTTCCGCGCCACGCGGAGTATCGCCTTTTCGACGCTTTCCGGCTTGGGCGCGGCGGTCGGGGCGCCGGGGATCGCCCTGATTCCCGATTCGGCCATCAGGCGGACGTTTTCCTTGAGATTCGCGTCGTCGACCTGCTTCCGGAGCGTGATGAGATCGACGAACGCGCCGAAGCCGCACAGACCGCCCGAACACAGCCACAGGACGCCCGTGCCGGTCTTGCCGAGGTAGAAACGGTGCAGTCCGAGTATGCCGCAACCGCCGAGGAGCCAGAGCAGGTACGCCAAGCCGACGTTGTATTTCATGAAGCCTCCGGAGCTCGCGCCGCGTCCGCGATCGCTTCGCCCATCAGACGGAAAGTTACCACGAACGCGGCCCGATTCTCCAGCCCTTTGACGAGGGGTTCGGAAAAGTGGTATCACTTTGGCGGGCCGCGACGCGCGTTTATTGGCGTGGAAACGCGGCGGAGGAAGCCTTGAGCGGCTTCCCGATCCGGACGAAGAGGAGCCCTCCCATGGTGACTGTCAAGGAACTGCTCGGAACGCGCTCAGGCGGCGGCGAGGTCGTCGTCAAGGCGTGGGTCCGCACGAAGCGCGAGACGAAGACCGCCGTCTTCCTCGAGCTGAACGACGGTTCCTGCATGGCGAACCTCCAGTGCGTCTTCGATCCGGAGACCGCCGCGCGCTGCAAGGACGCGATCGACAAGGCCACGACCGGCGCGGCGGTGGCCGCCCGCGGCACACTCGTCGAGTCGCCGGCGGCGGGCCAGCCCGTCGAGCTCCGCGCCGCGGCGCTCGAGCTCATCGGCGAAGCCCCGGTCGAAAGCTACCCGCTCCAGAAAAAAGCGCACTCCCTCGAGTTCCTCCGCGAGATCGCCCACCTGAGGCCGCGCACGAACACGATCGGCGCGGTGGCGCGCATGCGGAGCGAGATGGCGTACGCCGTCCACACCTTCTTCCACGAGCGCGGCTTCGACTACGTGCACGCGCCCATCATCACCGCGAGCGACTGCGAGGGCGCCGGCGAGATGTTCCAGGTGACGACGCTCGACCTCGACGCGATCGCCAAGGGCGGGAAGCCCGTGGACTACGCGAAGGATTTCTTCGGCAAGAAATCCTTCCTCTCCGTGTCCGGCCAGCTCAACCTCGAAACCTACGCGATGGCGCTCGGAAAGGTGTACACCTTCGCCCCCACCTTCCGCGCGGAAAACTCGAACACGACGCGTCACCTGGCCGAGTTCTGGATGATCGAGCCGGAAGTCGCCTTCGCCGAGCTGCCCGACAACATGGCGCTCGCCGAGGACTTCATCAAGCACCTGCTCGGCTGGGCGCTCGACAAGTGCTCGGAGGACGTGGCCTTCTTCGACAAGCGCGTCCAGCCCGGGCTCGTCGCCATGCTCGAGGCGGTGCGCGGTTCCCGCTTCGCGCACATGACCTACACGGACGCCGTCGCGGAGCTCGAAAAGCGCAAGGACGACTTCGAGTTCAAGCCGTACTGGGGCTGCGACCTCCAAACCGAGCACGAGCGCTTCCTGACCGAGACCGTCGTGAAGGGGCCGGTGATCGTCACCGACTACCCGAAGGAGATCAAGGCCTTCTACATGCGGCAGAACGACGACGGGAAGACGGTGCGCGCCATGGACGTGCTCGTCCCGCGCATCGGCGAGATCATCGGCGGGTCCGAGCGCGAGTTCCGCCACGACCTGCTCCTTTCGCGCATCCGCGAGCTCGGACTCGACGAGAAGTCGTACTGGTGGTATCTCGACCTCCGCCGCTTCGGGACGGCGCCGCACGCGGGCTTCGGGCTCGGCTTCGAGCGGCTCATGCGCTACGTGACCGGCATCGAGAACATCCGCGACGTGATCCCCTTCCCGCGCGCGGTGAAGCAGGCGGAGTTCTGACGGAATCATCCGGACCGACGATGAATCGCTACCGACTCTTCCTCGCGGCGATCTTCGCGCTCGCCGCCTCGCTCTCCGCCGTCGCGGCCGCGCCCGCGCTGTCGCCGTCCGCGATCAACGCGAAGAGCGCCGTCGTCCTCTCGTTCGACGACGGCCGCATCCTCTTCGCGAAGAATCCGGACGCCGTCATCCCGCCGGCGAGCGTCGTGAAGCTCGTCACGCTGTACGTCGCGTACGAGGCCATCGCGGCCGGCGAGATCTCCAAGGACACGGTCGTCGTGCCGCTGCCGTCCGAATGCGAGCCGAACCTGCCGTACCGCTCGTCGCTCATGTACCTGCGGCCCGGCATGCGCGTGACCGTGTTCGACCTCATGCGCGGCCTCGCCGTCGCGTCGGGGAACGACGCGGCGCTGGTCCTCTCGCGGGCCGTGGCCGGCTCGCAGGACGCCTTCGCCGCGCGCATGAACGCCGCGGTGAAGTCGCTCGGCCTCGATAAGATGACCTTCGTCGAGCCTTCGGGCCTCTCCGAGCGGAATCTCGTGACCGCCCGCGAGCTGGCGCTCTTTTCGCGCGCCTACCTGACCCGCCATCCGGAAGCCCTGACCGAACTGCATTCCCTGAAACGTTTCGAATTCCCGAGACGCGACAACTACCCGCCGGGCGCGCGGATTCCGGCGGGCAAATCCTACCTGATGTCGCGCAACGCGCTCGTCGAGGAGTATCCCGGCTGCGACGGGCTCAAGACCGGCTACATCGACCAGTCGGGCTACAACTTCGCCGTGACCGCACGGCGCGACGGCACGCGCCTCATCGTCGTCACGCTCGGCGGGTGGGGACGCGATTCCCTGGACGGCGCCGCGAACCGGATCCGCGACGCGCGCACGCTGCTCGATTGGGGCTTCGCGGGTTACGCGACGGTGCGGCCCGAATGTCCCGAACCGCCGCGGCTGCCCCTGTGGATGAGCGCGGCCGGAACTGTGGTCCCGGTTCCCGAACGCGAGATCTCGGCCACGGTGAAACGCGGGCTCGAAAGCGGCGTGAGCGTCCGTTACGAACTTCCGCGCTACGTGGTGGGGCCCTTGTCGAAGGGCGACGTACTCGGGAGCGCGGTCATCGTCGCCGACGGCGAGATCGTCAGGCGCATACCGCTCGTCGCTCCCGCGGACGTGCCGAAAGCCCCGCTCGTGGTCCGCGTGTTCCATTCCATCGCGCTGTTCTTCGTGCGGATCTTCAGTCCCGCAAGCTGATTTTCCCGTCGCTCACGACGACCACGCGCTCCGCCGCGAGACCGCCGAGGGCAGCGTCGAAGCGCTCGCGCTCGGCTCCGGAAGCAGCGTACAGGGCTTCCGCGTCCGCCGGGCCTTCGGACAGCTTCCGTACGATGGCGCCGCGCACCTGCCGCACGGATCCCTCGAATTTCGACTGCCTCGCGTAACCGGAACTCTTTCGGTTCGGATTCGGGGCCACTCGCTTCAAGGCCGCGCCGTAATCCATGAGGGCGTAATTCCATTCGCGCGGGTCTTCGCCTTTCGCGGCTTCTTCCGCGAGGACCATGATTTCCTTGTCGGAGACCGATTCCCGGTCGGCGAAGCAGAAATGGATGAAGACGGCGCGGATGTTCGTCTCGATGAAAGCGACGTTCTCGCCGAACGCGAAGGCCAGCACCGCGCGCGCGGTGTAGATCCCGATGCCCGGCAGGTCGTCGAGCGCGCGTTCGTCGCGGGGCACGGTCCCGCCGTGGCGTTCGACGATGATGCGCGCGGCGTCTCGCAGGGCCAGGGCGCGGCGGTTGTAACCGAGTCCGCTCCACAGCGAGATCACGCGCTCGGGCTTCGCCGACGCGAGGGCGCCGGGATCGGGAAAGGCTTCCATCCAGGCTTCGTACTTGGGCGCGACGCGGGCGGTCTGCGTCTGCTGGAGCATCACCTCGGACACGAGGATGGCCCAGGGATCGCGCGTGCGCCGCCACGGGAAGTCGCGCGGAGTCTCGCGGTAATACGCGAGTACGGCTTCCTTGAGCTCGCGGACGCGGGCGTTCATTCCCGCTTCATGAGGGCCGACAGGGCCTCGGCGATCGACCGGCTCGAACCGGCGAGCTCGCGGAGGGCTGTCGCCTGCCCGACGAGTTCGCGGTCCCGCCGCATGATGTCCGAGGACGATTCCTTGACGTCTTTCGTGCTGTCGAGGAGCGTCGCCATGGCGAGCCGCACCTGGGCCGAATAGTCGCCTTGGCGCGCCGATTCTCCCTTGACCCTGTTCGACGATTCGCCGATGTCGTTCAACGCGTCCTGGGCGGTGGCGCCCTGCCGCTTGGTGTCCTCCGCGTCGCGCGCTATCCTCCGGATGGTCTCCGCGGCGTCGGCGGTACGCGTTATCATGCTCGACAGGGCTTCCGAGGCGCGCGAGGCGGCTTTCGCCACTTCCTCGACGATGCCGTCGACCGAGGTCATGATCTCGACGATCATCGCGGCCCTCCCGGCCGAAGCCTGGGCGAGTTTCTTGATCTCCTGCGCGATGATCGTGAAGCCCTTCCCGAACTGCCCGGCGTGGGCGGCTTCTATGGAGGCGTTCATGGCGAGCATGTTCGTGCGCTCCGCGAGGTCGTTCACCACCTCGACGATTTCGCGGATCTCCGTCGAGCTCGTTCCGACCTTGTCGATCGCGGATCGCAGCTGCGCGATCTCCCGTTCGCCCCGCTCGCCGACTTCCCGGAGCGACTCGGACAGGGCCGCCGTGTCCTCGATCTTCCGGACCACGAGTTCGACGCCGCCCAGCAGTTCCGCGATCCGTCCCATGCCGTCCCGGAGCTTCGCGCTTTCGGTCTCGAGCTCCGCGTCGACCTTTTCGATCGAGCCGAGCAGACCGTCGACCGCCCCGCGGGCGCCCGAGAGGGCGTCGGTCTGGCGCTCGACGGTCGTCACGATGGCCGTGCCCGAATCGGCCGAACGCTCCGCCGCGTCCGAGACGCCGACGACCGCGGTCTCGAGACGTTCCGCGACGCCCCGCGTTTCGGAGACCTGCCGGCTGATCTCGGCGAACAGTCCGGTAAGCCGGTCGCGCTGGGACAGGACTTCGGCGGTGTTGCGGGCCAGGTCCCGCTGGAAGCGGACCGTCCGCCACGACATGGACACGAAGACCGACATGTTGATCGCGAAGAAGGTCAGGCCCTGCAGCCACGCGAACGGCGTGACCTTGTTGATCTGGTAGACGATGTCGTGGATGCCGAATCCGATGCCGAGGAGCAGCCCGACGACGACCGGCAGCGCGTCCGGGTTGCCCTTGCGCGCGGCGACGACGACGATGATCACGCCGAATATGATCCCCGCGAAGATGGGTATCAACCCGACGTTGAATACGGCGTCGAGCCTCGATTCGCTCCGCGAATTCGCGAGGAAGGCGACCGCCATGACCGCCATGTGGACGGCGATTCCGATCCGAAGGGGCCGGCGGTCGCACACGGTGAAGAAGCGCATGAAGAACAGGATGAGGCAGCCGATGGACGCGGTGAGCGCGGCCCGGGCGGTCGCGCGGAACACGAGTCCGCTCGGGACGAAACGTTCCGCGCCCAGGTCATAGAAGTAGAGCGACATGAAGATGAGCGAAAGGGAGAAGAACAGGAAGGAACGGTCGCGCGGGTTCGCCGCGAACTGGGCGACGGAGTAAATGCCGAGGAACAGGCAGATCGCCGCGAGTATCACGTACAGCATGCCGTTGAACGCGTTCTGGAGGTCATGGGCGAACGCGTATCCGGCGCGGTCGAGGAGCGAGAATCCCGGGAAATAGGTCGTGTCGCCCTGCAGGTAGCACCGGAGCGCGATCAGGACCGTGGCGTCGTCCCGTACGAGGTTCGCAGGCACCAGGACCGCGGACGTGAGCCCCGGCCTCATGAGATAATCCGGCGGCATGCCGCCGCGGTGGCCGATCAGCACCCCGTCCGCGTAGATTTCAGCGGCTCCCCACACTTTGCCCGTATTGAACCAGAACGGGCCGTCGCGGAGCGCGTCGGGCACGGCGATCCGCGCGCGCAGCCAGAAGTAACCCTCGGCCTTGCCGAGTTTTTCGTACGACGGGACCGCGATCGCCTTCCACGCGGAATCGTCCAAGTCGGGATCCGCGAATTCTGGCTCGTCGCCGACGGTCATCAGCCATCCGTCGTTCGCGTCGATGACGACGCGTCCGCCGAACGCGGTGCAGGAGGCGAGCAGGGTCAACGCGGACAAGACGGTCAACAAGCGTTTCATGTGGTCTCCGGATATCCGGAACAACGATAAACCAGGCGGCCGACTATCTCAAGGAAAATCGGCCGATCCGGTTTCGTCGGATCACGCCGGCCGCTTACCCGAAGATGTGGACGTACTCGTGGAGGAGTTCCTCGGCTTCCTGGCGGCAGCCGCCGCAGACGGTGCCGATCTTGGTGCGCTCCTGCAGGCTCTCCCAGTCGCGGGCGCCTTCCTTGACGGCGTCCTCGATGTCGCGGTCCGTGATGCCGAGGCAGTGCCGGCGGCCGACACGTTCCTGTATGACGGCGACCTCTCGCTCGGCACGGATACCGTCACCGGCAACGGCGGCAAGGACACGCTGGACTTCAGCCAGACCAGCTCGGCGAAGGTTGTAGCGCTGGACCTCGCGATCCACACCGCGCAAACGGTAGTTCCCGGC
>CAYZZW010000038.1:0-32311 GCA_964482955.1 uncultured Treponemataceae bacterium | reverse complement strand
ATAGGGGATTCGAACCGAGTGAGCGCCGAGCGGTAGCGAGGGAAGGCGCCCAAGGTTTCCGTCATGCGCGCCAGCGCATTTATAATCCTTTCCACCCGGAATGCGAGGCGAAGCCGAGCCTGGGCGCCGCCAGCGAACGAGGCGGGCTGGAGGCTCGAGACATGATGTCGAGAGCCGGAAGCCGAATCCCCTATTCTCCAACCGGAGAAAAAGCAGCCGAGAGGCTGCTTTTTTCATCCCTAAACGAATAGGGGATTCGAACCGAGTGAGCGCCGAGCGGTAGCGAGGGAAGGCGCCCAAGGATGGGCGCCGCCAGCGAACGAGGCGGGCTGGAGGCTCGAGACACGATGTCGAGAGCCGGAAGCCGAATCCCCTATTCTCCACGATCATGGAGCCGCCGGAAGGCGGCTCTTTTCAATGGTGGGGAATAGGGGATTCGCGAGACGCTTTGTAGGGAAACGGTCGCGATCACCGACGGATTTGACTCTCGACTCGCGCGCTCATATATAGAAGTGAGCCCGAGGAGGTCATCATGGTCGATTCGATTTTCGACTTGTCCGCGCTGATGAACGACGGTCGCGAGCTCACGTTCGAAGGGTTTGCGGGAAAGGCGCTTCTTATCGCCAACACCGCGAGCAAGTGCGGCTTTACACCCCAGTACCGGGGACTCGAGGAGCTCCACGCGAAATACCGCGACCGGGGCTTGGTGGTACTGGGATTCCCCTGCGACCAGTTCGCGCACCAGGAGCCGGGAACAGACGCGGAGATCGCCGCGTTTTGCCGGCGGAATTTCGGGGTCACCTTTCCCCTCGCGGCCAAAGTGGACGTCAACGGCGCGGGAACCCATCCCGTGTTCGAGTTCCTCAAGTCCCGCGCGCCCGGGGCGGTCGGTAACGCGATCAAATGGAATTTCACGAAATTCCTCGTCGGGCGCGACGGCAAGACCGTGACCCGCTACGCTCCCGCGACCGAGCCGGCGGAGCTCGAAGCGGACATCATCGCGGCGCTGGAGCGTTGAAGGCTAAAAGCGCACGGTGACGCCGGCGGTCACGTAATGGAACAGCGCGAACGTGTACACCTTGCCGCCGCCGTCCGAGCCGCCTTCCAGCACCCGATAGCCCAGCCGCAGCGTCGCGGCGTCCGACACGCGGTACTGCAGGGCGAGGAGGGCGTCCTCGGCCCGGCCGAACGGCGTGACCAGCGCGTCCGCGTCCAGGAGGAGCCCGAACGGCCTCGCGAAATCCCACTCGAGCTTCGCGCTGACGAGCGGCACGACGCCGAGGTCGCTCCGGTGCGCGTAGCCCGTGTCGCTCATGAGCGCGATGTCGGCGCTCCGGAGCTTGACCGTGACGCCGGCGGCGAGTTCGAAGCCGTCGTCCTTCACGATCGAATAGCGGTACGAGAGCCGGTAGGAATCGAAGCGATAGACCGATTCGACCTCGGATCCGGCGGGGAAGGCCGTGCCTTGGTACGTCACCGGCCGGTCGAGCGTCCCCGAACCGCGCACGGTCAGGGGAGCGGCGAGCAGCAGCGCGGTGTGCCGATCGGCGAACGTGTAGCCGATCCTCGCGCGGAGGGCGAACGCCGGACCGGGCGGCGTGTCGGTCGCGAGCGACAGGTCCGTACCGGTGTCGCTCGGGATGCGCACGTCGTTGTAGCCGGTGAACGCCGCGCCGGCTTCGAGATCCAGAAAGCCATCCGCGTACGCGCCGAGTCCGCCCGCGATGAAGGAAACCACCAAGATCGCTCGCAGCGAAACGCGCATGGATTCGCCTCCTCATAAAGAAAGCATTATGGGCACCGCGTCGCGGAACCGATTACAGCATACGTCGCGCGAAGGGATTTCGCCATGCCTCGCGCCCCGCGTTCGCGCGCCGAACCTTTCACCGTCCCCCGCCCTTGATCCGCTCCCAGCCGACGCCGAAACGCTCGAGGTACTTGCGGACGCGGTCCGAGTCGTTCGGGCTCTCCTTTTTCGAGCGGGACACGGCGAAGAGGCGGCGGCCGGCTTCGGCCATCGTCGGGCTCGCGCGGCACACGGCGACCACGTGGGCGAGCTGGCGCCGGTCGAACTCGTCGAGATCCCCGAGGTCCAGGCCGGCGAGCGGATCCTCGCCTGTCCGCGCGTCGGCGGTCGATTCCTCCGCGTGGCGTTCCCACGCCGAGCGGAGGCGCGCGATCTCGCGCTCGACGTCGACCGCGCCGATGCGCGCGCCCGAAGCGAGGGTGCACATCCGCACGATAGCCGCTTTCAAGTCGCGGAAGTTCGCGAGCCAGAGCGCGTCGGGCGAGCGCGAAAAGGCGAGGAACGCGGCGAGTGCCTCCTTGTTGAAGCGCACGCGCGTCCCCGAGGCTTGTTCGTGGAGCGCGAGTTCGTAGTCGATGTTCGGCGGGATGTCCTCGGTCCTTTCGCGGAGGCCGGGCAGGTGGAAGGTCCAGAGGTCGACGCGGGCCAGGAGGTCTTCGCGGAAGCGGCCGAGTTGTATCTCTTTCGCGAGGTCGCGGTTCGTGCCGCAGATGATGCGGAAGTCGCTCGCGGTCTCGCGGTCGGCGCCGACGCCGAGGAAGCGCTTTTCCTCGATCGCGTGGAGCAGCATGGCCTGCTCGTCGAGCCCGAGTTCGCCGATCTCGTCGAGGAAGACCATGCCGTCGTCCGCGAGCTTCAAGAGGCCCTTCCGGTCGTTCGTCGCGCCCGTGAAGGCGCCGCGGACGTGCCCGAAGAGCGCCGACATGGCCGCGTCGCCGCGGAGCGTGGCGCAGTTCACTTCGACGAACTCGCCCTTCATCCCCTGGCGCTGCCGTTTGAGTTCGTAGATGCGCCTCGCGAGGCGTGACTTGCCCGCGCCCGTGGGACCCGTGAGGAGGATCGGCTCCGAACTCCGGATCGCGACCCGTTCGATCAGCTCGATCAATCCGTTGAAGGATTCGTTCCGCGTCTCGATGCCGGACTTGAGGAAGGCGATGTCGTCGCGCGCCTCCTGCCGGAAGCGGTTCGCGATCTTGTCGTAGCGCGAGAGGTCGAGGTCGACGATCGAGTACGTGCCCGCGCGCGGCGCGTCACGCCCGTGCGGAGGGCTCGTCTGGACGAGCTTGCCCGGAAAGCGGCGCGACTCCGCGAGGAGGAACGCGCAGATCTGGGCGACGTGCGTCCCTGTGGTGATGTGGAAGAGGTACTCGTTCCGTTCCGGGTCGAAGTCGCAGGCTTCCGTCAGGTCGAGGAGCTTCCCGTAGACTTCCTCGAAGTCCCACGGATCGGCGAACTCGACGAGGTGCGTGACGCAGCGGGTGTCGGGCGACAGGAGGGCGATGTCGTCGAGGACGTTCTTCGCCATGCCGGAAAAGCGCGCCGAGTGGATCAAGTGGAATTCGGCGACAGCGAGGTCTTCCTGCTGAAAGAGCGACACGGTCGGCCGCCAGCGCTCCCAGCGGCTCTGTCCCTTTCCGACATCGAGTTGCGTGCCGAGGAGTCCGAAGATGACGATTGGGTTCATACTGGAAGTATAAAATAGGATATTGAAATATACAAAAGGATAGGCTGACATAGCGCTTCTTTTCTTGAAAACACCTGTCCAGTTGCGTCGGAAACACGTAATTTTAGATCAGGCAAGCATTTAAAAATTTTTCTCGGCACTCGCATACATGTTGGCACGCCGTATGCTTTAAGAATAGTGAGGAGTTGATGATGAAAAACGATGAACTGATCCAGATCGACGGGTCCGAAGGCGAGGGCGGCGGCCAGATCCTCCGCACGGCTCTGTCCCTCTCGCTGCTGACGGGCACGCCCTTCCGGCTGGAGCGGATCCGCGCGAAGCGGAGCCGGCCCGGCCTCCTCAAGCAGCACCTCGCGTGCGTGAAAGCCGCGGCGGCGATCGGCGGCGCCCGCGTCGAGGGCGCCGAGCTCGGGTCGTCGACCCTGAGCTTCGTCCCCGGACAGACGCGCGCCGGTTCCTACGACTGGGCGATCGGTTCCGCGGGCAGCACGTCGCTCGTCCTGCAGACGGTTCTGTTTCCGCTCCTGCGCCGCGACGGGGAAAGCCGCGTCGCGATCTCGGGCGGCACGCACAATTCGATGTCGCCGCCCTTCGAATTCCTCGACCGCTGCTACAAGCCCGCGCTCGAGGAGCTGGGCTACTCCGTATCGCTCGAGCTGAAGCGTCATGGCTTCTTCCCGGCGGGCGGCGGCGAGATCGTCGCGCGTCTCGCGGGGACAGACCTTGGTACAGGCGCCGAATTCCGCAAGACCGTTCGGACGGTCGTCGGGATGGAGGCGTGGGCGTGGTCGAGCGGCATCCCCGAGCGGATCGGCAAGGCCGAGGTGGAGCTGGTCGGCGATCGGCTCGGCATCCCGGCCGAACGGCGGCACGCCCTCATGGTGGACTCGGTCGGCCCGGGCAACGTCGTCGCGGCCGTCGTGGAGCTGGAGGACGGCGCGGTCGTGTTCACCGCGTTCGGCGAACCGGGGCGCCCGCTCGAGCGGGTGGCGTCCGACTGCGTCGCGCAGGCGAAACGCTACCTCGAAAGCGGGGCGCGCGTGGACGAGCACCTGCAGGACCAGCTGCTTATCCCGCTGAGTCTCGGCCCCGGCGGGCGCTTCACGACCATGAAGCCGAGTCTCCACGCGGAGACGAACATGGACACGATACGGCGTTTCATCAACGCGAATTTCGTCCGCGAGCGGCGGGGCGAGGATCTCTGGGAGATCGTCGTCGAGCCCGCGCGGTAAAGGAGTAACAACATGATTCAATGGGAAAGCCGAGAAGGCACGCGGCTCGCGGTCAAATCGTGGTGCAGGGATATCGAGGAGGGGGCGCTCGCGCAGGCTCGCAACCTGGCCAACCACCCGGCGGTCGTGGACCACGTTGCGCTCATGCCGGACGCGCACGTCGGCTACGGCATGCCGATCGGCGGCGTGATCGCCTGCGCGGACGCGGTGATCCCGAACGCGGTCGGCGTGGACATCGGCTGCGGGATGGGCGCGATCAGGACCGACCTCGACGCCGGCCGGATCGCCGACCGGAAGGAACGCCGCGCCATCGTCGAGGACATCAAGGAGCGGATTCCGGTGGGCGAAGGGAACGCGCGGCGGACGCCGCTCCCGTGGGACGGATTCGACGCGTGGCTCGAAAGCCTGGCCGGCGCGGCGCGGCCGGGGTGGTTCACCGAGCGCGGCCACGAGCTCGACGCGTGCAACCTGGGCACGCTCGGCGGCGGCAACCACTTCATCGAGCTGCAGCGGAGCGAGGACGGCGCCGTGTGGATCATGCTCCACTCGGGATCGCGCAACCTGGGCTACCGGATCGCGAACTTCTACCACAAGGAGGCGCTCGCGCTCAATAAGGCGATGGGCGTCGAGCTGCCCGACCCGGAGCTCGCGTACTTGCCGCTCAACCACGAGCTCGGCCTGGCGTACGTGCGCGACATGGAGTTCGCGCTTTCGTACGCCGCGGAAAACCGGCGTATCATGATGGAGCGGGTGAAGCGCGCCGTCGCGGAGCGCGTGCCGGGCGTCGCCTTCCTCGACGAGGTGAACATCCACCACAACTACGCCGCGCGCGAACGCGTGGGGGACGGCTTCGCGTGGATACACCGGAAGGGCGCCACGAGCGCGCGTTCGGGCGAGATCGGTATCATCCCCGGGAGCATGGGCACGTCGTCGTACATCGTCGAGGGCCTCGGGAATCCCGAGTCGTTCCAGTCGTGCTCGCACGGCGCGGGACGGCGGATGGGGCGCGCCGCCGCGTGCCGGCAACTGACCGAGGAGGCGTGCGACGCCGCGATGGAGGGCGTCGTGTACGACCGTTGGAGGAAGTCCGACATCCGCGGCGCGGACCGGAAGAAGCTCCTCGACTTGAGCGAGGCACCGCTCGCGTACAAGGACATCGACGCGGTGATCGAGGCCGAGCTCGACCTCGTGAAGCCGCTCGTCAAGCTCGCGCCGCTCGCCGTGATCAAGGGTTGACGGCGAAGGCGCGATCGATCAGGGTTATCGCGGCACTTGGTCCGTCGTCCGTCGAAGCGGACGGCGGGGCCGCGGTTCCGGTCCCGGATGCGGGCTTCAGAGCCCCATAGTGCCGCCGTCCCCTGGACGGAGGGCATGCCGGCCGGTCCGCGCGGCGAGTGTCTCAAACATGGAGGTTCGACTCCTTCATGCGCCGGAAACGGCGCAACCGGTTGGCATGAAGCTGATCGCTTCTCAAAACGATCGAACGGATTCGGTCGCGGCCAGTCCGATCGGGGCAACCCGGTCGGACGACCGCGGCACGGGCTTCGCGGACCGCGGGATACCGCGCGTCTCCGCGTCCGGCCAACGGGGCGATCGGCACGCACGACGGTGCCGCGGCACGCACGACGGTGCCGCGGCACGCCGAAGGTGCCGTCCGTCCCGTCCGCCGCCCGCGGAGGCCCGCTCAACGCCGTCCCCGCCCGACCGAGGCGGCCGCGGCCGGATCCGCTTTTTTTCGAACAAGGAGTGTCACATGATCATAGCACCCGAGGAGCGCGGGCTCCTGTACCATCAGGGCGTGTTCAAGGATGTTCTCATGCCGGGGAAGCGCTTCGTGCCGCCCTTCCACACGGTCGAAACGTACCGCGTGGACGAGCCCTTCGAGCCGAAGACCACGCCCCTCGACATCCTGCTCGCCGACCCGCGGCTCGCCGAGCGGCTCGAGGTCGTCGAGGTGCCCGACAACCACGTCGCGCTGCACCGCGCGGCGGGTAACCTCGCCTCGGTGCTCGGGCCGGGCAAGACCTGCTTCTGGAAGGGCTACGTGACGCGGAGCTTCACGCTCGTCGACCTCGACAAGCCGGAGAGCGCGATGGAGCTGGACCGCGCCACGCTCGTCCATCCGGCGGTGCGCGAGTACACGCTCGGCTGTTCGGTTGAGCCGTACCAGAAGGGACTCCTCCTCGTCGACCGCGAGTTCGCGCGCGTCCTCGAGCCGGGCACGTACTTTTTCTGGAAGGGGTCGCGCTCGGTGACGGTCGAGAAGGTCGACCTCCGCCAGCAGCAGCTCGAGGTGAGCGGGCAGGAGCTCATGTCGCGCGACAAGGTGCCGCTCCGCCTCAACTTTTTCTGCCAGTACCGCATCGTCGACGCGAAGAAAGCCGCCCTCGACATCAAGGAGTACGACAAGCAGTTCTACGTCACGCTCCAGCTCGCGCTGCGCGAGTACGTCGGCTCGCTCCTCCTCGACGAGATCCTCGAGAAGAAGGAGGAGATCGGGACTTACGTCACGGGGATGCTCCGGGAACGGGCCGCGGCCTTCGGGCTCGAGCTCGGCTACGCGGGCATCAAGGACGTCATCCTGCCCGGCGAGATCCGCGACATCATGAACCAGGTGCTCATCGCCGAGAAGAAAGCCCAGGCCAACGTCATCATGCGGCGGGAAGAGACGGCGTCCACGCGGAGCCTCCTCAACACCGCGAAGCTCATGGACGAGAACGCCACGCTGCTCAGGCTCAAGGAGTTCGAGTACATCGAGCGCGTCAGCGAGAAGATCAACCAGATCACGCTGTCGGGCGGCACGCAGATCCTCGACCAGCTGCGCGGGCTCTTCGTCCCCGGCGGGGACAAGGGGAAGGGTCCGGAGGGGGGGAAGTGAAGAAGACGTTCATGGCGATCTCGTTCGCCGCGCTTGTCGGCGCGGTTTGGGGGCAAAAGCCCGTCCTGTTCGACGTTTTCGCGCTGGACGGGGATAAAAGCCAGGCGATCAAGACGATCGAGCGCTCATACTCCGGCAGATACGAGGTCGACGAGGAGGGCGGTTACGTCATCGAAGTCGACGATGCCACCACGGTCTCCGTGTGGTTCGTGGACGAGTCTATCGACGCGATCGTGGTGGAGAAGCGCGGCGCGGGGTATGCGGCTTTTCTGGCGACGGCGCGGAAACTGCTCGATATCCGCGGAGAGCCCGCCTACTCGTCGGCGTACGACGGTTCCTATCGGTTGGGTTGGCGAGGAAAACGGAATGGCGAGACGGAGCCTTCGTTCGACCTGACGCTCCGCGTGACGCTGGCCGCGCCCTTTACGATGACTGAAGCGGTGTTCTACGGCAAGTAGGATTTCCCCCGGACGGCTTTGTATGCCTCTATGAACCCGAATCGGCGAGCGCGGCGTCGAGTGCGGCGGCCGCGTAGGAGTGGGGGATGCGTTCCTGTTCGAGTCGGTTGGCGGATGCGCGACCGGCCAGGTCGAGGAAGAGAGCGAGCTCATCCGGCGTGAGGTTGTCCGGGGCGGGAGCGCGGTCGAGCGGGGCATCGCAACGGTATTCGGGAAAGCGTCCGAATGTGGCTTCGTCCATGAGGACGGAGCGGGCGCCGGGCAGGAAGGCGCGGAGGCCGGCCAGGATGCGGAAGCCGTGGCTGTCGATGTCACCCCAGTAGACGACGCGGAGGCGGCGGAACTCGTGGATGGCGGCCAAGACCGCGGCGTAGCCCGAGCCGAAGACGGCGAGCGCGGCCCGGCGACGTGGCAGGCTCATGAAAAGCTCGAGGGACGAGAAGCTGGTCTTGTTTTCGACGAAGAGCGCGCTTTCGAGGCGGTCGAAGGGAAGCCGCGAAAGTTCCGACGGGGGCAGAGCCAGGTCGCGGATGCCGCGCAGTTCGGTGTCGGCCAAAGCGTCGTCGAGGACGCGGAGCCGCACGAGGGGCTCCGGGCGCCTGAGACCGCGGCGTTCCTCGAAGGAGGCCCGGCGCGGCCGGAAACCGGCGGCGTCGAGCCGCTCGGATGCGAGCGCTTGATCACCGGCTTCGTATGACGGATTGTCTGCGGGCGAGCCGTCATCGGTCTGCGTGTCGTTGCTCGACGACGCGCCGCCTGAAGACGACGCGCCGCCCGAAGACGACGTATCGCCAGTCGCGCCGAGGCGATCGATGATCGCGTCGATGATCGCTTCGTGTCGTTCGATGAATTTCGTGTCATCCACCGCGGGAACTTGCCGAAGGTAGAGGCCCGACGCCGGGTTGTCGAGGAACCAGCGCACGGCGGCGAGGATGCCGGGCCAGTCGCCTGAGTGCCTGACGACGCGCTCGGGCTTGGTCGCGATCCACGGCGCGAGTTCGGGAAAGGCGGACGTGATGAGCGCAAGGTCGCGTTTATAACGGTTGGCTTCCGCGGTTTTGCCGAGGTAGGCCAGGAAGGATCGCTCGTCGGGGAACGAGGCGCCTGAGGGCAGGCGTTGCGCGCCGGCGAGGCGGTCGTTCCTCGTCTCGTACGCAAGGCGGTACGAGGCGCCCGGACGCGCGGCGTCGCTTGCGGCGACGAGGGCGTCGAGCTCGGCGTGGAGTTCACCCCAGCGCCGGGCGACTTCTCCCGGCTTGGGCGGCTTGAAGGGCAGCTCGAGCGGAAAGATATCATCGCCACGGAGGAGCGACGACAGGTAGGCCGGGTAGCGTTTCTGGGCGGCGGCCTTGAGGTCGTCCGGATTCGTCACGGCGCACTTCCGGCCGGCGCGGCGCGTGTTTTCTTTTCCTCGCGGTATTCGAGGATGCCGATGGTGCGGAGTTCGGAGGCGGCGCCCGTGGGATTGGCGATGAAGTGAATCGTGTCGATGCTGCCCTCGATGACGCTGATCTTCGTGAGCGGGGTGACGAGGACGAGCTGGAGTCCGAGCGAGGCGAAGAGCTTGAGGCCGTAGTACGTGCTCTCGTCCGAGCCGCGGCCGAAGGCTTCGTCGATGGCGACGAGGCGGAAGCCGCCGCGATCACCGCGCGCGCCCTGCCTGAACTGGTACGCGAGCGCGGACGCGAGGATGGTGTACGCGAGCTTTTCCTTCTGCCCGCCCGACTTGCCCGACGAGCTCGAATAGAATTCCTTTTCGGTTCCGTCCGCCTTCCAGCGTTCGCTGGCCGTGAAGGTGAACCACGAGCGGGCGTCCGTGACCCGTTCGGTCCAGGCGCGGTCGGCAGGGGAATCGCCCGAAAGGCGCGCGAGGAGGGCTTTCACGCGGGCGAACTTTTCCTCGCTGTACAGGTCCGCGTCGCCGCCCGAGTGCTCGAGACAGCGGCGGAGCTCCGAGCGGAACTCGCGCACGTCCTGGTCTTCGCGACGTTCCGCGGACAGCTCGATGAAGGTGCCCGCGTTGTACTCGATGGCGCCCAGCGGCTCGTTGATGAGGGCGATGGCCCGACGTATGGCGTCCGCGTCGCTTTCGAGCTGGGTTTGGAAGAGGGCGATGTCGCGCAGGGTGCTTTCGCGGAGGAGCGAGCGGAAGCGGCCCTCGAAAGACGGCAGGTCGTCGCGCTCGATGCAGTCGAGGAGGGCGACGAAGTCGTCGAGGAATTCGATGCCGGAGGCCAGCTCGGAGGCGCGCTCAGGAAAGCGGGCGAGGAATTCGAGCATGCGCTTCTGGATGCCGGCGCGGAGTTCCTGGTCCTTGCGGCTCAGGGTGTTCGCGCGACTGTTCAGTTTTTGGCCGATCCGCGTCCGCCACGCGTCGTGCTCGTCCAAAGGCGGCGACAGCGGTTCGCCCGCGGAGCGGAGCTGTTCGTCGAGTTCTTGGAAGAGCTTTGAGGCTTCGGGGCAGGCGGCCAGGTTGGCTTCGTGCGTCGACCGTTCGCGCCGCCGGGCGGCGAGCTGGTTTTCGAGGCCGCCCAAGGACGCGTTGCGCGATGCCAGTTCGGCGTCGAGCGCCGCGCGGTCGCGCTTGGTTTCCTCGAGGGCGCGCCGCAGGCCGGCGAGCTGGTCGGAGCTTTTTTCGAGGGAGTCGCGCTCCGCCTTGAGCGCCGCGTAGCGCGTCGTCATGGCGTCGAGGTCAAGCGTGTCCCAGTCGTCGAAGCGGAGGGCATCGAGGAGGAAATCGCGCTTCTGGGCCACGGCGGCGAGTCCACGGTCGGCGGCCGCGAGAGCGGCGTCGGAGTCGGCCTTGGCGCGCGCGGCGTCAAGGCGGTCGCGCTCGAGCAAGGCGATCTTTTCGGCGTTCGACCAGCCGAGCACGAAGCGCCGCGGGTCCGCGGTTTCCGGCGCGTCGTCCTTGTCGTGGCGAAGCTTTGACGATTTGATGAGGCCGGAGGCGAGCGCCGCGTCGGGTAGCCGGTGGAACTCGTCGAGGGTGTCGCAGCGTTCGTGCGAGGCGGTTTTCGCGAGCTCCGACTCGAGGAAGTCGCGGTAAGGCGCGTCGGGTTTCGTCTCCACGACGCGGGCCAGTGCGCGCGGGGCGAGTCGCGGGATCGATTGCGCTTCTTCGGGGAGCCGGAGGAACGAAAGGCGGCCGTCGAGCGATTCTCCGTCGGCCCACGCGCACGCGGCCTTGTAACGGCGTTCCGGCACGAGGACGGACAGGGCCAGGCGGCGGAGCGCGCGTTCCGCGCAAGCTTCCCACGCGCGCTCGGCGGGTTTGACGCGGAGGAACTCGCCGGCGAAGGGCAGCTCGTCGGGGTCCGCGCCGACGGCTTCCGCGAGCCTGTCGCGCAGGCGCGTTTCGCGCGCGGGGATGGCGTTGGCGCGGCCGCGGAGCGAGACGAGTTCGCGGTCGAGTTCCTCGAGTCGCGCTTCGGCGTCTTTCCGTTCGATGAAGCGCTTATCGCGCGCGTCCGCGAGTCCTTCGCGTTCCGAGTCGACGAGCTCGAGGTCGCGCGAAAGGCGATCGCGGAGCTTTCCGAAAGCGGCGGCGTCGCGCGGGACGGGGTGGCCGAGCTCGCCCAGGGGTTCGCGGTAGCGGGCGAGGAGGGCCTTGCGTCTGTCGCGCTCTTCGCCCGAGCGGCCGAGTTCGGCGTCCAGTTCCGCGATGCGTCGCCCCGCCTCCGAGTTGTCGATTGCCGAACGCAGGCGCGTCTCGTCCTCGCGGCGGGTTTCGAGCGCGGCAGCGCAGCGGGCGCGCTCGTCGCGGGCCGCCGCGAGTTCCGCCTCGAGCCGGGCGATCTCGCGCTCGAGGAGCGGAATAAGGCGGGCGATCGTGAAGAAGGGCAGGGCTTCGATCATCCGGTCGAGCCGTTCCTTCCGCTCGACCAGGCTCCGGTGTTCGCTCCCCTCGTCGCGGAGCGGAAGGAGGGCGTCGCGCTGGAGGCGGTAGGATTCGACCGCGTCGTGGGCGCCGCGCAGGGTGTCGAAATTCCGGAGGAGCTCGTCGACGCGTTCGCGCGCGCCGGAGGCTTCGAGCATGTGGCCGCGGATGAAGTCGTCGAGGTCGCCGATGGTCTTCATCGACACGGTCTGGTTGAACAGCTCCACGGCCTTTTCCGTCATCCCCATCGCGGAGCGGAAGGACGCGGCGTAGTCCGAGTAGGAGTCGAAGACTTCGGTCGAGGGCGTTTGCCTGAGGCGCTTCTTGAACGCGGCGCCGTCGCCCGTGAAGCCCTGAAAGTCGCCGAGCACCGAAAGACGGCGGCCGGAGACGACGTAGACGCGCTGGACGTCCGCGCCGCGCAGCCAGCGGAGCTGGGCGAGCGACAGGAGCTGGCCGTCGCGCGCGTCCGCGAACACCGCGACGATGACCGAGTAGCAGCCGTCGTCGCGCAAGTACACGGGCTTGGCGGACGCGAACGCCTCGTCGCGCGAACTGCGGAACTCGCCGAGCACATAGCTGCGGTCGGTTCGCTCGCGCCGCTCGGCGCCCGCCGCCTTGTTGTACGTGAGCTTTTGCGGCGGCACGAGCAGCGTGGAGAGCGCGTCCACCCACGTCGATTTGCCCGAGCCGATGTCGCCCGTGACGAGGGCGTTGCCGCCGCCGAAGGGGAAGCTCCACACCGTCGAGCCGAAAGTGCCCCAGTTGAAGAGTTCCATCGCGTCCAGGCGGAACCCGGGCGGGGCGTCCGAGAATTCTAATTCACTCATCGGCGTCGCTCCCTTCGTCGCAGGTCTTGAGGCGCGCGGCCGCTTCCGCCAACCGGGCGGGGTTGATCTTGTGCTTGAGGAGCTTCGTCACTTCGAGTTCGTCGGAGCCCGTCTTGATCGCCTTGAGGAAACCGTATTGGGCGAGCCGGTTGATCTGCGCGTCGATGGCGTCCGATTGCCTGGCTTCGTTGCTCTTTTTGGGCAGGAAGGGCAGGACGAGTTCGCGGATGCGGGCGCGGGTCAGGACGAGGCGCGATTCGCCCGAACCGGACGCCTCGAAGCGGTAGAGTTCCTCGAGGATGAGGACGCAGAGGAGCGACGCGACGTACGGCAGTTCGCGCCGCGCCACGAGTTCGGGAAGGCCGTCGTCCGCGTCCGCGTCGTCGTCGGCGCCTTCCGGCCTGCGCCGGCGGAGGAAGGCGAGGCTGTCCGTCTCCGCGAGGACGAGCTCGAGGCCGATCTGCGACATGTATGCGTCGACCGACGTTCGGTGACGCAGAATAAGGTCCCACGAGTCCGCGTCGTCCGCGTAGAGCGGACCCTTCAAGAGCTTGACGAGAACCGGGGCGTAGGGCGGGAGACTCACGGCTCCACCTCCGAAAGGAATACGGGATCGGGACAGTCGGCGACGAGGATCGATCCGCGCCGCTCGTTGCGCGCCTCGACGCGCGCGCGTCGGCCGGGTTCGGCGACGTGGTCGGCAAGGGCCGCGAGCCGGAGGTAGCCCACGAGCTCGGCGGCGCCCTGCGTGGGGGGCCAGCGCTCGGCGAGGCGCGATACGCAAGCTTGTCCGTCTTCCGCGAGCGCGACGCGGAGCCGCGCGGCCAGCTCGCCGAGGTCGACGGAGTCCTGGTCGTACAGGGCGTCGGTCGGGGCGGCGGGGGCGCCGAGGGCGGCGGGGCGTTCGCGGATGACGGTATCGGCTTCCGGACGGAAGAGCGGGCGGTCCATGACAAGGGTCAGGTCCGGGTCGCCCTCCACCTCGAGGAAGGAGCGGCCGAGGGGCGGATCGTCCTTGCGGGCGAGGGCGAGGCGCTTCCACTCGTCGATGAGCTTGCCCGCCATGCGCGCTTCCCGCCGCGAGCGTTCGTCGAGGAAATTCCGGAGCTCTTCGTTGAGGCGCCAGGTCATGCGTTGGACGCGCGCGCCTCCGGCGACGAGCCCGGCGTCGAGGCTTTCGAGCGGGAAGGAGCGCGGCGCGTTCTTGACGGCGTCGAGGCCGAGGACGCGAGCCACGAGACCCTGGAGCTCCTCGCGCGTTTCGAGCGACATGAGGTAGGCCCAAAACGCCTGGAAGCTCTTGCCCTGATCGCTGGCCATGATCGCGTCGCGGTGCTCGAAGAGATCTTTCAGGACGCCGCCGCGCGCGCCTTCGGACGCGATGATGCGTTCGCGGGTGTCGCGGTCGAGATCGCGGAAGTTTTGCTCGACCTGCTTGAAGTCCGCAAGGAGGCGCCGGGCCGCGTCCTCGATGCCGTAGTAGCGCTCGACGACGCGCGTGTCGTCGAGCGGTTCGGCTTCGCCGCGTTCGAGCCGTTCGAGTTCTCCGTCCAGGGCGGCCCTCTGGCGGAGGAGTTCGCGCTTGCGCTCTTCGGGATCGAAGGCGGCGCCGTAGGCCAGTTCGCGGATGGCGTCCACGAGCGCCTTGAGGCGCGACTCGGTGCCGACGAAGCCGCGCCCCGACAGCTCCGACACCCACTCGAGCGCGCGCTCGGCGTCGGGCGTGAGGTCGTAGCACGCCTCGTTCGCGTCCGGGGGATAGAACTTGCGGAGGAAGCCCTCGTTCGCCCAGTCGTCCAGGTACGACGCCGGGTCGGCGCGCGATTCGCCCCACCCGGGCTCCTCGTCGCCCGAAAGGCGCGCGAGTTCGGCGTAGGCCGAAAGCGCCTCCGAGAGGCGGGCGCGCCCGAGATCGGTCTGGTGGCGGGTTTTAAACTGTTCATGGAGAAAGCCCAGCATGAACGCGGCGCCGGGCTTCCGGAGTAGGCGGAAGACGGCGAAGGTGTCGAGGCGATAACGGATTTCGCGGTAATCGAGCCGGTGCTCTGCCATGGTCGCGTCCACGATAGCACGGGCGGCGTCAGGAGGTCAGCCCATTCCCCGCGTCCGCCACTCCGCGCGGAGACGCTCGAGGATTTCGAGGCGCTCGCGGTACTTGACGCATTTCGTCGAACGGAAGGCCTTGCGGTAGCCGGCCTTCGCGGCGGCGTAATCGGCGCGCGTCCCGAGCAACGCGAACAGTTCTTCATGGATACGGGCGCGTTCGCCCTCCTTGGAACAGCGAGCGAGCAGGTCGCGGAAGGCCGCGAGCGCGGTTTCCGTTCGGCCCATGGCCGCGCGCGCGCGCGCCGCGGTCAGTTCATAGTTGAAGCGGTCCATGTCGTGGTACAGGCCTTTCTTGAAATCGGATTCGAGCCCCGGGAAGAGCCGTGCCGCGGTCGGAAGGTCGCCGTCGTCTAGCGCGTACTCGAGGCGGTCGAGCATGCAGGCGAAGCGGAGGGTTCCGATGTCGAAGGTCCGGCAGATGGCGAGCGCCTTGTCGAGATAGTCATCGGCAAGTGAGCGCTTGCCCAGCTTCCGTGAAAGGAAGGCGAGATAGCGATCTCCGTGGGCGAGGTTCACCTGACTGTGGTGTCGTTCCATGTCGGCGTTGCTTTCGAGCGATCCGGCGAAAGCCGCCTCGTAGCGTCCGAGCAGGGCGTCGATCCGCGAGAGATTCCCGACGCAGAAGGCCTTGATCAAGTCCGCCCCGCAGCGCCCCGCGACGGCGAGGGCTTCTTTCATGCAGACGAGGGCCGCGCCCGGGTTTTCTTCCGCGCTGATCAACGAGGATCCTTTGAGATGCAGGGTCAGCGCGAGCTCGCGGTCGTTGCCGAGCGACCGGTAACCGTCGATGGCCCGGTCGAAGTACGCGTTGACCGTTTCGGGCGTGTCGCCGGGGAAGTGCGCGTCGCCCCAGGTCCGGTATGCCCAGCACTCGGTCTCGAGATCGCCGTGGCGCGCGCAGTCTTCGATCAGTTCGGCGAGCGCGGCCTTGGTCGTCTCGGGGTTCCACGTGAACAGGCTCATGAAGACGGCGCGCGCCCGGACGGGCAGGGCTTCCTTCGTGTCCCTGCCGATGGCTTCGATGACTTCGTCGGCCGTGGCGAGGAAGCGGTTCACCTCCCCGAGGTCGTAGAGGGTTTCGACGAGCCTCGTCCCGTGCCGGACGACGTCGGCGCGGTCGCCCGCGAGGACCGCGAGGCGGAAGAGTTCCTCGGCGTGGCCGTCGAGATTCCGCCGGTTCGACTCGGCGATCCTCCGCGCCAGCTCGCGGCTTTTTCCCGCCACGTCGTCCATGTGCGCGATCACGACGAGGCGGAGCGGATCGTGGGCGACGGCGAAAGCCGGCTCGCCGTCGCGCGAGGTCATCCGGACGATCTTGTGGCTCGCGAGCTCCTCGCAGTCGGCCAGCGTCGATCCGGCCAGCGCCGACAGTTCGCCCATGGCCGAGGCCCGCCCGAGGAGGGCCAGCGTCTCGAGCGTCCGGCGCTGGTCCCCGTCCATGGCGAGGTCGTCGAGCCTCCGGACGAGGAGTTCCTCGACCGCGGACGGGACCGCGTTCGCGTCGATTCCGCCCGTCAGTTCCCACGCGCGCGGCGTCCGGACGACGCGGCCGCTTGCGAGGAGGTCCCGGAGCGTCTCGACGACGAGGAAGGGATTGCCTTTCGCCCGTCGCCAGACCGGGCCGACGTTCTCCGCCAGGGCGGGCCCCGTCCGGTCGCGGCCGAAGACGGCTTCGAAGAGGAGGGCGGATTGCCGTTCGTCGAAGGGCTCGAGCCTGATTTCGCGCACGGCTCCGTGCGCCGAGAGCGCCTTCGCCCGTTCCGCGCCCTCGGGGCGGTACGCGACGCAGAGCACGAGCCGCTTCCAGCGGGTGAAATCGCGCCGCTTCGTTTCGTCCATGAGGATCCCGAGCGCCTTGAGGCTGCCTTCGTCGATCCACTGCAGGTCGTTGACGGCGAGGACGGTTTGGCCCTCCCGGCTCATGCAGGTTTCCACGACGAATTCGGCGATGGACCGGGCCAACGCGTGCCGCTCCGACGCCGGATCGTAGGCGGGATTCGCCTGTACGTCCGCGAGCTTCGGGTTGAAGGGCAGGAGCTTTTTCAGTTCGGGTCCGTATTCCTCGACGAGTTCGCGCGGCGCCCGCGTCAGGCACGCGCGGAGGACGTCCGCGAAGACGGGGAAGGGTTCCTTCGCCGTCCGATAACAGGACGCCTCCAGGTACTCGATGTCGTCGACTCGGCAGCGTCGCCCGAATTCGGCGAGGAGCTCGTTCTTGCCGATCCCGGGTTCCCCCTCGACCGCCACGGCCCTGATCTCGGTGGCGTCGAGCGCGTAGGCGAGGGTCTTGAGTTCGTTTTCGCGGCCGACGAAGCCGGCGCCCAGGATATAAGCGTCTTTCGTGGCGTCGTCCTCGAGCCCGAAGCGGCCTTCCGCGCCGAGGTCCAGATCGGCGACGGCTTCGGCGGGCCGGTCGTAGCGCAGGGAGGGGTCGGCCTCGGTCATCCGCGCGGCGACCGCCCGGAGCGCCGGGTCCGCGACCAGCGCCATCGCCCGGGCGAGGGTCGCCCCCTCGTCGTCGGCCCGAATCCGCGTGCCCGAGCCCAGCTCGACCAGGCACACGCCGAGCGAGTACAGGTCCGATCGGGCGTCCGCCGGACGGGAGGCCGTCTCGGGCGCGTCGTAGGGAAACGTCATGCCGGACCATGCGGCCCGCCTGAGCGCCTGAAAGCCCGCGTCGCCGAGCCGGGCGCGGCCGGAGTCCAGGAAAATGTCGTTCGAGGTGATGCCGCCGTGCACGATGCCGCGGGCGTGGAGGAATTCGAGCGCCCGCAGGAGCTGGACGGCGAGCGCCGGACGATCCGCGGGCGCTGCCGACCCGCCTGTCGCCAAGAGCGTCGCGAGGCTCACGCCTTGCGCGAATTCCGCGGTCGCGAAGTGGCGGCCGGCGGACCGGTCGAAGCCGTAGCCGAGCGTCGGCACGAGGTGCGGATGCGTCATGCCGCGAAGGCGCTCGAGGTCGGCGCGGAAACGCGTGATCGTCTCCGGATCGGACAGGTCCGGGCGAAGCAGCTTCAGGGCGACGCGTCGGCCGGCCCGCGACGCGTCGACGGCCGGATGGACGACGCCGATCCGGCCTTCGCCGACCGGATCGAGCGCTTCGTAGTGTCCGCCGATGCGGACGCGCGGCGAAGCTTCCCGCCGGACCGTGTCTGCCGTCATGCCTCAAGATTCGACCGGGAGCGGCCGTCCTGTCAATGAAAGTCCGTCGCGTTCCTGCGGCTTCCGGTCAGCGTCCCCGCGCGCGCCAGGCGTCACGGAGCCGCTCGAGGGATTCGAGGCGCGCGCGGTAGGCGACGGTGCCCGTCCGCGCGAGGCGCGCGCGGTAGAGGCGGCGCGCGAGGCGATAGGAAGGGATTTCGCCGAGGATGCGGTAGAGCTCTTCGTGGATGCGCGCGATCCGTTCGGGTTGCGCGTGCGTCTCGAGCATCGTCTTGAGCCTCACGACGGCCGTGCCGGGCTTGCCCGAGACGGCTTCGAGCACGGCGCCGGCCAGGTCGTGGATGAAGAGTGTCTCGTCGTAGGACCTGATGACGCGGACGTACGGGTCGAGTTCGGCATAGGCCGCGCGCACGGTTTCGCTGTCTTCCGCGTCCAGGGCGTATTCCATGCGGTCCACGAGGAACCAGTATTTCAGGTTGGAGATGTCGAAGACGCCGCAGATCTCCATGCCTTTCGCGTAGTACTCGGCGGCCAGGTCGTGGCGTCCGAGCTTCCGGTAGTTTGCGGCGAGGAAGCGGTACGTGACGACCGTGTCGATCTTGTTGTGGTGCCTGTCGACGACCGCGAGCGTCTTGAGGAGCTTTTCGATCGCCTGCCCGTAGTTCCCCCGTTTCGAATCGATCTCGGCCATGTTGCCGAAACAGTACGAGGCGACGAGCCCGTCGCCGAGTTTTTCCGCGAGCGCGAGACCGCGCTTGAGGCAGGCGTAGGCGAGTCCGTACAGTTCGAAGTTGACGCAGGTGTAGCCTTTCAGGTTGTAGGTGTTGGCCAGTTCGCTGTTGTCGCCGAGGCGCCTGAAACCCCTGATGGCCTTGTCGAAATACCGGAGGATCAGCGCCCGGCTGTCGTCCAGGAAATGGGAATCTCCCCACGCGCGGTACGCCCAGTACTCGGTGGCGGGATCGCGGTGGCGCTTCGCCAGCGCGATCATCTCGGAGAGCGCGTTCTTGAGACCGTGGCCGGGCTGGTTCAGGCTGCGCATGTAATATCGGAAGCGGAGGAGGGGAAGCGCTTCCCGGGTATCGGCGCCGATCGCGTCGATGACCGGTTGGACGCGGTTCAGGAAGGTGTTGACTTCGCCTCGCCGGTAGAGGGCGTCCGCGAACATCGTGCCGTACGAAATGACCCTGGGGCGGTCGCCCGCGAGGATGGCGAGCGAGGCCAGCTCCTCGGCGTACGGACCGAGATCCGCGCCGTGAAGGGCTTCGATGCGGGCGGCCAAGGCCCCCGCCTTTTCCGGCTTGCGCTCCATGCGCTCAGCGACGAGCCGGCGCATGGGCTCCTGCGCCACGGAGTAGGCCGTCGTGCCGCCGACGGCGTCTCCGCGCAGCACCCGGCGGTACTCGAGGTCTGCGAGGTCGGAGGCTCGGCAGTCCGCGAGGGCGGCGAGTTCGTCCGCACGGATCGGGCGGCCGAGCAGGCAGAGCGTTTCGAGGGCGCGGGTCCGGCGTTCGTCGAGTCCGAGGTCCTCGAGGCGTCGAAGGATGAGCTGTTCGATGGCGGGCGGGACGGCCGGAAGGTCGACGGAACCGACGAGATCCCAGCCGCCGGGATTCCGCGCGATCGTGCCCGCGGCGAGCAGGCTCCGGAGCAGTTCGACGACGAACAGGGGATTGCCCTTGGCGAGGTTCGATACCTTCTCCGCGCTGTCCTTGAGTCCGGGACCGACCCGTCCGATCCCGAACACGGCTTCGTACAGCGCGGCGCACAGCGCGTCCGGAAAAGGTCCGAGCGGGACTTCGCGCACGACGCCGTGCTCGCCGAGCTTGCGCACGAAGTCCATTCCCTCCGGACGGCAGGCCACGACCAGGTTCAGCGTGTTCCAGCGCGAGTAATCGCGTTTCTTGATCGCGTCCATGAGGAGGCCGAGCGCCATGCGGCTGTCTTCGTCGATCCATTGCGCGTCGTTGACGACGAGCACGGACGGGCGCCTCTCGGCGAAGAGCGTCTCGACCGTGAACTCGGCGACCGAACGGGCCAGGATGTAGCGCTCGGACACGGGATCGTAGTTCGGATTCGCCGTGATTCCGGCGAGGGCCGGATGGTCCGGGGCGAGCTTCTTGAGTTCGGGCCCGAAACTCTCCGCTACCGCTCCGTGCGTCCGATCCAGGCAGGCGCGGAGGAGCGAGGCGAAGACCGGAAAGGGAACCTTGGGGGAACGGAAACACGTCGCTTCGAAAACCTCGACGCCGTGCACGCGACAGTGGCTCTTGAACTCGGCCAGGAGACAGTCCTTGCCGATGCCGGGCTCTCCGGTCACGGCCAACGCGCGGATTTCCGTGGAGCTCTGGGCGTACTTGAGCGTCTTGAGTTCATCTTCGCGGCTGACGATGGACGCGCCGAGCGCGTACGCTTCGCGCGTGGCCGCGGTTTCGAGCTCGATGGGCGATCCGGACCGGGCGGCCAGGTCCGCGATGGCTTCCGCCGCGCGATCGTAACGCTTCCAGGGACTCGGGTCGACGAGCTTTCCGAGGACGGCGCGCAGCGCGTCGTCCTCGACGCGGTCGAGCGCGTCGCGCGGATCGGCCCCGTCGAGCCGGGCTCCGGAGGCGGCTTCGACGAAAGAGAGACCGAGGGAGTACAAGTCCGACCGGGCGTTGGCCGGACCGCGGAGCGTTTCGGGGGCTTCGTAGGCGGTCAGCCCGCCGAGCGAGCGCGCGCGCGTCCGGATCGAGGAGAAGCCGATATCCGCGAGGGTAAGCCGTTCGTCGCGCGCGATGAGGTCGGCCGGGGTCACCCGCCCGTGGGCGAGACCACGGGCATGGAGGAATTCGAGCGCCCGAAGCGCGTCGACGAACGGGCCGCGGAGGGAGGTCGGGGCGGCCGCGGCGAGGCTGTCTCCCTTGACGAACTCCGTCACGCCGTAGTGGCGACCCGTGCGCGCGTCGTAGCCGAAGCCGAGCACCCGCGCGAGATTCGGATGAGCGAACCGGCCCGCGAGTTCGATTTCGGCCCGGAATGCCCGAACGGCGTCATCGTCCCGCGTGAGTTCGGGATGGAGGAACTTGAGCGCGACGTGCCGGCCGCCCGCGTCCGTATCCGTGGCCGCGAACACCTCGCCCAGCCGACCGGAGCCGACCGTGCCGAGGAGTTCGTAGCGCTTTTCGTCTGATGGATGCAAGAACCGCCCCGTCGGGTCGCGGTAGCGCCCTGCCGTGATGATGATTCTATCTTCCGGCGAAGGCGGAGCGGTGTCAAGCGCGGCGGGCGGACGGTACGGCCGCACGGGTCTACGCGGTACCGCTCCCGCCCTCGCGGCGTGTCCGACGCAGGGCTTCGAGTGAGGCGATACGTTCGCGGTATTCCGCCGCCTTGGTCCTCGCGAAACGGGCGCGGTAGACGCGCGTCGCGAAGCGGTACGAAGAAGGCGTGCCGAGCAGCCTGTACAGTTCCTCGTGCACGCGGGCTTTCGGAACCGCGTCGACCTGCTTGTCGAGCAGGTCGCGCAGGAGGAGCGCGGCGGTTCCCCCGTTCCCGTTCATCGCCTCGAGCCGCGCGGCCTGGAGGCTGAACAGGAAGTGCATCTCGTTCCAGTGCTCCAGCGAGGTCATCGCCGGTTTCAGTTCGGCCATGTACCGTTCGGCGGTTTTCGCGTCGCCGTCCTCGATGGCGTATCCCATCCGCATGATGAGGATGCGGTGGTGCTGGGGGATGAGGTCGAACGCGGCGCAGATGTCGAGGGCCAGATCGAAGTAGCGCCGGGACGAGGCGTCATCGCCGAGTTTTCGGTAGGTTTCCGCGATGAAGCGATAGGCGATGGCGGTGTTGGACTTGTTGTTGTGCTTTTCGGTGACGGCGAGGGTCTTGAAGGCCCCCTCGAGCGCCGCGCCGCAGTTTCCCCGGATCAGCTCGACGCGCGCCATGTTTCCGAGACAGAAGGATTCCGTCAATTCGTCGCCGTTTTTCCGGGCGAGCTCGAGCGCACGCGCGAAGCAGGCGAGGGCTTGATCGTATTCCTCGATCATGACGCAGAAATTCCCCTTCATGTTGCAGGTGGTCGCCAGTTCCCTGTCGTCGCCGAGTTTGCGGTAGCCGCGGATCGCCTTATCGATATTCCGCATCGTCTTCGCGCGGGTCTCTCCGGAGAGACCCGAATCGGCCCACGCGCGATAGATCCAATACTCGGTGCCGCGGTCGCCGCATTTCCGCGCGCGCTTGAGCAAGCCGTCGATCAGGCCGACCACGTCGGGTACCGACAGCGAATAAACGCGGAGGAACGCCTGCTTGGCCAGGATGGGCAGGGCTTCGTCCGTCTCCCTGCCGATCGCGTCCAGCACGATTTCCGAGCGGCTCAGGCACGTCTTGATTTCGCCGCGGTCGAAGAGCAGTTCCGTCAGCCGCTGGCCGTCGGCGACAAGTTTCGGGCGGTTTCCCGCGAGGACGTAGAGCCCGAACAGTTCGTCGAGGTGTCGGTCGCGGTCGGACGCGTGCAGCGCTTCGAGCTTTGCCGCCAGGGAGGCGGCCTTTTCCCTCCGGTTTCCCATCCGCTCCACGACGAGCTGGCGCATGAGGTCGTGCGCCATCGAGTACGCGGGCTTTTCGTCGACGTAGCCCGATCTGAGCACCTGGTGGTATTCGAGGTCCGCGAGCCGGTGATCGAGCAGTTCCTCGATGACCGGCGGCATCGTTTTCGGGTCGATCTCCCCGACCAGCTCCCAGCCTCGGACGTCGCGCGCGATCGTTCCGGTGACGAGCAGGTTGCGGAGGATCTCGACGATGAAAAACGGATTCCCCTTCGCGAGGCTCCGTACGAACGCGACGCTGCCGCCAAGGCGTCTGCCGACGCGGTCGAAGCCGAACACGGCTTCGTAGAGCGCGCCCGTGCGGGCTTCGTCGAAGGGCGCGAGCGCCAGGCGCCGCAGCGCGCCGTGTTCTCCGAGGCGACCGATCGCGTCCTGGCTTTCGGGCCGGCCGACCAGGTACAGGTCCCAGCGGTTCCAGCGGCTGAACTCGCGCTTTTTCACCGTGTCCATCGCGAGCCCGAGGGCTTGCAGGCTGTCCTCGTCGATCCACTGCGTGTCGTTCACGACGAGGATCGAAGCGCGTTCCGAATCGAGCAGCGTGTCCACCGTGAACTCCGCGATCGACTTGGCCAAAATGTAGCGTTCTGATCGGGGATCGTAGGTCGGATTGGCCGCGATCGAGGCGAGCGCGGGATGATCGGGCGCGAGTTTCTTGAGCTCCGGCCCCAGGCTTTCGACCAGTTCCGCGGGGGCGCGATCCAGGCATTCGCGGAGGAGCCCGGCGAAGACGGGGAAGGGATTCTTGCTCGACCGGAAGCAGTCCGTTTCGAACACTTCGATGCCGGCCTCGCGGCAGTGGCTCTTGAATTCGGAAAGCAGGACGTCCTTTCCGACGCCGGGAGCGCCGACCACCGCGGTGGCGCGGATTTCCGTGGAATTGAGCGTGTACTTGAGGGTCTGGAGCTCCTCCTCGCGACTCACGATTCCCGCGCCGAGGAAGTACGCGTTCCGGGTTTCCTCGCTTTCGAGCGGGTAGGTCGCGCCGCTCCTCGCGCAGAGATCCGCGATGGCTTCCGCGGGCCGTTCGTAGCGGCAGTCCGGATCGGGATCGACGAGTTTCGCGAGGACGGCTTTGAGGTGTCCGTCCGCGACGAGTTCCGGTTCGATGGTGCCGTCCGGGCTTTGGACGCGCTTGCCGAGCGCCTGTTCGAGAAAGCAGAGGCCGAGTCCGTAGAGGTCGGCGCGCGCGTCGCCCGCGGTCCGTGCCGTTTCCGGCGCGTCGTACGCGGAAATTCCGCGGAGCGCCCGAGCCTTCGTCCGTACCGCGCGGAACCCGAGATCCGCGAGCTTGAGGCGCCCGTCGACCACGAACAGGTTCTCGGGCGTGACGCGACCGTGCCAGGCTCGGCGGGCGTCCAGGAATTCGAGCGCCCGGAGGCCGTCGACGAGGAGCGGGTACAGGAGCCCGGGAGCGAGCGGCGTCCTTTTTTCCAGGAGCGACGCGAAGCTGTCGGCCGCCAGGAATTCCGTCGTCGCGAAATGGAGGCGCTTCTCCGCGTGAAAGCCGAAGCCGTGGGTCTGGGCGAGATTCGGGTGCCTGAAGGCGCGGACGCGTTCGATGTCGATCCGGAAAGCCCGGACGGTTTCGGGATCGGACAACTCGGGTTTCAGGAACTTGAGGGCGACATGACGGCTTCCGGGGGCGGCGTCGGAAGCCGCGTGCACGTCGCCCGTGACGCCCGAGCCGATCGTTCCGAGAAGTTCGTAGCGGGCGTCGTCGGATGGATGCAAGCGGACCCCGTCGGGCGGCGCGCTTCGCGCCGCGTTTTCGCGTGATGGTATTCGTAGCTTCAGCCGGCCGGGGAGGGCTGTCAAGCCGGGCGGGACGGGGAGCGGCGCCGGCAGTCGGGGCAAAGCCCGGTGATGTACAATTGCGCGCCCTCCGCGAGGTAGCCTGGGGGCGGTGCGGGCAGGGGAGGAACGCGGCCTTCGAGGTCGCGGACCGCGCCACAGAGGCGGCAGTGGAAGTGGAGGTGGGGGCGGATATCGGCGTCGAAGCGCAGTTCCGTGCCGGTGATGGCCAGGCGTTGCGCGATCCCGGATTCGGCGAACAGCTCGAGCGTCGCGTACACGGTGGTGCGCGACAGCGTCGGCAGTTCAGGCGACAGCGCCCGGTGGATGGCGTCGGCGGAAGGATGGAGACGGGTCGCCGCGAGGGCGTCGTAGATCCTGACGCGCTGGGGCGAGGGCTGTATCCCCCGTTCCCGCAGGAAACCCGCCGTGTCCATCCTTCCCGCCTCGAGCCTTATTTGAAGTAGCGCGCGAGCAAACCCCGGAAGCCGGCGCCGTGGCGGGCTTCGTCCTTGCACATCTCGTGGACGGTGTCGTGGATGGCGTCGTAGCCGAGTTCCTTGGCTTTCTTGGCGAGGCCGAGCTTGCCTTCGCAGGCGCCCGTCTCGGCGTCCGCGCGGAGCATCACGTTCGTCCGGGTGTCGGGGTAGACCACTTCGCCGAGGAGCTCGGCGAAGCGGGCGGCGTGGTCCGCTTCCTCGAAGGCGTAGCGACGGAACGCCTCGGCGATTTCCGGGTAACCTTCGCGGTCGGCCTGGCGGCTCATCGCGAGGTACATGCCGACTTCCGTGCACTCGCCCGTGAAGTTCTTGCGGAGGCCGTCCACGACCTCGGCGTCGAGACCCTTGGCCACGCCGATGCGGTGCTCGTCCGCGAACGCCTTGGCGGCGGATTCGGTTTTCTCGACGAATTTTTCGCGCGGCGCGTGGCACTGGGGACACTGGGCGGGCGGCTCGTCCCCGACGTGGACGTAACCGCAGATGGTGCAGACGAAAGTCTTCATGATGCCTCCTCTGGAATAGATACAAGACTGTACTAAGTACAATAATGTACGCGAGACGAATGCGCAAGGGGATTCGCGCGTTTCCGGATGGCTCGGAGCCTTTCGGGTTTGTGGATTTTTCGCGCTTTCAGCGTGAAAAATCCTTGTTTCAGTAGGCTCCTTTCGGAGTTTGCGGGGAAGAAAAATCGCGACCCGCGATTTTTCTTTCTTTTCGCGGACAAGTCCGACAAACTCCCGGGAATTCCCTAGCCGGCGGAACGGTTTCGCATGAGTTCCAGGATGACGTCGTCCGTGCCCTTCATGCCGCGGGCGCTCAGCTCGCCCATGCGGGCGATCGTCGCCTCGGCGCCGGGCGCGAGGATGCCGTTGTCGTCCGGGGCGACGCGGCCGTCGAGCGCCAGCTCCGCGGAGGTCCACGCGGCGGAGACGGCGGCGACCAGCTTGAGGGAACAGCCTTCCTTCGCGCCGTCGCAGATCATGCCGGTCAGGGTGGCGGCCATGTTGGCGACGGCGCCGTCGATGGCTCGGAGCCGGCCGCCTCGGAGCAGGACGAGCGCGCAGGCCACGCCCGTTCCCGACGCGACGCCGCACCCGCACATCGCGGACAGCTTGCCGGAATGGTGTTTGACGAAGACCGTGACGGCCGCCGAGAGGGCGAGCGCCCGGCGCGCCGTCGTCTCGTCCGCTCCGAGGCGCTCCGCCGCCCGCGCGACGGGGACGAACGCGGCGATGCCGTGGTTGCCTGAGCCCGCGCAGGTGGCCACCGGCACGGGACAGCCGGACACGCGGACGTCCGCCGCGGCCGCCGTGTGGATCTGGAGATCGGAAAGGAGTGAATCGGGCAGGGAGCCGCGCTCGCGCGACGCGCGGAGGCCGGCGCCGGCGCCCATTCCGGGGGCGTGTTCGAGTCCGTACGCGGCCGCGCGCAGGTTGAGGTCCGCGGCTTCGCGGAGGAAGGCAAGTTCACCGGCGCTCGCCGTTTCGACGAGGTCCACGAGGCGGGCGAGCGGCACGGCCGCGATGGTTTCGGCGTCCTGCGTCCCGGTGCCGGAGCCTCCGGACCCGGCGGCGCGGTCGTCCTGGCGGAACACCGCCTGGCCGTCGCGCTCGACGAGGACGACGCGGTCGTGCGCGCCGCGGATCACGCAGCGTCCCGTGCCGCGGGTTCCCGCGCAACGCACGTCGACGGACAGGAGCTCGCCGTCGTCGGCCAGCTCCACGCGCACGCGGTCGTCCGCGAGCAGGGACTCGGCCGCCGAGACGGCGGCTCCGTCGGCACCCTCGAGGACGCGCAGTCCGAGTTCCTTCCGGCCTCCGGCCGCTCCGAGGGCCGCCGCGGCGCGGAGTCCGCGGGCGGCCATGCCGGGGACGCCGACGGTCATGCAGTTCTTGACGATGTTCGGACTCGCCGTGACGACGATCTCCCGGACGTCGATGTCGTTGTCCGACGACGCGGTCGCGGCGGCCAACGCCACCGCCGCGGGCTCGGTGACGCCGAGCGAGACGCCGATTTCGCTTCTCAGGATGGCCAGGAAGGTCTCTTTCGTCACGGGACGACCTCCGCGGGAAGGCGCGCGCCCAGGCAGGAAAAGCGATGCCGTCGGTCGAATTTCCGCCCGAAGGCGATCGTGCATTCGCCCGCGGCCAGGTCGAACACCGCGCTGAACTGGGTGCCGTCCGGCTGGGACGTCGCTTCGAGGACTTCGAGCGCGAGCGGTACGACGATGCTTGTGATTTTGCGCATGGTTCACTCCGGCCGCTCCGCGCGCGGCCGCGAACCGGCCTGAATCGGGCGGGATGCGCGACCATCGGTGTCGTTCGCGGGAGCGGCCGGAGCATGGTGTCAGAGCGGCCCCGGGGAAGTCAATGCGCGCGGAAGCCCGAGGGCTTCCGCGCGCTTCGCGCCGGCTTTCCTTATTTGATCATGATCATGAATTCGACCGTCGAGGCGCTCGGCTTCGTCAGGGTGACGTTCAGGTCGCCGCTGACGGATTTCCATGCCGTGCCCTGGTGGATCGAGAATCCGTAGGGCCGCAGGATCTGTTGCGTGGACGGATTGAAGGTGACCGGGCCGTACCCGCCATTGCCGTTCGACATGGAGTACAGGTCGATGGGCCGGTACTTGTAAGTGACGCCGTTCAGCGGCGACGCGAGGGACACGTTGAACGACTTCACGACGGAGTTCGCCGTCGGGTTGAAGACCATGGCTTCCGCGTATTCGCGGAAGATGTCGTTGAACGCGAGCTGGTAGCCCTGGGCCCGCACCGCCTCCTGGACGGACTCGGCATCCGCGTAGGCGTTCGTCCCGATCGCGTTGAAGAGCTTCGCGCCGCCGTAGTTCCTGACGAGGTAGGCGCCGAAGGCGTAGGCGCTCGCGTAGCTCTTGAGCACGTCGTTGCCGGAGAGCCAGTCGTACACGCCGGACAGGTAGTAGCTTTGGCAGAAGTCCTCGAGCCGGCCGATCGGGGAGTAGTCGTTCGAGATGCCGAGCTGGTCGCTGATGCCGTCCTCGGCGACCATGGAGCACATCTCGTTGAACCAGGTGGCGGTGTCGAGGTTCTTGCCGATCGACTTCTGCGCGAAGTGGATCATGTGCTGGTATTCGTGGGCGAGGGTGGAATAGATCATCTTCGGCCAGCCGTCCGCGAAGTGGACGTCGACGTAGAACATCTCGCAGTAGTTGGTCTTGATGTCGTAGCCGGACAGCTCGCTCTGGCTGTAGTAGTCCTTGCCCCAGAAGTACCCGAGGACGCCGCCCGTCTGGGTCGAGGTGAAGTCGTAGTCGATGTCGTAGAGGAGGATGGACACGTGCTGGTCGGAATCGCGCCCGCCATTTCCGCCGGGGCCGCCGCCGATCTCGTAGCCGAACATGTTCGTGTCGTACCCGAAGATGCCGTCCTTGTACGATCCGGCGGACGTTCCGTCGAACGCGGCCACCATCTCGTTCACGCGAGCCTGCGAAAGCTTGTTGTCGGCGGTCGTCGACGAGGAGCTCCAGTTCTCCGCGGGAACCCAGACGTAGCAGTACCGGCCGATGGCTCGGAGCGTGGCCGTGACCTGGATCCACGCCTCGTTCTTGTCCTGGACCCAGAAGGCCTTCGTCGTCGTGCCGGCGACGTAGCCGGCGCCGGTCGGGTCGCCGTACGCGACCGACGAGGCGCGCACCGATTTCATGGGAGCGGACGGGATCTTGCTGGCCATGGAGTTGAAGCGCGTGGCCGGCTCGTAGTCCATGCGCACGATCTCGCCCATGTCGAGCGGCGGAATCGGGTCGTCGCCGCCGAACGCGGAGGAGGAACCGCCGGTTCCGGAGGCGATCACCGAGGCGGGATCGACGTTCGCCTTGACCATGTACACGCTCTTGCCGGAGGCGCCCTTGATCGTGACCGTCTTCGAAGACTGGCCGCTCGTGAAAGTGATCGGCACGACGGGATTGCTCGGATCGTAGTTGATGACGTCGGTTTGCGGGGGGCCGTCGTCGGATTTGACCGAAACCGTGTAATTGCGGTTCGTGCCGGTCCGGCCGTTGTACGAATAGGACTTGACGTAGAACGTCCCGGACGACGGGGCGGTCCACGCGATCAAGGATCCGCGGTTGCCGACGGCCTTGTCGTCGTTTTTGGCCAGGACCGTGGTGGTGGAGACGCCGTACAGATAGAGGTAGGTGTCGGCGGTTCCCGACGTCCACGACTCGATCGTGTACTTGGTTCCGCCCGTGGCGTTGAAGTACATCCAGTCGTTCGCGTCGTCGTAGTAGTTGCGTTCCTGGACGGCCCCGTTCACGGCGATCGCCTTCGCGCTGGTCCGGTAATCGTCTTCTTCATACGCGTCTTTCGACGACGAATTGATTGTCGCCACGGGGCCGCCGGGCGCTACCGCCAGTTCGGGCTTGTCGGCCATGACCGCCTGATCGTCCGTGAGAGTCGGGCTCGAACAGGACCAGAAGGCCGTCGCCGCGACGAGCGCCGCAATGCCGGAACACAAGAAACACTTTTTGAGTGCGTTCACATCAAGCTCCTATCGGGTATATCCCGCCATGATGAAAATCGGATGCCGCGCTCGCGCGAGGGACGGCGGTTCGACCTTGACGACGGAAGGACCTCGTGACGTCCCGAATACGCGCACCTCCAGGGCGCTCCCCGACTCGAACGACGACCAGGCCCTCGGGAACCGGGTGTCGCGGTTCCCGCCGCTTCTCGATCGCATGCGTCCGTTCGCGCGCACGCGCGCTCGCATCGCGACGGTCACTATGAAAGCCCGCGCGGGCGAATGCTTGTATAAATGCGCAATGAAGCGCGACATCGTCGATAAACCGCTATTATTTCCGGGTTACCGATTGCCTTTCCCGAAAGCTTGGATGACTATGGAAGAAAGACGACGATGTTCGCGGAGGGCGGAATGCGACGGAAGGCGGGTGCGAGGACGGGGAACGATGCCTTCGGCGCGATGCGCGTGGCCGCCGCGCTGGCCGCCTGGCTCCTTCTTTCGACCTGCGCCGGCTTCGCTTCGCGGAAGGCGGATCTCGCGTTCGGCGCCGCTGGCGATGGCGCCGCTGGCGATGGCGCCGTTGGCGATGGCGCCGCTGGCGATGGCGTCGAGATCGTACAGGTATCGGATCTCCACTACGTTCCGGGAAAAGCCGTGTACGAACGCCTGCTCGCGGAGCTCAACGCGCTCGATCCGGATCTGCTCGTGTTCACGGGCGATTTCCTCACCGAGCTCCGGCACTACGACTCCCTGATCGCCTGGCTGGAGCGCGTGACGCTCCGCTGCCCGAAGTACGCGATCTACGGCAACTGGGAATACGCGAGGGGCTTCGACCGCGCGCGGCTCCGCGCCGACCTCGAACGGCTCGGGGTCAGGGTGCTCGTCAACGAGGGCGTCGACCTCGAGGTCGGATCGACGAAGGCGCGGATCTACGGGGTGGACGATTACCTGCGCGGCCATCCGGATTTTTCCGGCTTCGCGCCGCTCGACGGCGGACTCAACCTCGTGCTCGGACATTGTCCGATCCTGTTCGACGAACTGTGCGCGCGCTGGCCGGACGCCCCGTCGGGCATCCTCATGCTGAGCGGCCACACGCACGGCGGGCAGATCACGTTTTTCGGCCTGCCCGTCGTGCTCCCGGAGGGAAGCGGCCGCTATGTCGCGGGCGCGTACCGAGCGGGGCGCAACGTCCTGTACGTGAGCGCGGGGGTCGGCACGAGCCGCCTCCCGCTCAGGCTGTTCGCCGCGCCGGGGCTCGAGCGCGTCACGGCGCGTTGATCGCCGCTTCCGGCTCCGGCTTGATGCGGCGGTCCCAGGCTTCGAGGGCGGCGGCGCCGAGCGCCCACACGAGGCAGAGCGCGGCGGTGCCGGCCCACAGCGCGCGGCTGCCCGCGCCCTGCAGGACCGGTCCGGCGATGAGCGGGCCGAGGGTCCATCCCCCCGAATAGAAGACGCCCATGAAGGACTGGAACGAGCCGCGCCAGTTGGCCGGCGAATGCTTGGCCAGGAACACGCCCATGTTGATGGACGTGACGATCTCGCCCAGGGTCCAGATGACGGTGGAAGCCGCGAACCCGGCCTTGCCGATCGGGAAGGCGAGCATGGCGAAACCGACGATGAAGAAGCCGCCGGACATGGCCATGCACTCGAGCGGGCTCCGCGAGCGGAGGAGGCGGGCTATCGGGATCGACAGGGCGAGCACGATGACCGCGTTGAGCGACATCATGTAGCCGACGTAGCTCGGGCCCTCGGCGCCGAGCGCCTCCGACAGGCGGAGCGGGAGGCCGAAGCCGGTCTGGCCGTAGGTGAGGCTGGAAAGCAGAGCCAAGGCCGCGAAGGCGATGAGGATGGGCCTGCCGAGGAAGGCGGCCACCGCGCCCCGTTCGTCGTGCTTTTCGAGCGACGTGGACGCGAGAGCCTTGGGCGGCATGCGGACGCCCCGCGCGACCAATACGACCGAGACGAGGGTGCAGATCGCGTCGCCCCTGAACAGCCACGGCAGGTAATGGTTGAAGAGCTGCGCGGCGACGAGCGGCCCGAGCGCCACGCCGACGTTGATCGACCAGTACTGGAGGCCGAAGACTTCCTTGCGCTTCTCCGCCGGCGCCAGGTCCGTGAGCACGGCGCCGATGAGCGGCCGCGCGCCGCCTCGGAAGAGGCTGCCCGCGACGAGCAGCCACGACGCCCAGCTTTCCTTGTACAGGTAGCTCATGGCGACGTTCGCGAGCGCGCCCGTGACCTGGCAGAGGATGAGCGTCCGCTTGCGGCCGAGGACGTCCGCGATGCGGCCGGAGGCGAGCGAGCCGACGATCGACACGCCGTACACGAGGGAGACCATGGAGCCCGTCCTGATGGGGTCGTACCCGAGGACGGTGGACATGTAGAGGGCCAGGAACACGCCGACGAAGTCGCCGAAGCGGTTGATCATCGTGGCGAAGAACATCGACCAGAGCGACGGGCCGAGGCCGCGGTAGGGGGCGATCAGGCGGGCGAGCGGATGCTTGGATGGGTTTGTCATGGTGCGCCATGATAGCGGGCCGGAGTCGCCGTGGGAATAGGGGCGGTTTCTTCCATATTAAAAGCCCGGCCGCGCGGGCCGGGCTTCGCGTTCACGCGTACAGGAAACAGCTCACCTGGCGCCCCGGGCCCGGTTCGGATTCGGGCGGATCCTCCGCCCGGCACCGATCCATGGCCTGGGGACAGCGGCCCGCGAAGCGGCAGCCGGGCGGCGGATCGATGGGAGAGGGCACTTCGCCTTCGAGGAGCGCGCGGCGTCCCTTGCCGCCTCTCGCCCGCGGATCGGGCACCGGGATGGAGGCGAAGAGGAACTTCGTGTACGGGTGGAGCGGCTCGTCGTAGAGCTCGTCCACGGCCGCCTCCTCGACGATGCGGCCGAGGTACATGACGGCC